>CAYWGC010000051.1:0-22820 GCA_964457755.1 uncultured Thermodesulfobacteriota bacterium | reverse complement strand
GGGATTCGCACCCGCTTGAATATGCGACCTAGGCCCGGCCGCACTAACTATTCAGGTACCCACCATAAAGCTACAGCTAATACACTAATTGCGACGAACTTTGCTTCGCCCTCATAGATGGGAGGGCGCGCACACCCAAGGGTGCTTCCTCGCTCCGCTCACAGCGAAGCCTGGGGTGCTAGCGCACCTTTTACCAGCAATGACCCCAAGCCTGGTGGTTTGTGTGAGCGGCACCTGAATAGTTACCTCCCCAGCAAGGTTTGGCGAACAGGATTAATACCGGAAAGAAGTATAATAAAAACAACCAGGATAGTAGCCATATTACAAACCTGTACTCTCAGGCCACGAACAACCGGCTTCAAAGCCACACGTTTTCTATATTTTTGTCGAGAGTTGGCAAGCAGGCCCGATCCTGCCACCACCAAGATCGACGGCAAAACACAGCAACAGTGCAGTTTGGCAAATAAAATAACCTACGGATAACGTCTGGTACAATTGTTGTAGATAATTTTGCTAAGGTTTGGCCAACCAAAAAATTATATTTATTTTAAAACTTAAAAGGAGATTAACCAAATGAAAAAGATCAAAGTTCTTTTCGCACTTATCTGTTTCGCCCTGATGGCAAGCATGACTCCCCTGACATCCCACGCTGACATTGAAAATTTGGTCATTGATGTGGCACCGCACGTCATTAACCTCGGTAGCAGTAGCACATGGGTGACCGTACACACCAACATTCCTTATGGTGCTGTTGATTGTAGTACAGTTACCTTAAATGTACTTCCCTTAGGTGGAGATACCTTAGGTGAAGTTACCATTGAATTATGTCTTGAGGATGATCGCGGCAACTTTGTCGCCAAGTTTGAAATGTACAATGTTAGAGCTCTATTTGGAACAGAAGATCCGATTGATGGCGAGTTTACCTTTGTACTGAAGGGAACGACAGATACAGATCCGGTGGCATATTTTTCCGACGGCCAGAATATCAGGGTGTTCAACAACATTGGAAAGCCCGGCAAGATGTAGATCCATAATCACTGATACATCAACCATCACCAGTTTTATCAAGGGAGACCGTTCCGGTCTCCCTTTTTTTACAGCCCGAGTAACATGAGTAATGCGAGGGCCCGCCGGTGGGCGGGGCCGGGGTGGAGGTCGGACCAAACAAACCTCTTGAAATGATAAAGAATAAGTCCGGAAAGGGAACGGGGTCAGAAACGGGGTCAGCAGGAGTGGGGTCACAGGAACGGGGTCCACAGGAACGGGGTCCACAGGAACGGGGTCAGGCCTGACTAATGGGTACTTTCATTTATTTCAAATAATTGGGGTCGCAAATAATTGCGCAAATAATTGGGGTCGGAGTAAAATTAAACTAGTGAATAAAGTCGTTTAGGAATATCAATGTATTTCCCAAGTTAATATTGACGAGGGCAAGGTCTAACGGCAATCAATCTCTACCAACAAGAGCTTCTCTGCGAATAGGGTGAAGTTGTTACGTTTATTGAGCGAACACCTTTAGCTTAAGTTTAATAAAAAACAACTACTCTCCTGTGAAAATTTGAAGCCCGGCACTCATAATGCGGGGCTTTCTTATTTGTGAAAATAGGCTGAATAATTACTATTCGCCTACGTTATTGGTTGACATATCAGTCGTAACGCACGACATTAATCTGACCTTCCGCTCGCCACTGGTCAAATTTACGCCGCAAGAAAATTTTGAAACGACGACGACTGGGCGGCCACAACAAGAGGATTCCCATAGTGTCCGTCAAGAAACCGGGAGTCAGCAGTACCATTCCGGCAACAAAAATAAGCCCGGCGTCAAGCATCTCTTCGGCTGGCGTCACTCCCTGATTAAGACTTTGGCGGATCTTAAACATCGTCTCCGCCCCCTGCCAGCGGGCCAATCCGGCCCCGACAATTCCAGTCAAAATCACTACCAGAAACGTATTAAACAACCCGATAGCGCCCCCAAGGCGAACAAAAAGATAGATTTCAAGTGCCGGAATCAGGGTGAAAGCAAGAAAAAGTTTTAACATTGTTTACCACCTGCAAATAATTCTGAAATTAAAAAACTCCGTTCCTCAGTATAGTGCATACGAATCTGAAAAATGTCAAGGGAAGTTAAATTGCAACAATTTTAAGCTTTTCTCATAAAAATACTTGATTTTTCGAAAACAAACTAATATTATCAAGATTAGACCTCAAATTAAAAATCAAGCCTAAATATTTTCACGTCGGTTCGAATACGACACAACAAACATATCGAAATCACTGGATTCCGGCTTTCGCCGGAATGACATTTTAAAAGGAGTAAGTGCCATGTGGGAATACACAGATAAAGTAAAAGAGCATTTTTTAAACCCAAGCAACGTCGGTGAAATTGAAAATCCGGACGGCGTCGGTGATGTCGGCTCCCTCTCATGCGGCGACGCCCTGAAACTAACTTTTAAACTTGACGACCAGGGACTTATAGCTGATGCCAAAGTCAAAACCTTTGGCTGCGCCAGTGCCATCGCCTCAGGTTCGGCTTTGACTGAGATGATGATTGGCAAAACCATCGAAGAGGCGGAAAAAATTTCCAACCAGCATATTGCCGATTACTTAGGGGGGCTCCCGAAAGAAAAGATGCACTGTTCAGTAATGGGGCATGAAGCTCTAGAAAAAGCAATTGCCTGCTATCGTGGCACCCCGATCGAAGAAAAAGAGGGAACCGTTATCTGCGAATGTTTCGGCGTAACTGACCTTGAGATCATTAAGGCAATTCAGGAAAACCACCTGAAAACAGTTGAAGAGGTGACCAACTTCACGAAAGCTGGCGGAGGCTGTGAACGCTGTCACGGTGATATCGCCAAAATCATTCTCGAAGTTCAACACAAACCGCAGCTGGAAGAGAAAAAGGAACTCTCAAATATCCAGAAAATGCGCCTCATCGAAGAGACCATCGAACGTGAAATTCGCCCCTCACTACAGCTCGACGGCGGCGATATTGAGTTAATCGATATTATTGGCAACCGCATATTGGTCGCCACACGCGGCGCCTGTTCGGCTTGCAAATCCGCCCCCATAACTTTGAAAAACCTGGTTGAAGCCAAACTCAGAGAATTTGTCTCTCCCGATCTGGTGGTCGAGGAGGTTTCCAAATGAACCCAATCTACGTTGACAATAACGCCACCACCCGGGTTGCTGATGAAGTTTTCAAGGTAATGCAACCGTACTTCTGTGAACTCTACGGCAATCCATCCAGCATGCACTCTGTCGGCGGCCGCGTCGGCCCCAAGCTGAAAGAGGCTCGCAAACAAGTTGCAGATTTATTGGGAGCCCATCCCGACGAGATTATCTTTACCAGTTGCGGCACTGAAAGTGACAGTACAGCGATCCATGCCGCCCTGGCCGTCGACCCCGGCAAACGTCATATCGTCACCAGCCGCGTTGAACATCCGGCCATCGGCTCTCTCGCCAGTACCTTAAATAAACAAGGTTACCGAGTCACTGAAATCGCGGTTGATGGCGATGGCTGCCTCGACATGGGGGCCCTCGAAGAGAGCCTGACACCAGACACCGCCTTAGTTTCAATCATGTGGGCCAACAACGAAACCGGGGTTATTTTTCCGGTGGAAGAGATTTCCCAAATGTGTCGGCAACGAGGCATTACCTTTCATACCGACGCAGTTCAGGCCGTCGGCAAATTGCCCATAAATTTAAAAGAGAGTGCCATCGACATGCTTTCCATCTCCGGGCATAAACTACATGCCCCGAAAGGAATCGGTGCACTTTATGTACGCAAGGGCACCAAATTTTCACCGTTTATGATTGGTGGTCACCAGGAAAAAGGCCGCCGGGCCGGAACTGAAAACGTGCCCGGAATTATCGCTCTGGGCAAAGCCTGCGAACTGGCTGGCCAGAACCTGCATGAGGAGAACACCCGGGTTCTGGAACTGCGTGACCGCCTCGAGACTGAACTCATCAAGCAAATCCCCGACGCCAAAGTTAACGGCACCACCAAACAGCGCACCCCGAATACCACAAACATCAGTTTTGCCAACATCGAAGGTGAAAGTATTCTCTTAATGCTTAACGAATTCGGCATCTGTGCCTCATCTGGTTCAGCCTGCACTTCGGGCTCTCTCGAACCCTCTCATGTCATGCGGGCTATGGGAGTACCTTTCACCATGGCCCACGGCTCAATCCGTTTCAGCTTAAGCATCTACAACAGCAAAGAAGATATCGACGAGATTATTAAACAACTGCCGCCAATTGTTAAACGGCTGCGGGAGTTGTCACCTTTTTCTTAATACGGAGCATTTAGCGCCATGTCAGATAGACAACTTTTTGATGATTGCCAAAATCCGGCCATCCACCTGGACCGCCGCCGGCAGGAGTTGCATAAGGTTGCCAACCAACTGACCAAAACCTGCCTCAGTGGAGAATGTTTTGAGCATCTGGCGCCACAACCGATTCCTCTGCGCGATGAAACTATCAGAATTATCAAGCAGGCCCGCAACATCCTCTTTCCTGGCTATTTCACCCAGACGAGGATCGACCCGGTTAATCTCAAATACTACCTAGGGCAACAGCTTTCCGAGCTCCATGAAATGCTCGGAAACCAAATGATACTGGCCATTCGCCACGACTGCCTGCGCTATCATGATAGTTGCGTAAACTGTGAAGAGCGCGGCCTTGATGCGGCTACCGATTTTGTCAAACAACTGCCCGGCTTACGCCAGATCCTAGCCACCGATGTCCGCGCTGCCATCGAGGGCGACCCGGCCGCCAAGAGTGTCGACCAGGTTATCTTCAGCTACCCCGGGCTCTTTGCAATCTCGATCTACCGGATGGCGCACCTGCTCCACCATCTCGAGATTCCACTCCTGCCCAGGATGATGACCGAATATGCCCACAACCTGACCGGTATTGACATCAACCCCGGGGCCCATATCGATGAAAGTTTTTTCATCGACCACGGCACCGGAATTGTCGTTGGCGAAACCACCAGAATCGGCAAACGGGTTCGGATCTACCAGGGGGTCACTTTAGGCGCCCTCTCTCTGCCTCGAGATGCCGGAGAAAGCCTGCGTAACACCAAACGCCATCCCACGATTGAAGATGAAGTTATTATCTATGCCGGAGCTACTATTTTAGGTGGTGAAACCGTCATCGGCGCCCGTTCGGTAATTGGCGGTAACGTCTGGCTGACCGCCTCGATCCCGCCCGACACCAAAGTCCTGCAGAACCCCCAGGAACCGGTTTGCAAAGGGGGAGCAATCGGAAAAAATTAGACTACAGGCAACTGATGGTGAAGTAAAAACTCTGCCCGGCTGGTCGTGTTCCAAAGCGTTTCACCCCTTAGCCCTGGTTATCCATCAACAATTGTAAAGAACACTTTGGACTCAACACCTGATTGGAACCATTGCCAGCGCCTGCAAAAAACCCAACCTGGCAAGAGTTTCTTGCCATTATTAAATAAACCCCAACCTTCCAGGCAAACAGAAATGGATCAAAAATTTGTGATCTCAGACGAATATATTGAGTTAAACAAGCTCCTTAAAGCCAGCGGCCTATGTGATACCGGGGGCCAAACTAAAATGGTCATTGAAGATGAGTTAGTCACCGTCGAGGGAGCAACTGAAACACGTAAACGAAGAAAAATTAAAGCTGGTATGATCGTTAAATATAACACCCATAGTATCAAAGTCGTATGCAAACAAAATTGAGTTACTATTATGCATGAACGTCAGAAAAACTTTAAACGTCCCCCTCTAAAATTTCAACCTAGAGGGCTTTCTATTCTCTATGAAGACAAAGACATTCTGGTTGTTGACAAAACAAATGGTCTTTTAACCGTGAGCACGGATAGAATTAAAGAGAACACAGCCTATTACCTCTTAAATGACTACGTCCGCAAAGGGGCACCAAAATCAAAAAATCGGGTATTTATAGTCCACCGTCTCGACCGAGATACTTCAGGGGTTCTCGTTTTCGCAAAAACTGAACCAGCCAAGCATTACCTTCAGGATGAGTGGCCAAGATTTCAGAAAAAGTACTACGCCGTAGTCCATGGAGCTCTACCGCAAAAGGAGGGCTTGATCACCTCATTTATTGCCGAAAACAGTATTCATAAAATGTATTCTGTGGCTGATCCTCAAAAAGGTAAACTTGCTAAAACCGGCTATAAGGTTCTACAGGAATCTTTAAAATACAGCCTTCTCGAAATAGACCTCATTACCGGCCGGAAAAATCAGATTCGGGTGCATTTTTCAGAAAAAGGTTACCCTGTAGCCGGCGATAAAATATATGGAAAAAAAGAGAAAGGTATTAAAAGGCTTACACTGCATGCAGGCTCCATCACCATTGCCCATCCCTATTCAAAAGAGATGATGACCTTCGAGGCAAAAATTCCGCACTACTTTAAAACTCTTGTTAATAGTTAACGATTCAGCTGCGAATTTGTGGCATAAAACCAAGCTAAGGAGGAATAAATGAAGAGAATAGCTCTCGTTTCATTATTTATATTATTTATAGCAATCCCTGCAACAGCAGCGGCGGCAGACGGGATGATTAATGTCAAAAGCTCCTATACTGTTGAGAAGACGGCCGCTCGCATGGAGAGTATTTTAAAAGAAAAAGGGATGACTATATTCAATATCATAAAGCATTCCGAGGGTGCCAGCAAAGTCGGCATAGAACTACGAGACACGCAATTAATAATATTCGGCAACCCCAAAGTGGGAAGCCCTCTGATGCAATGCCAGCAAAGTGTTGCTCTTGACCTACCCCAAAAAGCCTTGATCTGGGAAGACAACAAGGCTAACGTCTGGATATCGTACAACGATCCCAGATATCTACAAAAAAGACACCGTCTAACCGGGTGCGACAAAATCATCGCAAAAATAGAGAACGCACTGGCTGGCATCACCAAAGCTGCATCATCGAAATAGGGATGATATTTTAAGGACATATTTTGCACAATAGAGAGATTACAATGAATAATCTGCCTGAGTTGAGGATAGAAAACGGATATATACCCGGCTCAATTGGCAGAGTTGCAGAACTGCATGGAGCCTACTACCACGAACATTGGGGCTTTGGGATCTATTTTGAAGCCAAAGTCGCTACTGAGCTTGCGGTGTTTCTCCAACGCTACAATAAAATCCGCGACGGTTTTTGGCTGGCCATAATAAATGGTCGGATTGAAGGTTCAGTTGCCATCGATGGGATTAATGCCGAAGATGAAGGTGCCCATCTAAGATGGTTCATTCTTTCTGATACGCTTAAGGGTAAAGGGGTGGGCCGAGAGCTTCTCGGAAAAGCCCTTGCTTTTTGCAAAATCAAGGGCTACCAAAAGGTCTATCTCCAAACCTTCGAGGGGCTTGATGCCGCTCGACACCTGTATGAAGAATTCGGCTTTAAACTTATCAAACAGAAAAACGGCAAGCAATGGGGTACTGCGGTAAATGAGCACTATTTCATATTAACAACCGAATGAAGGGTACCTCGAAAATAAATAAGATTTGATTTTAGAATTTTCCAGAGAAAAAAGGCCCTCTATAAAATGTTTCTGCTTACATCACGTTGGAAACTGGTAATTATTATCGGGATAATCCTGAGCACCGGATTTGTCTCTGTAAACCTTGCCAGCTACTACGTCTCCAGCAACTCTGTACGCTCAGCCCTGATCAACAATGAACTACCGTTGACCAGTAACAATATATATTCGGAGATTCAGGCCAGCCTGCTGCGCCCCATCTATATATCTTCACTGATGGCCCATAACACCTTTGTTAAAGACTGGATGCTTGAAGGTGAAAAGAAAACCGAAAAAATCATTAAATATCTAGCTGAAATCAAGGACAAATATAAGGTCTCCTCAACCTTTCTGGTTTCGGCAAAGACCCACCGCTATTACCACTCTGACGGAATTCTCAAAAACATCTCAAGAAAGGTGCCCAAAGACAATTGGTTCTTCACGATGGAATCCCATACAGGAAACTACCGGGTCGAGGTAGACAATAATGAAGCAAATCGCAACCATCTGACTATCTTTGTCAACCATAAACTCTACGACTATAAGGACAACTTCACCGGGGTTACCGGCCTGGGACTGGACGTCGTCAACGTCGCCAAAATGATTGATCGCTACAAGGAAAGTTACCAGCGCAATGTCTACTTTGTCGATCGTCTCGGAGAGATCAAAAGCCACCCGGAAAAGTCTTTGATTGACAAAGTCAACATCCAGAAAAAGGCCGGCATTGACACGGTTGCGAAGGAGATATTAAGCGGCAAGAGTGGTTTTCTGACGTATAAAAATGGGCGAGAAAACATTTTACTTTCATACCGCTACATCCCGGAGCTGGACTGGTTTCTGCTGGTCGAACAGAGAGAAGATACCGCCCTCAAACCGATCCGTGATGCCCTTTACTCTAACCTGCTGATCAGTGCGGCAATAACCCTGCTGGTGCTGCTGATCAGCAGCTTCACCATCCACCGTTTCCAGTTTCAACTGGAGGCCTTGGCCAAAACCGACAAATTAACCGGCTTGATTAATCGCCAGTATTTCGATGTCCTCTTCGCCCACACCTTAGATAACATCGGCCGCCATACTGACGGCCTCTCTCTGGCCCTCTTCGATTTGGACAATCTTAAAAAGATCAACGACAGCCAGGGGCATCTCGCCGGTGACCGAATCTTGAAATCCATCGCCTCATTGGCCAAGGGACATCTCCGCAAAAGTGATATAATCGCGCGTTGGGGCGGGGATGAATTTGTCATCCTTTTTCAGAAATGTGATGCGGAAACGGCAATTTGTCTGATGAACAAAATTCGTGAACATATTTCTACCACCCTCAACGAAGGAAAAAGCAACTCCAAAGTCTCCATCAGTGCTGGAGTTGTCGGATACGAACCAGGCGATAACGGGGACACATTGCTGGCGCGTGCGGACAAATACCTCTATAAAGCGAAACGAAAAGGACGTAATCTGGTTGCGGGTGTAATCGACAAACCGGATCAAATGACAATTGTCAAGCTCCAGAGAAAGTAATTTAAAGCACTATAAGGGTGCAAAAAGCTAAAAACCTGTATTTCTTGTTTGTGTTTATGAAACCAGCCGTTATCATTATCTCCGTTTCATTCGTGCTCTATGCAACTTTTTGCGCCATCATGTATTTAACCCAGCGCCGCCAGATCTATTTCCCCACGCCGGAGTCACAAAACCAAGCAACTGAAAGCTTTTATTTAGCAGTTTCCGGCGTATCTATAAAAATCTGGTCGTTACACAAAATGCATGAACCGGCAATCATCTACTTTGGCGGCAATGCCGAGGATGTTGCGGTCAATCTTACCGGTTTTGACCAGCTATTTCCGGATTATGCTATCTATCTGGTCAACTATCGAGGCTACGGCGGCAGCAACGGGAAACCGTCTGAAAGCGCCCTCTGCACCGACGCCGTCGCCATATTTGACTTCATAGCCAAAAAACACCCTCACATATCAGTCATTGGCCGCAGCCTGGGCTCTGGCGTGGCCGCTCACCTGGCCTCGCAACGCCCGGTCGAAAAACTGACTTTAGTCACCCCGTTTGCCAGTCTCGCAGGTGTTGCCCAAGCGCACCTGCCCTTTCTCCCCGTCTCATTTTTAATTAAAGACAAATATGATAGCGCCGCCTTAGTGCCCAAGATCAAAGCCCGGACACTCATAATAATCGCCGAAGATGATGAGATAATACCTCGCCGACAAAGTGATAAATTGAGCGAACAGTTCACCGGAAAACCTTATGAGGTTACAGTTATAGCCAAAGCCGGTCACAACACCCTGGACAATCATGCTCATTACAACAAAACTTTAGAAAAGTTTTTTCACTGATAAACTATCCAGTTGCGGCGCCTGACAAAATGTTTCCTTGACTCTTAAATATGAAAAGTGTAGCAAAACTATAGAGAACTTTTCCCTCACCATACATAGCGCTTAACCTTTCAATTTCAATCGGATTTATTTGTCATGAGCTCTTCCCGTCACCCCCAAATCACCAACTTTTTCCACATCGCAACAATCAGCTTTATCGCTTTAACCATTGGCGCCGTCTCAGCATTCGCGCAAGAGACTTATTCACTTAAAAAGTGTCTGAATCTCGCCCGCCAACGTAATCCCCAAATTCAACTCCAGCATTTCCAAACGATTCAGGCCGAGGAGTTGAGTAAATCCGCAAAAACCGAGTTTCTCCCCAAACTTGAAGCCGGCTACTCATTCATGTATCGAGACAAGATCAACTCCTACGATATCGAAGGTTTAAGCTTTCCCGCCAATACCCACGATCTCTACAATCTTGACATTACTCTGACACAGCCCCTATTTACTGGTTTCAACATTATTGAGAACTATCGCCTGGCCCAACTCGGGATTAAACAAGCCCAGGCCGAAGAGGAGCTCGCCCGCCTCGAAATCACCTTCGAAACAGTGGCGGCCTACTTCAGCTACCTCAAACAACTTAAATTTGCCGAAACTGCAACCCGCACGGTAGCCCGCCTAGAAGCCCAGGCTCGCGATTCTCAGCTCTTTTTCGACAATGAACTGATCCCCTTAAATGATCTCCTCTACTCCAAGGTCAAACTGAGCCAGGCCCTACAACAGCAACGCCGCGTCAAAACCGGGGTCTTGATCAAGCGAGCGCAACTGTCAACCATTATCCAGATTGATCGCGACAGTAATTTCACGATTGCCGACAAACCCACGCAAAAAACCATGAATTTTTCACTTAACCAAGCGACCGCTATCGCCCTCTCGAAAAGACCGGAACTACGCCTCGCCAACTACGCCATAACCTCAGCCGGACATCAGGTGAAGCTGGCCCAAAGCGACTACTATCCCAACCTCTCTCTGCAGGCCAGTCACACCCGCATGGGTGATAAATTTACGGTCGACGGTGACGGCATCACTTCAACCCCCTACAATACTTTTGTCTCGATCGGTGCGACTTGGAAACTCTGGGAATGGGGCCGGCGGGGCCATCAGGTAAAAAGTGCTCAGGCGGGTGTCGAAGGGGCCCGCCGGATCTTGAAACAAGTCGAGGACGAGATTGCGTTAGAGATCAAAAACAATTTTGAAAATGCCACCACTTCTTATCGCAATATCGCCACGGCCGCCGAAGAGGTTGAACTCGGTAAAGAGAATTATCGGGTTACCAAACTGAGATACAACAACCAACTCAGCACGGCCACTGAAGTCCTTGACTCGCAGGCTGCTTTAACTGAAGCTGAAGCGAGCTACTACAACGCCCTCTACGAATACAACATTCAGCTGGCCGGTCTGGCCCGGGCCACCGGTGCAGAAAATTGGCAGGCCATCAACTCAACCCAAGCGGACAAACATCAATAATCCCCCCAGACCTCCGCAGGCGGGGCCATTGCTTGACTATGGCGTATCTTGATGTATGTCTTTTTGTTTCTGACCAAGCCTGATAAAAGGAAATAGCATGAAAAAGTCAATTCGCATACTCTACAAAAAAGAGTGGTGGGTAATCTTTTTTATCCTTGGTTTCTTCTTTATAAATTACCCGATCATCCATATTTTCAATAAAGATTTCATGATCTTCGGCTATCCTGCATTCTATCTCTACCTGGTGGTGGGATGGTTCTGCTCGATCATGGTAATTTTCATCTACGCCTGGCTCTCCAGCCACAGGCAGTGATCAGCGGGCAGCGGGCAGCGGGCAGCGGGCAGCGGGCAGCGGGCAGAATAAAAGCACTTGCCTCTGAATAGTGTCAATTAAAAACAAAAAATTACGTGTACCATTTGGTTCTCGATCTATTACAGAGTCCTCAACCCTGATAACTGACGACTGACGACTGATCAATGACGACTCGAAAAAACGGAGAGGGTCATCGACTATAACCCCCGCTATCTACTGATCACCGGAATTTCTCTGAGCTACCTGCTTTTTCTCTTTGCGGTCGCCTATTATGCCGACTTGCGTAAACTCAAAGGCAAGAGCATTGTTGCCAACCCTTACATTTACGCTCTGACCCTAGCGGTCTACTGTTCATCCTGGACTTATTACGGCAGTGTTGGCGAGGCTACCAACACTGGTTTCAAATTTATCACAATCTATATCGGACCGACCCTGACCGCTTTTGCCTGGGGCTTCATCTTACGCAAGATGATCCGCATAACCAGAGAAAACAACATCACCTCACTTGCCGATTTCATCAGTTCCCGTTACGGCAAATGTTCATATCTCGGTGCCCTCGTAACCATCTTCGCGATTATCGGCATCATGCCCTATATCGCCCTGCAGCTCAAATCGATCTCGACCACTTTTGAACTCCTTGCTCATCACCCCGAGTTCCGGCCCGGCCTCCAGGAATTTGCGACCAGCTCCTCCTCCGGCTATCTGGAACACCCCTTCTATCTTGACACAGCTTTCTACATCTCCTTGGTACTGGCTCTTTTTGGTGCCCTCTTCGGCGCCCGACACCTTGATGCCTCAGAAAAACATGAAGGCATGGTTGCCGCCATCGCCATCGAATCGATAGTTAAACTGCTCGCCTTTTTCATCGTCGGCCTCTTTGTCACTTATGGCATCTTCGACGGCTTCAAGGATATCCTGACCCAGATTGCCAACCATGAAGTCTATAAGAAACTGCTGTTGATCAACACCTCACCGTCCAACAGTTACCAGTCGTGGTTCACCATGATCATCCTCTCGATGTCGGCAATCATGTTTCTGCCACGCCAATTTCATATGGCCGTTATTGAGAACCAGCGTGAAGAACACATAAAAAAAGCGATGTATCTCTTCCCTCTCTATCTTTTTCTGATAAACCTCTTCGTCATTCCGATCGCCTTCGGCGGCCTGCTTGAGATCGGCGGTCCCTCTTCGATTGCCGACACCTACGTTTTGACCCTGCCCCAGCTGCACTCCCAACAATCCCTGTCAGTTTTAGCTTTTCTCGGCGGCCTCTCGGCCGCAACCGGCATGGTCGTCGTCTCTTCAGTCACTCTAAGCACAATGCTGCTTAACCATCTGATCATGCCGCTACTGCTGATTTTTAAAGTCAAGACCGATCTCTCTTTCTGGCTGATCCATTTGAAACGTCTCGGTATCCTGCTGATTATCTTTCTCGGCTACCTCTTTTTTCGCGTCATCGGCGATTCTTATATGCTGGTTAATATGGGGCTCATCTCCTTTTCAGCGGCAATCCAGACAGCCCCTGCCATGATTGGCGGCCTCTACTGGAAAAAAGGCACCCGTTATGGGGCCATTGCCGGCCTCTCCTTCGGCTTTAACTTCTGGTTTTACACCTTGATGGTCCCCTCTTTTGTCTACTCCGGCTGGCTGCCGGGCTCAATTTTGTTAGATGGACCCTTTGGTATCTGGTGGCTTAACCCGATCGAGCTCTTCGGTCTTACGGGTTTTGATTTCTACTCTCACTCCCTCTTCTGGTCACTGACCAGCAATACCATTGCCTATCTGGCCGTCTCTCTGATCGGCCCCCAGAATGAGATCGGCCACCGGCAGGCGGATAAATTTGTTGATGTTTTCAAACCAACGATCGACCGTTTTATCCAGGAAAAACGGTACGCCAACTTTCCGGCTTTGTCTGAGCTAGAGAAGATGATGGCCCGCTTTCTCGGCAAAGACAGGGCCCGACTGGTCTTAGTCAAATTTTTTGCAACCAGTGATTACGCCAACAAGCTCTCCGAGATGAATGATCAGAAACGTATGCAGTTAGCCGCCGAAGTCGAAAAATCTATTGCCGGATCGGTTGGTTCTTCAGCTGCCCGCATCATCTGTGACACTTATATGAAGGCCTTAGGCTCAGAGATGGAGAATGTCTTTGATATTTTCGGCAAGATCTCCCTCTCGCTGGAAGCCAGTCAGGAGGAGTTGCAACAACGTATCAAAGAGTTGTCGGTACTCTATGAAGCGAGCCGCATGGTCGCCTCGTCACTTAACCCCAAACGGGTCATGGACAACCTCCTTGATCTTTTAGTCAATAAATTCAACGTCGACAACTGCTCGGTTCGCCTGCTTGACCACGATGGGATGCTGCGTATCAAAGCGCAGCACGGCTTAAGGCCGGAATTTGTCAAAACCGCCGAGCGCCAACCCAATATGGAGTGCTACTCTGGCGAATGCTTTCTGACCGGCAAAGTGATTCACGTACCCGATACCGACGAGATCAACAAAGCAATCTCTACCAATCTGATGACCGGCCAGGGCATCAAATCTTTTGTTCAGGCTCCTATCTTTTCAGAACAGGAGATTATCGGTGTATTAAGTGCTTCATCGATGAAGGAAAAAGGCTATTTTTCCGACAAATTTATCGATCTCTTCAAAACTCTGGCGCAACAGTTAGGAGTTGCAATCGGCACCGCCAGACTCTACGACCAGCTTGCTAGATTCAACAAGCAACTCGAGGCTAAGGTCGCTGAAAGAACTATCGCATTGGAACAAAAATCAATTCAACTCGGCCAAGCCAACACCGAGTTGAAAGAGCTTGACCGCTTAAAATCGGAATTTCTCGCCAATATGTCGCATGAGTTGCGCACCCCGATGAACTCAATTATTGGCTACACCCAGCTCCTTATCGATGAGATTGACGGCACCATTAATGAAGAACAGAAAGAAAGCCTCGAAACCGTTGAGCGCAACGCTACCAACCTGCTTGCCTTGATCAATGATATTCTCGATCTCTCAAAAATCGAAGCCGGAAAGATGACAATCTCTTTAAAACCAATCTCACTCGATAAGGTTATCGAAGAAACCTTGACCACCTTGAATCCTTTATTTGAAAACAAAAAACAACATTTCTCCTTGATAAAAGAGGAATCGTTGCCTAAAGTCATCGGTGATGCTGAAAAACTCCGACAAATCCTGATTAACCTGCTTAATAACGCTATAAAATTTACCGATTTTAATGGGAAGATAAGCTTAAAGGCCAAACTCTGGAACAAGCCCCCCCCGACCGGTCTCGACCCCCATAAAAATTATCTCATGGTTGCAGTTGAGGATAGCGGTATTGGCATCAAAACAGAAGACCTGGAACGTCTTTTTGACGAATTTATCCAGCTTGATGCCTCGGCCAGCCGCCAATACGGCGGAACCGGTTTGGGCTTAAGTATCACCAAACGTCTGGTCGAAATGCATAATGGGATAATCCTAGTGAGCAGTCGCTATGGCAAGGGTTCGATCTTCTCTTTTTTTATCCCGGTTGATGAATAAGGAGCAAAGTGTTAAGTTAAAGCGGATAGCGGCGAACTTTATTCGCCGTGAGCGCAAGCGAGGAAGTGCCCTTGGGGTATCCCCGCATCGAGACAATTTGAGAACAGCACTAAATTGTTACAGAAAAAGTTTTGGTAGGAGATAAAAAATAATGGATGAAACAAAAAAGCCGGTCATTCTGGTTGTCGAAGATAACGACGATAACCGCCAACTGGTAATCAAGGTGCTCAGTCGCCGAGACTATGAGGTCGTGGGGGTTGTTGATGGCAAGGAGGCCCTCGAACGGCTCTCGGATGTCAACCCTGATCTTATCTTGATGGATATTAATCTGCCCAACATGGATGGTTATGAAGTAACCCGGCGCATTCACCTGCAAAAAGATTTCGCCGCCCTGCCGATTGTCGCTTTAACTGCCCACGCCATGGTTGGCGATAAGAAGAAAAGTCTGGCTGCCGGTTGCGATGCCTACATCTCCAAACCGATCAATGTCAGGACTTTTCCCGAAACTATTGCCGCGATCCTCAAGGAACACCAGCCATGAGTGAAACCATCCTCATAGTTGACGATAATCTTGACAACGTCAACCTGCTTGACAAAATTCTGAACAAATCAGGCTACCGAACCCTCAAAGGTTACAACGGTGAGGAAGCCGTAAAACTGGCCCGCGAGAAATCTCCAGATCTTATCCTGCTCGATATCATGATGCCGATAATGGATGGCTTTACAGCCTGCGAAATCATTAAACAGGACGAAACCACCAAACATATTCCGATCCTCATGTTGACTGCCAAACTGGAAATAAGCGACAAGGTCAAAGGCTTTGAGATCGGTGCCGACGACTATATCACTAAACCCTTTCATTTCCAGGAACTTCTCGCCCGCATCAAATCCAGACTAAAACTAACCCGGGAACACGACCAGACAGTCTCCCGTGAACGGCGCAAGGCCCAAGACCAAATAGTTGAAGGGGTCGAACATGAAATTCGCAACCCGGTCGTCTCGATCGGCGGTTTTGCCCGCCGCATCCTGGAGGAACTGCCAGATGACGACCGCAAAAAAAAGTATGCCCAAGTAATTCTTAAGGAAACCGAAAGACTCGAACGTATGGTCAAAAAGAGCGTGACCCTGCAAAACCTCACAGCAGGCCACAAAGAAAAACTCGACATTCATACCATAATTGATGAAGCTCTCAAACAAACCATAACCCTTCAAGAAGAACACCAGGTCGTCATCGAACGTAACTTTGCCCCCGACTTACCTAAGCTCCCTCTAAACCATGAAAACATGCTGATAGCCTTCATACAAATTATCAGCAATGGCCTGGAAGCCATTGCAAATGGCGGCAAATTGACCATTTGCACAGCTTCTAACAATAATTCAGATGAGCTTCCCAATCTAGAGATCAAAATCACCGATAACGGACATGGTATTAAGGCCGAAGACCTTAAACGTATATTTGACCCTTTCTTTACCAGTAAAATGTCGGGAGCTGGTATGGGACTGCCGCTAACCCGCAAAATCATAAACTACCACCACGGAACAATCTCAATAAAGAGCCAACCCGACCAGGGAACCAACGTAACTGTCACTCTCCCCATTTAAACGCCAGAGAATCATTATGAAAAAAGAGATGACCGCAACCCAGGACGAAAACATTTTTAAAATCACGATCTGGATCATCTTCCTGATGCTGTTGGTCATTATTTTAAAATCTCTGGCTTTTCTATTTATCCCCTTCAGTATCTCCCTGCTTCTCTGCTACGCCTTAGGCATTCCCATTGATTGGCTACGACGCCTGCACGTCCCCAGCTCTTTGCGGATATTTGTCGTAGTACTCTTTCTGATGGCTTTTGGTTATCTTTTTGGGCGCCTTTTAAGTGCTAATATAATCGATTTTAACGCCCAGCTCCCAATGTTCGAAGAAAAGTTCTGGGGCTATGTTAAAATCATTCTATCTCGTTTTGAGATCACCCCGGACCAAGTCCGGGAAAGTTACTCAGGTTTTGTTTCGAGCCTTGAAGGAACTGACTTTAAATCCGTAGGCTCCTTCGTAAAACGTTTAGGTGGCTCATTTTTCTCTTTTTTAGGTAATGCTGTCTGGGTTGTTCTCTTTATGATTTTTATGTTGGCCGAACAGGATGAATTTTCAAAACGGATTGTCCGGGCTTTTGGCAAGAACGCTTCTATACCGATAATTGAAACCTTAGGCCGTATCAACAAGTCGGTTCAGGACTATTTAGGGCTCAAAACAATGATCAGTTTCGGCACTGGGATTCTGGTCTCTATGACTCTTTTCCTGTTTGGCGTTCCCTTTGCTGTACTCTGGGGGGTTCTCGCTTTTGTTTTGAATTTCATCCCCAACATCGGCTCTATGATTTCGGTCGTACCACCGGTGCTTATTACCCTGTTTCAATTCGGCTCTATCTCAAAAACCTTCGCTGTCTTTGCCGTACTGATTGCTCTGCAAACCGTAGTCGGTAATTTTGTTGAACCGAAAATGATGGGCAAAGGGCTCAACCTAAGCCCCCTGACTGTCCTTTTATCACTACTTTTCTGGGGTTGGATGTGGGGAATCCCCGGCATGCTGCTTTCGGTCCCCTTAACCGCCGCCATCAAAATTGCCTTCGAACAGGTAGAAGCCACCCGCCCGTTTGCCATGATAATGGCGGGTAAATAACAGCTCCATTTTCAGATCTCAAACTGGGGTTTAACCTTTTCCAGGGCACTCTCAATAAAAATAATTTAATTGCTGATGCGGGGTCAATTTCATGAGGTTTATATGAAAGTGAAGCAGATAGTTGAAGATATCTCTTGGATGCCTCATCCCCTGGCTGACGGAGTTAAAATTAAACCCCTGGTTTCGCAGAAGGAGGACGACCTCGATGTGACCTGTATGCTGGTTTTCATACCGGTTGGCAGGGAGGTACCCGAACATATCCATGAAGACCAGGATGACATTCTCTATCCGTTAAAAGGTCAGGCTATGATGTGGGTTGAGGGTACTGGTGAATTTCCGCTTGAACCCGGGGTTGTCGTCCGAGTTCCCAAAGGGGTCCGGCACAAAGTCGTAAAAATTACTGAAGACATTCTTATTTACGATGTCTTTACTCCGGCGCTTATGTGAAAATGGGGGAAATAAGTGAGACGGACTGAACTTTGGAAATTAAAGATATCGGGGGTTGTCGGTGAAATGCTACTTTAAATAATGTAAAGGGCTTATCACTTGGAGTTTTTGGACTTTCAGTCAATAATAGTTAAGTTGACTTGATTCCTCAGGTTATGTTACAGGTATTAGCATACTAATACTCTCCTAAATACCTAAATTTATAGGGCTGAGATGAAAGATATGAATCACTGTAAATGGCCGGATTGCTTTTTAGAAAAGTAACCCGGCCATTTTTATGGGGTAAGCAGTTGGTTGCCAGCTTGAACCAAAAGATGACATTCAGCTTCCGTCAAGAGTAGATGTTTCAACTAATGCACCCCTTTAAACCCAGAAATGGACAAGCAAAATAGAACTTCCCGGTGGTGAGCTTATGGAAATAAAACTAACCATACACAAAATCCTAGTTGTAATATGTCTGGGATACAGAAATCAGCGGCCGCATGGGTTGGCGTCTGCCAACCATAGAAGAACTGGCGAGCCTGGTTGATATCACACAGGATCCGGCATTGGCCGCCGATAACTATTTTACCAACGTACAATCTTCCGGTTACTGGTCTGCGACCACCGTCACCGATGCCACCGATACTGGGGATCAGACCTGGATAGTCTATCTTTCAACCATCGACAGTCTTGGTGATGGCGAAGTCTACAATGTCGACAAAACCGGAATGTATTACGTGCGCGCCGTTCGTTCCGGGCAGTAAGTTACCGGTTTGCATAAATTGCCGGTGGCAGACTAAGGCCGACGCTTCTAGCTACAGATAAGAAGCTTTCGCCGTTTATCTGACCGGTTTTTACTAACAATTTCTGGTTATCAATTTCCAAATCTTAGGAGATTTTACAGTGCATGTTAAAAAGGGATGGCTATCCCAACTTTTGCTGACTTTTATTCTCTTATTTATGACCTCTCTTGTGGCGCAAGAGGTTATTGCCGAAACCACTTTAAAAGATAACATTGAAATGAAGGGTGAACTGTTCATCGAAAATGAAGCCGGGGGAATTACATTCCCTGATGGCAGCCGTCAGATGACGATGCCAAAACCCACCTGGCACCGCACCTTGAACTATGATGTCCGCTTTGAACTGGTTTTAAACGACGATGCCGTCCTTGGCCGTGAAACCGGCCTGGTCTGGCAAAGAGATACCAATAACACGGAGTATAACTGGTACGAGGCTCAGGCCTATTGTTATAACGTGACTATCGGCAACCTTAAGGGTTGACGACTGCCGACGGTAGATGAGTTGGCGACCTTGATCGACCCAGAACAGGAGCTGCCTCCTAGCCTTCCCCTGGATTACCCTTTTATAAACATTCAATATTCTGGCAACGACGCTTACTACATAACGTCTACTGTTTCTCCTACCGGATTAATAATGCTTGTTAATTTTAATACGGGTTTCATCAGCACTACGAATAAAACAACTCCCTATTATGTGCTTGCAGTTCGTTCCGATCTGTGAGGTTTGCTTTACCTATTAGCGGAAGCGATACAGACAGAAAGCTGATTAACGTTACGAGAGGTTTCCAAGTGAAAAGCAAAACAAATTTGCCGTTTTTGACCCTGCAGGTGGTTATGGTGATTATTGTCGCTTCGTTGTCAAGATCTAACACTGCCGCAGAGACGATTCTCAACGACAATATCAATATTGAAGGCGAAACCATGATCACTGATGAAAATGGCGGGTTAACCTTTTTTGATGGGACCCGTCAAACCGGGGCGCCAATACCTTCCTGGCATCAGTCTTTGCCGGCAGCCGAACGCTTTGTTGAGGTTTTATCTAACACCAGCGTACTTGATCGTGAAACTGGCTTAGTCTGGCAAAAAGCCACCAATGATGAAACCTATACCTGGTACAAAGCCCAAGATTATTGCTATAAAGCGGCAATTGGTGGTCGCAAAGGGTGGCGGTTGCCGACTATTGATGAACTCGCAACCCTGATCGATAAGAGCTAGACAGGTGAATTCAAACTGCCGGAAGGTCATCCCTTCACCTCGCCCAAGTCCTATTACTGGTCATCTACCAGCCATACTGATGCTAGCAATGCGTATCGCGTTGTCTAGACTTTCGGCACAGTGGTGTACAATGATAAATCAACTGAGTATTATTCTGTGCGAGCCGTCCGCTCCGGGCACTAACAAAAAGTTATTAATTTTGTAACTAATTATAACTTAAAGAGCTATGCTATTACATATCATAAAAATCTAAATATTGTTGGCATTGCCTTTTTCTTCTACATTACAAACATGAAACGAAAATCTGTTTACATATCACTTCTTTTGCTTTTTTCAGGACTCTTACTTTTCTGCGACAGTTCTGCCTTGGCAGCCCTGGAGGCAGATGAAGTTTTGGTGATCGCCAACAGCTGGGCTGACGAAAGCGTTTCTTTAGCAAACTATTACCTCGAAAAGAGAGGCCTCCCAAAAGAAAATCTGCTGAAGGTCCAGATCGATAAAAAAGAGATCTGCAGTCGCAGAGATTACAAGAAAAAAATATTATCTCCGGTAAAAAAATATCTAGAACGGCGGGAGTTGAAAAATGAACCGCGGGCGATTCGTTGCCTTTTGTTGATGTATGGCATGCCTTTAAAGGTGGCCTCAACCGAATTATCAGCAATCGAAAAAAAACAACAGCGTCTCTTGAAAGAGCAGCAAGATGCATTAAAAAAAGAGCACGAAACGCCGGGGAAAAATGATAGCGAAAAAAAAGATCTGGCTGTAAAACTTAAAAAAGTAAAAACCGCCTTAAAGAGCTTTCACTGGAACCGTGAACTGGCCTCTCTCGATTCCGAGCTGGCCCTGGTTCTGGCTGGCAATTATGAACTGCACGGCTGGCAGTTAAACCCTTCCTATCTTGGTTACCGGGGCCGAAAAATTGCCGACATGCCGGATATCTCCCTGATGGTTGCACGCTTGGACGGACCAACACCGGAACTTGTTAAACGGATTATTGATGACAGCCTGACGGCAGAGAAAACAGGACTTACCGGCACTGCTTTTTTTGATGCCCGCTGGCCACAACCGAAGCAGGAAAAGGCAAAAGAGTTAAAAGGCTATGATTTTTATGATAACTCTATTCACCTGGCCGCCGAACAGATAAAAAAAGATGGTCGCCTAAATGTCGTTATAGATGACAAAAATAAGCTTTTTCAGCCCGGTGAATGTCCCAATACAGCTCTCTACTGCGGTTGGTACCGCTTGGGCCAATACCTGGATGCCTTTGATTGGCAGACCGGAGCGATTGGTTATCATATCGCCCCTCTTTTGTAACCCGTTCAGACTTGGTGGAGAAATCTGAAGATACAAACCGTAAGTAAAAGTTGCATTACTTGAGTTATGAATTTCATCGATAGGCCGAGGTTATCAGGTTTCCGATAAACTTTTCGTTTGCTGTTTGGTGGCAAGGCTGAGATTGGTAATGGCAAGTTTTTGTCATAATTTTTTTAAACGTTCAAGTTACGGAGATTTCACAATGAAACAGAAAAAATCATTACAGTCACTTACCCTAATGGTCTTTTTGGTATTGAGCTTTGTCATGACAAGCCAGGTAGCCGTCTCTGAAATGATTTTCAATGACAACGTCAATATAGAAGGTGAAGTCTTCCTTGAAAGTGATGATTGTGGCATAAACTTTTCTGATGGTAGCCGTCAGACAACGGCGGCATCACCTTTATGGGACCAAGTATTGCCGGCGGATGAGCGTTTTGAGCTGGTCATGGGAGATGCGGCGGTTTTGGATCGGGAAACCGGGCTGGTGTGGCAAAAATTAGCGACTAATTCCAAATACGGCTGGCATGAGGCACAGTCCCAATGTTATGCTTTAGAGATTGGAGGGCGTCAAGGCTGGCGTTTACCAACCATCTCAGAATTATCTACCTTGGTGGAGCCATCTAATACCCATCCGGCATTGCCGGATAATCATCCATTTTCTATTGATGGGATATTTAATTATTATGTTGTTGGCGTTGGTCTTTCCGATGACTTCTGGACATCGACACCTGACTCTGGATCGGAAGTAGATGCATGGTATATCTATTTTGAAACCGGAAAAGCCAAAGCCCATCTGACAACTAATGAGCATTATATACGTGCTGTACGCGCGGCTGAGTGAGTATGTGGGAGAATAGTGATTGAAGGTACGATATCTTTGACGAAAAATGAGTCACTTTTCAATTGTTGGATGCAGGAATACTGGTCAAGGTTTACATCGTTGCATTAATCAATCTACTTGAGGTTGCTAAAGGCAATATATTTTCTGCTAGCCTTTTCTAAGGTTGAGATGTTCTCTAATAGGACTTTGTTACGCGTATTTACGATTAATCTTAAGTTTGCAGTTTGTCCGGATGATTGAATTTGGTACTGGTAAGAATCTCATTGTGTTTTTTTTATCATGGATGTCCCGTTTATTTCGTCAAACTTTCTAATCGTTAGCCAC
>CAYWGC010000050.1:17365-22953 GCA_964457755.1 uncultured Thermodesulfobacteriota bacterium | reverse complement strand
TTGCATTTAACCCCGTTTACAGTTTCACTGCCAATCTTTTTAGCCCCTTTTTCCAGTTTTTGATTCCAGTTTCCCGGAGTCATTCCCTCATCTTCATGGTTGACGGCCATCTCCAGGTAACTCTTCTCCTGCACCATCAAGGTCCAGGCGAGATTTTTGTCGGGGCGGCTGATCATGATGATCTGGCGACCTCCTTGATTCATCTCCTGGCGGCTGAGATCGCCTTTGAAAAAAATCTTGCCCTGAGCAACTAGTCGTCCTCTTGATTTGGTTTCCATGTCAGCGCTGAATTCGGCGGCCTGCAGAGTTTGCATAAAGCCGAGAGTGGCAATAAAAAGGGTTGCCAGAGTAATGTTTACGATGATTTTTTTAAAGTCCATGATTTTTCCTCCCTGTGTTTGATTTTACGCTTTTTCTTCTAAAAGTTTCTCTAACGCCTTAACTCGTTTTTCAAGGCTGGCCAGGCGGCTGCGGTCCTTAGGCAGGTGGGTGGCGGCCATCATCTGCCGCAGTGCCTGTTTCGCCGGAACCGCTGGGATGCCGCCGTAGTCCTTCTCTTTTTCAAGATCTTTTGCCGTTATAGTGTTGCCCATGAGGCGGGCCCGGTCGCCGATATTGCGATGATCAGTGGCCCCGGATCTGGGTCCCAGCATAACCTGATTGCCGATTGTAACGCTACCCGCAAGGGCCACCTGGGCACACATAATTACTTCATGGCCGACCTTGACACCGTGGCCTAGATGCACATGGTCGTCGAGTTTGGTGCCGCGGCCGACGATAGTTTTGTCGAGAGCCGCTCGGTTAACCGTGCAAAGGGCCCCGATTTCAACATCATCTTCAATGATTACCGCGCCGATCTGGGGGATCTTGACATTACAGCCGCCAACCTGGAGAAAACCGAAACCGTCTGAGCCGATGACCGAGTTGGGGTGGATGATGACGCGATCGCCCAAAGAGCAGTTTTCGCGGATCACGACTCCGGGGTAGATCCAGCAAGAGGCGCCGATAAAGACCCCTTTGCCGATATAGGCATTGGCGTAGATGCGGCTGTTGTCGCCGATAACGGCTTCGTCATTTATTACCGCGCCGGGACCGATATAGAGATTTTTCCCGAGGCTGACACTCTCTCCGATAAAGGCGAGCGGGTCGATCTTATGTTCAACTCTCTGGGCAGCTTGATCGATCTCCATCATGATGCGACCGGCTGCGCGAAAAGGTTGCTCGCAGATAATCAGCGGTTGCTTTAAAGTATCAATTTTTCTGGGGACCAGCAGGGCCCCGGCTTTTGAGCTTACAGCTTTTTCAAGAAATTTCTCTTCCGCAAAGGAGAGTTCGTCAGCGGTTGCCGCCTCGAGGCTGTTAATGCCGGTTACTACCAGATTTTCGTCTCCGATTACTTGACCGCCAACCTTGGTGGCAATTTCAGCAAGTGTACAACGCATTGCTTGGAGTCCTTTTAATGTTTTTGGTTTTATCGGAAAGGTTAGGGCCTTCCCGGTTGACTTTCAATACGTTAACACATATAGAAGAAATCTTCACATAGAAATTTTTCAGATTTTGGTCGGCTCTGTAAAATCCGGACCTGACCTAATTATATCTTAAGGAGAGAAGATGGAGAGAAAACCATTTCTTTTATTACTTTCAGTAGTTTTTTGTCTGGGCGCGCTTGCGCCAGCCTCTGCCGCTCCGGCTCCGGTTGGGGCCCGGCAGAATATCGATCAGACGGTGCAGGAGACTCTGCTCGTCCAAAAAAAGAGGACTGCGTTGCAGCAGGCCTGGCAGGATGAGCGCCGGATCTTAGCTGATGCAACCCACGCTCTTGAACTTGAGATTAAACTCTTGGAAGCCCGGCGGAAAAAACTGCAAGGTTATAGCCGGCAACGTCGTCAGGAGATTATAAGGTTGGAGAGCGGGCTTAAAGAGATGACGGAAATCGGCATTCGCCTGGAACCCTATCTGGATGAACTGGTGGCTCGTATCGAAGATTTTCGCCTGACTGACCTGCCTTTTGCCGGCCTCGAAAGAGAGCGGCGTCTGGCCGATCTGCGTGATCTGTTAAGCAGTTATGATGCTGATCTGGCCGAAAAGTTGCGCCGGGTTATGGAGGTCCTTAAGATCGAGACCGGATTTGGCCGGGGTTTTGAGGTCAGTGAAGAGTCTTTTAACTTGGATGGCGTCGAAACCACCGTGCGCATGCTGCGCCTGGGCCGGGTTGGTCTCTACTACCTGTCGCTCGATGGCGATCGGGCGGGGTGGTTTGACCGGCAAAGCAAAAGTTGGGAGTTTTTGTCGGGGACCGGCCACGAAGCCGTCAAAGAGGCCTTGCGCATGACCCTCAAACAGCGGGCCTTCGATCTTGTCCGTTTGCCGGTGGCTGGAGGTCAGCCATGAGAGTGCGAGTGTGTCTTTTTATAACTTTGAGCCTCTTTTTATGGTTTCTGAGTACAGGTTTACCGGTGTTTGCCGTTCCGGAAGAGGGTTCCAGTTTATTGCAAAGGGCTGCGACTCAAGTCGCGCAGGAGAAACAGGCGGCTGAGGTTGAAAACCGTCTCAGCCAGGCAGAAATCACGGCTTTGCGGAATTCGGCAAAAGCCGCCAAGAAAAGGGCCGAGCAAAGGCTTGCCGAGCTTAAAAAGATAATTGACGGCCAGGAGAAAGAGCTCGAAAAACTGGCTCAGGAACAACAGGATCTGGAGAAGAAAAGTCGCCTGGCTCTGCATAAACTTAATGAGCTGGCCGGGGTCGTGCGCACCAGCGCGCGTGATCTCTCGACGATGTTGGAAAATTCTCCGGTCTCTGGAGATGGGCCGGGGCGTCTCGAGCCCCTGCGGCAGATTTTGAAAGAGACCGCCTATCCCGGGATGCGTGAGATTGTGGCGATTGCCAATCTCTATCTTGATGAGATGCAGGCCGGGGCCGAAGTTAGACGTTCGCGAGGCCCCTTCGTCGGTCTTGACGGGCGCCGGACAGAGGGGCAGATTGTGCGCCTGGGGGCTTTATCGACCATCTATCAGGATGCGGCTGACGGGAGTTGCGGTTATGCCGTTTACGGCTCTGAAAATGATGCTCTGCTGGCGGTTTCAAAGCCGGGCTGGCGGGTCTCTAAAAATTTGCAGAAGTTTATCGCTCAAGAGAGTGATTCGGTCTATCTCGATTTTTCCGGCGGTGATGCTGTCCGGCGTCTGGCGCTGACCCCGTCCAGTTGGGAGCGGCTGCGCTCCGGCGGGATCCTGGTCTGGCCTATTCTTCTGGTCGGGCTTGTGGCTCTGATTTTCAGTCTTGAACGGTTTTTCTTTTTAAGCCGGGTTAAGAGTAATACCGACAAGGTGATGGGGTCAATTATTGAGCTGGTTGCAGCTGGTGATTTTCAACGTTGCATGGCGCTCTTGGAGAATAAAAAAGGGCCGGTCTTTCGTGTTCTGGCAGCCGGCCTGGGAGCACGTCAAGCGGCCCGTGATGTCCTTGAGAGTGTTCTGGAAGAGGCTATTCTTAAAGAGTTGCCCCGCCTCGAAAAATTCCTTCCTACCCTGCAGGTGCTGGCCGCGATCGCCCCGTTATTGGGATTGTTGGGTACTGTGACCGGTATGATTAATACCTTTCAGGTGATAACCGTCTATGGTGCCGGTGATCCGCGGATGATGTCGGGCGGCATCTCTGAGGCCTTGATTACAACCAAACTGGGCTTGACGGTCGCGATTCCGATTATCCTGCTGCATACCTGGTTTGCCCGCCGAGTTGATGCTATAATCGGTGATATGGAGGAGAAATCGGTCAGTTTGAGCATCGCCCTGCAGGGGCGGGGTACAAAGATGAAGGATGAATGATGAGTTTATTTTTTTTTGCGTTCAAGTCAAGGTGTGTGTGATTAATGCAGTTTTTTTTCGACATTCTTGATTATTTTTATCGGGGTGGTCCCTTGATGGTGCCGATTATCCTGATCTCCATTGTTATGTGGATTATGATTCTGCTTAAACTACAGTCGGTTTGGGCCGTAAATCAGCGCGATATGGAAATCTCAGAAGCCCTGGCGGCGGTCCGGGAGCGGCGCCTCGTCGATGACTTTTTCGGGACGCCGCTCTGTCATGTGGTGGGCCATTTCATTGAGTCGATGAGTTTTGTGCGTCGTGATAACCTGGCCCTTTTGCACTCCCTGATTGCCCGTGAAACCGAACGTCTCGGTCGCCATGTCAACTATATTTATGCACTTGCTTCAATTGCCCCGCTCCTCGGTCTATTGGGGACGGTACAGGGGATGATCTCAACTTTTGACGCGATTTCGATTTACGGCACCGGTAATCCCCGGGCCCTGGCCAACGGGATTGCTGAAGCTCTAATTACGACCCAGAGCGGTCTTTTTGTCTCGATTCCCGGTCTCTTTATGGCTGGTTTCCTGCGCCGGCGGATTTTTCGTATTTCCCAGAGGATGGATGAATTTCGCGCCGGCGTAATGAAGGAGCTTTCATGATTAATGTGCGGGCCCGGCTGCGGCGTGAGCGTAAACCGGCGCAGGTCGATATGGCGCCGATGCTGGATATGGTTTTTATTCTCTTGATCTTCTTTCTCGTGACTACGACCTTTGTCCGCGAATCGGGGGTTGAGGTTAATCGGCCGGCGGCTTTGACCGCTGAAGAGACCCGGCAGAGCGGTCTCCGATTAGGGATCAATGCCAAGGGCCAGATCTATGTTGATGGCCAGAGGATCGATGTGCGCAGTATTCGGGCCGTAACTGAACGTTTTCTGGCCCAGAATCCGGATGGCAGTATCGTTATTGTCGCGGATAAGACCGTGACCACCGGTTTGACCGTAAAGGTTCTTGATCAATGCCGTTTGGCTGGAGCTGAGCGCATCGCGGTTGCGGCCGAAACTCCACAAAATTGATGAAATCGGTAAATTATGTCCTGTGATCATCATCGCAAGCGGGATCTGCCTCTGGCTCTGGCCGGGGCGCTGCTTCTTAATCTCCTGATTATGGCTCTGATCCCCTGGCTTTTTCGGGGTGGTGGAAGCCCCCGCGAGTTGCCGCGCCTGCTCAAAGATCCGATCTTTATCGATAAAGCAGAACTCGATCAGGAGCAATCCCGCGCCCCTCTTGAACCTGAGCCCCGGCCTGAACTTGAACTTCCGGAGCCGCCGCCCGAGATCTTAAAACCACCTCTGCCGATCCCGGAAATAAATCCCGAAATCAAGCTCTCAAAAGTAAAAGTTGAGACCCGCATTGAGAGTGACTTTAAACTTGAGCCCCTGCCGCAAGCTCCCGTGACCCCAGTTCCGACTCTGGTCCGGCCTGATTTCTATCGGGTTGGCGAAGTTGATCGCGAACCTCTGAGCACGACTCGGATGGAGCCGATTTATCCTTTTTTAGCGCGGCGGCGCGGGATTGAGGGCTCTGTTAAGATTCGCTTTTTTGTGACCCGTCAGGGGCGCGTCGAGGGATTCAAAATTATTAAGGCCGAGCCGATTGGATACTTTGAAAAAGCGGTGCAGGAGACGGTTGAAAATTGGCGTTTTCAACCAGGTATGCTTAATGGCGCTAAAGTTAAAACCCTGGTCGAGACAACTATCGTTTTCAAACTCGGCAGATGAGTTTG
>CAYWGC010000050.1:0-17265 GCA_964457755.1 uncultured Thermodesulfobacteriota bacterium | reverse complement strand
AAGTTAAAACCCTGGTCGAGACAACTATCGTTTTCAAACTCGGCAGATGAGTTTGCGGGAGATCTTTTTCTGTCGGGGTCGGGCATGGCCGCCGCCGATAAAGTAGACTTGGTGCTTCTCTTTTTGGAGAAACTGCCGGTTTTGGCGGAATTTCCGGGATTTTTCTTCACTCATAAGAATAATCCCGGCTCCAAGGTCAACTTTTATAGCTTTTTTTTATCACCTGGGAGGTGAGACCAGGGCCTCTCCTTCTATCACCAGATCTTGTTTTTGGTTTGTCCAGGTCAATTTCAGGCGAATCTGTTTTTTGGCGGCCATTTTCTTCGTAACTTCAGCTGTTGCTGTAATCGTGTCGCCAGGGTAAACTGGAGCCAGGAAGCGACTAAAGAGCTCTACAGCCACGGTTCCCAGTCCCGGCAGTTTTGTCCCCAGCACTGGAGCAATCAGACTCTGCGATAACGGGCCATGGGCAATCCTGGCTTTAAATTTAGTTTTGCTTGCGTAGTCGTCATCGACATGCATGGGATTAAAGTCACCACTGATGCCCGCAAACAGACAAATGTCGGTTTCGGTGATGGTTTTGCTGAATGAAGCGGTTTCTCCGATCTCCAGTTCTTCGTAGGTTTTGCCCTTGACATATTCCATATTATCTATTCCTTGAAGAACTCTTTTTTGAAAATAAAGTTCCGGCGCTAGAACTTGAGATTGCCGAAATGCGATTCTTGAATCGGTTGCAGCAATGACACTTCAAAAGCTGTTGCCAAAGCGTCACGACATGTTTTAAAAGGCAGGGTGCCGTCATGGTAGAGGCGGGCTTCGGTGTAAAATGGATGGGCTTCATTGGTGTATTTTTCCACCATCATATTTTCGAACTCTTGCAATTGATCCTCATCCATATCCCGCCCACTTTTTTTGGCATTAGCCCGTTCCAGGGTTGTCAGGATGTGGCCTGCGGTACTGCCTGACATTACCGATGTCCGTCCGCGCATGGTGTTGAAGATGAAATTAGGGTCGTAGGCTCGCCCGCACATCCCGTAATTGGCGGCACCATGATCCGGGCCGATAACCCACTGGATCTTGGGGACATTGGCGCAGGCTCCGACCCGGACCAGATTTGAACCGTATTTCCCGATGCCGGCGTACTCTTCTTTGGTCCCCACCATGTAGCCGGGCGAGTTTTGAATATAGAGTAACGGGATTTTTTGAGTGCAACAACGAATTACCCACTCGGCTGCTTTGCGGGCCGCCTCAACAAAGATAACCCCAATACTGTTGCTGGCAACGATGCCGACAGGAAGTCCTTTCAAGCGGATCTTGCCGCAAACAATAGTATCACCTCTTCCCGGGCTGTAATTTTGTTTGTATTCAGTGAACTGGGAATCATCCGCAATTGCGGCAATAACCTCTCGAACTTTTATGCCGCGATAGGGGTCTTTTGGCAGTACTTTGTAAAGATGGTCAGAGGCAACCCGAGGTGGCTTTTCGGGACGTCGCTCTATATGGAGTTTTTGCATGGGATCGTGAGAGAGGAGTTCTCGCAGTTTCTCGATACCCTCATCTTGAGACCTGACAAAATGATCAGCTCCACCTGAGATTTCGGTATGCACCCGGGCTCCACCTAAAGCCTCCATCGTGACCTCTTCCCCAATGGCAGCCTTAACCATCGGTGGGCCGCCCAGAAAAGAGTAGGCCAGTTTGTCAATCATGATCGATTCGCAAGCCAGGTAAACAATGTAGGCGCCTCCGGCGGTGTTACCGCCGGTGCTCAAAGTGTATTGTTTCAAGCCCTTGGCGGACATCCGGCTCATATTGTAGAAAAAACGTCCAAATTGGCCCTGTCCCGGAAACACCCGGTCCTGCATGGGTAGGAAACCTCCGGCGGAATCCCCAATATAGATGCACGGAAGTCCGCATTGATCTGCAATGTCCTGGGCCCGCAGATGTTTTTTGCAATTGATGGGATAATATGCGCCGGCCTTAACGCGGCTGTCATTAGCAATGATCATAGCCCATTTGCCGTGTACTTTACCCAGGCCGGTTACGAGACCGGCCGAAGGGACATCTTTGGTTGTTTCGTAATTGATACCAAATCCGGCACCCCGGCTCAGCTCAAAAAATTCTGTATCCACATCAATGAGCTGCTTGATGAGTTCCCGCACTGGCTTTTTGCCCTGTTTTTTTAGGCGGTCGATCTGCTTTTGGCCACCCGGATTTTCGGCTCTCTCCCATAGCTCATAGATTTTCTCTTCTTCGGCTAACCAGTGTTCACTGTTGTTTGCATATTCCAGATCTTTTTTTGTGATCGTGTTCATCGTGATATCCTCAGCCTTTTGTTAACGAAAGAGTATCTAGTGGACACCTTTTTCGCAGATTGTTAAAAAAAAAGAAGCCAGATGGGAGGAACTCTCCCCTTAAACCGGCTCTCTTGGTAGCTTTGTAGCCGGATGCCGCAAATAGGCGGGTAGCGGAATTTATGATCTTTTTGCGTTTGAGCTCTTTCTTGGCGAGCGGGGCAACCTCTTCGTTTTGACTGGTCGTAGCATTGGTGATTAAGCTGAACAAGTGCTCAGTCATCGCCAATGGGCTGGGACCGTTTTTCACCGTCCAGTTTATGGCCATGTGGTCTACGGTGCCGAGGATCATGTCGCGAAGTATGCGTGCTGATGAGATGTTGTGCAGGGCTTTTTCAGCAATCCCATTTTCAATGATGGAGGTGAAGATTTGGCTGTACTGTTTCAGCTTTTCATAAGCCCGGGAGTTGTAAAAACGGGGATAAGATCTGGATTCGAGAACAATCTTGATCTTTTCGCGACTGGATGAGTAGGATTTGCAGTGGAACCACAAAGCTTTGCGGAGTTTGTTAAGGGCCCCCTCAATCCCTTCAAGGTGATCTTTGAGGCCGTTTATGCTGGCTCCAAGAAAATCTTCAATGATTGCAAAAAGAATCTCTTCTTTGCTGCTGAAATAAAAATATATTCTGGAAGGTGCCATCCCGGTACCTTTAGCAATCTCTGAGACGGTTGTCTACTCAAAACCTTTCCTGGCAAAAATCCGGGTTGCGGGGATGTCGCTATGTGTGGTGGTCGCAATAATCTAATCTGCTGCAGCATAACGGTCTCTTGCTTGTGGGTCGAGAATGCTGTTAATTACAAGTCAACCCTAATTTCAACAGCAAATAGCAGGGAATATAATGATCAATGGGGGGAAGATGATATGAGTACAATTGTCGAAATTGTCCGGCGTGAAGGTGAAATTTTGCGGGCAGCTTAAAAGGCTGTCGTTTTATCTTATCCGTACGATTTATCTCTAATATTCATAATACCCTTGAGTATTGTTGCCATTATTTTCAATCTGGATCTGATTGGTCCCTCCAGCTGATCGTAAACATTAACATTTCTTTTCTCTGAATTTACATCAAGTTTACATCAAATAAAATAGCTGAAAAACCTATATCAACCGCTTAAAAAGCGTTTTTCCAACCGCTGCCCGGTGCCGGTCGCGGTTGGGGAACTCCCGGATTGGTGCCGGGGCGACGTTTGCTGGGTGCTGAAAAAACTGAACCGGAAGTGGCCAGAGAAAAAGTTAGATTTCTTTCAAAGCGGCCATCGACTAAAATTTCCACGGCCCAGATTCCGGAGATTTCCGAAGGGTTGGTTTTTAGAAAATCTTTTACTAGCCGAATTTTTCCGGGCATGTTCCCGGTCATGTCGATGGCGCGATTTTGGGAGCGCCTCCGGCGGGGGTCGAGCCAGTTTATTTCTATGCGGTGGCTAGCTGAGACGGGGTTGATTTCTAGGCGAAGGCCGATCTCCTCACCAGTTTGGAATTTGCTGGCGTTGCCGTAACCATGGATGGCGTTAGTATGGAATAGTGCAGCGCTTTTTATGATGGAGCGCCTCTTCGGTGGTGGTGGCGGGGTGACGACCGCTGGTTTGGCTGTGACCTGGAAGGTGTGTGTGGCCGAGTCCCTGTCCGTGCCGTCGGAAACCGTTATTTTTACTTGATAGCTTCCAGCGGTTTTGGTCTGCCAACTGGTACTCGACTTTGTTCCTATCAGATTTCCACCAAGCCGCCAGGTAAAGAGATGGGTATCATTTTTGTTTGGATCGGTTACAATTGCTTTGAAATTGACCGGTTTGCCGACCGTTGGCTTACTTGTCAAGCGAACAATCTTTACTGAGGGCGGGGTATTTTGGGCCGGGGGTGGTTGTGGCGTTGAGGTGATAGTGAAACTTGCCTTATCGGTGGCGGTTGCTCCCGATTTTAGCCAAACCTGTACCTTTACTTCGTGATAGCCTGGGCTTGGATTGGGCCAGGTGACCGTACTTTTATTCCAATTTTTCTCGCGTTTGCCGTCGATCCACCAGTTGTAGGTCAACTTTTGTCCCGTCGGCGCATTGTCGATTACTTTAAAATTCAGCGATTGTAAAGGGCTTGAGTATGCTTTTGGGGTTTTGACAAGGGTTATGGCAAGAGGGGCTGCCGGGTCGATGACAACAAATGAAATTGTCTTTCGGGACTTGCCCCCCCGGACGTCCTCCGCTCCGAATGTCATTTCCTGAGGGCCAGCTTCGACCCGGCCTTTCCAGGTAAAGGTATTACCGTTTCTTTTCTTTACTGGTTGGTAGAGGCCACTCGTGCCGGGAATGGTTTGTAGTTTAGGGTATCTTCCGCCCGGTACTCCGCCCGTGTTAGTGTGTCCCCATCCTCCCCGCAATGCATCGCCGTCGGGATCGATCACTACGGCCGTAATCAAAACGTTGCCCGTGGTCAACGGCGGGGACGGAGATAGTGACAACCGAATCGTGGGCGGCAGGTTGGGGAGAGTTGGGTTAGGCAGGACAACCAGCTTTTTATTCTGCCAGTCGATGCAGTTAGGGTCGGCGTCTTTCACGGTTACTTGCAAGTTGTAGTTGCCTGCCGGAGGGTTCTTCCAAGAGACCTTGGCTCCCTTCAACTGGCGCACAATTTTCCCGTTGAAATCCTGAATTTTCCAAGTGTAGTCGATTTTGTCACCGTTTTTGTCCGTCGCTTTCGCCGTGAACGAGACCGTATCGGTCGGGGTTGGGTTTGCCGGCGCAAAACCGATGTCAGATAATATGGGACAGTCGTTTGCCGGCTGGGTCTGGGGGCCGGTGGGGTTGGCCTGGCAGCAGGAAAGAGCACCCAGACTGTTGACGATCTGATTTACGGTCTGGTCTTGATCTCCCACCATGGTTCGGCGCGGGCTCGAAGTATAGAAAGTAACCACCAGGCACTTTTTTTGAATCATGTAGTAGGGGCGCATGAGATCGTTTGTTTTGAAGCCCAGATCGCCGATTTTGACAGCGACGCCCGCTTTGGATTTCGTTAGTCCGTCACCATATTTTTGGACCGTATCTGCGGCCAGTTTCGCGTTTGGGTGGATTGTTAGCGTGACGCTCGCTCCCCAGCTGCTGGAGCCGCCCTGCCAGCGGCGGGAGTAGGTTTTTGTGGCGTCCTGATTTACCGTAGGACCACTGTCATTTTTGAGCTGGTCGTTTACCGGAAGCCCTTGTTTTATAAGGTTGTCCGTCGAGGGGAAAGCCGTCCATACCTCGCTATCGGTGCAACCGGCCGAAACCGAAACCGCCGTACAAAAGCAAACCATCCAAGTGACAAGGATGAAGATTGAGACCTTATATATCCCGGAATGTATTTGTTTCAAATCCGAAAACCCTTTAAAAAAAATTTACTATTATCGAAATTTTCTAACCGGATACAGACAATTTTTACTTCTATTGTTATCTTTTCGTAATTGTTAGAGTCTCCATTATAAGTATCATTAAGATTATAATGAAAACTTTCAGGTTTTACCAGGGCTTTGCTATAAAAAGCGGCGATTTTAAGGACGTGCTTATTTCTGTGAGAGATCCTTATAATCTTTTTAATTTAACTCAGACCCTAATTCTTCGTTTAAGGTTACTAGATCAAATATGATTATTCATTTTTGGGGAGGGTCGATGCGCTGACGCCTTTGCCGCCGACAATTTCACCACAACGAAGCATCTTTGCTCCGTAATACGGATTGGCGATAACGGTATCGTTGATTTGCAGCCAGGATCCCGGAGCCATGGAGCAGTACATCACGCTCACACCTTGCGGCTGGCTCAGCGTCGCCCACAAGGCCATCGGTTTGGAAAGATCTTTCAATGCTTCACGCATTGCAGTAATATCTTTAGCGGCCGCCAGTTTTTCGGTGCTGGCTTTGATGTTGGCCGGAATGTTCTTGTAATGTTTCGCGTGCATACCCGTAACCTTTGCACTGTCAAGATTTTCGGCAAGGGTTGCAACGGTTTTTGCGGTCGCAACTACGCCATCAATCCTGTCTGCAGCGAGAGTTTTGGGGATCTCAAGGTAGACCTCCAGGACGGACTCCATCTGCTGGTCGAAGTCCCTGGTGTCGGCATGGCCAAGGTTCGCAAATAGCAAAACTACGAAAACTACAAGATAGGCAACCGAGTGTTTCATGTTTTCCTCCTTCAGGTTTTTGATAATTCTTCAGCAGCTTCACGTTCATTCTGGTTCGGAGTGCAAAGATTTGCTGGGAGCAGTTCTTTGCGGTCTGTCCAACGTTTCCAAATCAGATAAACCGCCGGCAGGATTAACAGGGTCAGGATGGTCGAACTGACAAGTCCGCCCACCATCGGCGCAGCAATGCGTTTCATGATTCGGGTTCCGGTTTCGGTTCCGAACATTATCGGCAACAGGCCGATTGTCGTAGTTGCCACGGTCATCAGCTTGGGCCGAACCCGATCTACAGCGCCCTCGATAATAACAGATTTAAGGTCAGCCAGGGTATTCAGACGGCCTGCGGATTTCCAGCGTTCGTAGGTTCCATCCAGATAGACCAGCATGACGACACCGGTCTCGGCGGCAAGGCCGGCCAGCGCGATAAAACCGACGGCAACCGCCACGGAAAGGTTGTATCCGAAAAATACCAACAGCCAGACCCTGCCAACCATGGCAAAAGGCACGGTCAGCATGACAATCAGGCTTTCGGTTATGCTGCGGAAATGAATGTAGAGCAACAGGAAGATAATTACCAAGGTGAGCGGCACCACGACCAACAGACGCCGGTTGGCCCGTTCCATATACTCAAATTGCCCGGACCAGACGATTGAAACCCCCGGTGGCAGCGTAATCTGTTCGGCCACCACCTCTCTGGCGTGTTTGACATAACCCCCGATATCAGAGGTCTTGATATCGATATAAATCCAGGCGGTGCGACGGGCGTTTTCGCTCTTGATAGCCGGCGCACCTTTGCTTATCGAAATGTCAGCAACCTGTGCCAACGGCACCGCATGCCCCATTGGCGTCGGCACGGCGACTCGTTTTAGAGACTCCAGATCCGAACGTAACTCGCGCGGATAGCGTACATTGATCGGATAGCGTTCCAGACCCTCAACCGTAAAACTCACATTCATGCCGCCGATAGCACTTTTGATAACATCCTGGACATCGCCAACCGTCAGGCCAAACCGTGCGGCAGCGCTCCGACGCACGGTTATATCGATAAAGTTGCCGCCCACGACACGCTCAGAATAGGCCGACAGAGTATTTGGAAGTTCACTCACCAGGGCCTCAATCTTTTCTCCAATGACAGACAATCCGGGCTCCCTCTCTTTATGTTTATGGAGATTCTCGACCATGACCACGGCCGCGTCGACCATAACTCCAATGGCGATGGCGATCCCACCCAAAGACATGATATTGGCATTTATGCCAAGCTGGCGCATGATGATGAAACTTACGAGGATGCCGACCGGAAGTGTGAAAATCGCGACCAAGGCCGAGCGCAAATGGAGGAGAAAGAGAACGATGATCATGGCGACAACAATCATCTCCTCGACCAGTTTGTTCTTCAGGGTGTCGATGGCCCGCAGGATCAGATTTGAACGGTCGTAAGATGTATGGATCTCCACGCCTTCCGGCAAGCCTTCCTTAAGTTCTCCTAAGCGCACCTTCACACGTTTAATAACCTCAAGAGCATTTTCTCCGAAACGGACGATGACAATGCCGGCCACCGCTTCTCCTTCACCATTCATCTCGATTATGCCGCGACGGATTTCCGGTCCGATCTGAATATTTGCAACTTGAGAAAGCAGGATCGGCGTATGTGTATCTTCATCAACACCTACCGGCACAACCTCCAGATCTTCAATCGAGGTTATGTAACCTTTTCCCCGAACCATAAACTCAGTCTCGCCCATCTCCAGCAGGCGCCCTCCGACATCCATATTTGAACGCTTGATGGCCATATTGACGTGTTGCAGGGAGATTCCGTAGGCCCTGAGTTTTTCCGGATCAACTTCGACCTGATACTGTTTAACGTAACCACCCGCACTCGCGACCTCAGCAACCCCCGGCAGAGCCATCAACTCATAACGCAGATACCAGTCCTGGATTGAACGCAGTTGTTGCAGGTCATGCCGATCCGAAGTCAGGGCGTACATATAGACCCAACCGACTCCGGTGGCGTCCGGCCCCAGTTGCGGAGTCACGTCCTGTGGCAGCCGACCCTGAACAAAGTTCAAATACTCCAAAACCCTTGAGCGGGCCCAGTAGAGATCGGTTCCATCCTCAAAAATGATGTAGGTCATCGAAAAACCGAAAAACGAATAGCCGCGCACGGTCTTAGCGTAGGGAACCGACAGCATTGCGGTCGTCAAGGGATAAGTGACTTGATCCTCGACCACCTGCGGCGCCTGGCCCGGATATTCGGTAAAAATAATTACCTGAACATCGGAGAGATCGGGAATGGCGTCCACCGGGGTATTCCACATCGACCAGAGCCCCACTCCAATCAAGATACCGGTAATAATAATCACGAAGAAGCGATTGCGGACACTGCTTTCTATGATCCAGTTAATCATGGGCAATCCTTGCCTTAACCGTTACTGATGCTGTTTTTTCACAAGATCCATTCCACAAATCGGGCAGGACCCCGGGCTATCCTGGACAATCGTGGGGTGCATGGGACAGGTAAAATATAGACTCCCGCTATCCTGACTATGGTCGTGTTCGCTGGTCGGCGGCGCAGAATCGGCCTGGGCTTGCGCTTTGTTATTTGTCTGGAGCCTTGTGGCCAGCAGTTTCTGCACGGCTTCCTGTAGCTGGGATTCCGAATCGAGCAGGAATTGCCCGGAAGTAACGACTGTATCACCTTGCGCCAAACCCGAGAGCACCTCGGTCAGATGTCCATCTCCGACCAGGCCGGTGACAATCTCTTGAGCTTGGTATTTACCAATTGCACTGGTAATAAATACGATCTGCCGTTCCCCAGAGTGGAGGATGGCTTCCGTAGGGATTCTTAAGACCTCCTCTTTTCTTTGCCCTTGAATACGCACCGTAGCAAACATACCCGGTTTCAATTCAACACCCGGATTAGAAAATTCCAGTCTCACTTTCAAGGTTCGGCTTTTCCGGTTCAGCGTCGGATAAATATAGTTCACCTGGCCCGCGTATTGTTTACCACGCTGGAAGGAAAGCTCCATATTGGCAGATTGACCAACTTTAATCCAGGGCGCATCGAACTCATAGACTTCGGCCGTCACCCAGATTTTTTTTAAGTTCCCGATGCGATAGAGATCTTTTCCGGCCTTGACTCGAGCTCCATCAACAACATTTTTTTGCAGGATATAGCCGCTACGCGGTGCCCTGATAACCAGATTCCGATCAACATTCTGTCGACTGACAATTTTTTTGAGTTCGGCTTCCGGGATATCCCAGAGGCGCAGGCGCTCGGCCGCCGATTTGGTCAGTTCGCTGACCGGCCCACCCATGTTATAGGCCAGCAGGTACTCCTTCTGGGCGGCGACCAACTCTGGAGAATAGATGGAAAAAAGTCCTTGTCCGCGTTTGACTTCCCGGCCGGTTTCATCGGCATAGATTTGTTCAATCCAACCTGAAAAACGGAGGTTGACGACCGAGATTTCACTCTCCGCCACATCTACTTCACCAATCGTCCGGATGTTCCTGTAGATAGGCCCCCGCTCGACGGACGCAACCCGCACCCCCATGTTCTGGACCATCACCGGATCAACCGTGACGGTTCCCGCTGAAAGCGCTCTCTTCTCACCCTCATAAACCGGCACCAGATCCATGCCCATCGGCGATTTTCCCGGTTTATCGGAGATATAAGCCGAATCCATCGGCGCGACCCAGTGTTTAATCTTACGCGCGCTCGCTGGCCCCACAAAACTTAAGAGCACAAGGAGAAGGGACGTCATGCTAACAGCCATCCTTTTTTTCCATCTGTTACTGTACATAGCGTTCCCCTTTTTTATTTATTTTCCGAAACATAGTTCCCGGCAAGGGTCTCAACCATCGATTTTCGAATCCAGGTCTGCGAGCGCGCCACCAGCATAACTCTCTCAAAATCGAGCAGCTGTATCTCAACCTGATATAATGAGGCAAAATCGGCAAGGTTGCTCTGGTAGGCCGCCAACGTGGAATCCAAGGTCTTCTTGACTTTTGGAATCAGCTTTTCCGAGTAGGTTGTGGCTTTCTTTTTGAGTGCGCAACTGCAATTATATGAATAGCAAACACAAAAAGATATTGGCGGCTATATTCTCCCACCCCACGCCAGGTAATATTGAATGGCGTAAGGTTGAATCGTTGTTTGCCGCTTTGGGAGATACACTGATTGAAGGGGATTGATCGCGGGTCTCATTCATTCTTAACGATGAAAAAGGTGACTTTCACCGTCCGCATCCCGGCAAGGAGGTCAAACGCTACCAAATACGAAACGCCGGGGATTTTCTCAAAAGAGCAGGGGTAAAATTATGAATACATTGAGCTACAAAGGCTATACAGCTAAAATCGAATTTGATCCAGATGATAATATCCTGTTCGGCAATATCATCGGCATTCGGGATACGGTTGGTTTCCACGGCGAATCGGTCGCCGAGTTGAAAGATGCCTTTCACGAAGCGGTTGATTTCTATTTTGACAGCTGCAAGAAAGCAGGACGGGAACCCAATAAACTATCGTCATCCCATTACATCTGGATATGAAATTTGTAGCTTTGGCACCTATTGGGAAGTTTTCATTTGATTATGGATTACAATGAGCTGCTCGAAAAATACAATCTTTTATTAGGTGAGAATAATCGCCTGGTAAAAGAAAACAGCCACTTGAAAGCTCAACTCGAGTTGACAAAGCCGGAGCTGCCCCCAAATATCGCCTCTGCAATAAAAATAGAAAAAAATCTGCCAGATAACAAAACATCAGACGCAAATCACTCTCCAGATGTAAACAGCGCATCTAATTCCCTAGCAAAAATTCATCTATTCATGTCACTCTTCAAAGGTCGTGATGATGTCTACGCGAGATGAACCCAGATGAGTGGGGAAGGGCGCTATTCAACTTCCGGAATGATCGAAGGTCAGCTTGAGCCAGGTTCAAACGGTCTGGTTTTAATGAATCTTCTGGGGGTAAAAGATTGTACAGAGTTAGAACGGGTAGAGACCGAGCGTCTCTACGATGCGACTGATTAACTCCTGTCAAGCAAGCTACAGAGAGCGGATTGAACTCTTAGAGAGTCTGAAAGGTATCGACCAGGAGCTCCAGCCCATATTGGACCAAGTGGTTACCGTTTTTGAAGAGGATTCAGGTGGCTGAGCTCCTGCTTGAGCTCCTTAAAGATGGGTTGAGCTACAGGTGGTCGGTTACTGTAAAGCAGGGAGCCGATGAAGAGGCACTCAAAGGGAGGCTGCATAGTGACTTTGTTGAGTTTCTTCGTAAGCGGGAAAAGAGGTGTCATGAACAGTTGCGAGCTTTGTACAAGCATAACATTTTTAACTGTGAATTGCCGCCCCAGTCGATACTTCAGGAAGACCTTTTCCCAGTTTATCCCGTAGGAACGCCGTTTTTATCCAACCCTCGCAAACGATAGTAGTCTTTGAGCATCAATTTCAATTCCGCTTCAGTGATAACCTTGCCGGAATCTTTCAGGCGTCGGTGCAGTTGTTCGGGTAGCCGTGTGGGGGGGGGATATGAAGGTGGTAAAATTATATAAAACATAACTATATTAATGTCAATATGACGAAAAAAATGGCAGGTGGTTGCTTTTGCCCGGTAATTGATTTATAGAAGAAACATTATTGATTTCAACTTTAACCATGGAGTTTTTTATGTCAGGACCATTAACTGGATTGAAAATGCTTGATTTTTCCACCCTTCTGCCGGGCCCTTATGCATCCATGTTGCTGGCCGACCTCGGGGTCGAGGTCTTACGCATATCGTCGGGAACCAGAGTGGACTTTGCTGAACATATGGCGCCGTTTGTTTCCGAAAAGCGGATTTCGGCCAATCTTGCCTGGTTGGGACGGGGCAAGCGCACGATGACCCTGAATCTGAAAAGTGACAGGGGGCTTGGGATTGCTCTGGAACTGGTCAAGGAATATGACATTATTCTGGAACAGTTTCGGCCCGGGGTCATGAAAGAACTGGGTCTGGGTTATGCTGACTTAAAAAAGATAAACCCGGCCCTTATTTATTGTTCGCTGACCGGATACGGCCAGTCGGGTCCCATGAGCCCGAAAGCGGGTCATGATATCAACTATCTATCCCGCGCCGGAGTGATGGCTCATTCGGGTCTGCGGAAAGCCGGGCCGGTGCTGACCGGTATGCAGATTGCCGATGTTGCGGCCGGTTCCAGTAATGCCGTTATCGGTATATTGGCTGCGGTTCTGCATCGCAGTGCCGGCGGTCGCGGGCAGCATATCGATATCTCAATGACTGACGGAGCGTTGGCTTTCAATACTTTTGCCGGCGCTGCGCTCCTGGCCGACGGCAATCTCGAACCACAGCGTGAAGGCGAGCTTCTCAATGGTGGTTCACTGTATGATTTTTATGCTACCAAAGATGATCGATATATAAGTTTCGGCGGTCTTGAACCCCAGTTTTTCGAGGCCTTCTGTAAGGTTGTGGGTTGTCCCGAACTTATCGAGCAGGGAGTGGTACCGAAGGATCTGGCAAAGATCAAGGAACAAGTCGGTCAGCGCATTAAAACCAGGACTCGGGATGAGTGGGTAGCAGAATTTTCCGGTGTCGATGCTTGTGTTGAACCGGTTCTGTCCCTGGCTGAAGCCCTTAACGATTCGCATATTCGATCACGGGGTATGGTTGTTGATCTCGAACTGCCTGAAGGGGGATCGGTTGAACAGATTGCCAATCCGATAATTTTTTCCGAGACCAGGCCGCAATACCATAAGATTGGTGAAGTGACCGGAACTCATACCCGGGAAGTTGTAATGGGTCTCGGATATTCCGCAGAGGACTTTGAAGAATTTAAAAAAATAGGTGTTTTCGACTGATCTTGCTGATTATCTTGGCAGCCGCCTTCCTTAGTGGGGAAGAAGGGGAAAACCCCTTTTTCCCCATTACTTTAACACCATGCGTGGCCGGACATCGGTAATGTCAGGCAGTATAGCGGGTCACATAATGACAATCTTGGAACGGGCTAATGCCAAAAAAAGTGGTCGGGATATGGATGAGGCCGAATTGAAAGAGTTTGAAGAAATGATGGTGGAAAAGTACACCAATGAAGCCCGCATGGACCATGGTGGTTGTGCGCTTTTGGTTGGAGTTAAAGATGATCAGATTGTCAAAGTAAAAGGCGATCTGGATGGCTTTCTCAACAAAGGCTATATATGTCCGAAAGGCATTGCATCTCCAGACCGTTTGAACCATCCCGACAGGCTCCGGCATTCTTTGAAGTGAATTGGCGCTCGGGGAGAAGGTAAATGGGAAAAAATAACCTGGGAGGAAGCCCCCGCCTATACGGCTGACAACCTCAACCGCTTGTCGAGATGCATCCGGATACCGCGAAACAATATGGAATTTCCGATGGCGATGCGGTGGTCATCGAGACGAAACATGGTCAGATTATGCAGTTTGCGAAACTGAAAGATTCTCTCGATCGGCGAGTGCTCAACGCTGATCACGGCTGGTGGTATCCCGAAGGAGCCCCGGAAACCCAATTTGAATGGCAAAAATCAAACTTCAATATGCTGACTTCGACGGAAACTCTCGGTAAGGAATACGGTACGCCCAACCTGAAAGCCATCGGCTGCAAAATCAGACGTGACGCTTAGTCTTATTGTCGACTTGATGCATTTAAAAACAGGGGCAATTCATTGCCCCTGTTTTTTTTGTTGTATGGCGTGATTCGTCGTTTCCCTTCGAGAATATCATGCTGTCTTAAGGTATGTACGCGATTATAGAAGCCGCTAATCGAATTGAAACAAAATAGGAGGTTTTATGCTTGGCGCAATAGCCGGAGATATTATTGGTTTTGTTTATGAGTGGGATAATATCAAGAGTAAAGAATTTGATCTTTTCAGCCCGGAGGCATTCTTCACTGATGACAGCGTCTTAACGGTTGCTCTAGCTGAAGCAATTTTAAATGAAGACAACTATGGACAAGTCATGAAAAAATATTACGACCGTTATCCTGATGCTGGATATGGGGCTCATTTCATAAATGGGCCAAAGGACTTGATCTCAAACCTTACAATAGCTGGGGCAACGGCTCGGCGATGAGAACCAGCCCGGTTGGTTATGCCTTTGAAACCCTGGACGATGTCTTACGCAAAGCGGAATACTTTGCCTCCTTTACCCATAATCATCCAGAAGGTATTAAAGGGGCGTAAGCCACTGCAGTTTCAATTTTCCTTGCTCGAAAAGGGGCTTCAAAAGAGATGATAAAGTTGTACATCACCCAGCAATTCCAATATGATTTAACCAGATCCATCGATGAAATCCGGCCGGATTATGAGCCTCATCCGGCTATAAACTTAAATCGGCTGTAATTTCAATGTTTTCCTCTTGTTTCAGTAGCAGGTGGGTAAATCGACATTGGTTGAGATGTTTGCCAGGCAAAACCAAATTGCCATATGTACGGTGAACTTGGAACGTCATCCGGAATTAACATCTGTTTTCTCGAGTAAAGATCCGCAGAAAATTATCCAGCAAATTGAGTTTCTTCCAAATATTGGTTCTGTCACGCCAGGTAATCTTTTGTTCCTGGATGAAATTCAGGCTATTCCCGAGGCGATTGTCGCCCTGCGCTATTTTTATGAGGATATGCCTGAACTGGCAGTGGTCGGTGCCGGCTCTCTGCTGGAATTTGCATTAAAGGATCACACCTTTTCCATGCCGGTGGGTCGGATACAGTATCTGCATATGGGACCTATGACATTTTCTGAATTTCTTTTGGCAATAGGAGAAGAACAGCTCGCAGAGCTTATCTTAGGCTATGAGAAGTAGCATTATTCCCATTGAGGTGAAATCAGGTGCCTCGGGTAGCTTGAAATCTCTACACCAGTTCATGGGCACGAAAGATGCGCCCCTTGCTGTAAAAATTGACACAAAGCTTCCCTCAGTGCAACATCTTAATACTGTAATTCAGGAGAACAAACAGCGTAAACAGATTAGATATGATCTCTTATCTCTCCCTCTCTATTTAGTGGAACAGCTTGAAACCATTGTGGCTGGTTGTCTCATAGAAAAACTTCATGATCTAGAACTTAACGCTCTTGCAGACAGACGCAATGATCAACCGGAAATAGAGGTTACGGAGGTTACGCTTGATGGGTTATAGCCTCAGATTCAAACAGGAGGCCTTGAAGGTGTGGCGGAGATTTGATAACAGTCTCAAAATACAATCTATTCATGTCATTCTTCGGAACAAAGAGCTTGAAGAAGTGACCACTATTGACATTTGTTCCCGAAATGTGTACAGTGGGAACAAATGTATGGAGGATTATTATGTCTAAAACTCGTCTCAATGTAAGTCTTGACCGTGATCTGGCGGAGTTCGCCAAAATATTTGCCACAGAAAATCGCACTTCGGTAGCTGATATAGTAACGCAATACCTGCTATCCTTGAAACGGCGTGTTGAGGGCCAACAGGTGGAAATAATTCTTTCTCATCCAGCTTTCCAAGAGGCGATGAAAGATGCTCAGAGCAAACTTAAAACCGGAACGGCTAACTGGCATTCGTATGATGAGGTCTTTGGGGAGTGATGGACTCTAGATTTGAAACAGCTTTTCTGAAGGCCGTCAAAAAACACGCTTCCATCAAAAAACAGGTTAAACAGAAGGTAGACATGATTATTGAAAATCCTGTTGCCTTCGGCGAACCACTTAAGGGAAACTGGCAGGGATTTTACTCGTGCCCGGTAAAACGTAACTTCATTATCATCTACCTGTATTGTGAAATTTGCCGGAAAAAGGGAGATGATGTTGTGGTTGCTTGTTCAGATTGCCGTGATACACCTGATCATACCATTAAATTTATTCTGTTAGGCCCTCATGATGAAGCCTACGGAATCTAATATTGCACACAAGTGAGGGGCAAGATTTAAGAATTAAGACTGAAGATATCTTACCCCGACTGTAAAAATGTTGCCCCTGCCAATCTCAACCTTCCCTCTGAGGGTCGTGATTATAGGCCCATGGAGATAGTTTTTAAGGACGTGGTTGGCCGCTCTTTGCAGGTTTTTGAGCAGATTCTACGTAACTCTCAATTGCGCTTCAACCAATAGCCTGGCTTTCTTTTTGAGTGCGCAACTGCAATTATATGGATGTGGTCTGGCTCAATACTAAAAAAGATGGAATAAGGAAATTGGAATAAAAGCAAACGCCTGAAAGGTTTGTGTAAAACTCTGTACCTAAAAGGAGCTGTTGAAATACTTTTTGTTGCAGACTCAACCGCCTCTTTAAATCTCCTACCTAGGCCAGGCTGACATTCCTCATAATAACGCACAGCATTCAAGAACTCAGATTTTGTATCGGGATCAAAAACAACAGGTATCATTTTAAAATTAAATCAGCTTCTGAAAATACAGCTTGGGATGCAACCCCTGGTCGCTTACCACTTTTATATTCTTGGTAACGCCGCTCCGCTTCTTCAATCCAAGCCTCCTCGACATCATTGAAAACTTCTGCATCAAGGGATCCGAGAAGACGATCAGCTAAAAAGGCCCGTTCTTGTCGGGGTAGTTTAAGTAAATCTGATTCAATTTTTTCAATTGAAAATGCCATGAAAAATATCTCCGAAAAAGATTATACAACCTTAGTAGTTGATGCCTTATCATTTTAACAATGTTGTGGCAACATTAACTTTACCACCAAACAGCTCCCTTGAGATTGATCGTAAATCACCCGCGAAAAATTCGGGATTCAATAGGTTCAGTACGTTCAATCAATGTCGATTGAATTTACATCAAATTTACA
>CAYWGC010000049.1:0-22960 GCA_964457755.1 uncultured Thermodesulfobacteriota bacterium | reverse complement strand
GGGTCGATTTACCGGTACCCGCCTTACCTGTGATAAAAAGGCATTCCTTGGTATCCTCCATAAGATCAAATGCTGACTTAAATTCATCATTTATATCAAGATGTGCCGGAAGATGATCTTTCATTATTGTTTGATCAATATAAGGTTTCATAATATTTCTTTAACTTGTGTCTTTTTTTCCACGGTAGGTTAGTATCAGACCTCAACTCGTAACATTCTCCTTGCGAATACTGGCCTATTCCCCGAAAACTGTACCAGTTGATACGATAGAGTAATGGTAACAGAAAGGGACTTAAAATGATAAGGAAAAGATTCAAACCGGAAGATATCATTCTGAAGTTGCAGAAGAAATTTAATTCTTTTTTGTCAACCCACTTCTCAGCTTCTTGATCAGATGACTCCTGATACATTTTTGTTTCTTCTTTTATAAATTTTTGTATATTGTCAAACGTGCATCCTCCGCATATACAAAGCTTGATCCAAGTAAACATAAAATAAAGAACAAAATCTTTTTCATTTTCTTAGCAATTTCTCGTTTAGTTCTTCCCAAGTAGCATTATCTACAGATCGTGTAATTTCAAAGTTATTATTTTCTTTAAAAAAAACAACAATAACATACTTGGCACGTTCTATTCTTCTTTCTGCTCCTAACTAGAAAGAAATTCAATTTTTTTAAATTTTTATATTCCATTTATCATATAATTCGATATATAATAAATTTGTCCTACAGATATTGCTATATTTCGTATTGGAAAATACCCAAAGGAGATGTAATGCACGACGATCAAAAAAAAGTCAAAGAATGGAAAGATCACCTAGTACAACAAGATGAAATTGACCGATACTTAGATAACGGCAAAGATTTTATTGATGACCATGCGATTGAAGCTGAAATTGCTACTAACAAAGAAGCTTCACCAGAGCGAGTTCGTGCAATTCTAAAGAAAGCACATACTATTAACTTAATGCCCTCAAAAGATGTCGCAACCCTTGTAAACATTACTGACCCAGCATTACGCAAAGAAGTTTATGCTGCTGCTTGCGAAATAAAAAAACATGTTTACGACAATCGCCTTGTAACATTTGCCCCACTCTACTGCGGAAGTAAATGTGTAAACTGCTGTAAATATTGCGGATTTCGCAGTGATAATAATGATATAAAACGTCGCGTCCTTACCATGGACGAAATTAAAAAAGAAGCAGAAGTGTTAGCTGGAAAAATAGGACACAAGCGGCTTGTAATGGTTTACGGTGAACATCCAGAAACAGATGCCCAATACATTGCGAACAGCATGAAGGCCGTTTACAGTGTAAAAGTACCCACGAAACATGGATTTGGACAAATTCGTCGTGTAAATATAAATGCCGCTCCACTACCCATTGAAGATTTGAAAATTCTTCAAGAAGCAGGAATCGGAACATATCAAGTATTTCAAGAAACATATCACAAAAAAACATATCGAGAAGTCCACCCGAAAGAAACTCTTAAAGGAAATTACCTGTGGCGTTTATATGCCCTACATCGCTCAATGGATGCAGGAATTGATGACGTTGCAGTAGGTGTTCTGTTTGGTTTGTATGACTGGAAATTTGAAGTAATGGGACTTGTTGCTCATTCTGCAGATCTCGAAAAACGCTATGGAATCGGACCCCACTCCGTTTCTGTTCCTCGTCTTGAACCCGCAGAAGGCACTGATTTTTCTTGGGTAAAACACTGGGTAAGCGATGATGACTTTAAATATCTTGTTGCGGTTTTGCGTGTTGCAATTCCTTATGCAGGTTTCATCGTAACAAACCGTGAAAAACCTAAAATGCTCGATTCTGTAATTGATATGATTACGCAACGTGATGCGGATTCTCGCCTAGGAATTGGTGCGTATGCGGATGCTTTTCCAGATAAGAAAACAACTTCTGACGGACACCAAGAAAGCGAAAGACAACAGTTTGTACTTGGCGATATGAGAAGCTTGGATACCGTTGTACAAGAAAGCATAAAACGTGGACACATCATCTCGTTCTGTACAGCTGGATATCGTTGCGGTCGTACCGGCAAAAAAATCATGACATTGCTCAAAGCTGGAAAAGAAGGTCACTTCTGTAAAATGAATGCGATCATAACCCTTCAAGAATACCTTGATGACTTTGCTAGCCCAAAAACAAAAACGATGGGTAACGAACTTATCTGCAAAGAGCTTGGTGAAATTGAGAATCGCCCTGCAGACTTCACAGCAGCACAAGTTGTTGAACTCAAAAAAGCTCGCAAACGCATTCAAAACGGTGAACGCGACATTTACTTTTAGGAGTCTGGGGTCCAACCGCGACGAAAACTATGACCGACAAGTAGTTCTGTGAAATAATGTTTTGAGATTGGGGCACTCCAGTTAAAGCGTTATCTTAGACGTAAATTGGATGATTCGATCGTTCAATATTACCCCCTCCTTCACCACGAACGGTACAGAAAAAAATGTCTCCTGCTTGCAATCTGCATATCTTTCGGGTAAAATCAAAGCACATGTTAATGGTTAAAGGAAGAATCATGGGAGCATTTTCAGATAAAATGAAAAAGGCCGGGTGGCCAATTGTGCACGAAAAAAAAGAGGGCTGGATAGTGTACGCCTCGAAAGCCAGGGAGTATCGCTATGACTCGGCTTCAGGCTGGTCTACACCGAAAGCGGATATCACAGCCGCGCTGGAAGAAGATTTGCAGGAGATCAAGCAGGGCCGGTTAAGCGCCATTCGAACCCTGTCGCGCACGACCGCGTTGAATCATACCCGCAACCCCTCGCAACCCATAGTTTGGATTTGCAATGAAAGTCGGGTTAAAGGAAAACGAGTGCTGCACCTAGGGACTGGGCTAGATCGATTTGCAAAAGACGCCCTGCTGAAAGCGGGTGCTGTATCAGTCAATGACTATGACCCAAATTTTTATCCAGATCGCTCGGTACTCAATTTCACCTATGACGTAGTGCTGTGTAATTATGTCCTCAATATTCTAATTCCAAAGGAACGCCGGCTAGTTTATAACGACATCGCCGCTTGCACAGATTCACAGGGCGCGGCCTATCTTTGCGTACAGGGAAAATGGCCGGTTTTAAACAAGCACCAGATCGTCCGTGCATATAAAGACGGATATGTCGTTCAAGATACCTCTGTTTCAACCTTCCGTAAAGGATATGACTCGCAGGATTTGATCGATGAAGTGTGTCAAATTCTTAACGGCACCGCAGAGCAGGTCTGCATGTTCTACAGCAATTCTTTGGTGCAGTGGCGTCCAGAAGTTTGAACTTAAAAACTCGTAATCTTTGCCCAACTCTGATTCGGCATAACATTTTCGATGCTTGGAAGTCAATTAAATTTAAGTCAAGTTACTCCCTTCTTCGCCACGACTATGACGAACAGGCACGACAGGCGAGCTCACCACAAATGAAATTGCTGATCCTATAAAATAATATTTTCGATCACTTCGTATTCGAAAAAGTAAGGAGAAAAATAATGGGAATGATTAAAACACAAAAAGAAATTATCGAGATATCCAAAATGGCTGAACTTATCTCCCAGCTGTTACAAAAAAGCCTTTCATGGGTAAGTCCGGGGATGACAACCTTTGCCCTTGATGCAATGATAGAAGCGGAAATAGACAGAATGGGGGTTGTTGGTTCCTGTAAGGGTTATGCAGGATTTCCCGCCGTCTCCTGCCTTTCTGTCAATGACCAGGTTACCCATGGAATTCCTGATGATACCCTACTAAAAGAAGGTGATATTATCGATATCGATCTTGTTATTGAAAAAAACGGCTACTTTGCAGACTGTTCTAAAACCATCGGAGTAGGAAAAATCTCCAAAGAGGCCTCCCATCTGGTATCCGTTACCGAGGAATGCCTGAGCCGGGGAATTAAAGCAGCCATACCGGGAAATACCCTGGGTGATATTGGTTTTGCCATACAGAGTCATGCGGAAAGCAACCGTTTCTCGGTTGTGAGAGACTATACAGGACATTTTATCGGCCTAGATATGCACGAGGAACCAATAGTTGCAAACTACGGCACCCCTCACAAGGGAATGGAATTGAAACCTGGAATGATTTTTTGCATAGAGCCTATGATCAACCAAGGACGCCGGGATGTAACTATTCGAGGTTGGGATGCCCGGACCTGGGATGGAAAACTGTCTTCTCGCTGTGAGCACATGGTTCTTATTACAAAAACCGGCAACAAGGTTCTCACCTCCCACTAAAAAAAGTAAATGCGGGTCAGTCCTCCACAGTCATTCATGGAGGGGGTTTACCCTGTTGGATGAAAATGCACAGATATTGGCGGACAGGAAAACCCGGTGGACCGATAAACTGAAAGGATCTGAATTCGATGTGCTAGTTGTCAGCCATACCCATCAAGTGTTTGTCGAACAGCTGGGCAATGTTTTGGTGATCAATCCGGGAAGCACGAAATTCAATCATACCTGCACGGTACTCAACCTCCCCGAGATGGAGATTCAGATATTTCCCTTATCAAACAAAAAACTGGTGCACGTCTGAAACTGGAGTATGGCAAATGACGAAGTCAGGTCTTGAAATATAAGAAAAAACAATAAAAATGCCGAACCCGCACATGCACCAGACCAGAATATGTTCCGTGCTTTTCAGGTCATTCGATGGCTGGTTGGTAAATCCAAAATCGGGGTCCAAGTTAAATAGCTGTATCACAAAACAAAGAGGTGACCAATGCAAGATCAATTTGACAAATGTACTGAATGTGGAGCCTGTGATGAAGTTTGTCCTGTTTACAAAATAACCGGGGAACCAATATTCTCTGCAATGAGTAGACTTAAAACTGCTGAAATGATTTTTCACAACAAAGAGATAGATGACACCAGAAAAGAAAGTATTTACAATTGTCCTAAATGCATGCAATGCGAATCAGTTTGTCCTGAAGAAATAAAAATTACCAGACTTGTTCATGAAGCAAGAGCAAATTTAGCAAAAAATGGTATCGGTCCTCTGGAAAAACATGAAAAAATAATTAAAGGCATCCAAAAAAAGGATAATTCTGTTGGTGGTGATCCTGGAAAGAGACTTGATTGGCTTGATGAAGAATTTATCCAAAAAAAATCCGATACGCTTTTATATCTTGGCTGCATTCCAGCATACCTTGTAAAGGATGCTGCACATGCAACCTATCATGTATTAAAGAAACTTGATTTTGATTTTATGGTGTTAGAAGATGAGGGCTGTTGTTATACTTATCTTTATGAATCTGGAAGGACTGATCTTGCAAAAAAATATTTTGAAAAAAATGTAGAAAAATTTTCCAAACTTGGGATAAAGCATATTGTTGTACCATGCAATGGCTGTCTAAAATGCTTTAAATATTTTTATCCTGATCTGCTTGGTAAAATGGACTTTAAAGTTTCCCATGCAGTTGAAATTATTTATGAGCTTTTGAAACAAAGGCCTGAACTATTAAATAAAGTTGAACAGGCAATCACTTATCAGGACCCATGCCGTCTTGCACGGGGTGAAAATATAACAGAAGAACCCAGAGAGCTTTTAAAAATGTGCGGTTCAACATTAGAAGAGGCAGAAAAAAACAGAGAAAATGCAATCTGCTGTGGCGCCGGAGCCGGGATACGGTCGGTATTTCCAGAACTCTCAATTGACATTGCGGAATCGCTTTTAAAATCAATCAACACAAAAAAGATTGCAACCACATGTCCGTTTTGTACTTTTAATTTGAGTTACGCCTCAAAAAAAAGAAATCTTGAAAAAGAAATTATATATTTTACGCGTATAATTCTTGATTCTATGACGGAACCCTGATGTAAGCTTTTACGATAACAAGCAAATTTACTGAAGAAAATCGGGTCAGAGGAGGTCCAGGTGATGACCTCCGTCCGCCCTCAGAACCGCCCGTACAGTGTCGTACACGAACACTTGAGATTCTATCTGGCATTCTTGAAAATTATGGGCTTCGTCAATCTTTGAGACAGGGGTAAATCCAAAATCGTTACAAAAAAATCTAAATCGGGGTCGGACCAAGTTAAATAGAAATAGTGTAACATTGCATGAATATGATTTTTTAGTAAAAATACATGAGTGGTTAGTTACTCCAATACCGTGAGATCAATGAGATCGAGGGATGCCGTACTTATTCTAACAATTCAAATGCTGCGGGCAAGCCGCAGATTTAGGTCGTTCGGCTGACCAAATATGAGGGAAAAATGACATCCAAAATCATCGGATATAGTGGATTCGATCCTTATGAAGAATGCTATGAGTATTATGAAAACTCATGCTATATCGCTGATACTCCTAAATCTGCTGAAAATTTGATGAAAAACAGCTTTTTATGTGTTGGCACTTATCATGCCTAATATATTGGGGTTTAGGAGAGTATCACTATTAAAGTATATCAATTTTTTATTATTTTGTGTGTAATTGCCATTACTGGATGCAGTGATGAGAACCCGCAAACCAACCATGTAAAGTGGCTGTCAAAGTTATCGATGGATATGGCGAAGGGATAGAAAACGCCACCGTCGTTATCGGAAACCAGTCTGGTGACTTGATGTCTTATGGAACTACCGATGAAATTGGCGAGGCATATTTCAGTTCATTGCCGTCAAACACTACGGTAACCGCCGCCTTCAATTGTTATACTTTTTCCAATAAGACAACTTATTATTTTCTTGAAACAATCTACGATGTTAACGTTTCAGCTGTCACCCTATTGCTGGGGACCTGCGGACCGAACACTCAGCGTGAAGTTGATATCCATATCACCTATGAGGTCGAAGGCATCGACTATAGCGAAGTTACACTCGGCCCGATAACGTACAGCGGTAAAAACCTAACCATGGACGTCTATGGACTCCAGGATGATGGCAACGTTTCGGTTTTTGCTACAGGTTATGATAATGAAGATAATATCAAGGGCTATGGGTTCGCGCTTGACCAATCTGTTGTCGACGGTAGTGTGATCGATATTGTCATTGACCGTTCTGATCTGGTCCAACATACCCATTCTTTAGTCAACGTTCCGTTAAACACGGTGTCATATTATGCCTTTGGCTCCCTGCTTCGCAAGCATAGTGCAACCAATCTGCCATATAACTTTGTGGGAAATACGGCGCCTGTACCCGCCACAATCAGCACGTATTCATCTGACAGCTTCAGCGACAGTAATGAGTTCGAAGCCTCGCTCACTCTGGACGACGATAGTGACAGGAACTCCGACGGACGGGTAGGTTTTGATCGCTATGTGCAAAACGCATCTGATCAAGTTTATGATTTCAGTTTGGTTCCTGCCCTGCCCAGTGACCTTACTTACAATCAAGGCACAACCAGCCGGCCGATTATTTCCTGGACAAATAATGATTCTCTGTCAACTGCTCAAAAGGTTTTCATCAGTTCCCGTTCCCAGGAACCAGAGAAGGCTTCCTTTTATTACTACCTGACAGCGCCAGCTACTGCCACCAGCCTTATCTTTCCAGAACTTCCTGACACGTTAGCAGTTTTTCGTCCCTCTGCATACAGCACGCAATCTTTAAAAACCATGAAGTTTGACAAGTCGATAACATATAATGACTTTCTCGATCCGATGTTCAACTATATCGGCCTGTTCTATGAAGCATCGGAATTAAGCTGCTATGCCTACTCATTTATTACACTCCAGCCGTAATCGCAGTAATAAACGGGACCTTGCCCATGGTCAACCTGCGGATGTAAGGATGGGGTCTTGCGGATGGGCGACCCCGTGTAGCCTTTTACCTCGATCGTGATTTCCGTTTATACATCATGAAGTAAGCGGATAACAGGAGCATGATTATTAATGCTATCATCCCTTCCTTTGAGAGGGCAGGGATGATAGCTACAGCAACTACTGGACCTCCGTCGTCAACAAAAGTCCCATCGGCAATAAGGTCATCATCGCCTTTTTGACCGTCTATAAAGTGGAGTATGATGGTATTTCCATTGATCTCGGCGCCTGGCCCACCGTCTTCACTCATAAATTCATAAGGGTGCACTGTCTCATCGCCCGGCTCTTTGCCGTATTTCCAATATGAGTCTATGGAGGCGTTTCCTGAAAGGAAAAGTATTACCTGAACTGCCCCTCCCGGGGTTACACCAGTTAAGGTAAAATTGAACAGGCCGTAAGGAAAGGAGAGCAGCTCGGAAAAGATTCCGGAAGCCGGCGCAGGAAGTGCCTGAACATCCGTAAACATAGTCCCGTCCGGGGCTGCAAGAGTAACATAGTTATTGCCGTCCTCAGTATGAAAGGAAACAACATTGGACTGGTTGCAGTCTGGTACTCCATCTCCGTTTCCGTCATAGGAAGAGTTGGTCCCATCCGGTCCGCTTTCCTCTTGTGTGGGTATTCCATCAGTGTCGGAAGTTGAAGAGAAGTCCTGGTCAGGCTGGTTGGCAGATATATTATTAATGGTGCGGTTAGCAGGAGTCCAAGTTCCATAGCCTGGATGATATGGGGTAATAGTAGTGGTTGTATTATAGTTCACTGTATAAGAGTATGTGCCATCCGCAGCAGTGGTTTCAGTATGCCCGTCATGTGAGAATGTGATGGTAGCTCCCTCTATGGGGTTTGTGCCGTCTGTTACAGTTCCTGTTATGGTATAGGTGTTGATCGTCCCCTGAAAATCCTGTCCAGGCTGGTCTGCGGATATGTTATTAATGGTTCGATTCTCAGGGCTCCAGTTGCTATATTCCGGATGAGAGGGAGTCACGGTCGTTGTTGTTCCGCCCGGTACTGTATATGAGTATGTACCGTCGGCAGCAGTTGTTTCCGTATAACTGTCATGGGAGAATGTTATTGTTACTCCCTGTATAGGGCTTGTGCCGTCGGTGACTGTGCCTGAGATGATAACGCTGAATCCTCCTGCGGTAATCAGTGTGGTTGCATCAACAACATTAACGGCCGGGTCAGTGCCTGTTGTCCAGTCTTCTTCTGCTGCAAGGTTATAAAACGTATGATCGTTGGATGATGTGCCCGGTTTGTTTAAAAGCAGATTCACGGCTGCTTTATCTGTAGCATCAAGTGTAATTGAAAATTCAGTACCTGATATAATATCAACATCCGGACTGCCAACGAGCGTATAGGTTCCTCCTCCTTGGCCTTTAAATGTAAATTTTGAGGCATCAATGTCATTGGCTGCACCTGCTTTTCTTAAAAATCCTGTTCCTGTTGCAGTTAATATTCCATTACTCCAGTGATAGGAAGAAGTAGTAATTACGGGTGTTGCAACGTTGCTTGCCGTAATTGGATTGCCTGTTGCATCAACGACATTTACCGCCGGATCAGCACCTGCAGCCCAGTCTTCCGCCGCGGCAAGATTGTAAGTTGTTCCAGAGGTTGAACTGGGACCATTTTTATTGATAATCAGATTAACAGCGGCTTTATCCGTCGCATTTAAGTTAATCGTAAATTGCATGTTGGAAGTAATTTCCACATCAATACTATCAGTTAGCTGGTAAATCTCATTGTCTTCACCTGTAATTGATAACCTGGAGACATCGATATCATTTGATGCACCGTCTTTCTTTAAAAATCCGCTGCCGGTAACAACCAGTACACCCGTTCCTGTGTTATAAGTGGCAGATGTTATTGTCGGCACCGGTACATTACTCACTATTATGCCATTACCGGTCAAATCAGCAGTGTTTCCATCCGTTACATTCGTGCACCAATCGTCCGCTGCGGCAAGATTATAAACAGTTCCGCTTATTGAAGAGGTTCCGTTCTTATTCATAATCTGATTAACTGCGTATCTGTCGCTCAAACTGAGTGTCAGCGTAAACTGAGAAGGACTGGTCCGGTTAACGTCCGGAGTATCAGTCAATGTATACTCTGCCTCTCCTTCGCCTCTTAATGTGAATTTAGAAGCATCAATATCTGCCCCACCGTTATTTGCCTGAATATTAGATCCGGAAACTACCAACACGCCTGTGGTGGCGTTATAAGTTGCGTTTGTTATTTTTGGAGAGACCCAAACGGTAATACCATTATTTGTCAAATCGGCAATATTGGCGGCAGGATCTGCAGCAGCCAGCCAGTCTTCGGCCGCAGCGAAATTATATGTGGTTCCTCCGCTTGATGAATTGCCGTAAAGATCAAGCTTGGCATCTACCTGAGTTTTATCCGCACCGGTTACGGTGAAGGTAAATTCTGTTGCGGAAGTAATCTCCACATCCGTAATTGCATCTGATATTGTATAATTTCCTCCTTCACCCGTAACCGTGAATTTCGAAACATAAATATCATTTAAAGCGCCGGGTTTTTTGAATAGATTTGTTCCTGTAACCACGAATACACCGGTATCGGAATCATATGTGGCACTCATGATTGTCGGGATCTGCACGTTGCTTACTGTTATGGAATTTCCGGTAAGGTCTTCTATATTGTTAGAGGCAGGCGCTCCTGCTGTCCAATTATCAGCTCCCGCAAGGTTATATGGTGTCGCATCGGCTGAATGGAATTCGTTTTTATTTAATAAGCCATGGACGTAAAGTCTGTCAGCGGAACTAAGAGTTAAGTTAAATGAAGTGCCGGATGTTATTTCCGCATCAGGAGTGTCGGTCAATTGGTATAAATTGCCGCCTTCCCCGGTAATAGTCAGCAGGGATGCGTCAATATCATTTGCAGTACCGCTTTTAACAACCAGATTTGTTCCTGTGACCACCAGTTGTCCCGTAAATACATCATAAGTGGATGATGTGATTGCCGGATTTGTATAATTACTTACCATTATCCAATTTCCGACTAAATCTGCTATATTCTTCGCCGGATCAGCTCCTGTCAGCCAGTCTTCCGCCGCTGCAAGATTATAATCCGTACCCCCGTCCGAACTTGTGCCATCTTTATTCAATAATGATTCCACGTTCGGTGAATCCGCTCCGTTTATAGCTACGCTGAACTGAATTGATGAAGATATCTCGACATTACCCGAGGTTGTTAAGGTATAGGTTCCCCCTCCTTCGCCCGTGACTGTCAGTTTTGTCACATCAACATCATTCGCTGCCCCTGATTTCGATACAAAGTCCGTGCCTGTGACCGTTAACACGTTTGTTGAATAATCATACGTTGCTGATGTTATCGTTGGGACAGTTACATTACTTACGTCTATTCCGGTTGTCGCATCTGCAATATTATTTCCTGCGGGTGATCCCATCATCCAGTTATCTGCTGCCGCTAAATTATACGTTGTTACATCCGCTGATTGTGTTCCGTTCTTGTTGAGTAATCCGTTTACATTTGGTTTATCTGTCGAACTCAAGGTAAGGGTAAACTGGATAGATGAGGTTATCTCTACATCACTTGTGTTAGTTAGTGTGTAAGCACCTCCACCTTGCCCGGTAAATGTAAACGATGATGCATCCACATCATTTGCAGCACCGCTGTTAATCACAAAGTTTGTTCCCGTGGCTACAAGTTGACCGCTCGTAGCATCGTAGGTGCTTAAGGTAATGACCGGATTTGCAAAGTTACTGACCGTGATGCCGTTACCGTTTACATCCGGGATATCATCCGCTGGTGGAGCTCCTGCCATCCAGTTATCAGCAGCGTCCAGGTTATAGGTTGCTCCTGAAGTTGCTGAAGTTGTTCCATTCTTATTCAACAATGCTTCAACATGTATTAAATCCACTCCGCTTAATGTTACACTGAACTCGGTCCCTGAGCTAATCTCCACATCACTGGGATTCGTTAAAGTATATGTCCCTCCGCCTTCACCGGTAAATGTTAACAAAGATATGTCAACGTCGTTGTTGGCGCCAAGGTTGGCAATAAAATAGGAACCCGTAACAACGAGTTGATTGGTATTATAGTTATATGTTGCAGAAGTAATTTCAGGGTAAGCATAATTTTCCGCATCAGGTGTCGGAGGCTGTTGAGTATATGTTGATGTATTTCTCAATCCGCCGCTGCCGTTCGGTATGCGCTGGTTCGAATGGTTTACACTATCATCTCTGCCGTTTTCATTTATCTGAGGTTCACCGCCATTTAAGAGCACAAGTAAACCTGCATCATCGGCATGATTGGTATCATACACGAGCGCATCGATCAGATTAGCTAGTGTAACAGCAGTACCATTTAGAAAATCCGTTCCATCTCCGACATAAAGAGCAACGGCATCCGCCCCGTTCTGTAGAATAGAATTTGAAAAAGTTATGTCTACTCCGGAAACGCCGGCATTGCCGATAACAAAATACCCGTTAGCATCTGTTGAGTATCCATCCAGATCAACAGAATTGTATGAAATATCACCGTTGCCGTTATAAAACACCAGCACAAGTCCGTCCAGACTGACATTGCCTGTCCCGCCGTCATATAATTCAACAAACTCCAGGGCGTCGGTGCCGGGCATATCGGCATCAACCTCGTTGATCATTATTCCAGCCATTGTCTGATTGGCCGGGTTGCCCGATGCGGTAGTCGTATAATATGTCTCATAGCCCGCTGTTCCGTTGTAGTCGCAAACCATAGCACGATAGGTTGAACCGGGCATTAGTCCCGTTACATCAATAGATGTGCCGGTACCATTATATATACAATACCATCCGCTTGTACCTATTTGGGTTCCAAATTTAAATTCAGAGTTTGCTGTGTAGCTTGAATTGTCCACAGGTGAGGCACTGCCAGAACTGCCTTTATATAAAAAAACAGCTCGTTTTGTACCATTCCCATTTGTCCAATCTAATGTCATTTTTGAGGCTTTAACATTTGAAAATGACACTGTATGTGCTTGCGTTGTAGGGACTGTGTAGATTCCAGTGCCCTGTATACTGAAGTTATAGGGGTTTTCATCACTGTCATCATTGTCAATGCTTATTGATGCAGACCTTGTGCCCCCGGCAGAAGGATTAAAGGTGATTTGAAAAGTAGTTGAACCCGAGGCTGCAATGGAGTTTGAAGGCGTATCAGTGAGGCTGAAATCGGCTGCATTGGTTCCCGAAATTGCAACATAAGGTTCGCTACCCGTGAGATTTAATTCTTCTCCTCCGGTATTTTCAATGGTGAAAATTCTAACAATTGTACCACTGCTAACTTCTTGATTTCCAAAATCAGTATGATCGGCAGCTGTAGGTTCGGTATCTCCATCGGCAATCGAAACAGAATTTCCTTTTATATTTATATCCGTGCCGTTGTAAATAATTGTGGCTGATCCACCATTCCAACTTGATACATTAGTCGGAGACGCATCTTCATCATGATCCGCCGAATATAAATTAACATCGTCTGTGTTAGTATTATTATCTATATTCCAGTAACGGTCGCCGAGGTACAAACCATTATAGATGTAATATTCTAATGACTTATGCTTCCAGTACTCTAATTCATTTAATATTCCCACATAGATATATACTCCGTTTGCCGCTGCCGGTGAAGTGATATCAGAAACCAATAGTTCGTAGGACGCCCCCCCCCCAGCCTTCCACACTAAAATTATAGGTGGCTTCATCGCCATCATTACTAGAAATACTTAATACTGCGGATCTTGTTCCTTCAACTGTAGGATCAAATGTTACACTAAATATTGTGCTGCCATATCCTACGACTGTTGATGCCGGTGGCGTTGTTATGCTATATGCAGAAGCTCCCGAACCACTGATTGAGACATAAGGTGAACCACCTGACAATGATAGTGAAGCAGAACCTAAATTTTGAATAGTGAATGTTCTTGCCCTGCTTCCTGAAGCTATATTCACGGAACCAAAAAATGTATGATCAGCGAAGCCAGGAGTAATATCTTCATCGGATATCGTTAAACTATTACCTAGCAGATTTATGTCCGGTTCAGGAGTGGCAGCTTCAACTACAAGTATACCTGCTGCAGGAGAATTTGCTGCCCATCCGGTTATCCCAATCGGAGTTCCTTCATCCGATAATTTACTAAATAAATGATCATCATCTGAACCGTCAGTTTCTACGTCTAAGTACCAATATTGACTACCAGAATATATTTCATTATGAACATAATAGTTTAATGAGGAGTGTTTCCAATATTCAAACCTATCGTCAGTTCCTTTGTGAACATAGGTTCCGTTGGCTGCGGTTGGATTAGTAACTCCAGAAACTATTATATTTTTAGGTGTATATCCCCAACCGTAAACACCAAATGTATATGGATTTTCATCAGAATCACTATTGGCTAATGATAGCGTTGCGGTTCGTCCCCCAATCCCTCCAGGATTAAAAGTAATCACAAAGGTTGATGAGCCTGCTGCAGCTATTGAGCTTGAAGGAATTGCAGTAATGCTAAAATCCCCGGGATGAGCACCACTAATTGAGACGTAAGGCGAAGAACCATCAAGTGTTAAACCAAGAGCTCCTGTATTGTGAATTATGAAACTACGAGTTAGGGTTCCTCCTGATACATTAGCGGATCCAAATTTAGTATAATCTGTAAAGGATGGTGAAGTATCTCCATCCGGGATAGAAACACCATTTCCTCTGATATCAATTTCAGCATCGACTGCTACTTCTGAAACAACTACAACCCCCGATCCACCATATTCAGTATATAATAAACCGGCAGGTGAAGTGAGTGTATTATCTCCATCTTCATGATAAAAGAAAACGTCCGCATCAGTATAATCATCATCGATATTCCAATACCAATCATACATACCACCCTGATACTGTTTTTTATAAATTGTATAAGTACCATATTCCCAAAATGACCAGCCATTTTTTGTTCCCGGTTGCTTTATATAAGTTCCATTTGCGTCTCCTGGATTTGAAATACCAGAAACAAGTAGGTTTTCAGCGGCAACAGTACCATAGCTCAACATGACAGCAACAAAAACAAATAAACTTAAGAAAAATTTTCTACTCATTATCAATTCCTTAGCGGTCTCGAAGACCAGTAAACATGTTGAACAGTAGCCTTACTGATTAAAACTATAAAGTTTCGAACAATGTATCCCAATTCACAGTAAAAAGCAACGGGGTCAAATCTTTATCCTTGACAGCGGTCTCGTTGAGTTAAGGTTGTCAAGGATAAAGATTTGACCCTGCTGAGCACTCTGCTGAGCACTTTGAAATCCCTTTGACAATGATGTGTTTTGGCGTATGATATGTCATCTTGAAAAAATTTTGCAATTTTGAATAACCTGGCCACATAAACGATAGGAAATATAACAAAATGGAAATGCAGCGATGTTTGGAAATCCTTGAGCTTCCGAAGGATTCTTCCATTGAAGAAGTACACCAAACCTATAAGGATATGGTCAATATTTGGCACCCGGACCGTGTTGGCGATAATCCCAGGCTGAAGAAGAAAGCGGGAGAGAAAATGAAAACCATCAACATTGCCTATGAGGAACTCAACTCTTTTTTATCCTCTCGGCCAAAAACTCGTCCCACAGTGCAAAAAACACCTAGTGAACAGTCAAAGACCGAGGTGTTTCATTCTGCCGAGCGAGCGAAAACGGAAATAAAGAAAGCCCCAAAACCCAATGTGGAGATTCAGCCCAAAGCCAATTTCTTTTCGAGCTTGTGGACTTTCCTTTCCAAAGCCCTGGACGCCTTAAACGCCGCTCAAGGGTCTTCAAATGAACCCATGCGCACCCGGACGACGCCATTTGAGCCGACCGGGGGACAAAGGCAAAACAAGGGCAGGAGCATGGGAAGGGGGAAAGGCATGGGAGGCGGAGAAAGAGGGGGGGGGCCGACCAAGCTAACTGACTGATATAAGCTAACTAACTGTTTTTATAAAAGAATGATCAATAATGAAGGCTATTTTTAAGCTTTAAACCCTCTTTTTGTGGGCAAAATGCTGCCTTTAAGGAATTTCTGGTAACACCTATACCAATTTCAACAAAAAAGCATCGGATGAACCGGTGTTTTTCACGATATCAGTGCTAAGTAATAAGCCGCTGAGTCATGGATGTCTATTAGATCGACAGCAAGCTAAAGGATAGAGTTATGCCGATAAAATTATTAGATATAGAAAGGATAGAAAGCAATAGGGTCATCTATGATAAGTAAAGTCAAGTGGAAAACGAAGTTTTCCTGTACCATCGATAAATTTAAATCGAGGCTCGGAGTTTTTTTTGAGCGTGTGGTGGAGAATCCCTAAAAGTTCGGAGGCACATGCTCAAAAAAAGCGGTGTTTGCTCCGTAGAGAAATCTCCTGTAATTTTGCTCCGCGATGGCTAATTGTCTCTTGCTATTGTAAGTGAGTTATTTCATCAGGCAGCTTTTTCCTCCATAGCTCTGAATGCTTCCTGATTTTTATCTACAGCCAGCATATATGCTACCATTTTTCTTGCAACTGCCAAAGTAGCGCTGTTGTGATTGCCTGTTGCAAGTTCTTTGTCGTAAACAGCTGCTAGTTGCGGGCTCCAACGTGGTGCCAATTTTGCGGCCTCTACTAACATTGTCTGCAGGTGTTTGTTGCGCTTTTTAGAGATAGGCCCTCTCTTGTTAACTCCCGCACTTTCAATCTGAGCACTGCATAAACCACAATAACTGATAGCCCGCCGAACTCGTGTAAATCGTTCAACTTCTCCAATTTCCAGTACCCAGGTCAGGGCTGTTATTTCTCCTATACCTGGAATCGTCATTAGCAGTTCTACTCTTGCAGAGATGTCGGGATTAGCAATAAGCCCTTTGACCAACTGTTTTTAAATTTGTGTGAAGTGTGTCACACTAAGCCTGCAGAGTTTCAATAATTCAATGACTGACTCAGGTATGTATTCAAGGTTGTCAAGTAATTCTTCAAAATATTTTTGTCCATGAAGCTTCTGCTTGTTGTACATGGCACCGGTTTCCATTAACAGGCCGGATGTTTTTATTTTCATTTTTGTTGCCTCTTTTACCATTAAGTTGCGGAATCGAAGAATCCTTCGTAGTTCACGCACTCCTTCGGGTGCCATGTAGCATTCCGGTAAAAGGTTGCAGCGCAGCAAGTCAGATATTTTTTCTGCATCATCTCGGTCATTTTTGTTTTTCGCAGCGGTTATGGCTTTGAGCATTGCCGGGTGAGCAACTTTTAATTCTGTAGCACTCGGAAGCAGAAAATCATAAATCCAACCGGTAAACATCGTTGCTTCCATGGCCCCAGACCACGAATATGCTCTCTGTTTAGACCAAATTGATAAGGCGTTTCGGTTGCTGGTATTGTTTCTTGATCAACGATTGTTCCATCCATCTCTTTTTCACAAAATGCGATCGTTTTTTGTGGATATCAAAACCAATATAGTGCATAGTTGTCATGAGAGCCTCCTTTGATGGCCTATGATTCTGTGAGGTTGCATCCGCAACCTACACAGCGGTTGAAAAACCATTCTACCATCAAGGAGGTTCTCGTTTCCAATCTAATTCTTGCCTTACCTACTTATGCATTCAAACAGGCCTGACGAATGGGTACTTTGGTCTGAGATTTTTTTTGATCTTCCTTTATGCTGACTCTGCAACCAGCGGTTGACTTCGACGAACATCGAGAACACCACCGGATTTGCTTCGCCTACTTCGACGGGGTCAAAGCTGGAAATCTCTTTTACCGTTAAAATGGGAAACGCACGTTAATTGGCGTTAATTGGGGTCGGGATAAAATTAAATTGTTCGTAACCTTTTGGTTAAGCCTGTTACTGTGGGGGAAATGAGGTTGATCTATTTAATCACTCTTCCCTCAATAGCTTTATCGGCAAAAAATCACCGAACCATCGGGTGCACTAGACCGGGAATAGCCACCCGTTGTTTCTTTGTGCTTTGCGGCCCGGCAAGTGACCCTGGTCGTCAACCAATGTAACCAAAAGGTATCAAATTGAAAAAAATCATACTTACTTTTTTTATTTTAATCTTTGCGGCTCCTATTTACGCAGGTCAATTCAAATTGCAACCAACAATTAAAAAAGAGTCTGTAACAATAGAGGAATTAATAAGTTTCTTGGACATAGATATGTTTAAATACAAACTAATACTAGCAAAGGGAAACAACGTAACCATAGTATTTAAAGACATTAAAGAAAGCAGCAGAAAAAGCAGCAGGATAAAGATTTGACCCTGCTGAGCACTTGATTCTCCGCAAGAAATCGGGATTGTGTCCCCAGATTACGCGGGTTGGCTGAATAGTTACGTTTTTTTTCACTTACAAGATTACTGAAACCATAAGGCATCCATGAAGACCCCCGGAGTCAAAAGCTTGACCGGCAAGATCATTTTAAGCTTGGGCAGCATCGCCCTTCTGCTCGGTAGCATTATTTTTGTTCAGACTTACTACCAAACCCGCAAACAGTTGCTCCAAATGGCCGAGCAGCAAACCTCTCTGGCATTAAGTTTCGGGGTCGCTATCCGTAGCTACGTGGCTACCAATATTCGACCGGCAATAAGGGACTCGCATGAAGAGGGCTACTTCAACCCGAGAACCATGTCAACCTCATTTATCGCCAGATCCATTTTTAATCAGGTACGAGAGGAGTTTCCCGATTATATCATAAAATTTTCCGCTGCCAACCCGCGTAACCCGGTCAATCTGGCCGAGACCGAGGAACTCGCAATCATCGAACATTTCCGCCAAGACGAAACTCTGAAATCCTGGTCCGGCGAACTGACCATGCAAGGTCATGATTACCTGGCTTCATTTACGGCCCAGAGAGCCAAAGAAAGCTGCCTCGTCTGTCATGGAGACCCGACTGCTGCACCATCTTACATTATTGAAAAATACGGAGATAAAGGGGGTTTCCATTTACCTTTGGGAGAAGTTATAGCCCTGAACATGGTAGCGGTTCCGATGAACCGGATTCACCCTCAGTTGCTGCCCGCAACGATCGGCAACTTCATTATCTTCGGTTTGGCCTTTGCTTTTTTCAGCCTGGCGACAGGCCTGATTCTCCACTTCCTGGTCACGCACCGCCTGCATTTGATTGCACAGCATTTTTCAAAGGCAACTAAAGGAGAAAAGTTCCGGGAAATCGGCCCCTTACACCTCTCCGGCAACGATGAAATTTCGCTGATCGGAGAAAATTTTAACCGCCTGGAAATAAAACTGGATAACTACTATCTGGCCCTTGAAGAAAAAGTCAACGAGAGAACCAGCGCTTTACTGGATAGCAACCTCAGACTGCAAAAGGAGGTTGACAACCGCCGCCAGGCAGAAGCTGATAACCGTGAGTTACAATCCAGCCTGGAAAGAGCCCACAAAATGGAAGCTTTGGGAACCCTGGCCGGTGGTGTCGCCCACGACCTCAATAATATCCTTTCAGCGTTGACCGCCTATCCCGATCTCCTGCTCCGCAAGCTGCCCCCGGACAGCAGCTTGCGAAAACCGTTGACCACCATCAAAACTTCAGGACTTAAGGCGGCTGCCATTGTTCAAGATCTGCTTACCTTAAGCCGACGTGGCCTGATTCAGCAAAAGGTTCTCAACCTCAATCAAATTATTAACGAGTTTCTCAAAAGCCCTGAATATCACAACCTCTGCAGAGATTACCCACAGATAACCCATTCAATCTCTCTGGCGCCTAACCTGTACAACTTATCAGGGTCGGAAAGCCATCTCGAAAAAACCATCATGAATCTCGTCAGCAATGCTCTCGAAGCCATGACCGACGAAAAAGGCCAGCTGATAATAAGTACAGAAAACTGCTTGATTGATCAAGCGTTGTGCTACTTTGACCAGATCGCTGCGGGAGAATATGTACTGCTCAAGATTGAAGATACGGGTAGCGGTATTGCCGATAAAGACTTGGATAAAATCTTTGAACCCTTTTACACGACCAAAGAAATGGGACGCACCAGCGGTACCGGCCTCGGTATGGCGGTGGTCTGGGGTACGGTGAAAGATCATGGAGGTTTTATCGATGTCGACAGCCGACTCGGGGAGGGTACACTCTTCTCTCTATATTTTCCAGCGACGCAGGAAATGTTGTACGAAAAACCTGAAGACAAGCTCACTTCTTTAGCTTATGGACGGGGTGAAAAGATTCTAGTTGTTGATGATACCATTGAACAGAGGGAAATTAACAGTACCATCCTGACCGAACTGGGCTACCAGGTTAACACCGCCCATAACGGCAGCGCCGCCCTTGACTTTTTAAAAAGCAACCAGGTTGAGCTGGTCCTGCTTGACATGATCATGGAACCGGGACTTGACGGGCTTAACACTTATATCGAAATCCTCAAACTCCACCCCGATCAGAAAGCAATTATCATCAGCGGCTTTTCGGAAACTAAGCGAGTCCGTGAAGCTCTGCGACTCGGAGCCGGATACTATCTGCAAAAACCCTACACGACAACCCAATTACTCCACACCGTACGTACTGAACTCAACGCAGAAAGAAAAAATCGAGCTCAAAAAACTTCTACAGTTAACATTAACTGAAAGCACCCCAGCCAAAAAAGTTATAATTTTAACCGGTAAAATGTTGTTTCCTACCACAATAAATATTTTTGTTGTCGAAGCTCTCACCTAGGAAGCTGTCCGAGAAAAGGAGCAACGGGGTCAAATCTTTATTCTTGACAGCGGCCTCGTTGAGTTAAGGTTGTCAAGGATAAAGATTTGACCCTGCTGAGCACTGCTGAGCACTTTGAAATCCCTTTGACAATGATGCGTTTTGGCGTATGATATGTCATCTTGAAAAAATTTTGTAATTTTGAATAACCTGGCCACATAAATGATAGGAAATATAACAAAATGGAAATGCAGCGATGTTTGGAAATCCTTGAGCTTCCGAAGGATTCTTCCATTGAAGAAGTACACCAAACCTATAAGGATATGGTCAATATTTGGCACCCGGACCGTGTTGGCGATAATCCCAGGCTGAAGAAGAAAGCGGGAGAGAAAATGAAAACCATCAACATTGCCTATGAGGAACTCAACTCTTTTTTATCCTCTCGGCCAAAAACTCGTCCCACAGTGCAAAAAACACCTAGTGAACAGTCAAAGACCGAGGTGTTTCATTCTGCCGAGCGAGCGAAAACGGAAATAAAGAAAGCCCCAAAACCCAATGTGGAGATTCAGCCCAAAGCCAATTTCTTTTCGAGCTTGTGGACTTTCCTTTCCAAAGCCCTGGACGCCTTAAACGCCGCTCAAGGGTCTTCAAATGAACCCATGCGCACCCGGACGACGCCATTTGAACCGACCGGGGGACAGAGGCAAAACAAGGGCAGGAGCATGGGAAGGGGGAAAGGCATGGGAGGCGGAGGAAGAGGGGGGGGCCGACGGCGTTAAATCGGTTTTGGTCCTCGCAGGGGGATCAAATGCCGCGGGGAGATGGGGTAACTTGTTGACTTATCAAAATTTATCAACCACGCCTTGCACCCGGTGAACGGGTGAAGGCGATGATGCGAATCTGTAACGTCAATTCAATTGGGGTCCGACCAAGCTAACTGACTGATATAGAAGTGGGGTCAGGCTTGACAAATGGGTATTCGAAAAATCTAAACTTGTAGATAACAAAAAAATGCACCGGGTGAACCGGTGATTTTCGTGTTAGATTGCCGGATGAATATGCATGCAATTCATTGGACTCGTCTATCTGAATAGTTAAGGAGCACATCAACCATATGATTCATCCATACGACAATTCTACACAGACACGCTGGGACCGCGGCGAGTTCAAGGTTCAACTCAATCAGCCCGATAATCCTCGTCCCATTGGGTTCTGCGACGGAAGCCTCGAGGACGTCACCGAGCTTATCTCAATAGCCGAAACCGAGGGCGTTGATAACGTAATAATCCACAAGAAAATCCTCAAGACCGGGCGCGAGATATGGACTTTGGGTGGACAAGGGACCCCCAACGCTTAATAATTCCTAAGAGGCTGTCTTCTCGCTCACTCTGTCGGCCAAAGAGCGAGCGAGAAGATCGCGGGCAAGGCGGGTGAATGAGGCATATCTTCTGGTAGATACGGCGATTGAGCCCAACGCCGCCCACGGCCTTCGCAGCCGCTCGACGCCAGGATGGAGTTTTAAGACAGCCTCTTAAGGAACAAAATGGCATATAGTACCGCTGAAAAAGAAGCAATTGGCCTATACATATCTCTTGAAGCAGTTGGAGATATGGCAAATCATGCATTGTTAGAGCTCAGAGACGTTTCGATGTACCCTGGGGAGGTTGAAGTTTATTTCCATACACATATTCACCAAGAATTATTCATAATTCGACTCCTTGACTTTGTAAAAGAAAGTGGAGACAGCAGGTTAACTGGAGTATCTGGTTCGTGTTTAAAGGTATTGCAATCTGCATGTGATTCTTGCTCTTTCGATCAAGAGAATAGCATTGAAACTTTGAAAGATTCAGTCAAGGAGTTGGATGAATGGTTAAACCATAAAACTCCAATAAAACTATGGTTACCAACTCTTGACATCGAAGCAGATATAGAAGTAAGTCGTTTAGATTTCATTGCAATATCTGGTAATCATTGCAAACACAATCTCTCACGATTAACGGGCGTATCAAAACATATTCATTCAATACTAGACAGCAATGGATACTCAGTTCCACTAGAACAAATTCCATTGGCATTAGATGATTTTCGGGAACATTTACAGGAAAATTATTTTATTTACTACGGTACTTGGCTTGGAGAGATGCTCAACAACATACGTTGGGGTATTCAAAACTACCTTCAGCCAACATTTAGGGCATCTTACACCAAAGATGACCCAAACGACATACGATATCGCTATGAATATCCTGAAGAAATAACGCAGGAAATCCCAAGGCAGTGGTTTTGGAGATTGATGAATAATATTAGAACTGGGCCATATTTTAAAAAGTTTGCAGGCGCACACTACCTTAAAGAACAAAGTTCACTGGAGCGGCGTGATAGATAAAGTAAAGAGAGCGAGAGCGGGGTCAGCAAAGAGAGCGGGGTCAGGCCTGACAAATGAGTATTCGAAAAATCTAAACTTGTAGATAACAAAAAATTGCATCGGGTGAATCGGTGATTTTCGTGTTAGGCGTAAATATTATGGATGAAATACTAAAATCATTCCTTGCTGGAGTT
>CAYWGC010000048.1:0-23092 GCA_964457755.1 uncultured Thermodesulfobacteriota bacterium | reverse complement strand
CTGGTCAAGGATGAACAGGACGGTGAATTACCCCGTGACCTTTTGTGGCGGGGCTGCAACAGCAAGCGTCAGCGTTTACAGGATGGGGATTACTCTTTAACTCTGACTATCTGGGATGCTGCAAACAACAGCTGCGAAGCCGTAAAAAAAGTTTCACTCAGAACCGAATGTCAGCCAGTTGAAGTTGAAACCGTTAAAAAGGGGGAGAAAAATCTGGTTCGCTTAAGTGTTCCGGACATAACCTTAAATTCTTTGGGCTTGACCTGGAAGCTCCATGTCTACACCCCGGAAGGTGAGCCTCTTATGGAACATTCGGGGACCGCGCTGCCGGCTGAAATAGAGCTGCCTATGGGTATTGATGTCGATTTTTTGCTTTACTCAATTGATGTCCAGGATTTAATTGGCAACACCTTCTCTCTGGCTGATAATCGACTGTATATGCCGGATTCAGGCCTGCAGGTGGCTGGGGCTGAGAAATGGAGTGAAGATTTTTAATGATCTCGCCGGCTCAGCTCATAAACTTTCGTAGTTGGTTTTTACGAATTTTTTGCATGCTTTTATTAATGATGTTTATATGGTCCTGTTCGCCCCCGCGGAGAACGATTACAAAGGTGGCCGGGAAAACTTTAGAGGTTAAGGTTTGTCGGGTCGTGTTACTACCGTTTGTCAATGAGAGTCGTTCACCGCAGCTCAGTACTCAGGCCTATCGCATTTTTCTTTCTGAGATAGTCCAGAGTAAACTCTTTCAGATTGAACCAGAAGGCGATCTGCGGCATTTTCTTTACCGTAATCGAGTACGAACAGATACGATCTGGAATAATCAGCTTTATGCCCTGTTGGCTCAGCAATTGGGGGTTGATGCAGTGATTGTCGCCTATATCAGGGATTCTAATCTGGTTGCCGGGGCTTCGGGTTCGCGTAACGCATTTGTTTCATTACAGGTTGAATTACACGAGGCCCACAGCGGTCGCCTTCTTTTAAGTAGTTTTTTGCGGCGTACGGGGGATGATTATGCAAAAGTTCTTCATTTTGGCGTCGTCGACACGGTCAGCGGCTTGTTACAGCGAATGTTTCTGGAAATTATAAGCGAATGGCAGGAAAAAGGAGTATCCGGGTGTCACTAAAGGGTTTGCGTTACTCTCTTAACATATTTTTGTTACTCTTTTTCACTTTTATCTTCTGGGGCTTGCCGCAAGTCTCTCAAGCGTTCTGGTTTGGTGGTTCGGAGCCGCTCTTAAAAATCAATGACAAGGCCTATACTAGTGCTGATTTTAGTGTCTGGTGGCAAGAGTGGCGGGAAAATGAGAGTAAGTTACCGGCTGATCTCACCCCGTTTATCGATTGGCTTCTATTAGTTGATGAAGCCCGTGATATGGAGCTTGAAGATAATCTCGAATATCGTCGTAAAGTTGATATTTTTCTCAAATCAAGGTCGTTGATGCTGCTCAAGCAGGAAGAGGTTGACAGTAAACTGAAAGAGCCTAAAAGGGAGGTCTTGTGGAGCGAGTACGAAAAGCTCTATCAACCGATTTTAGAGTTGAAAATTTTGCAGGTGGCGGACCCTGAGGTTGCGGAAAAAATTTTAAAAGCCTGTAACGAGGGTGTCAAGTTTAAGTTGGCAGCTCTTGACACAGGCCTTGCAGAGCCCCAAATATTGTCGAGAAAAGGGGTACGTCCGTACAGCGTCAGCCCGGATTTTAAGGCCCTTTTTGAGGCCGAAGTCGAAAACGGCCGTTTGCATATCTTGGAGGGTGGCAATGGGTCATCGATGGTTGTCGAAGTTGTCGAAAAAAAGCCAGCTTCAGATGAAGATTATGAGAGCAAGGTTGAGGTTTTGCGGAAAAAATATTTTAAGACTCTTGAACAACAGTTGAATGTTGCTCTGTTGACGAGATTGCGCCAAAAATACAAACCGGTTGTAGATGAAGAAGCCTTAGCCTCAATTGAAACCCTGACGGCCGCTGATGATGCAGCTCTAAAGCAGACGGTGATTACCATCGAAGATCTTGAGATCCCGGCCTGGCAGATCTTGCGGCTTATTAACAATGAGCGCAAAATGTTCAGAGATCGTCAGGGGCAGGCAACGATGACGCCTGAGAAGATCAAAAAACTGGTTCTGGATAATGTTTTGGCGCAGACGATTGTGGGCCTTGAAGCTCGTAATCGTCATTATGAAACGATCTCTCCCTTTAAAGAGACCTATAATTTTTATTGCCAGAGGCGTTTGATCAAAGAGCTTGAAAAATCGGTTATCTGGCCTCAGGTTAAGGTGACTCCGGAAGATGTGGAGCGTGAATACAATAGTATGCTGAAGCATTTCAGTCAGCCCGATGAGGTTGAAGTTGCCTGGGTTCAACTTGCCGATGAGCGTCTGAGTCAACTTTTAACCACAGAGCTTAATTCGGGAAGAGGTTTTTTTAAGGTTATGGAGCCCTATTTCCCGCAAGGGGTCGAGTTTTCAAGGGAGCGTGAGGATCGTTTGCGTCCGGCTTTACGTGAAATTGTGAGCCAGCTGGCACCCGGCCAGGTCAGTGCCCCGATAAAAAAGGGGGAGAACACTTTTTTTGTAAAACTGATCCGCCGTTTTGGGGACCAGCATCTTTCTCTTGCTGAAGTGTCTGAGATGTTAGAGGGGCGTTTGCGGGAAGAGGGTTTTGCTGAGGCCCGGCAGCAGTTACTTGAGTCCTTGAAGAGTCGTGCAAAAATTGCTATAAAGGAGCGCACCTGGCGCAGGCTCCGCCAGAAATTGATCAAAGAAAAAGCGGCGGCGGCCGCTAAAAGAGCTCTTAAGAAAGGGGATGCTTCATGATATTTGCTGAAAAAAGTGTCTTTTTAAAGAGGTTGAGTCTCGGGGGCGGAGTTTTCCTTTGCTTGCTGTTGTTTTTCATGGCAACGATTTCCTGTACCACGCAGGAACCGCGAAAGGTGCGCAAAGGTTGTCTTGATTGTCATCCCGAGCTGGTTGAAAAGTATGCTGTCGGCATTGTTCATCAACCGGTAAAAGAGGGTCAGTGTAAAAAGTGTCATCGCCCACATGGGTTGGTCGGAGGTGTCTACCTGCGGACGCCGCAGCCGGGACTCTGTTTAGGTTGTCATAAACAGTTGGCAGAAGAGTTATCTGGGCTTAAAGGGGAACAACTGCATCAACCTTTAACCAAGGGAGATTGCAGTCTCTGTCATCAGCCCCACAATGCGGCAAATAAATTCCTCCTCGAAAAACCCGCGGCAGAGAGCTGTTTTACCTGTCATGAGATAAGTGTTTTTAATAAATCTTTTAAACACCAGCCGCTCCTTGAAGAGGGTTGTCGCAGCTGTCATAATCCGCATGGATCAACTCTGCCGGATCTTTTAGTCGAGCCCGAAAAAGATCTCTGCCGGCGTTGTCATGATCTTGAAGCAACCCGATTTAAAGACCGGCATGGAGGCTATGCGGTGGTCAGCGGCTGCCTGACTTGTCATGATGTTCACTCAGCTGACAATGCCGCACTTTTGCGTCCGGTTTTACACCAGCCGGTTTCAGAACTTGAATGTCAGGAGTGTCACCTCGATGCGGCTCAAGCTGAGCCTTTTGCCCTTAAAGCGGCAGGCAGCGCTCTTTGTCGGGATTGTCATGAGACCGAAAGTATGGCGCGGGCTGATGATACTGCGGGCCACGAACCCGTGGCTCAGGGAGAGTGCCTTAATTGTCACTCCCCCCATGCCAGTGATTTTCGCGGTATGACACTTATGGCGACCGGGCCCCTCTGTTTAAGCTGTCATGAGTTTGAACAGCTCGAATCGGGTGAAAAAGGTTTACAGAAAAAGGGCAGTGGAACTCTGCATCAACCCTTACTTGAGGGGGGCTGTCTTGGTTGCCATCAGGCCCATCAAGCCGAGGCCGGACAAGAAAAACTACTGCGTAAGTCGGCCGATCAACTTTGTCAAAAGTGTCATGCTGAGGTTGCTAAAAGCCCGCAAGTTGAGCATCCTCCGGCCGCCGCTTGTCATACTTGTCACCAACCCCATGAGAGTCGTGAAGCGGGTCTCCTGGTCGAGTCGCAAAGGCGTCTCTGTAGTGGTTGTCATGATAATATTATGGAACAATTCAGTCAAAAGAGTCTGCATCGTCCCTTTGTTGCCGGAGATTGCAGTGCCTGTCATACGCCGCATGGCGGGGAGCATAAAGCTCTGTTACAGGTTCCACAAAAAGATCTTTGTCAAAAGTGCCATCAGCAGCTTGAGGCGGAACGGCATGAGAGTTTCAGCCATAAACCCTTTAAAGAGGGTAATTGTCGGCTTTGTCACCGGGTCCACTCATCGGATGAGCCCTTTTTATTGAATGGCAGCGGCGAAGATCTCTGTCTTGGCTGTCACCAGGAGCAACGTCCGCTGTCCGCATATAAGGTTGTGCATCAACCGGTTGCCGGCTTTAATTGTATGGCCTGTCATGACGGGCACGGTCAGGATCGTAAAGCCAATCTTTTACAGGATCAACCGGCTCTCTGTCTGCGTTGTCATCAGATTGATCGCGATTGGCAGGCGGGACGGGCCCATCAACCGGTCCTGGCCGGCAGTTGCGATGCTTGTCACGCGCCCCATTTTGGAAAGCGCCGTGGATTGTTACATAAAGAGAGCGTCCAGCTCTGTTGGGATTGCCACGACAGTGATGTAGAAAGTTTCAAAAAGAGCCATCAAGGGATAGGCTGGGGGCGCCAGGAGTGTCTCGGTTGTCACGATCCCCACGGCGCTCCGGCACCGGGTGATGGTCTGCTACTGCCTTATGCCCATGAACCTTTTCAAGAAAAAGAGTGTCAAGCGTGCCACCGGGGAGATCTATGAGGATTAATAAAAATCAAATCCTAGTTTTGCGGACTCTTCTCTGCGTTCTGCTGATTTTGCCGGCGCTGTCGGTCTCCGCGGCAAATAATTGTTTTGAGTGTCATGAACGAAGCACCTTTAAAGGTGAGGTTGTGCATCAACCAGTGGCCCGGGGCGAGTGCGCCAGTTGCCATGTTCCCCATGTCTCTCGCTATCCAGCCCTGTTGCGTAATGCTTCAGTGGAACTTTGCCGTGATTGCCACACAACTTTTATGAAAGCGCTTGAAGAACGCAAGTTTCAGCATAAACCTGTTAAAAAAGGCGAGTGCGGTGCTTGTCATACCCCGCATGTCTCTGATTTTCCTAATCTTCTTAAAGAAAAACCTGGTTCAGAGTGTTATCAATGCCATAAGAAACCTGAAAAAGCTTATGCTTTTACGCATCAACCATTTGCCAAAAATCAGTGTTATCGTTGTCATGATCCGCATGCTGCTGATGATTCTCGGCTCCTGCGCCGAGCCGAGACCGAGCTCTGCCTTTCATGTCATAAGGCCGGGGCTACCTTAAAAAAGGCTCATCTGGGCCGCAATCTCAAAAAGATGGGTTGTCTCTCCTGCCATAATCCACATGGCGGTGATAATCGTGAGCTTTTACGGCCGGTGCGCCATGAACCTTTCAAAAAAGGTAAATGCAAAACTTGTCATGAACAGAAAAAAACTGGCGTCCAGATGTGTTTGCAGTGTCATCAATCAGTGATGAAGACTTTTCTCCAGCCTCATACCCATTTACGGCTGGCGGCCGGTAAGAAAAATTTCTGTCTGCTTTGTCACGACCCTCATGCTTCCGAGGAGGCGGCTTTGCCGGCAGTCGACCGGCTGGCAACCTGTGCTTCGTGCCATAGTGATAAGTTTAAACGGCGCCAGGAGATGCTCTATCACCATCCCGGCCCCTGGGATTGCGGCGACTGTCATCAGATACATGGGGCCGATAATCCGGCCATGCTCCAGGGTCATCCTATGGATCTCTGTGCCAAATGTCATAAGCGCCATAAACAATTTACGCATCCGATTGGCGATAAAGCTTTAGATCCCCGCAATCAGGAATCGATGAGCTGTATTACTTGTCACGATCCCTGCACTGGTACTATGTTTAAACAAAATTTACGCGGCAGCGCTGAGCGCGGATTATGTGTTCAATGCCATCCGAAGCATTAAAAGGGAAATGCGCTATGCTGAAGTTTAAACGTCTCTTAGGCTCTCTTTTTCTCTTTGCTCTTTTTTTGGTTTTTGCAGCCCCTGTACCGGCGGCCGATTCCTGGCGCAGCCAATTGCGCTTACAGGGGCCGGCCGGTGATTTTGCGAAAAGATTGCACCCTTATAATCTGGCGATCGATCCGGAACGGCAGCGTTACTATGTGGTGGATGCTAAAGCCGGGAAAATCGTCTCTTTTGATGAAGCTGGTAAAGAGCTGGCTCGTTTTGATGCAGCGGGTCAGCTTAAACAGCCGGTCGCTATGGTGCGCGATCAAAAGGGCCTTCTCTGGGTTAGTGATCGTCAGGCCAACCAGATTTTTAAAATCAATCTACAGAGCAAACAGGTTGATCGTTTTCTGGTTAAGCATCGCGACATTGCAATGGTGGTGCCGGATCGTCTGGCTCTTGACAGTCAGGATAACCTTTATCTGATCGATATCTCGAGTGGTCACATACTCAAGTATGATAAAGATTTTATCCTGCTGGCTGATTTTGCGGTTCCCGAAGGTGGTCACGGTTTTGTCGACCTGAAAATCAGTAAAGATAAACTCTGGGCCCTTGACGGCGGGGCGCGAACCGTATCCTGTTTTGCTCTGGATGGAAAATGGCTGCAGACCGTGAAGTTGCCGGAGCGTCTGAAATTGCCCGTCGCCTTAGAGATTGATGCAGCATTAAATTTTTATATTCTGGACCGGCATGGTCGTGAGGTTGTAGTTTGCGATAAACATGGCCGTCTGCGTTACAGTTTTCTGGCCCGGGGACTTCTGCCCGGGCGTCTCTATTACGGATCGGCCCTGCTTTTTGATTGGCGTGGTAATCTTTGTGTCGCTGATGAAAAAAACGGGCGGGTCGAGATTATGGGTCGCTAACGTGTCTTTTTTGCTGCATATCTGGGTTGCCTTGCGGCGGCAGGCTTTACTCTTGACGCTTATTGTCGGCTTGTTGCTGGCAAAAGGGGTTGCCGTATCAGCCTACGTCACCGGCCCCTGCAGCGATTGTCACACGATGCACTACAGTCAAGGTGGCGAGGCCCTTTCGGTATGGGGCAGTGCGGGGCCCTATGACGCCCTGCTTACCGTAGATTGTATTGGTTGCCATACTGGTGATAACTCTGCCGGGGGCAAGGTTCCCTTTGTAATGCCGGAGACTCCGGCCCTGATCAGTTACGGCGGGGCTACTGGTACCGGGACTGAAACCGGATCGACGACTTTGGCCGGGGGTAGTTTTTATTGGGTTTTGAGCGGCCATAGTTTTGGCCATAATGTTGCCGGCTATTGTGACCCTGATAGTACTATGGTTAATAACTCTTCTGTTAATCTCCCTCCGGGATATGTTTCTGGCTGGCCGGCTGCCGGAAGTGGCGGTACGCCTGCCGGGGGTGGGAGTTGGGATAAAAACCAGCAGGTTACCTGCGCGGGCACCTACGGTTGTCATGGCTCGCATGTGACTACCAATCAGGCTCAGGCTATTCATGGCGGTCATCATGCCTTGAACGGGCCGGCGATCATAAGCCCGGAACCTAGTTCAGCCGACTATCGAATGCTGTTCGGGATTGCTGGTATCGAAGATAGTGACTGGGAATTTAAACCGACGGTATCTCAGCATAACCAGTACCATGGCGTCGATGGCTCCGGCAGCGTCGATAGATCGACAATCAGCTATCTCTGCTCTCAATGTCATGGTCGTTTTCACTTTAATGATGATGTCTCAGCACCGGTTGAATCGCCCTGGGTGCGCCATCCGACAAATTTTGATATGAGTGGGGCTTCAAGTAGTGAGTATGCAAAATATAACAACGGGATCGGAGTCGGGATTTACAGTCTGGTGGCACCGGTGGCCAGTGATCTCAGTCTGTCGGCTAATCAAATAATTAAGGAAAATATTTTCACGACAACTGACGACGCTATCGTTACTTGTCTCTCCTGTCATCGGGCGCATGGTTCACCGTACTATAAAAGTCTGCGTTGGAATTATGCCGGTAGTGCAAATGGGGGCTCTTGTGCGGTTTGCCATACCGAAAAAAACTGATATTTTTATCTTCTTTAAGGGCTGATGAACTCGCAAAAATTCCCATATCCGTTATGCCGACGAAAGTTGGAATGACGATTTAAGGTGATTGTGGACTTCATACGATACCATCAAGGGCTCACCCCTTAGAAAAAAGTTTTGAGTAAGGATTTTTTTATGATTTTTCGTCGGCGGATGCTTCAGCTCTCCTTATTACTCCTTATAGTTCTTTTTTCAGCCTGCAAGCAGATGGTTGCCAATCCGGTTGCATCCCGATCCCAGGTTCTGGCTTTCGGAGAGGCGCGGGTGACCCTCTATCTTGAGACTAAAGGGCGCAGTAATGCCAGTCTTAATTTTCGTCTGATTAGCGCTGAGCTTGCCGATGTCGATGTCTGGCACGCCTTAGATATTGATAAAATCAGGATCAGTCGCGAGGCGGCTCAGGATCGTCAATCTCTGCTCGGGGTTGCGGCAGTTCCCGTAGGAACTTATACGCAAGTCCGACTGACTTTTGCCGAGGTCGAACGGGATGGAGAAAAGTTAATAGGCGAAGGGCTTGAACGGCAGTTGCAGCTACGGCTCTTCTCGCCCCTTGTTTTAGCTCCGGGGGCCAGCAGCTGTCTCTTTGTCGAGTGGGATCTTGAAGCAGCCCCGCTTTTTAGCGGCGATGCTTTTGCCTCATTCGCTAAATTTAATGTGCGGGCTCAGGCTCTGACTCAGGTTGCCGATCTGGTAACGGTGGTTTGTCGCGATCTTGATACCGTCTATCAGATCAGCCCCGATCAGAACCGGGTGGTTGCGGCTCTGGGCCTGCCGGACGGAGTCGGGGAGGTGGCCTTTTCCTGGAATCATCGACTTTTCTATGCGGTTTCGACAAAAGAACGCCTCCTGCTTAAATATGATGCGGTGACTAAACGTCTCCTTGACAGCATCGCTCTGCCCCTGTCCGTGGCTCCTATGGCACTGGTTCTCTCAGATGATGGGCGCTACGCCTATTTGAGCGATATCCCAGCCAATCGGATTGTCAAGGTTGACCTTGAACGTGGTTTTGTGGTTGCCGATACCCTTAAATTTCTTCGCCCCGGGCGTCTCTTCTTTTTATCCACTCTTAACCGTAAGCTTCTCGCGGTCCTGGCCCCGCGGGAATCCGCTGTTTATCTGCTTAATGCGGAGACCCTGGAACCGCTGTTTACGCTGCCGGTCAATGGTCAGCCGGCAGGCCTGGCTCTGGCCCAGGATTATCTTTATGTCAGCGATTACTCATCCGATAAAGTCGCAGTTTACACGCTGTCCAACGGGCGGCCGCTCTCGCTCATTCGCGTCGGCCGTAAACCGCTTGATCTGGTCACTCTCAACAACCGAGTCTATGTTTCGGTTTCTGGAGCATCATATCTCTCCCTGTTAATGCCGCCCCAGGTGACCCCGATCCGACGTATCCCTAGTCAGTTTAACCCTCAAGCTCTGGCGATCTCTAAAAACTGGCAGAAAATCTATGTCGCCAACCGCAATCCATCCCAGATTGAGGTTCTTGATCTGCAATCCGGCACCTCCCTGAACCGCATCCCCTTAGCCGCTCGTCCTGACCAGATTATCCTCTGGGAAGCGGCCCAATAAAATTACAATTAGGGCCATTAAACCCCATCCGAGTCTAATAACCCACCCTTTTGCTTGATGAATTGTGGGTTGTTTCACTACATCCCCCTCTATTCTTTTTCATATTATATACAATACCTCTAACCAGTTGTATATAAACCATAAAACAAAATTCACAATAAGTAATCAATGGTGGTACGCGGCTTGCTATTATAAACATAAATAGCAAGCGCTTCGTTTAGAAAAAAAGGATAATATGGTCAATTATCACTAAACGACGGCGTCGACTCCCGGTCTGGGATAAAGGAGAGTATTATGAAATTTTTAAAAACCTTTGAAACCGCTCCAAGGTATATGCTGGCTCTTGTTGTGATGGCAGTTGTTCTCTTTTTGTTTGCGGCTGTGCCGGTTATGGCTCAGGTTTCAGGCCCCTGTGTTGATTGTCATACTATGCATAATAGTCAAAGTGTAGGTGTTGGTCTTGCAACAGAAATGGCAAAAGAATTTAATGCTGCAGGATCATTGATTGCTGACACTACGCCCAACGATAGACTCTTGAAAAGAGATGGTTGCATCGGTTGTCATCGCGGTGACTATAATGATGCTAGTTTTGATATGATGGATAAATTTCCTAAAGTCTGGGATGCAGACCTTCCTAGCACTGGGCCGAATCTAGGTTGTTCAGCCGGGGGTAATTTTAGGTGGGTTTCGACTTTAGATGGAGGTGCTGATGCCAAGGGACATAATGTTGTTGGTATATCAGCTCCTGATGCTGATATGGCGGTTCTGAATATACCACCTGGTTGGAATGGGTCAGATTTTACTGGGACTCAAGGCACAGCTAGAGGGCCTTTCACTGCTAGTGATCAGTTGACGTGTTCAGGTACATTTGGGTGTCATGGAGACCCCAGTATCCCAGGGGATTTTCCATCTCTTTCCGGGGCCCATCATGGAGTGCAAGGTCCTGGCGGTTTCACTAATGGATATAGTAATGATACTACTCCCGTCAAGAGTCTTTCTAACAGTTATCGTTTTCTTTATGGCATAAAAGGTGTCGAGGATGCTGATTGGGAGTATACAGTTTCTAGTGGTGACCATAATCAGTATCATGGTATTAATCGTGCTACTAGTGAAGCTGTTGATAACACTACAATTAGTCACCTGTGTTGTGAGTGTCATGGAGATTTTCATGCCGCTCAGCAGACGGTACTAGAAATTAACGATGATCCAGTCGCTCAGGGTTTTGTTTCCCCTTGGAATCGCCATCCTACCGATTTTGATATGAATAATACCGCTACTGGCAGTGAATATAAAAAGTATAATGAAAAGGTTACAACAGGTACTTATAGTACTCTGGCTCCAGTTGGAAGAGATATGTCGTCGGCTGCATATAGTGCAGCACGAGCGGATCTCCTGGTTAATACAGATGTCTTAACCAGCGGTAATGCTATCGTGACCTGTATCTCATGTCATCGCGCTCACGGCTCTGAATTTGATGACCTCCTTCGCTGGGATTACAATACTAGAGCCGGTGATGGATCGTTTACCACTGGAACCCAAGCTGCTTCCGGTGATGGCTTACCAATTTCCGGTTGCTTCGTTTGCCACACCACCAAAGATGATAAAATTTAGTTTTAGAAAAGATGAAAATTAACAACCTTGCGAGCAGTTAACTAACCTCTCTCTCTTCTGCTCCAGAAGCGCTGGTCTGACCAACCAGCGCTTCATTTTTTCCTCCCTCAATGGGGTCAGCCCTCAATGGGGTCAGTTCTTGACTTTACACACAAATTATTATGTAGTTTAATTTTGACGCGTATCAATTTCAAATCTATAAAAGTCTAACTTGAGTTAGGGAGGAGTTGATGGCCCGGCCTTTACGTCTGGAGTTTGCGGGGGCTTGTTATCACATTACGGCGCGCGGCAATGCGCGCCAGGCAATCTATACCGATAACCGTGATTATATGCTATTCCGCGAGCTTCTGGGTAAAGAGATAAGGCAGCAAGGCTGGTTCTGTTACGCCTATTGTCTGATGCCGAACCATTATCACCTCTTAATCGAGACGCCGGAACCCAATTTGAGTAGAGGGATGCGGCGTCTGAATGGCGTCTATACGCAGAGCTTTAACCGCAGGCATGGTCGGGTAGGGCATCTTTTTCAGGGCCGTTATAAAAGTATTGTCGTTGATAAAGATGAATATTTATTAGAGTTGTGCCGCTATCTCGCCCTGAATCCGGTCAGGGCCAAACTGGTCAAAGAGCCCGATGCGTGGCGTTGGAGTAGTTTTCCGGCGCTGCTGGGGGAGGTTGATGCCCCCAATTGGCTTGATCGTCAAAGCGTCTATGATCTTTTTGGGTATGATCTTGCAGGGGCGCGAGAAAATTTAAAGAAATTTGTTGCGGATGGAATGGGGGGAGATGGCCCCTGGGATAATTTGCGGGGACAGATCTATCTAGGTTCTAAAGCTTTTCTTGAACGTATGGACAGTCTCGTGAAGGGGCGGCCCTTGGAAGAAGTATCGGTCAAGCAAAGAGAACCAACGCGACCACTGTCTGAAGAGGTCTTGACGTTGGTTTCAGCAACCTACGGTCTTGAGCGCGAGATGTTGCTGGCTCGGCAGCATTCAGGAGCCTGGCGCATGACGGCCTATTTGTTGCGACGGGTCGTAAATTTGAGTCTGAAAGAGGTTGCAGGTTTGTTTGCGGTTTCCCCTTCACTTATATCTCGCCATCAGAAAGAGATTGAGTCGCGGCAATCATTCTCCTCAGAGGAGAGCAAACTGTTGAGTTTTTACGGTTTGGTGAGAGCTGATTGAGCTCTGAATAAATTTAAGCTCTGTGCGCCTATTCGGTTTACATATTGAGCCAGGCGGCGTAGCGGAGGAGTTGTTCGTGGTCAGTGAAATCTTTAAGGGCATTCTCGTAGTCGCTAAGAGGGCTCCAGCATTCATCACAAAACCAGAAGCTTACTTCGCTGGATTCATCGAAGGGGCGGCCGAATTTTTCGATATAGGTAAGGTCGATAATCCAGCCGTGAAGGCGCTCGCGGTCGGGATCGTTGGTGGTGCCAAATGCGTTTTCATCGGGCAGTTGGTTTAATTCATTGATTAGTACTTTTTTCATTGTACTTATATGTTCGATAGTTTTCATGTTTGTTATGCCTCCTCTATCCTGTCCGTTTTCCGTATTGAGAGTGATTCAGTTTGTTTTGCATATGAGAATTGCAAAGATAGTGCCAGTTCTGTAGATGAGGTGTGGTTTCTATGTAAGTATTTGAATTTATGATGCTATTGTTTTTTTATTTATTTTTTTATGGTATTTTGAGGGTGTGATATCTCGCAGTTTCTGAATGATATGGCTTTAAAAATAGAGATTAAACCCAATTGTCACCCTTGCTTTTTATGTTGAGGTAGGTAGTCTCTTTGTGGAATTTCTGCTAGGTTGGCGTAATATTTGCTAAACTTGGGGTCGCTGATTTATTAAATATCTAAATTATGGGTGATATAGAAATGGATATAGATAGTAGTCGGATAGACCAGTGGATGACTGTTGATCCGGTGGTGTTTGATATTGCGACTCCTTTGCAAAAGACAATTCGGAAGATGCAGGATTGCCAGATTGGGGCGATTCTGGTGGTTGAGGGGCCGAGGTTAGTTGGTATCTTTACCGAGAGAGACTTGTTGGCTTTAGTGGAGGAACTTCACGATGCAGCTCTTTTGCAGCAACCTGTTTCTCGATTTATGACAAAAAAACCCGTAACCGTCAATTTTAATGAACCTTTTAACGCAGTTTATATGAAGATGAGGGTCAATAACATTAGGCATCTGCCAGTGCTCAGCGGCTCGGAGATTGTTGGTATTGTTTCGTTGCGTGATCTGGCGGAGTTTTATGAGAAGCATATTGAGAGCAAACTCGAAAAAAACAGATCTCAAATTGAACAGCTGCGGCATTTTTTAGATCTTACGAAGAGTTGTGAGGGGGAGAAAATTATCGAGGAACTCGAGCGTCTCGAAGAGTTGAGTATGACGGATTATTTAACCGGTCTTTACAATACACGTTATTTCAGTGCTCGCCTGGCGGAGGAATTGGAACGGGCCAAAAGGCATCAAGCCCATCTTTCTTTGATTTTTTGCGATATAGATTTTTTTAAGAAAGTAAATGATCGTTACGGCCATCAATTTGGCGATTTTATTCTTAAGGAGATCGCTCAGATTTTGATATCCCGGGTTGATAATATCAAGATTATTGCGAGGTTGAGGAAATCCGATGTGGTGGCTCGTTATGGCGGAGAGGAATTTGTAGTTATCCTGCCGGAGACCTCGAAAAAGAATGCATTAGAGGTGGCTGAAAGAATGCGTCGGGCGATTGCGGTTCATGATTTCCAATTTAATGGGGTTTCGATCTCGGTGACCATGAGTTTTGGGGTAGCCGAATATCCAGAAGACAGCAGTGACTGCGATAACTTAGTTAAACAGGCTGATTTGGCTATGTATCAAGCTAAAAATAGTGGTCGCAACCGGGTTGTAGCATTTGCTTGCGATTCTAACTCTGCGGTTGATAATAGTTCTTTGAGGATAGTTGCTGAGCTGTGATTTTTGTCTCTATGTTTTAATTTGCACTGCGATCTTTAATATCTCTTCGTATTCATTGAATTCTTCAATCATCATATCATAGTGACATAGAGGGTTCCAGCATTCATCTTTAAACCATAAACTTATTTCACTGTTCTCGTCACTAATTGTACCGAAATGTTCAATGTGCGTAAGGTCGATGATCCAAGCGTGTAAACGGGTAAGATCGCTTTCGTTGCTGCATCCCAGTTGGTTTGTCTTGGGCAGTTGATGTAACTCATTTAAAATGACTTTTTTCAGGATGCGGACGTTTTCTATAGTTCTCATGTTTGCCGTCTTCTCGGTCTTTGGTTAGTTTTTCAGTTCTTGTATTTTTAGGTGTGTAAAGTCCCGTTAAATCTGCATGCTTTTAGCGAAAAGTGTGCCTATGTGTTCTATTTTTTTAAAAAATGATTATATAACTTATTGATAATAATCGGCTTATATTTTTTATTTTTTTTAATGGTTTTAATATTGATAGTTGGCAGAGTGCTTTAAAACGCATAATATCGTCAGAAAACCAAAAAATACGACAAAAGCCCCACTTTTCAAGTCAGGTAAATGGGTGAACATTTTTATTGTGGGGATGGTTCTTGCATTACAGGGATAATATTGTTCTTTTTTGAACATAAGCTTGTTTCGGTTGGGTTTTGGGTTATGGGTAGGGGCATTAGACAGTATAAAGGAGTTTTGGCGTTGTTATTTAACCCAAAAAAAAGGCTGCAAACCCGGCTGCTTTTTTTTATTTTTTTTCTTGTGGTAGGAACTCTTCTGGTTGAGGTCCGGGGTGCATATGAGGATGAGAAAGAGTCTTCATCTTGCCTCGAATGTCACAAAGAGTCTTTCAAGGAAGATCTGCTCAAAGGCTTGGTACATCAGCCTTGTTTAGAGGGGCGATGTATTGCTTGTCACTGTTCACAGGCTCAAGAGACTTCTGTTGACAGCACTGTCGAGCATGATGAGAGAGTGATTTCTGCGTCTGCAAAAGCGAAAAATATAGAGCCGGAGATGAACGTAATCCATGCCCACCTGCATAGTGATATTGCCCACTCATTTATTTTTTCCGAAGATAAGGTCGATAGGGTTTTGCTGGTTGAGTTATGGCTTGGTAAAGCGTTGCAAAAAGTTGAGCGGGTTGCACTTTTGCCCCTGGGAAAACTACCTCGACTAGTAGACGATAAACGTTCACCGCAAATTTCTGATGTACAGATTGAAAAGGTCGAGAGAGGACTCTCTTCCATGGCTGTGATATCCTGGAAGACTGATAAGCCGACGACTTCTGGAATCCGTTATGGAATTGATCAACTTGATCGGCAGAGCTTTCCTCATGGTTGTTTAGTGCGTAATCACAGGCTGACGCTGCCGAGTTTGAAAACTAACTGTAAATATCGGTTTTCTGTGGTTTCAAATGATTTTTTTGCGAATCAGGCGGTCAGTGATTGTTTGCTTTTGTCAACCGAAAAGGATTTTTCAACGGGATCTGACAAGCAGCTGGATGTGCGAGACTGTGCGATCGTTAAAAAAGAGTTTTTTAATGCTGAGGGGCGTTATCTGGCGCTTTTTGAAGTTTCACAAAGTCTCTCTCTGTCGATTGGGGCAGAAAAATTACTTGAACCTGACGGAGAGTTGCCGGATACTTCTGCAACTTCGACTTTAGAGACCGAAGGGAGTTTGGAGGAGGCGAGTGGAGATGAAGTAGATGAACACCGTTATCTCTTTGGTGAGGTGGAGACGACAATTGATAACTGTTTTACCTGCCACAAGAATATCCGTAAAGAGATGTCGCACCCAGTTAATGTTTTGCTGGCACCGGGAATGTCGGTGCCGAAGGAGTACCCTCTCCTCTCGAATGGGAGGATGAGTTGTATGACCTGCCATGTTCGGCATGCCGGAGAGAATCTTTTTCGCCTGGTTCGGGCGCAAGGTAAAAAGTTTTGTGAAGGCTGCCACGCAGCCTATTAAAATTTTAATATTTTTTAAGGATCTTCAGTGATGCAATCCTATAAGTATAAACGTAAACTCCTGAACCTTTCGATTGAGAAAGAGTTTCAGCGGTGGTTGATGGTTAGAATTTTGGGGGTTATAATTTTGAGCTCGGTGCTGGCAGCAGTGGTACTATTTTTCTATGCCAGACATGAGACCGTGACCAGCTTTTATTCAGCTCATATCAAAATCAGGCGTGTCAGTGACCTTCTTTTACCGGTAATTTTATGTGGTTCCTTTGTCAGTATGTTGGCCGGGACATTTCTCGCTTTTTTTCTTCCGCAAAAGATTGCCGGACCTCTTTATCGGGTTGAAAAAGAGCTTCAGGATGTCAAAGCTGGTAATTTTACAGTTGTCATTAAGCTGCGCCAAAAAGATACTCTTAAAAGTTTTGTTGATGTTGTTAATTCTGTGGTTGCTGAGCTTAATCAAGGGGCAAGTGACCTGCAGGCTGAGAGCCAGGTTTTGCAGAAAGCTCTTGCCAGTGATGATGGTCCAGCGATTACGACCGCCGCAAAACGCCTGCATGCAGCTCTGGAGAGGATTAAAACTTGAGTTTTTGGAAGCTGCAAAGGTTTTTTTGTTTTGTCATCCCCATTGTTTTTTGCTTGCTTGTGGGTTTGGGCGCTGAGCTTATGGCTCATGACAAAGTTGTGATCGCCGGAACCGGTGATTCGCAAAAATTATTGCGTTTGTTAGGCAAGGAGTATTGCCGAACTCACCCCCATGTTGTCATTGATGTGCCTGAAAGTGTCGGCAACAGTGGGGGAATCAAATTACTGTTAGAGGGGCGCTGCGAGTTCGCCCGCGTGGCGCGGGAGCTTACTGCAAATGAGCTCTATTACAATTTTGAGTATCGACACTTTGCCAAATCTCCAATCGTTTTTGTGGTTAGTGCAAATATCAAGATGGTCGATAATATCTCACCTTCACAGATGCTGGCTCTTTATGGCGGCCAGATTACGCAGTGGTCTGAACTGGGGCCTGATTTTGGCAAAATCTATATTGCCAATCGAGAAAAAGGCGATTCGTCGCGTTCTTTAATTGAAAAAGTTTTTCCTGCATTTACCCGCATTGATCCTTTGTCTGGTAAGGTTCTCTATACAACTCAGGAAGTGGGTCGGGTGTTAAATTCTTATGATAACATAATCGCCTATCTGCCGCTTGCGGCAGTGCCGGATAAAGGGGTGCGGGTTTTAAAGTTTGCCGGAGTGCCTGCAAACCGGTCGACGGTTACTTCTGGAAGTTATCCATTAGTTATTCCTTTAGGTCTGGTCTGGCACGGTGAATTAAGTTTGCTGGCGGCAGATTTTATCGCTTTTGTCGGCTCCTTAGCTGGGGCTGAAATCATCCTTGATGCCGGGGCCTATCCGGTTTCAGGGTTGGTGAGGTGAAGCTATGGTAAAAGTTTTAAGATCTAAAAGATTTTCTATCCAGAAAAAACTCTTTCTCTTTCAGTTCGCCCTCCTTCTGCTGGTTGTTTTACTGGTTAGCAGTGCCAGTGTCTACCTGATTGTCCGCCATCAGAAAGTCGTCCAACAGCAACACTTAGGGCTGGTTTCGCACGATATTGTCTTTCATCTACAGAGTGAATTGAGATATCGGGTGGCAGAACTTAAGGTCATTGCCGACAGCCGGCCGGTGCATGCCTACGCAGAATCTTTTCAGGAAGGGGTACTTGAGGGGTTCATGGCGAAACATCAGGACTCTTTTCCTCTTTTGAGTTATGTCAATGAGTATGGGTTGGAAGAGGTCAGGATTGTCTCTGGGGAAGTTTGCAGTGATTATCAGAACCGTCATAACTACCAATTAATTAAAAAGGCCCGCTCGACGCCGGGTAAAGTTTTCATAGGTTCAGTTGCTTACAGCCCCGACATTGAGGGTCCCGGGGTTGAGATGGCAATTATGCAGCAAGAGTACTTTGGTGATCGTTTCTTAGGCATTATCTTTGCCGTAATTCCGCTTCAGGTGATGGCTGAGGGGGTTTGTCATGAGTGTGATGAGAACAATTTTTATCTAATGATTAATCAACAAGGGGAGATGCTCAATAGCTCCCGGGTTGAGTTTTTGCATGAGCGGGTGGGTGGGCCAGATATGGGGCTGGCCGAAAAGGCTATCTATACCAAGGCTATGGCTTTGCAGTCAGGTTTTGCCCGGGCCCCTATTTTCGGTCAGGATAGTTTTGTCTCTTATGGTCCGGTTGCAGGCCTTGACTGTTCGGTTTTGGTGGGCCTGCCTTACCGGGATTTTATGAAGGTGCCCTGGCAATTGATAAAGACCGTAAGTCTGCTTTTTATTATTATTCTGGTTTTTGGGTCGATGGTCTCTTATTTGGTTTCGAAAAGTATTACCGAGCCCATAAAAAAACTGGTCGAGGCTGTCGGGTTGGTTGCACAAGGAGATTTTACCCGCAAGGTGTCGATAAAAAGCTATGATGAAATTGAAGATTTGGCGGATAAGTTTAACCTTATGACCGACGATCTTGATTCTCTTTTGCGACGCGAAAAACGTCTTATCGAAGAGAAAGCTGAGGCTACAACATCTTTGTTGAAAGCTAAAAAAATGGAAGCTATCGGCCTGATGGCGGGTGGGGTGGCCCATGACCTTAATAATATTCTCGCAGGAATCACTGGTTATCCAGAGCTTTTATTGATGAAACTGCCAGCCGATAGTCCTTTGCGAAAGCCTTTGGAAAAAATTCAGATATCGGGTTTCAGGGCTGCCGCCGTGGTTGCCGATCTCTTAACAGTCGCGCGCGGGGCTGCGACCGTGAAAGAGCCGCTCTCTTTAAATACAGTGATCGAAGAGTATCTTGATTCGGCTGAATTTCAAAAACTTTACTCTAACTATCCCGAGGTTCGGGTGCATGCTGAACTGGCGGCTGATTTACGGCCGATTAAGGGTTCCAGGGTCCATATTCAGAAAGTTATTATGAATCTGGTTGGTAACGCAGTTGAGGCGATTGGGGGCTCTGGTGCGGTTGTGATATCAACCATGAATAAGCTGAAAAATGGTGATCTTGGACAAACACTTAATAGTCTGGTGACAATGAAGATTGCCGATAATGGGACGGGTATTGCCAGGGCTGATCTCGACCATGTTTTTGAGCCTTTCTATTCCCGGAAAGTGATGGGGCGTAGTGGTACCGGACTCGGTCTGACGATTGTCTGGAATACGGTTCAGGATCATGCCGGCAAGATTGCGGTGGAAAGCAGTCCTGAGGGGACTGCTTTTACCATCTCGCTGCCGCAAAGTGAGGAGCGTGTGGTCGTGCGTCGGCCGGAATTGTCATTGGAGAATTTACGCGGTGAAGGCCGTGTTCTGGTGGTGGATGATGAGCCGCAACAGCTGGAGGTCGCCTCCGAGATGCTTGGTACTTTGGGGTATTCGGTGGATGTTGTCGCTAGTGGTGAGGAGGCGATTGCCTATTTGCAGAACCACCGGGTTGACTTGTTGCTGCTTGATATGATCATGAAACCGGGAATGAGTGGGTGCCAGGCCTACGAAGAAATTGTCAAGCTTTATCCTGGTCAAAAAGCTATCATTGTTAGTGGTTTTTCAGCCAGTGAAGATGTCGATAGGGTTCTTGATCTTGGGGCCGGTGGTTTTCTGCGGAAACCTTTCAGTATGCATCATTTAGGGACGGCGGTACGGGAAGAACTGCAAGGTCTTCGCCTGGTATCTTGAAGTTGTTTTTATTGCAGGTCGAATTTCTTCATGCGATAGCGTAACGTGTCGCGGCTGAGCTGGAGGTATTGAGCTGCTTTAGTCTGGTTGCCGGCGTGTTTTTCCAGGGCCAGCTGAATTATACTTTTTTCGAGTTCTTCAAAGGAGATGCCTCCAGCCGGCAGGGTGATGTGCAGCTCCTCCGGGTTGCTGGGTTCGCTGTGGAGGTGGTTGCGTGAGGTTTCTGGGCTCTTTGCAGGAGCTGCGCTTGTGACTTTGGTCGAAGGTTGGTTATCCTGTTTAATGGAAAGGTTGAGGTTATCAGCACTTAAAATACGGCTATCTTCAAGGATGAGGGCCCTCTCTATGGAGTTACGCAACTCTCGGACATTGCCCGGCCAGTTGTAGGAGAGCATTATTTCCAGGGCCTCTGGGCTGATATCTTCAATGTTACGATTGTACTCTTTGTTGAAGAGATCGATAAAGTATTTGGCCAAGTGCGGAATGTCGGCTTTACGCTCTTTTAGGGGCGGTATATTGATGGTCATGACATTGAGGCGATAGTAGAGGTCCGCTCTGAACTTGCCCTCCTCTACCATCTCTTTCAGGACGCGGTTGGTTGCCGCAATGATTCTGACATTGACATCGATATCACGGTCGCCACCGAGGCGGCGATAGCGTTTGTTCTCGATGGCCTTGAGGATTTTTCCCTGCATTGGCAGAGGCATGTCGCCGATCTCGTCCAGAAAAACGGTACCCCCGTCAGCCATCTCAAAAATTCCTTTATGACGCTTTCCGGCATCAGTGTAGGCCCCTTTTTCATGGCCAAAGAGCTCGTTTTCCAAGAGGTTGTCAGGGATGGCGGCGCAGTTTATTTCGAAAAAAGGGGCCTTTGAGCGTTGACTGTAGAGGTGTACGGCTTTGGCTACCAGTTCTTTACCGGTTCCGCTTTCCCCCAGGATCAGGACGGTTTTGTCGTTGGTCTCAGCGCATCTTTTTATGATTTTAAAGACATCAATCATCTCGGGGCTGTTGCCGATGAGACGATCTTCGTCAATTTTTTGGTCTATTGGATGGCTTGATTCGGCGAGTTGTGCATTGATTTTCTGCTTTTCGAAAGCTTGGGCAATAACATTTTTGACTGATTCAAGGTTGAAGGGTTTGCCAATGTAGTCTTCGGCCCCAAACTTGAAAGCTTCAACGGCTGACCCCATATCTGCGTAGGCTGTGATCATGATAACCATAAGGTGTTCATTTTCGGCTTTGAAACGTTTGAGAAGTTCAAGGCCGTTGGCATCGGGAAGGCGGATGTCAAGAAGAACCATCTGGGGTTTGAAGGTTGCGAGTTTCGATTGCGCTTCAGCCCCGGTTGCGGCAGTGTCGACGGTATAGCCATTTTTGATCAGGGGTTGGGAAAGTGACCAGCGAATCAGGTGTTCATCATCGACAATAAGAATTCTTTCTTGGCTCATGGCAATCCTTGAGGGGGTGAGGGCGGACTTTGGTGTTTTGGTTTATTAATTGAGCCTACAGGTCAAGCAATAATCATGCACCGTAGACCAACTCTTTTTTTTGTTGTACTTTGCTGGTTCGGTGATAGAATGTTGATTTTGATGGGTGATGTGACGCTTTTGGTGGATCATATCACCCTTGGTGACTAAAGTCCACACCCTGGGTTATGGTAGAACATTAATTTGCAAGTCACTTTATAAATTCTTTTATGGATTTATTTGTCAGAGATTGCTAAAAAGCTGTAATCTCAATATTTTGTCGATGAATTTCTATTTGATTTATATGAGGCTCTTAGATCTTTTACGGTATAAAGTTTGCGTAAGTCGGAAGACTTAATTTAGTTTTTATGTGATACAGCTGTATATTGAGAAAGTTTTTTTAGTCGGTGATTGGCTATGAATAATGAGGTAGATGTTCCCAGTGTGAGAAATTGTTCCAGACATGTTGGTACTGATGATGGTGGTTTCGTGCAGGGTACAATAAGAGAAGAACTTGAAAATGATCAGGGGGAGCTCGAGAGCCTGCGTCAGGAGAAGGAGTATTTCGCCAGTGTTATAAGGAATTTTCGTAATGGTCTGTTAACTACCGACAACACCCTTAAAGTTGTTCATTTTAATCGTACGGTCGAGCGTCTTCTGGGTTATACGCCAGATGAGTTGCGTCAGATGAAACTGCATCAGTTGATTCAGACTAAAGAGGAGACTGTTTTAAATATCCTTAAACAGGGCGGGCTTTGCGTTGATCCCAAAACCGGTGAAATGGGCGAGTTCACTTTTATCGCGAAAAGTGGAAATACTTTTCCCGTAGAAGCCTGTTTTTCTGTAATCACTGATCTTCAAGGGTCAGTTTGCGGTATGACCTGTACCTTTCGTGATGTTACCCAGAAGAAGCGGATGGAGAAAGCCATGGCCCGGATGGATCGTTTGGCTTCTCTTGGCGAGTTGGCCTCGGGGATGGCCCATGAAATTAAAAATCCTCTGGCGTGTATTGCCGGAGTTTTGCAAAACCTGCAGTTTGCTGATGAAACTGATGCCAATGCCGTGATGGTGCCCGAAATTCTTTCTCAAGTTGAAAAGATAGACACCATAATTAACGGGCTACTTCATTTCGCAAAACCAGGGCCAGCCGAGATGGTTCCTTTACGGCTACGCGAGATAATTGAAGGAACAATTTTTTTAGTTGATCATTATCTCCAGGAAAACGCCATCGTGCTTCGGGTTGAATATGGGGGGCATGATCCTTCGGTTAAGGGTGATGAGCAATTATTAAAGCAGGTCTTTTTTAATATTATGATGAATGCTTGTGAGGCTTTAGCGGCCGTTGCCCACCAGCGTTATTTGACAATTAAGCTTACCCTGCATGAAAATCTTAACCCTGAAGCTGGCAAAGGGGAACCTGATGCTTACGAGGTTGTTGAGGTTGAGATTCAAGATAATGGAGAAGGCATTGAAAAGCCTTTTCTCGATTCAATTTTTAATCCTTTTTTTACGACTAAGTTCAAAGGCACCGGTTTAGGTTTGGCAACTTCTCACCGAATCATGGAAGAACATGAAGGTACGATTACGGTTAGCAGTTGCCCTCTTTCCGGGACAACCTTTAAATTGACCTTGCCGGTTTATCATCTCTGATTTAAATCTTAAGTCTGTTTCTTTTTGGGTTTGGTTTATTGACTAT
>CAYWGC010000047.1:0-23630 GCA_964457755.1 uncultured Thermodesulfobacteriota bacterium | reverse complement strand
TTTGCATGTCAGAAAAACGACAATTGCCGAGCCCAAACTGAAAAAACTCTACGATACTTTAGAGATTTCCGCTTCACCAGTAGGTACGCAAAAAACGATAAATTAAATAAATGTAGTGCCACTCCAATCTTTTTTGGTGCGCAAATAACTGATTTACATGGATATATTTTTTCGCTGTTAAACATGGGTTGATATAGGGTTGCGAAATTTAGCTATACAATATGGATCGTTATAAAAATATGGTTACCTTGTAGGGATATTTGCGTCTAAATTTCCATAATTCCAATAAATTTGGATGATGGATACAGAAAGGTAAGTGGCATTGGAATGAGTGGAATTAAAAAACATGATATTGGAGTGAAAGTTATTGATACTAATTTTCCAGAAGTGACTATCGGAATCCCTGTTTTAAATGAAGAAAAATATTTGGAACAAACTTTGTATGACGTTGAACAGCAAGACTACCCTAATATAAAAGTCATTATTCGTGATAATGCTTCGACTGATGCAACAAAAGATATTTGTGAAAAGTTTGTATTAAGAAATGATAATTTTTTTTATTTCTGTAATGAAAGGCAACTTCCAGCAATTGATGGTGTAAGAAAAATAATCGAAGATGTTAAATCAGATTATTTTGCACTCTTGTCGGGTAATAACCGCGTTAAGTCTCCTTATATCCGTAAATGTATAGATAGGTTGTTAGCTAATGAGCGAGCGGTTTTGGCCTATTCTAAGATGGAATATATCGATAAAGATGGAACCCCATTTAATGTTTATTGCTCTGAAGACTTAAACCCTGATATGAAAAATCTTCGGGTTGGTGAACGTATTGATACTGTGATAAATCAATGTGGATGGTATTTTTATTATTGTGTTGGTAAAACTGGGTTTTTTCGCAATGTTTACCTCTCTTCTTATCGAGATTTTCCTCAGTCTCATGGTCTTGACGTATTGGTCAACCTGTTTTCCGTCTTGGAAGGGGAGGTAGAGCGGGTTGATGAGACTCTTTACTATTATCGACGAAAATATAGTGATGCAAATGAACAGTTTAAGCGGGCTTTGGGAGAAGATCATCAACTCAGTTTTCCTAATGCAGAATTATCTCTTAACCTAATCAGTATAATTAAAAACTCTTCTCGTATTTCAGAGAAAACGCGACAACAGGCTCTAGCAAAGGCATTTCCGGTGTTTGCTCATTCTGCGATTTGGCAGAATCGTTTTAATCTATACTCTGATCGAGATTGCGTATATGAAGAGCAGGATGTGAAAAAACGTGAAAACCTTTTAGCGAAACTACCGTTTAAGCCCTCGGATCTATTTCTAAAAGAGCGAAGAATTTCATGCCTTTCATCTCGACCTAGAGTTGCTGTTTTGGAATTCAATCATAGGCATGATGAGGTGATCCCAGCGATGGTTTTTCATTTGAATAATATGGGATATGATGTTGATGTTTTCCTGAAAGATGAAGTAACCTATAATAATCGTATTTTTGACTGTTTCCCGTCGCTTTGTTGTAACATTCACCTGATGGAGGATGCTGATGGGAGTTACGATAAGCTTATCTATTGGTTCAAAGCATTTAAGCTGATTGAATATGAATTTATTGTTATTAATTCGCTGGAGCCTGAATTTATTGTTGATTTAGCGTTGAAACTCCCCGGACGTCATTTTTCCGTTCTGCATAACCCTTCAACTATGATGCGATTTGGAAAATGGCAAGAGTATTATGATAGTGTTTTTCATAAACCACTATTTCTTCATTCAATGGTTACTTCAAAATTACCGCAGTTTCATAATGCGGCTTGTTTGCCACCCTTTTTGCCGGTAGAGAAGTATAAAAAGATTGGTGTTGATGATGATACTATTCGTTTTGTTATTCAGGGCAATATAGAACCTCGTAGAAATTATCCCTTATTGTTGAAAGTAATAGATAAGTTGTATCTGCTGCGTGCGGAACTACCTCCATTTGAATTTCATATTATTGGAAACTGTACCGGAGCCTTTGGTGTTGAGGTACGGCGGATAATTAATAAGCAGCCATGGAAAGAACTTGTGGTTTTTTCGGAAGGAGAGCTGGCTTATCCGGATTTCTATGGCAGGATTGCCATTGCAGATTATCTACTTCCCCTTCTGGATAAATCGGAATCTCGATTCCATCCCTATTTTGAGGACAAGTTAACATCATCGGTCAGTGTTGCTTTGATGCTCAATGTTCCACTTGTTATCCATGAAGAACTGGCCGATATCTATGGTATTTCAGGAGTTGTTTATAACGATGATAAATATGGATTATTGCGAGCGTTGTTATACGCATTGAAGATTCCTGAAGAAAAGAGGGAAAAGATTCGCAATGAGCTATCTGGAAATCGTGATAAAATCCTTGAACATGCGGGAACAATTGCGAGGAAATATTTTGATATAAATAATGATGAACGAATTTGCTATTATCAGCAGGAAGTTGTGAAACGTTTAAAAACTGGAGATCTTGAAGGTGCAAAAAAGTTCGGAGAAAAACTAAGTGAACTTTTTTCTTAGATAGTGACCTGCGATTAAGATTAAGTGTATACCGTTTTAACGGTGTAAGCTTGACAGGGACTGTGTAGCTTTTCGTTGTTTTGATTAGGTTTAGTTTTTTGGTTATTTTATAAACTATTGTGATTGTAATGAGGGGAATATGCGTGTTGTTATTTTAGCAGGTGGTTTTGGTTCCAGAATCAGTGAAGAATCGCATCTTAAACCTAAACCGATGATAGAGATCGGTGGCCGGCCGATTCTCTGGCACATAATGAAGGTTTATTCGCACTACGGTTTTAATGAGTTCATTATTTGTCTGGGTTACAAAGGCTATTGTATCAAAGAGTATTTTGCGCATTACTTTTTACATGAGTCTGATGTTACGTTTGATTTTCGTAAATCGAGGGAAGCGATAATTCATAATAACCAAGCTGAACCATGGTCGGTGACTTTGGTAAACACCGGGTTGGAAACTATGACTGGTGGACGGGTTAAAAGGATACGGCCTTATCTTGAAAATGAACCTTTCATGTTGACTTATGGAGATGGCTTGGCCGATATAGATATTGACAAGTTGCTTGAGCATCATAAGGCAAATGGTAAACTTACCACTGTTGCTGCAGTTCAGCCCAGTGGTCGTTTTGGCGCTTTGGATGTTGCCGATGATGATTTGGTAGTCGATTTTCAGGAAAAGCCGAAAGGTGACAATTCGTGGGTCAATGCGGGTTTTTTTGTGATGGAGCCGGGGATTTTTGACTATCTTGAAGGGGATGAAGCCATTTTGGAAAGAGAACCGTTGCAGAAGCTGGCACAAGATAATGAGTTGGTGGCTTATCGACATGAAGGTTTCTGGAGGCCGATGGATTCGATGCGAGATAAGGGTATTCTCGAAGGTCTTTGGAAGAATAAACAGGCTTTTTGGAAAGTGTGGGATTGAGGCCGGTTATGATAACTCGGGATTTTTGGTTTGGGCGCAAAGTTTTTATCACTGGTCATACCGGTTTTAAGGGTTCCTGGCTGATTCTTCTGCTACACTATTTAGGAGCTGAGATCCATGGTTTTGCTCTAGCTCCACCGACGATGCCGAATTTGTACGGATGTGCCGAGTCGGAGTCTCTTTTAACGTCCAAGTTTGGCGATGTCAGGGATCTGGGTTTGCTGACCGAGAGTCTAAATGTGGCGGAGCCGGAAGTTGTTATTCATCTTGCAGCCCAGTCATTGGTACGGAAATCCTATGTCCAACCTGAGGAGACATATTCAACCAATGTCATGGGAACCGTTAATCTGCTTGAGGCGGTACGTTCGAGTCAAAGTGTTAAAGCTGTAATCGTAGTTACCAGTGACAAGTGTTATGAGAACAGGGAAACTTTTATCGGTTACCGTGAATATGATTCTTTAGGCGGTGATGATCCTTATTCTAGTAGTAAGGCTTGTGCCGAATTGGTCGCTATGGCTTACAGGAAATCTTTCCTGCCTATTCTTGCTACGGCCAGAGCGGGAAATGTTATTGGTGGGGGGGACTGGGGACAGGATCGTCTGGTTCCAGATTGTCTGGCTGCTTTTGCGGCGGGGCGGGATGTCATCCTACGCAATCCCAAGGCCGTACGTCCCTGGCAGCATGTTCTGGAGGCTCTTAGCGGTTATCTGATTTTGGCGGAAAAACTTTTTCTTGATCCCCAAACTTATGCAGGAGCCTGGAACTTCGGTCCCGATGTCAGAGACTGTGTGGCCGTTGAAGCAGTGGTTGGAAAATTGCTCGATAAATGGAGTTGTAACTGCCGGGTACGGATTGATAAAGGTGCACAATATAAAGAGACCCATCAATTACGATTGGATTCTTCTAGAGCTCGGAAAAATTTGGGGTGGAGCCCGTGCTGGAACCTGGAGGAGGCTTTGGATAGTGTCGTTGAGTGGGGTAAGGCCTATCAGGATAAAGCCGATATGCGGTCAGTATCTCTGAAACAGATTGAGCAGTTTCTGAAGTCGTAAAAATGAAGATAAATTATATGTTGTTCAGGGAATTGAAGTTGTTGAAAGTAAGCTCCAAAAAAATAATAATACCTAATCTCTTCTGGGAAGTGTTTGTGATTTTTAGACTCAGGATGTATCCATGAATATTGTTTTTTTTACTCACTATGTTGGTTTTTACGGGGCTAATCGTTCGTTGTTGAATCTTGTTGACGGTTTACGGTCTCGTGGACATAGTATTTATGTTATTGCCCCTTGTGAAGGACCTGTAACCGAATATCTTTGTTCCTGTAAATATGAAGTTTTAGTTTGTCCTTTTGAATATTGTCACAAGTTGGCTCCCGGCAGAAGCGAAGATGAATCGATATTACGTATAACACGTCAATTTCGCGCGATTGAAGTTATAAGGAATAAAATTGCAGATTGGAATATTGATTTAATTTACTCGAATAGTTCCGTTATTGATATTGGGTTAATGGTTTCCCGTTTAATGAATAAACCACATATATGGCATATTCGTGAATATGGTGATCTTGATTATAACCTGGTACCAGATTTGAAAAATCACAGTTTCAGGAGGTTGCTTCACAAGGCCGATAATCTTGTTTTTATTTCAAAAACATTGAACCGGCATTTTTATGAAGGAGAACCTTTTGCACATGCGAAAATTATTTATAATGGTGTTGTACCTAAAGAAACTGCGTATGAATATATTAGGCGGAAGAAACAGCGGCCAGCAAATGAAATGGTGACGTTTGCCTTTGTTGGTTTTATGCACCCTACCAAGGGGCAGGATGTTGCATTGGCGGCCCTAAGATTTATTGTAGATAAAGGGTTTAAGGCAAAAATAATTTTTGCAGGTGGTGGACCTTTACTTGGTTATTTTAAATCGCTTATTGTCGAATTGAAACTCCAGGATTATACGGAAGTGCTCGGCATGGTAAATGATCCGTTTTCAGTTTTTATACGATCTGATGTGGCATTGATGTGTTCAAAAAATGAAGCAATGGGAAGGGTTACGGTTGAAGCCATGGCTTGTGCCATCCCGGTTATTGGTAATAATAGCGGAGCCACACCTGAACTGATTGTTGATGGCACGACAGGATTTTTGTATGACGGAACCGTAGCAAATCTTGCTGAAAAAATGATGTGGTGTATTACTAACAGATCTCTTCTGGAAAAATATGGAGAATATGCCTTTGGTCATTTCCTGGTTAATTTTACCCAGGAAATTTATGTGAAGAATGTTGAAGACTTTATCTTTGAGGTAGTTCATAGAAATTCTCAAGAACATATTTCGTTGGGCGCCTCTACCGAAACCACAAAACTTGAATTAATGTATGAATCTATCTTGAACAGATGATTCTTGATTGCAAGTAGTATCACCCCTCAACCTTTAGGGGTTGTGGTCAGTGTGTTGTTCCGAGCAATTACCAGCCCACCACTCTCCCCAGCATCTTTTCAGTATGGTTATGAAATTATGTGTGAAAGTTTTTCCGTCTGTTAAGCCTGAATTTGACATGTATTTGCGTAAATTTTTATTGTAGTGATTTAGTTGAGAATGGTTCTTGGCCAAATTTACGGCTTTGTCACGATATTCGTTTTTCGTTTCAGCAATTAATTCTGGGCAACCGGTAACCGTGAGCAGATCGGCTCCGACTCGAGAAACGTGGTTTTTGCCGGAGAGAGTTATAACTGGAACACCCATCCAAAGAGCTTCGCAAGTAGTCGTGGTCCCGTTATAGGGGAAGGTGTCCAGGGCTATGTCAACTTTGTTGTATTGTTTGAGGTGCTTTACTAATGTTTGTCTGAATGGAAGTAGGCTGATTCGGTCATTTGTCAGGTTGTGTTTGAGGAACTTTATGAGTAGTTTATCTTGACATTCTTTATCTTTGAAAACATTTGATTTCAGGATAAGTTTGGAATTAGGCACCTGTTGAAGTATTGCCACCCATAACGCTATAACTGTGTGGTTTATTTTTGCTGGGTTATTGAATGAGCCGAAAGTTATCTGGTCTTTGGAGTTTTTTTCAGCTATTTTTATTCTGAATGCTTCCGGCGGGGGAGCATAACATATAAACGGGCGTTTAATTTTTAAAAGGGGTTCGCAATAAAATTCTTCACAACCGTCAGGGTCGACAAAGTCATCGCTGAGTCTAAAAGTACCGTTACAAAGCCCTGTAGAAGCCGGGTAGCCTAGCCATGAAATTTGTATTGGGGCCGGTTTCTGGGCCATCAGGGTTAATCGGTTGCCAGCGGTGTGTCCGTTAAGTTCAATCAGAATATCAATTTTATCTTTTTCAATTAGGTGTCCCGCAATTTCATTACTCAAACCAAAAATTGTGTGCCAAAAATCGCTTTTTTGTTGAATGAGACGGCTGAAGTCGTCTGTTTGTGAGGAATCAGCATAACAATATGTTGAAATATCGTAATTTCTTAAGTTTTTCAAAAGGGGCAAAAGGAAGTAGCTTACGGAATGGTGCCTGAGGTCAGACGAAATAAACCCAACTCTAAGTTTTCTGTTTATAAGAGGTAATCTTTGATGATTGTATAAGTTTTTTTCATATTCTGGTTTCCCCAGAGTCTGCCACCATTTTTTTACTTCCTCATAATATCTTGTGGGTGTATTGTCGGGATCCATCAGCATGGCATAGAGCAGGTTGCTGTACAAGGGTGCAGCATTTGGTTCAATTTCAAGAGCTCTATGCAAAATCTCAAAGGATCTTGCAGGTTCTCCATGTTTTAGTTTAATTAGAGCTTCGATCGATAATACATCGGTTTTATCAGGTTGTTTTTCAAGGATATCCCGGCATATTTTTTGAGATAAACTTAGCTCTCCATGAAGTAGGTGCAGTGCTGCAATCCTCTGTTTGATCTCATTTGACTCGGGGGTCTTTTTTAAAAGGTTTTGATAAATATCAAGTGATTGTTGACACTTATGTTGTCCCAGGTAGAGTTCGGCCAGGGCTTTGCTGGCGGCTACATATTCCGGTTTTAGAGAGAGCGCTCTATTCCAAGCGGTGGCTGCCTGGTCGAATTTTTGTGTATGTTTTTTTACCAATCCCAGATTAAACCAGGCTTCAGCCATTTGTGGCTCAATTGAAAGTGTTTTTTCGTAAGCTTTTATGGCTTTATCGTACTGTTTATGAGTGAAAAGTGCATCTCCGATATTTTTGTAAGCTATGGCCAGATCAGGCTTCAGGGATACCGCCATTTGGTAATATCGAATTGCTTTTTCCAAATTGCCTTGATCATGTTGGACGATTGCCATGTTGAACAGAGCTTCCACGTGTTGTGGATCCAGTTCAAGGAGCTTAGTATAGGCAATGGCGGCAATTTTCAACTGCCCGTAATCTTGTGCGGCTAAGCCGGCATCGAATAATTTTTGGGCTTCTTTATTTTCATTATAAGTATTCATTTATTGAATTTATAGCTTTTCCTAAATATTTTTCGTAATGTTGCCAACGATTTATTGAGGTTTTGTATATTGGTTTTCTGACTTGCTGGTAACTTACTGTGTTGATGATGTTAAGGTTTTTTGGAAATTAAGTATATCCGGATGCCAGTCCAAATTGAGAAAATTTATTATTTTTGTGGACTCTTCTTCTAGATGGTTGACGATTTTTTCGTATTGTACAACGATTTTTTTTAAATTCAAACAACTTCCCCAGTGTTGTATCAGACGATGATATTGTTTGGCGAATATCCAATAAATCATTATTATGCACACCGCATCGACATTATTCTTACATGGCTAGCTGATTGTGCAGGTTTGTCACCTGATTTGGTGACATCTCTTTCCTTGTTTGTGGGTTTGAGTGCTGCTTTTTTAATCTCAATTGAAGCTTGGGTCGGCGGGTAAATAAGTTGGAAGGACTACGGAGAACCTGAATGTAATGGTTCTTTGTCGAGCCATAGATCCGTGAGCCAAGAGTGGGCTTTGCGAATTTCAAGACCGTCTGGAAATGTCTTTTCACGGGTAAGTTCCTTGACAATCTGCACCTTGCGCGAGTTCGGGAAATAGGTGGAAAATCTGGAAAAATTCCGGCTTGGTTTATCATCACCCCATTTCACCTCCAGCAGCAATTCAGGACTCTTTTCCCCGGTTACCAGAAAATCAATTTCAAAACCTTCCTTTGTGCGAATATAGTGTAAGTTGTATGATTCGCCATAGAGATCATTTAAGCGGTGAATCTCTTTGAGCAGAGCGCAAGCGGTAAGGTTTTCGAGTTTTCTACTATTATTATTTCCAATTTGACTTGTATCGTAAAAATAGTATTTGGGTGCTTTAAGCAACGACCGGGCAATATTTCTGTGGTAGGGTGTTACCTTGAAAACTACATACATTTTCTCCAGTATGGTTAACCACCTCTTAACACTCTTATCGGAACACTGCAAATCTTCAGCTAATGACGAATAGGAGAGCGGGTTTCCGACCCGGTGCCGTAAAAGTTCGATCAAGGTCTCTATTTTCTGTATTTGGCTGACTTTTTCAAGGTCAATAAGATCCTGCCTGAGGATAATATCAAGATGTGATTTTTGCCAACGCTTGTAAAATGTTTCGGTTCCTTCAAGAAAAGGCTCTGGGAATCCTCCGGTTAACAGAAGTCTATTAAGACTTTTCAATGGGGTTTCTATCTTAAGAAATGCTATTTCCTTCAGATCTAAAGGATGAAGGCGATACTGAAAAAATCGACCGGCCAGAGAGTCGCCGACTTTGTGATAGGTATCAAGTTTGGCGCTACCGGTTACAAGGATAGAGGGGGGGCGCTTTTCGGTATCATAAACCCCTTTAAGCCACGATTTCCATTGTGTCATTTTGTGAAGTTCATCGAAAATGACAAGGGGTTTTGCCCGATCCCATGACTTTTCCTGTAAGGCCAGTCGATGTTCAGCGCTGTCGTAATTGAAGTAGTCGAACGATGGGTTAATCATTTTTGCCAGAGTTGTCTTGCCACTCTGGCGGGGACCGCTTAACAACACAAGTTTTTTGCGTAAATCGGTTCGAATAAATTCCGTAAGTAATCGTTTCATCCTGTCCATATAGACCTCTATTCCGAAAAAGTCAAGACTTTCTCGGAATAGAGGTCTATATGGACAGGAAAACTCCTTTAACATGCAATGTCCCTGGATTACGCTAAATATTTACAAAAATTAAGCTTGTTTTTGATGGTAGCATTCAGTTGTCTGCTCGGTGTGCGGCTTTCACTTACATAGGTTTAAAGATGAGTTCACGAGTCTCGTTTCGTATGATATTGTGAATTGGATGTTTGATAAAAAATATCTATTGTTTTTTACAGGCAGCGAAGCGTTGTAAAGTTTTTTATAACCTACTGGTTACTGCCTGCGGTGCTGAAACTATGATGTGGCCTAAATTTCGTTTTATACTTTTAATGCCGGGCAAGGGCGAATTGCCGGCGTCCGAAGTTTCTATTTTTGCATCATTGCAGCAGGAGAAGAAATGGGTTGAAGCGGTTAAGCTCTATGAATCTATGTTGTCACGTCAGCGTGACTATTTACCGGCTTTGAATGCTTTGGCTAAAGTTGCCTATGAGAATAAAGATTTTGAAGCCTCTTTTCAGTTGCTTGCTCGGATAATGAAAAAGTATCCTCTTCAACCACTCTGGTTGAATAATCTGGCCGTAGTTATGGTGGCTAGAGATGATCTTTCAAAAGCTGAAACAATATTTCGCAAAGCTTTAACTTATAAATCCGGTAACGTTGAGATTCTCTATAACTGGGGTTGTTTATTGGTTTGTCAGGGGAAAGCTGAAATAGCTCTGGAGGTGTGGCGACAGGGGCTTGATAGGCAGTCGTCGCATCGTCCTACCCTTTTTGCTTTAAGTCGTTTGAGTAAAGAGCTGGGGTTGGTTGCGGACGCTATCCTTTATTGTCGTCAGCTGGTGGCGATGGCGCCTGACGAGGCCGAGTATCAACAGAATCTTGGGCTCATGCTTTTGAAGCAAGGAGATCTGCTTGAGGGATTTAAACTTTATGAAGCCCGTTGGCAGGCCAATCGCTTATCAAGATTGCCGTTGGAACAGCTTTGGGACGGTGACATCTCTCTGCTTAAAGATAAAACTATTTTGATTTGGGCCGAGCAAGGTCTTGGTGATACCCTGCAATTTACTCGCTACCTGCCCCAATTGCAAACTGTTGCCAAGCATGTTGTAGTGGCGGTACCGGATCTTTTGATTGGTTTGATGCAGAGTAGTTTTTCTTTGTTGGAAGTTATTTCTATAAAAGAGTTGAAGAAAGTCAATTATCAGCTTCAGGTGCCGCTTTTGAGTTTGCCCTGTTTGTTTGGCAGCACCTTGGCAAATCTGCCGGATCGGGTTCCTTATTTGCAGATTGAGAAAGGCTTTTTGGAGCGTTGGCGAAAGAATCTCGGAAGTGACAAAAAACTTCAGGTCGGTTTGGTGTGGGGAGGGAATCCAGCGCATCGAAATAATGCCCGTCGGTCGATGCTTCTTTCTTTGTTTGTGTCACTTTTTAAAGTGGGTGGGGTTTCGTGGTATTCACTGCAAAAAGGAGAACATGAAAAAGAGCTGGAGGAATTCTTGAGTACTTTAGGGAATAGTGCTTGTCTGAAAAATTTAGCTCCAAAATTAGAGAGCTTTGAAGATACTGCGGCGGCGATTAACCTTCTCGATTTAGTGATTTCAGTTGATACTTCAGTCGCCCATCTTGCCGGGGCTTTGGCTCGACCAACGTGGGTGTTATTACCTTTTGATGCGGATTGGCGCTGGATGCTGGAACGTGACGATTCGCCATGGTACCCGACGGTGCGGCTCTTTCGTCAACCCGAACCCGGAAATTGGGAGTCTGTGATTGAGGCGGTGCAGAATAGTATGGAGGACCTTTTGCGGTGAAGGCAACATTCTTACTCTCTTGCCGGGGTGAAGCCCTCATGCAGGTAGCGCTTGAAATAGACGGTCTCGACGTCTTTTAAAGTGACTCTTGCAGGCACTCGGTCCCGGTTGCTTTCAGCGGCACCCCTGAACCAGTTCTATCTCCTATAACTTTTTTTAATGGTGTAAGCTCGGTTGGAGTTGTCCGTTTTTATGCGGGGACTGTAAAGTTGATTAATTTGATAGGTGCCTTCAGGAGAGCACAAACTCTGATGAGTGCTGTTCCAAGACGGCTAACCAATTTTCCGACATTTCTACATTAGAGAGAATAATTTTATCGAAGTGATCGACTGGTAACCCATGTGAGATGATTTCTGAAGCAGTACAAAAAATCTCTAAAGAGTGGACGGCTTGATTTTTCAGTACGCTGTTTACGGCCGCCCAGGGAAAATCTTCATTGATTCGATATATACATTCTCCGATATGCACTGCTTTGCCATACACTTTGGCAGAGGATGGATCTTCGTAAGCAGGATCTGTTTTTTCTGTGCAATTATCTTCTAGAGAGTTTGAAATCGTGAGATATACCGGTATCCGTCCAATAAAATCACCGAGAACAAGAGCCCCTATTCTTTCGGCAGACCAGCCTGCGGCTATTGTTGCGTCTAACCCAGGAGTTGTATTCATCTCAATAAAGGCCCCCTCTGACGAGAATGGGGAAACAGAAATATCCGTTGTCAGATAATCAAACCCAGCCGTTCCGAATCCGCATGTTTTTGAGAGGTGTTCTACGATTTTTTGAATACTCGGATGTGTCTTTTCAGTGACATCCACACAGATGCCCCCTGTAGATAAATTGGCATTACTGCGCAGGGTGACCTCTTCTCCTTTTAGTAAAACAGATTCCAGATCTTTTGCTTGACTGGACAAATGTGCGACTAGAATATTGTCGATCGGGATTACACGCAAGTAGCAGCTCTCAATCATGTTAGCTGATCGGGTTGAATTTATTTTTTTGGTCAAGTCGTTAATTGTGCTTTTCCCATCTCCAACTATAGTTGTTGGTTCTCGCCTTATGGCAGCCACGAATTGTCCATTTATGACCATTAATCTGTGATCAGCCCCGGCAATGTGTTGTTCAACCATGACAGGACCGTTGGTCATTTGACGTACACCAGCAAAAGCTTTTTGAAGCTGAGAAAAATTTATGATGTTTGCAGTAACCCCTTTGCCGCCGCCACTGTCTGTTGGTTTTACAACACAGGGATAGCCTATTACAGAAACAGCTTCGTGCAACTCCCCAGGCGAATTAATTAATAAATGCCTTGGGTACGGAACGCCGATTGACTGAAATAATAATTTACTGACAGGCTTGCTTCGCGCAATGGCGCTGGCAATGGTTCCGTCTGCATTTGAGAGGGACTCCATGAAAATTCTTGATTTATGACCCCATCCATATTGCCAGAATTTTGTATTGTTGAGAAAAGGTAGTGCTGGTATATTTAATTCCTTGGCGGCTTTCATAAGAATCCCGGCCTGATAGTCCGGGTGGAATTGTCTGCAAATCGTGTAAAAATCAGCTATCTTTTTTGTGAACAAAGAGATGTTCGTCTGGTTGATTTCCACATAGGTGTTCACGGCCAATTTCAGAGCCAGCAAAGAAATTTCAGGAGAGTGATATCCAATAATTAATTGTGATCCATTTTCTGACTTAATGACTTTTGCAACATCAAGAAAACCTCGGACCTCGGTCAGTAGTGTTAGAGAGAAAGATGCCAAAAATTTTCCCAGTTCAATTTCACCTATCGGCTTGTCAGGAAGTTTGTAATTAAACCAACTATGAAAAGCTTGCGTTATTGATGCGATTCTCTCGCGAGCATTTTTCAACTGCTCTAAATCGATTTTGAGAGAAAAAACCAAACATGGTTCGGTCGCGTAGGGACTAGGGCCGGCATAGGTGTGTAAGTGAGTTAACTTTATCATCGCAATTTTTTTTTAAAGTGTGTCCCGGAACAATTAAAGGTATCCGGTGAAGTATTCTTCTAGTATTTACAAGTCCAACATGATCTATCGTTTACCATTGTATTTCCTTTTCGCCCAAAGATACCATCTGCATAAGCTGACTAATTTGATGATTTGAGCAAAACTTCCGGTAATGCGATATTTCAGCAGCAATCGTCGATATAGCCCAATTGAAGGGTGTTGTAAAGTAGTCACTTTTGAAACTGACGGGGTTACCCCTCTGCCTAAAAAGACATTGTTATTTTTATTTTTTCATCTAGGTAGTCGTGATCCAATACGCATATTTGTTTTATGCTGACTTTTGACCATTATTGTGGTGCAGCGATTTTTTTCAGCGTATTGAGACGATCACCTTTCAAAAAAACGGTAACAGTGCATAAGTATAGCAATTATTGAGTGCTTTTACATGTTGGCAACCAGTTTCAGCAAGTTTTGTGGCTCTTTTATAGTTTTTTTCTTTTTCCGTTGACCAGCTATCTTTATCAATGAAACAGAAATTGTACTCAAGGTGCACCTGGCACAGGTTTTAAAAGCATGTTATAACGACTCTGCGGAAAATCGCGAAAGTTTTAACAGAATATCTTTAAGGATCCAACTCATGTCTAAGTCTGAATTACCTGGTATCTGGAGAATTATTGGTAAGCCTTTTGTCTTTAGTGGTTTTGCTTTTGGCAGCTGTTATTCGTCCGTGATCATTACTCTTGATGGGCAGATACTTTCGCAAAGGCGGCGTTCTGAAATTTTACATTATTTAAAATCTGTAGTACCGATTCGGAAAAATGTGATTGAGGATCTTTTAGTAAAGGCATCTAAGAAGGATTGGTTTTCGTCTGTAGAGTGGGTTGTGGATGTTATTTATCTGTTGCAGAGTTCAGCCGATATGGCAATTTTTGAAAAGGGGCGTATATTAAATTTGAAACCAGGGCAAGCTGTGTGTCAGGTACCCATAAATCTCAACAGTGTCAAGCCATTGGTTCAGGTCTTGGCTGTGTTGTTCCAGGTGATTTCGAGTCGGACAGCTGACTCCGGGCTTAGTGAACTTCAGAAACGGTTGACCCTTGCCACAACACTATTGCAAAAGTTCAGTCCCGGTGGCGCTAACGTACCACATTTTTTACGGGCTGCATTTGAGTTGGGGATCCCTTTTCAACCGCTGCAGGGTGGAGTCTTTTCGTATGGACAAGGTCGTCGAACTCGTTGGATGGATAGCTCGTTTACGGATGAAACACCGCAAATTGCAGCTAAAATGGCTCGCAATAAGGTGCTGGCAGCCGCAATGTTGCGCCAGGCTGGATTGCCTGTGGCTGACCATAAAGTTGTGACTACTGCGGAAGAGGCCGTTAAGGTTGCAGGGCTGTTAGGCTATCCAGTTGTGGTTAAACCGGCTGATCTCGATGGTGGAGTGGGGGTGGCTGCGCGGTTGTTGTCAGCGGAAACAGTCGAGGCTGCATTTCATAAATGCAAAGCCCATTCGTCAAATATTCTGGTTGAAAAACATGTTGAGGGCAAAGATTTCCGGGTGGTGGTTTATCATGATGAAGTCATCGGAGCTTTTGAAAGGGTACCCGGAGGTGTGACCGGAGATGCTGTGCATACGGTTGAAGAGCTGGTGATTCAGCTTAATTCAGATCCGCGTCGGGGCGAAGGAAAACACAACTTTTTAAAATTGCTGCACTTGGACAACGAGGCCCTTGAATTTTTGCAGGAGGTTGGTCTGAGTCTTTCTTCAATTCCAGCAATTGGCCGTTTTGTGCGTTTGCGGGGCGCGGCTAATATCTCTTCTGGAGGGGTGCCTGTAGAAGTTTTAGATCGGGTTCATCCCGATAACCGGCGTCTGGCGATTCGGGCAGCAAAGGCTCTGCGTCTGGATCTGGCTGGGGTAGATATATTGATTCCGGACGTAAGTTGTTCCTGGCGGGAAAGTGGAGCCTTTATTTGTGAAGTTAATGGGCAGCCCAACCTGAGGTCACTTGTTCATTTGTATGTACCGGTTCTGTGTAAACAGATTCCTGGTGACGGGAGAGTGCCAACGGTTGTGGTCTTTGGCGCTCCTGAAGAACGTGACTCAGTGCATCAGATAGAGTTGCAACTGCTGGAAAAAGGAATGGTTGCGGGTTGTCATGACTTTAGAGGGGTCAGGGTTGACGGTGAAGTTGTGCTGGACGGTGCATTGACACCTTTCAGAGCGGGCAAAATACTGTCATTTGACCGGGCGGTTGCAGCCCTTATTCTGAGTGTGAATGATGATAGTGTGTTGAAAACGGGGTTGCCATTTGCTCGATTTGATTTGCTGGTACTGGCGGGGATGCATATCTCAGGTTCATGTGTCAAGGCAAGGGCAGAACAGGAAAAACTATTGCGTGACTTGTTAATGTTCCTGCTTCCGGCCTGTGACGGCAAAGTTGTGAATCTGGAGGGCTCAGGTCTTGACGTCGCGGCTCCCGTCTATCAGGCTTCTGTAAATTGGGAAGCCGTGACAGTTAAACCGGATCAGGTAGTAAAGGTGGTTGTGGATGAAATTATGGAGGTAGACAAGTTTCATTCAAAGCCTGGCATTTATGATTAGCCTCTTGCAGCTAACCAGCACAAATTAAATTCACGGAGAAATTTGTTGTCAGGGGAGAGTGACGAAAAAACATTTATCAGAGTTGAGAGAACCTATATCTGTAATACTTCTGTGGATTGACAAGGTTTCACTCTTGACTATTTAAAAAGGGGCTGGTGAATGAACTATATTATAGAAAAAGCAAAGCCAACTGACTTGAAGCAAATTATTGAGGTTTTGAAACCATGGAATATGCATCATATTCCTTCATCTGAATAAGAGTATTGAACAACGTTCATAAGTTCTCTATCTTGGAGGTAAGGCAAAGCCTGATATAGTAAGTTTGACACTGGGTTCTCCGAATTTTGCACCTGGGCTGAGTATTAATTCTCTTGATACCATACAAACATTGGCGTTGATAATGAAAGAAGTGGGTATTAAACCTGAGTTGGAAGTATTCGATTCAGGGATGGTTAATGTCGCTAAATACCTGGGACGTCATGGGTTTATCGGCGCGCAGAAGTATTTCAATATATTTATGGGCAATCTTAATAGTGTTCCTGCGACGATTGGTGATCTGGCATCAATTGCAACAGCGCTTCCGGATAACTCAATTTGGGCAGGGACGGGACTGGGCGTTTTTCAGTTGCCTATGAATGTCGCGGCCATAGTAGCTGGTGGTCGTGTTCATGATGAACTAAAGATTGCCAAGCTAGCTCAGGCTGATGAAACCGGTATAAATATCGGTGGCAAGCGGCATTGGCTACATTGTATGACCAATGATCTCTGGACCTGCTATTTCCCTCACGAGAAAAGGGGTACGGATGCCATGAATGACATGGGGATCTTACCTGAGTTTAAAGGAACCCTGTGTCATGATCATTGGAAACCATATTTTACCTACAATTGCACCCACGCTCTTTGCAACGCTCACCATTTAAGAGAATTGGAAAGAGCTTGGGAGCAAGATGAACAACAGTGGGCCAAGCGAATGAAAACGTTGCTGGAGGAAATCAACAGCAAGGTTATTGATGCCGGTGGCGCACTTAACATCGAAAAATCACGAGAATTTCGAGAAACTTACAGGAAACTGCTCAAACAGGCCGATATTGAATGCCCAGAGTCACCGTCCAATGAAAAAGGTAAGCGAGGGCGGGTCAAAAGATCTAAATCCATATTTTTGTTGGTGTACCAAAATATGATCCTGTAAATAATATATCAATATCTTTTATTTTTAGGTAGTTTGACCCAGTGTTGTCCGGTTAGAGATTTGCTTGCAATAATGTGGCAGTCGAAATCTCTTCCGCTGGATCCAAATCTGGAGGTTCCTGATCCAGTTGACGAATTTCATTGGCTATTTTGATTTGTAATTCTCGAACTCTCTTGATGTTAACTTTTTCGCCAAATTCATTATCACAATAAATGGCAAGCAACAGGTATGTGATAAGGCCCGACAAGATTTGAACCATTAACCCATGCTTACTTCTTGAAATAAGATGATATACCCGCATATGGCGTTTCCACCATGCAAAAAATGATTCTACGTTCCAACGTAGCTTGTAGATTAACGCGATCTGATCAGCCGTCAAATCAAACCTGTCGGTCGCAACCCAATATTTTTTGCTGCCAATTTTATAACCAACTAGGCGCAGATCCTTTTTAGTCTCATTTATGCCAGGTTGACCCAAACGAACTATTGCATCGTAAAAAATTTTGCCCCCGGCTTCAAAAGAAAGCTCTTTGATACAAGTCTTTTGAGTATTGCCTTTGATTCTGCAGACAAAATGGACATCATTTTTTTGCCATTGATCAAACAGCTCGTGGCTTTGATAACCCCTATCCATTATGCCTGTTTGACCTGGTTCCACGATTTTTTGAACGAAAGGCCGTTCGGCTCCGTTGCCATCGGTCAAGAAAACCTTCTGTGGAATAGAGCAATTAATGTTAAATCCAAAATGGACTTTTGCTTTTTTTGACCCTTTGCGATAGTCGGCCCAGGCCATGGATAGAACCGAATCAATCAGGGAACCATCAATTGCTACAAGGTCTCCCAAATCAGAGAACTCTTTCGGTATTTGATTACTCGCTTGCTTAAACAGATTTTGAAAAACGTGTAAGAATTGTTCGAGGCCACGTTCGTTTAGAGAATCGAAAAATGTACTTTTACCGATTCCACCATTGGGAGCTATAAACTCTTTTGCAAAGTCATCTTCCTGTAGATCTTGTAGCAGGTGGCAACCAGACTGAAAATCTTTTAAATGGAAGTAGACCATAACTTTAAGTTGATCTTCAAATGTCATTTTCAAATCTCTGTTACTTCCAGATACTAACTCTGGGACGCCATAAGATGCTCCAACAAGTGGAAAGAGGATTGATCTAAACGATGGTAATCGGCCAAATTTTTTTGGTGACAAAGTGCGAGGCATTTATGATTTCTCCTGTAAGTAGTTGATATTACAGTCAAAATCGCGCTCGTACTATTGTTTAAATGTCAAGTAAAAAATGACATTATTTTCAATTTTTTTCTATATTTTTTACATGCAAATTTCTAACCGGACAACACTGAATATATATAGCAAAACGACTAATCGAACCTACATAAACGCACAGGATGCAGATTGTGGATAAAGATAAATACATACTCACTATGTTGGTAGAAAATGAGCCAGGTGTTACAGCAAGGATAACAGGCCTTTTTGCAGGCAGAGGGTATAATATTGAAACCATTTGCGGGGCACCTACTGCCAACCCGAAAATGTCCAGAATAACCATTACGACAAAAACTAATCCTAACCAGCTTGACCAATGCATGAAACAGATCAAACGCCTGATTAATGTAATCAAACTGCGGGATATGACAAACGACTACGCCATAAAAAGGGAAATGGCTCTGATATGTGTAAAAGCAGACACTGAAAACCGAGAAGTAATTAAAAAAATCATTGATTCTTACAATGGCATAATAGTGGATGAAAGTGAGCAGTTCCTAATTTTTGAGGTTACCGGAAATGAATATGCCATTGATGAACTGCTTTCAGTCCTTGAACTGTATGGGATTACAAAACTTGCAAGATCAGGAGTGCTGGCTCTTTACAAAGAATCTTGATAACTAAAATTAATACTCAGAGGTTTTTTAAATGAAGTTTTGTGAACAATGTGGCTTAGAAGTAAACCCTAAAGCTAACTTTTGTCAAAAATGTGGTTTTAAGTTGAATTGCGAAAAACACCCGGAACCTGTGAATGCGAATGAACCTTGAACAAAACCAACAGACAATTAATATTATTAAACAAACTTTTTCTCAAGAAATTTTCAGTAAAGCCATTTCAGGCAGAGGAAAAGCTGTAGCAGTTACAGTTCTCGGCAGTGGCAGTAAGGGTAACGCCACAGTCGTTCACACGGGGAATTCAGCCCTGCTCATTGATGCCGGATTCAGTCGCACAGATATGCTCAACAGATTTTCCAGAACAAGCATTGACATCTCAACTATCAAAGGACTTCTAATTACCCATGATCATTCAGACCACATAAAAGGGGCTCGATTAATTGCCGATCATCTTGGAGTCAGTACCTATGCCACCTGCATGCCTGCAAACAATGAACTGACTAAACAACAATTTGGGGCAAAACCAAAAAAAATTATTCCTGGTGACAAATTTGTCGTTGATATTTTCAATGTACAATCATTTTCAGTACCTCATGACGCCACCAACCCTGTCGGCTTCGTAATTCAAGTTGGAGATAAACGAATTGGAATTGCCACTGACCTTGGACATATCACCGACCTCACAAAATCATGTCTTTCTGGATGTGATGCAATAATCATTGAATGTAATCACGATATTTCTATGCTCCAGGAGTCTCGACGCCCTTGGCCACTAAAAAAAAGAATCATGGGTAAATTAGGACATTTGAACAATACTGATGCAATTAACACATTTGATGACATTATTCATGAGCGCACAAAAGTTATCATACTGTTTCACCTAAGCAACAATTGCAATTGTCCAATAAAAGTTGCTAGACTCGCGGAAAATAAACTTAAAGAATTAGAAAGAAGCGACATCAGGATTCTGATAGCTGATCAGCACGAGCCGCTCAACACCGTTTGGGTTGCGTAGAAAGTCGAACGATAATTTTGTAGATCGTTCGTAGGGTTTTCCACTGTAACATTGATACAATGAAATCAGAGCGCTCCGCACAAATAGCACTAACGATCTTACAACCAACAAAAAAGTAGAGTCCGAAGCAGTATTGATCTACAAATGGAGACCTCCATGACCACCCAAAATTATACTCCAGAAAAATTTTCGGCATGGATTGGTGGCTATTCCGGTAATTCATACGGTGTTCTCTGGGAGAATGATACATTAACATACGAAATTCAAGAACATGGCTTCATGCCATCTGCATCGGAGCCACAAATCATCATACCATCACAAAGAAAATGGATGTGGTTTGAAAAAAACTCGATAAAGCACGGATATGGGAGTGGGAACAAAATTACAACTGTACCGAAATAGTAGATGGAACCAGTTGGAATGTTGATATAGCATATTCCGGAAAAATATTAACATCTGGAGGTCGTAATGCTTATCCTTATTTCGATGACAATAAAGATGTTTTTGGTTACTTTTTGAAAGCCGTATCTACCCTGCTGAATGGATTGACTTTTCGTTAATCCGGTTAAAATATATGAGTAAACAGCATCGGTTTCAAGAAACAAGTTGACTGAATTCAACAACAGCTAAAAGGTAATCAGCAATGACAAAAATAATTCCAAATCGTGAAGACGCACTACAACTCCTCCATGAATACAACCAAAGCGATAGCCTACGAAAACATGCTTACGCTGTTGAAGGGGTCATGCGCTACTTTGCGAATAAAAACGGTGAGGATGAAGAAAAATGGGGAATAATTGGTCTAATTCATGATCTTGATTATGAAAAATATCCCGACCAGCACTGTGCCAAAACGAAAGAAATCCTTGAAGAAAACAATTGGCCGGAAGAATATATTCGTGCTGTCATCTCCCATGGGTGGGGAATATGTTCAGACGTGGAGCCACAAAGCACTTTGGAGAAAACACTTTATGCCATTGATGAATTGACCGGTCTGATTGCGGCCAATGCTATGGTCAGACCATCAAAGAGTGTTATGGATATGACTGTAAAGTCAGTAAAGAAAAAATGGAAATCACCCGCTTTTGCTGCCGGGGTTGATCGATCTATCATAAAGAAAGGTGCTGAAATGCTGGGGGTCAAAATCGGCGAACTTATTGAAGACACCATAATGGGAATGCGGGATGTTGCTGAAGAGATTGGATTGAAAGGAAATTAAGTTTAACCGTGGAGCGAAAATAATCAATCTAGTTATGACAACCGATCAATCCGCTCTTATTCTTAAAATCTGCAGATCGGCTGCGCACAGACATTTGAAAGTCACAACTATTTCTCTTGTTGGCTTTTCTCTCCGTCGTGGTTGCTTTGTCGGCGGTTCCGTATTAAACCTAATTCTGAGACCCACGAACTTTTTCTGAAATGATATCAAAAACCGGGGTCTTTCCGCAGGCATACTGCCCCTTCCAAAGGGGTTGAGGACTGGGTCAGTTAATCGTCATTCCTTATGAACACTAAACTTAGCACTTTATTTTGACCTTTGCACCTTAACTATCTGTTTTCCCTTTTCGGTGATCCGATATCTCTGTTTACTGCTACGTGGTTTGTCGGGAATAGTCATCTCGATCAGACCAAGCACGATGCTTGTTTGTTGATAATTCTCACGAAAATGTTTTTCATCCTTTAACCCCAACCTCGGGTCATGTCGCCATGCAGAGCTGCAAGCATTCTCTGTACTTCGGGGGTGACTGTTTCTGTTTGAGCTTTTTCGGTAATCTCCTGTTTTTTTGTTTTCGCGAACGTATTATATCGCATAAGCGTCGATGAAGTCCGTCTTTAAGTATTGTTAACAGTTATTAAAGTTTTTGAATATGTCTTTGCAAAAACTTTAATATCTATTTATTTAAAAAGGAAAATTGTAAACATGATAACTAATTCAGTTACTGTTAAAAGAGATGATCGTATCGCTATTGTTCGTTTCGACCGGGAGGATCCTGCTAATCTTCTGTCGTTTGACACTATGCGAAAACTCACCTTGATTGCGCATGACCTAGCTGACGACCCTGTTCTCTGCGCTGTAGTGCTTACCGGGCGGACAGACAACTTTTTGTCTGGGCATGGATCTTAAAGACGAGGAGGTGATCAAGAGTGCTTCCGCCGGGCTAGCTGAACGACGTGTTTTGCTTAAAACCGGGCCGCGTATGTGCCAGGCGTGGGAAGCTTTGGAACCCCTGACCATCGTCGCCATTGAGGGATGGTGTGTCGGAGGAGGGACGGCACTGGCAGTATCTTGCGATTTACGTATTATCGGGATGGGCGGACACCTATACGTGCCTGAGGTAGAACGGGGCTTTAATATGAGTTGGGGCTCTGCTCGAAGATCTCTTTATAGACCTCATCCCGATCGACCGGTGGGTAGCCATGTTCAACCAGCACCAGAATTAGACCCACCTTCAGCTCAGCCTTGATGTCGTCGCGTTGGCTCCAGTTGGTATACTTCACTTTGTCATCAACCACCAACTTCACCGCCTTCGCCAGGGTAAGCAGTTTATCCTCAGGGTAGGTAAAATCTAGACCATGGAACTATCACATAATCAATCCGCTCTCATTCTTGAAGAATCTGAGGATGGTGGTATAACCGTTAATGTCGCTTCTGAAAATATGGATGGTATGACTGGAGCATTATGCCAGGCAATTGCGACCAGGTTGATGGAGGATGAGGATTTTCAGAAAGAATTGATGGATATGATTGAGACGGGATGAACCAAAAAAAATGATCAACCTACCTGACGATAAAATCAGTCGTGAGATCCTAGAGAATCTTACTGACTTGAAAGCTGTTGTTGTCGATGCCTGTTCGCTAATCTACCTTGAACGGGTGCAAATGCTTGAGAGTTTAGCAGCTCAGGTAAAACTTATCACTCTTCCCTGTATCGTAGCGGAGAGTCGCCTGTCCGATCCACCCGTTACTCTCATGATCGATCCTAACGACGAATTATGTAACGATCAACGGATTTATGCTTTAGCTGAAAAACTTAATCTTCCCCTGTTGAGTGACGACGGAATCTTGCTACGAAAAGCCGACAAGGCGGATAGACCACACTACAATACCCTGATGATGCTGATTCTGTTATTTACCAAAAACACTTCAAGTGAATCTGAACTACGCCGAGCCTGCTCATCCTTGAAATCATTTGCCCGCTACCACCCAAAAATCTGGCAATATGCTGAAACACTGTTGAGGATTGCTCGCAAAAATCCTTGAGCCCCTCAGACCACGCTGGAAGGATACGACTTGAGTAGTGGTCGGCTTATTCATTTCAGGCTATAATTGGCAAGTTTTTTTGTTTAGCGAACCATTGGGGTACACTCCACCGTAAGCGCTTGTTTTTATTTGAATATTGTACTCCGGCAAGTGGCACTTAACGTTAGAATGGTACAAAATATAAAATACTTAAACCCATATCTGAAGTGACAACCACCATAATTTTTTCAACGCTTCAAAAGAACGGATATGGGAATGGGAACGAAAATACAACTGTATCGACATTGTAGATGAAACCCATAAGAAGTGGTGTATGCCATCTATTTTTTAACTCTTTTACGAGTCTTCC
>CAYWGC010000046.1:0-24145 GCA_964457755.1 uncultured Thermodesulfobacteriota bacterium | reverse complement strand
ATGATTAGCTTACTCAAATAATAATAAAATCAGTCCCCTGACGGTAAATTGTCTGGCAGTACAAAGTTATAGGGTGGCCAGGGGCCGCTTAATAGGAGTTTATATGTCTGCCTGCGACATAAATCCTGAAAAGTAATGTGAAAAGCCGCAACACTTTCTCTTGGTACGAGAAAAAATAACGAATAAATATTCTGGAATGTGGATTGCTGTTTCAAGGGCCGAGTATATTCCTCTTTATACTTCACGAACAATCCGGAAAAAGCCGTTCGACATTGTTGGGACATCTGGGTCATTTCTTTGGCAAACTGTTGATCCGGTCCGTATCTGGCTTTAAGAGCCGCAAGATATTCATGACCCGGCGTTAGCGGTTTCGTGTCCTTTAAATTGGCCTCTTCTCCATCACGCACTGAATGCGGAGAATTGATGTCCGGCACAAGGATACGAATTCCCATCTCGACGCAGCCCTCAAGTTCTTTAAGAAGTACCCGGTATTCATTGCCATGTTCTTCTAACATTTTGGTGATCTGCGGTTCGTTTTCAAACAGGCACCCATAGCGCATTGGAATAACCGAACTTTTATTATGAAGTGTCTCAATAACCTTCTGGTAGGTCAGTATATGAGTGATCTCCGGGGCCTGAACAGTATTTTCCAATCTGGAAACTGCAGCACCGACTCCGTCTTTCTGGATGAAAAAGACAGGCCGGCCATCAATGCCTGCCAGAACTTGAGGCTGTTGATCTTCCAAACTGGGAACAATGGCATAGAGTAAGAATTTCATAGGCACTTTTTAAAGCTACAATTAATCAAGTCAGAGTGTCCAGAGTGGGGCAGAAACTGTAGGGTGGCCACGGACCGGACAGGACAAACATCAGGCCATGGCAGTCATGATCTTTATTGGCTTTATCGATCAGGGTGTGAAATGCCGCCGTCACCTCCTGGGGAACCAGAAAAGCCCAGTTCAATATCATATCCATATCCATACCTGTGGCATTGCGAGAAAGTACCGTTCGCTCAGAAAAATCGGTGGCAGAATGGTTTAAAGACTCGGCTATGCCGTTGCAAATCTCCTGTAACCAATTGTTTAATTCCTGCTCCACAGTCTTACGGATTTGCTGTTCCTGAAAATAACGCTTGCCCGGAGACAATAAGGCAAGATGTTTTTTTTGCTTGGAAAATTCCAGTGCTAAAAGTTCCTCTTTTGCCCGGTCCCGATCTAAAAAACCTTTAACAGACCATTCTTCCCGTTCTGACACCTGGGACAAAAACTGTAAGACCTCATCGTGGTGTTTTTCGAGAAGCTTTTCCAATCCGGCAAACGACGAAAAAATGGTGCCGAACCGGGTTGGCAGCACTGGAGACTGTGACATGATCTGTTCCACAACCTTTTCGTGCCGACAAGCACGAGGCCCGACCCAGGCAATATCTTTTAGTTTGGATGGAGCGGTCACCCCACAGAAATCATCAAGAGACACCTTGCTCCACACTGCCACGATATCATGTCGCCGCAACAACGTAATGGCATAGCGTTCATCCACCCCGGTTCCTGCAACCGACGACAGAAAGTCGGCGTGCGCCAGACAGTACAAATATATCGCCTCACCGGTATTTTCTGTCTGCTTATGTTGCGAAGTCAGTTCCAACTACAACCTCATGGTTTCTTGAAAAATAACCGTCGAAAATAGAGGATTGCTGCCCCCTAAAGTTTCAATTTAAACATCGACATCTGCTTGACTGACAATATTTCAGGACATCTTTAAAAAATTGGAAATATTTCCCCTATATTTCGAGGTTCTTCTTTGTTTGTCGCACCTCTTCCAAGGTGTTATTAATATCATCACTCTCAATGCGAACCTCAGCCTTGGTCAATGAGATTTCTTCCCCGAGTCCACCATCCACAATACGCCGTACAGCCATAATAGCTGCCTTGTTGCAAACAGATGCAATCTCGGCGCCGCTGAAACCCTCTGTTCGAGCGGCAAGGTCATCATTACTTATTTCCGGAGCCAGCGGCTTGTTTTTAAGATGTACGGCAAATATCTCTTTGCGGTCTCTTTCGTCGGCCATTGGAATCTCGATAATCTCATCAAACCGGCCCGGCCTGAGGATCGCCGCATCGAGCATGTCAATTCTGTTCGTAGCTCCCAGCACCAGGACACCTTTCAACTCTTCTATCCCGTCAAGTTCGGACAGAAACTGGCTGAGAACCCGATCGGCCACGCCTGAATCCGTGGAACTACCGCTACGCATTGGTACCAGCCCATCAATCTCGTCAAAAAAAATAATACAGGGTGCAGCCTGCTTGGCCTTATGAAAGATCTCGCGCACTCCCTGCTCTGATTCGCCGACAAATTTCGATAAAAGGGCCGGCCCCTTGACAGATATAAAATTAACCTTGCTTTCATTGGCGATGGCTTTTGCCAATAAGGTTTTACCGCATCCAGGAGGCCCGGCAATGAGAATACCCTTGGGCGGACGACATCCCGCTTTTTCAAAAAGAGAGGAATATTTCAGGGGCCATTCCACCGCTTCCTTTAAACGTTCTTTAAGCGTCTCATGGCCGCCGATATCATCCCATTTAACATCCGGAACCTCAACAAATACCTCACGAATAGCTGACGGTTCAACTTCACGCAGGGCCACTGCAAAGTCATCACGATGGACCTCAAGTTTTGCCAGTTGATCATAAGGAATGCTAGTCATAGCAAAATTTATGTCCGGCATAATCCGGCGCAGGCAACTCATTGCCGCTTCTCGGCAAAACGCCTCTAGATCAGCTCCAACAAAGCCATGGGTAATCTCTGCATTATGGTCCATGTCCACATCCTGTCCCAGAGGCATGCCGCGACTGTAAATTTCCAGAATTTCAAGCCTTCCTTTGCGGTCGGGAATAGGAATGGCTATCTCCCGGTCAAACCGACCTGGCCGGCGCAGTGCTGGATCGAGAGCATTGGGGATATTGGTGGCAGCAATTACAATAATATTTTGGCGTTGCTTCAAACCGTCCATCAGGGCCAGAAGTTGAGCGACCACACGTTTCTCAACATCACCAACCACTTTTTCACGTTTCGGAGCGATGGCATCAATCTCGTCTAAAAAAACGATACTTGGCCCCTTTTTGCCAGCCTCTTCGAAAATCTTGCGCAAATGGGCTTCGCTTTCCCCATAAAACTTATGAATAATCTCAGGACCGCTGATGGAAAAAAAGTTGGCCTCCGTCTCATGGGCAATCGACCGGGCAATAAGGGTTTTTCCGCATCCCGGCGGGCCGTGCAGAAGAACACCTTTAGGAGGATCAATCCCCAAACGTTCAAACACCTCAGGGTAACGGAGAGGAAGTTCTATCATCTCCCTGATCCTTTGCATCTGTGGTTTGAGTCCGCCTATGTCTTCATATGATACAGTGCCTCGGGGCTCCACTACTTTTGCCTTGGCCTTGCCGATGACCAGTTCAGTTGTTGGGTTGATAAACACCGGCCCTTTGGGGGTCGTATTTTCCACCTTGAAATCAGCTGAACGGCTACCGAACAAGGTGGCTCGAATGCGGTCGTCCTTTTGTACAGGCAGCCCGTCGAGCAGGCTGCCGATATATTTTAGATCACGATCCGCCGGGGCAATATTAATCGGGGTAAGCGTAACCCGGTCTGCCGGTTGGCAAGAGATCTTGTTTACCTGAACAAAATCGTCGATTCCCGCCCCGGCATTCTCCCTGGTAATCCCATCGAGTTGGATCCGAGACTGCTCCCGGAGTTCCTTATACGCCGGCATTACCTTGCAGGCGCTCTTTCTTTTGCCGATTATCTCCACAAAATCGCCGACCGTAATATTCAACCTTTCAATGTCTTCGGGACCCATGCGGGCTAAGGCACGCCCCACATCCTTACTTAGGGCTTCGGTTACTTTAAGCTTCAGTGACCCAGTATTTTTTGCCATTTTTCCCCGTCCTCAGTTAATTCATATTTGTTGCAAACTAGCGGATAAACAGTTGCCAACAGAGAGCCGGCCGCCGGTTGCATCTCTTCCCACCTCGTATCGTTATGCGACGCACTTAATCTCCAGAATGCCATTATTACATGAAAACCGCATTTTTTCCTTTGCATAGGTCTTCGGCAATAATATCTCCTTGCGGTATTTTTTTTCTCCCTTTTCAGCATAAATGGTCAACAGATCATCCTTGATATCAATCTTTACATCCTTGACACCTATTCCGGGCAGCTCAGCCACTATCAATGTATGATCCTGCTCTTCAAAGATGTCGACCATTGGTTCCTGGATTTCCTGAACCACCGATTCTCCGGTTTTTTCATCTTTACGGATGTTGCCAAAGGGCTCCACCTTAACCCCATCACTATCACCTCTCTTTCCCAGATCGGTTTTAATGGAGAAACCGTACACCCCTTTAATGTCTTTATCTTTGCCTTCAAACGTCCCAGACTTGGAAAGTTGCTCGCCTTTTTCAGCTAAATCTCCGATTTTTTCGAGAAGATCAGAGAGCCCTCCCAGCATTCCCTCAAAGCCACCCCGACGCTCTTTCTTTAGATTCTCATCTTTTGTCATAAGTTCCTCCATTTTTTGGGATTCCAAACAATTTTATCTTGGTGTGAATCGTTTTGTAATCTATCCGCAGTATGCGGGCCGCCTTAGCCTTATTTCCGCCTGTATGCTTTAACGTCTGCTGAAGAATCTCCTTTTCAACTTCATTTGTACTTTTTTTTACGATTTCCTTTAATGAACAGTCACCCCATGGAAAATCGTGGCTGTTTGCCGGATGAACATCTATTCCGGAGATCGGGGTTTCAAGTTGCTTAAGCTCCCTCTCGGTGATTATCTCGTTGGCAAGAAGTACGGCCCGGCGGATGGTTGAACGCAGCTGCCGAACGTTTCCCGGCCAATCATAGGATATGAGAATCTCCATGGCTGAAGGAGAAATCCCGGCCACATTTTTGCCAAGTTCATCAGATGTATTTTTCATAAATCGATTGGCAAGGTAAGGAATATCTTCTTTTCGTTTGCGAAGTGATGGTATTTTGATGATATATTCGTTCAATCTATAGAAAAGATCACTACGGAAATTACCTTCGGAAACAGCGGTCTCCAGGTTCTGGTTACTGGCAACCAGAAGGCGAGCATCCATTGTAAAGGTTTCAGTGCCGCCAACCCTGTACCCCTTTTTTTCCTGAAGCAGTCTTAATAGTTTGGCCTGCGCATCAAAGGGCATATTGGAAATCTCATCCAGCAAGATGGTTCCATTCCCGGCCTCTTCAAATTTTCCTCGTTTTTGAGTTACTGCGCCGGTAAACGCCCCTTTTTCGTGGCCAAACAGTTCACTTTCCAAAAGGGTCGGCGGTAAGGCCCCGCAATCAATAGCTATAAATGGCTCCGCCGACAGATTACTAGCATAATGGATCGCCTGGGCTACAAGTTCCTTGCCACAACCTGTTTCTCCGGAAATAATTACGGTGAAATTCGAGCACGCTACCCTGTTAACCTCGGTAATAAGCTGGCGTACGGCATTGCTTGAGCCCATCATTTTACTTAAAGAGGAGGTTTCATTGACCCGGCTGGAGAGGTTCTTGAGTTTGGTTTTGAGGTGGCGCTCGGCAACCGCACGATGCACAACTCTAACTACTTCGTTATGATCAAAGGGCTTGGCCAGATAATCGTGAGCCCCGGCCCTCATCATTTCTACCGCGCCTGAAACATCGGCATAGCCAGTTATCACGATAATTGGCAAATCCGGATCAATATCCTTTGCCGCTCGCAGGATTTCCTTACCATCCATGTCCGGCAACCGTAAATCCAGAAGCATGACATCCGGCGACGCAGATAGAATTAATTGCAGGGCCGTTGGCCCATCTTGGGCAGTTTCAACTTCAAATTTATTTTCAATCATCAAACGGGCGAGGAGAAAACAAATCTCTGCCTCATCGTCAACAATCAACACTCTGGGAGACTTTGGGTTCATTTCATTGTTCTCTGGATGTCAGGTACACGGTTTACCTTATTGGCTGGTAATTTTTTCAACAGTTGGGAACTATTTCTCTAGATCTCGTGATTTCCCTTTAGTCATCATCTTATATGGTTTAAAAAGTGGATATGTTACAAGGATATCGTTGTCCAGCAGATTTTCCAGCGAGTGCAGCATACCCAGAAATAGAATGCCGGTTTCGCCGGCACCCAAGGTATTATTAATACGTTCGGCAATATACTGATCACGTTTCTTGAGCAGATTATCACTTAACGCCTTTTGAGATGCTTCTATCTTGCCCGCTTCTTCGATATTGCCGGCGGCCATAATCTTTTTTACAAGGTTGTATTCTTCCACTAAAAGCTCTGTGCATTCCGTCCCCATAAGAATGGCGCCTCTTTCCAGCAAACTGATAAGGAGTTGATGATTCAAGCTTCCAGTCTTGGCGATTTCCGTTACAATCTCAAGCTCTCGATCACATACGGGCAAGCCATCCTGATAAAGACGGGTCTTTTCATACTCAAACTCCAATTCCTTGACTTTCTGGTTGATTTCCGCCCATATTTCATTTATCAGGTCTACCTTCTGGTCCCATAATTTCTTTCCATGTTTTTCAAGAGACGCTTCCCGAATCAATTCACTAAAAGAACCCATATCGTCTTGGGTATGAAGGATCGGAATGTATATCAGCTTTCTTCCTTGGTTCACCGAATCTGGGTTGTTGTTTTTAGGCATGATAATTTTGCGCTTATCCTCTCCGGTTGCGAATGCTTGATTATGAATACTGGATATTTGATCCTTGCCAAATAATTGCGACTTGCAAACCAACGCATAAATATGGAAATTGTTCTATGGAATAACTTCCATATTTATGCCGATATCATTCCACTTAAACCGTTTTACATCCTCCGCCAATATTCCCTTTTTCCAATGATCTCCATTAAACTCACCCCGACAGACCAGACAATTCAACTATTAAATGAAACTTATCCATCTACACTATAACAATAAATATGCCATTAGTACGAAGTAACCTTGGGGTACGGTTAAAATCTTCACCTGCCGGACAATCGTAATGTATTTACGCTCAACAAAATTAATAATGGACGAAGCTCCGTTCGATTGCCTCTTTGGTAAAAGAGTAATCACTTTCATTGCCACTATTGCAGTAAGCCTTTATGATACGGTATGCTTCATTGAGCTCCTTCATTTTATTGTCTTCACCTTCGTTTTTATCGGGATGGACAGTAAAAGAAATCTTACGGTAATTGGATTTAACCTCATCAAACGTGCATTGTTCCTTGAGGCCTAGCACGAGCCTGGCTTCATTGATCAGATCAAAATTACCCTTATTGAACTCAGTGGATACAAAGCTATAAGGAGGAAGAGGGCCTAAATAATTGAAGACTATAAAGTCGTCACATTTTTCAGCAATTTCATCGAGAGCATTATCAAACAGTTCTTTTTTTTCTTTTTCCAATAGATAAGTATTGAGGATGATAATGGGCTCATTAACTGTATTCGTTTCTTTATAATCGGCCGCATGGATAAATAGCTTAGATTTCAGGGCCTGTTTGATGGTTTTTTTGTGTTTTTGAGATAAATCAAAAAAGGCTTTTCCGACTGCAATTTTGTTGGTGATATCCACATTTTTCGAAATTTCTACAATGACCTTCTGAACATCAAAGGAAACCTGAATAATGATCTCGCTCTTTCCCTTCACCTTGTCAATGAGAGCTTTTAGCTGAATGGTTGCATTGATTAAAAACTGCCGCATTTCCTCCTCATTGTCGACAATGTTACCAAAATGAAATGGTATTATGGTGTGGTCCAGGAAATAACTGGCATTGATTTGCTTATATTTTTCAGTGAGTTGTTTTGTCATCGTTTCGTTTTTTAAGCAGGCTATATCCATAGTATAACCAATCGCTGTCATACCTCTTTCAAAAATGGTGATGGTTCCATCTTGGGGTTTCTCAATAATCCCATCGACGATACCGCATATAAGTATTGCCATACGTTCTCCTTTTTCCCTTATCGGTTATAGTGTTTTGACTTTACTTTGATTCAGTTTGCTTTCCGCATATCAACATAGCCTTAGGCAACCTCAACCTTCGTTCAACGTCTGCCGGACAACTTGAGCGAGGGTTACTGTATCTACGGGCTTGAAGAGATATTTTCTGATGCCGATTGCCAGCGCCTCCTCCTCTGAAACGACTGCGCTGTAACCGGTACAGAGAATAATTGGCATTGCAGGTTTTATCTTAAGTACTTCCCGGGCCAGTTCAAACCCCGCAAGGTTAGGCATGCTCTGGTTGGTAACAACCAAATCAAACTGGTCCGGCTGATTGCGGACCAGTTCCAGGGCTTTCCGGCTGTCGGTTGTGGCGGTTACTTCATGGTATTTCTTGACAATACCATGAATAACCGCAAGGCCGAGACCTGATCCTTTCCCCAGATCCTTGGTCGTGAAGTAAGGATCAAAGATGTACTCAAGCAAGTCTTGATCCATGCCGCAACCATTGTCGCTGACTGACATGACAACAAAAGGTCCGGGCTTAACCTCTGACTCTGCGGCTGATTCGGCGAGGCTGACTGCGGCCCTTTTCAATTTGAAGTTTATGACCCCTTTTTCATTTTCCAGAGCATGGAAGGCATTGGTGCAAAGGTTCATGATGATCTGGTGGACCTGGGCCTGGTCAGCAAGTATTTCTCCAGATTCAGGGTCGATATCTTCCTCGATGCTGACAGTTGCCGGGAGTGAAGCCCGTAATAATTTAATGGCCTCCTTAATAACCCGATGGGGTTTTAATGGTTCCAGGGTCTCCATGCTCTTGCGACTCAAAGCGAGAATCTGTTTTACCAGTGCGGCCGCTCTATTGGCGCCTATTATAACTTCATTGATATCGTCATAGGTCTCACTGTCGGCGGGAATATTTCTCTGAGCAATTTCGGCAAAACCAAGAATACCGGCAAGAATATTATTGAAATCATGGGCGATTCCGCCGGCTAGAGTGCCAACCGCCTCCAGTTTATGAGACTGGCGGAGTTGTTGCTCAAGTTTTTTCATGTCAGTCGTATCCCGAAAAACAATCATGCTTGAAACCGAGCCATTTTCGTTGGTTACCGGCGAATCTGAAACATGATAATAGCGCTTGTCTTTGGGGCTGACGATATCTGAGTCAAAATACATGCCTTGTTCTTTATCTTTACCCTTGCACCAGCGACAGGGTTGGGTAAGACCATGAATAGCTTGGTAACAAAACTCACCCGTGGCGTTCCGGCCGGTCCTTGCAATCATTGCCGGGTTCATGTATTCGACATGGTAATCTTTCGAGCAGATATAGACCGCATCATTCATCGACTCCATCATCGACCGGAATTTATTTTCGCTTTGGATAAGCTGCCGTTCAATATTCTTTATCGCGGTAATATCAGTAACGGTGAAAGTTTTTCCGGCTGACAAATCCTCCGGCTTTAAAGGGGCCAAGCGCAATAGGGTATCAATTATTTTGCCGTCTTTACGTTGAAGACGAGCTTCAAGAGAAGCCACCTTCTGTTCTTTTAATTGCCCGTAAAGCATTCTGCCGACCCGCTCATATTCATCATCGGAGGGATAGATCAACCTGCCACTTTTTCCTAATAACTCCTCCCTGGTATAGCCGACCATTTTACAGAACTGTTTGTTAATTTCATTGAAACGGCGGTCGTGGCTACCATTCATGATCCCGATCCCGATGGGCGAGGATTGAAAAAGACTGGCCAATTCGGTCTGGCTTTTCTGTAGAGTGGTTTGCGTCTCAAGGCGTTTCGCGGTTTCTTCCCGCATCCTGGTAACCGCCAGTTCCAGCCGGCGATTAGCGGCCGCAAGCTTCAATGAAAGCATAAGCAACAGCAACAGGACGGCGGCTATGCCGGCGATGGTCAGCCGGTGCTGAAAGAAAACCTCCACCAAAGTCTGTTTGCCGTAATTTTCATAAGGAGGTTCTTTGAGGCTTTTAAGACAATCATGTACAGTCTGACAATTTAAGGGAATAGTCCAGCCGTAATAAGAGCCCTGCCGAGCGGCCTGGCTGGTGGACGGCATATTGATCAGGCTAATCGCCACGAGCTCCGCCAGCCGGTTGTCAGTATGGTAAAGTTTGGCCAGCGGCCATTCCGGGTAATGATCGGTTGAATGGAGAAAGTCGATTTCCTGCTTCTCAACCGCCGGTTCAATTTGTTTGAAGGTCAAAGGTTGGAGAGAGAAAGAGTAGCCCTCGATATTTGCGGAAAGGTAGTCGATGGTGGGGGTCCACTTACTCCGGCAATAATCAGCTCCACGCTTGGCAAGAACACCGATGCGGACTGGAATGTCAGTTTCCGTCGAGGCCCCATAAGCCGTCAACGATGACAAAAACAGGATTAATATCAGAGTTAATGGAAATAACAGGGAATTATAAGGGGAGTTTTTCTGTTTGTCAGGATGCATTAATCAATTCCAGTAAGATTGTCGTTGTTGAAATGATTGGTAATTTAGGCACAATTCAGGTGGCAAAGAGAGATCTGAAAAAAGAAGAGGTGAAACCAGCTTATTTCACCTCTTCTTTTTAAATATTATTCAAATTTATTTTTACCGGAAGCTTCTTTCTTTGCAGGGGTTTTATCTTTCTCCAGCGCCAGTTTAAGTTCCAGAAGATCAGCCATCTCCTGGATGTTTTTGCTTAAATACCAGCGACCATCGGCAAAGACGCCATAGTCAGCGCCGCCCATAGCACTGGCAAAACGGGTCGAATTAGCAAAAAAGAGCCACTGTTCCACCCACATCTTCTCAATTGCCTCATCAAAGATACTTTCCTTGTGAGCTAGCCCTTTAGCCACCCCTTTCTCCCAGGCCTTCACCAAAATTTTGGTTGCGGTTAAAGTCATGGCGTTAGTCTTCTCAATCGTGTGCTCAAGTCGTTTATATTGATTTTCAACCCAGGTGCTTGAATGGCATCCCAGGCAGATTTTCTGCATAGTCTGACGTCTTTGCGCTTGCGTTTTGGCATCGATCAGATAGGCCGCGGCGGGTTCGCCGGTCAGTTCCACCGGTAGCGGCAGGCCAGCTTTGTTTCTGATGATCGAAGTATCCGCTTTGATCGGATGGGCATGGGCGTAGATGCCAAAAAGGCGGTAGGGGTTGCGGTCATTCATCTGATGTGATCGCTGGGCCACGATTTCACCTTCACCATCAACAATCAGACTGGTATGGCAGGCTGCACAGGTTGGAGCGTTGAAATCTATCCCCAGTTTCCAGGGTACCGCTTCGAAGTTCCATTTATCGCCCAGGGATTTGTAGATATTGCCATGTTTGCTGACATCGTAAACTTTCGAGGCGGGGACATCGGGTCCTTTATGGCATTCGGAGCAGGTTGCCGGTTTACGGGCCATCGCCAGAGAGAAGGAGTGGCGTGGGTGGCATGAGGTGCAGGAACCCTTACTGCCGTCGGGATTGATGCGCCCAACACCTTGATTAGGCCAGCCTTTGAGACGGGGGAATTCCATCTCCCCGAGGTCGGTCTCGCGCGTTACCGTGCCCTCGACCTCAACGATGGTGCCGTGACAGTAGAGGCAGGATTCAGCGTCTGTTGTTTCGTCATTGTGAGGGTTTAGGATGGTTTTTTCGCCATCAAAATCTTGGATGCCGTTAATGGAATCGACCAGCATCTTATGTACCGGGTTATGCATCAGACAGGCATAAGCTTCGGCCATTATATTGTGGCTGTACTGTTCAGCTTCAACTTTGTGGCAGACGGCACAATCTTGCGATGAGACCACGGTGTGGATGTCAAAGCCGTTATGTTCGAAAGCGGCCGCTTTATGGGCCGCGTTATTGAGTGAGTGACACTCGTAACAGCCAACCACGACGTTGGCCAGTTCTTCAGAGACTGTCGTTGCTGAAATACGGCGATTAAGTTCAGGGAGTTTGAGAGCTGTAGCCGGGGTCGTTTTGGCCATGCGGCTTCTTTCCCAGTCAGCGACAATTCCGGGGGTTGCCATGGCATGGCATTCGATACATTCCTGAGTCTGTTCACTGATTTTAAACTCCGCTGCCGGGGCTTGGGAAGCCTTAATGCATAAACAGAAATTCAGGATAAAAATGAGTAGCAACAATTTTTTCATAATCAACACCTCCAATAAACTGTCAAAAAAAGTTATACCTGAAAAGAAGCCTGGCCGATAATATCCTATGTCTGCCATGACCCAGCGGGCTACCGAGGCCGAATTTGAAAAGGGGTAACATTTTGCTTAAAGCCCCTCCCTTTCGGCCAAGTACTATGCCGAAGCGGCAGCAAACAACTATAAATTACGAATTGAAATTAAAAATGGCCTTTAGCGGTTTTTCGTTTCGGTCCGTAAAGTCATGATTTATCCTTTCCTCGTTTGTCAGTATCTGTATAGCATATTCCTCCATCTTTACTGTCCTTGATTACCACCAGCCAGTAGCCCACACTCATGGCCAGAACCACAGCTGCTATAGCCAATACATAATTCGCCGAAATTTTATTAAAATCCAGGACTATGACTTTTCGGGCAATGGCCATTAGGGCCGTGGCCATGACGATCTTTACATGGATTACATCATCTCGCAGATAAATAACAATGTTGATCAGGATTTCGATAGCGATCAAGACAGCCATGAAAGCCCCGAACAGTGCCAGAATGTCGCCGATATCCAGAAGCATGAACGGTGGCGACTTCAGTCTTTGATACAGTACTAAAATGATGTCGGCCACGCTCCAGAGGATAACCAGGGTCATTAGAACGGCCAACAATCTGACCGCCATGTGGATGACGGTTCGTATTCCCTGAATCAAGGGCTCTTTCGGGTTTGATAAATCGTCCATTAGCTTCTCCTTATCTGTTATTCTTTTTCGAAGTAGGTGTTACCTTATAGGCCTTCGTTGATGCCGGCGAGGATGGTTTTGCGTTCTTTAAGTGTGATGAAACTAGCTCTGATGGCCTCTTCGGCAATATCTTTGAGCCGCTTTTTCAGGGCTTTAAAATCATATTCGACAAAGGAGAGGAGATCTTCAACTTTCCACTCTTTACTTTTGGTCATAGTTCTTTGTCGTGTTCCATTTCATTAAGTTCGTGCCTTGTTCTTTTCTCAGGGGCCATCAGGGCGTGCAGCTTTTCCGCTAATTCGGAAGAAGCAGATTGCAGGTGCAGGTCATGCTGGGGAAAGGGGATGGTGACGCCCGCCTCTTTGAATTTTCGAAAAAGGGCAAAGTAGTAGTCACTTTTGAGGCCGGATGGCGCTTTGAGGTTGTTCATGCGACACCAGACGCGGATTGAAAAGTCGAGGCTGTTGTCGCCAAAACCTTCAAAGAATATACGGAGAGGGTGCATGAAGTCTTCCTTGGTGATGTCGACCTCCCGGGCCGCCGCCTCGGCCAACTGGACGATTTCATCAGGGTCGGAGTCATAAGAGACTCCAAAGGGGATATTGAGTCTTCGCCAGTCGTCGCCGTAGGTCCAGGTATTAACTCTGGTTGAGATGAAATCGGAGTTCGGGACGATAATATCTTCACCTTCAACGGTGCGTACGACGGTGGCGCGAATCGCCATCTTTTTCACTTCGCCGACTAGGCCATCCCCAAGATTGACATAATCTCCGACTTTAACACTTTGTTCGGTCAGGAGGATAATGCCACTGAAAAAGTTGTTGGTGATCGTCTGGAGACCGAAACCGATACCGACACCTAAGGCTCCGAGGATAATGCTGAGCTGGCTTAAGTCAAGCCCGGCTGTGGAGAGGATGATTAGGGTTCCGATGAGCAGGCTGATATAGTAACCCAGGGTGGTGATCGAATTGATAGCTCCGACCGACATACCGAGCCTTTTTTCGAGCAGACGAGCAATCGTGCGGCGCAGCAGGCGCAAGAAAGCTACCCCTAAAAAGAGAAGGAAGATGATTTTTAAGATGATCGACAGGGTCACGGTCGAAGTGCCGATTGAAAATAGTGGGTAATAGATTGTCGTTAGAATCTGTTCCTGGATGCCGGCGAGGTTCACAGCACTCCAAGTACGAATCCGTTCGCTTCGGCTTATGGCGAAACTGGTCAGGTCAAGAATCTGTTCAAATTCCCTTTTTGCATTTCTCAAGGTCTGATCATTTTCTGACAACGCCATGATAAGTTTATCAATGTTTTCATTGACTTTACCAGCCTGGCGGGCGAGGGAGGCCAGGGTCTTCTTAAGTTGAGGTGTCTTGGCGGCGGTTTTTTTGCTGAGAATGTTTACCAACTTCTGGGTCAGGTTGGCACGGGCCAGGGTCACCTCCGAGATTGAAGTGGTAATGGCCTCTTGTTTCCGGGTTAGTTTATCGGTCTCTTGGGACCACTCTTTGATGAAGTCAGTGAGGCGTTTTTTTTCACCCTCGAATTCATAGTTGTTGAGCCATTGCAGGCGGAAATTACTTTTTAAGATCTTGATTTCACAGTTAAGGCGTTTCTGGTTGATCAGGTGAATGCGTAGTTTGAGGGCGTCAAGGATTAGTTCAATACGCTCCTTCTCTATATTTGCCCTCTCTCTCTCAGGGTTATTTTCGGTAGCGCTTGCTTCAAGTCTGGCCAGGGCTTCGTCAAGTTGGGCCTCGTAGATCAGGACCCGGCGATTGAGATCTTGATGTTCGGCGCTGGTTGTATCGGTAGCTTCCTTGAAAAGAGTTTGGCGTTCATCCCTAAATTTTTGAGCTTTTTTTATATCTTCCGGCGTTATTTTAAGTTCAGCGAAGGCCTCCTTGACCCATGCGGTGGTGCTTTTTTTATTTTCGTGAAGATTTGCGAGCAGTTCTTCAAGCTTTGGTTTTTTTATTTGCAGAAGAGCATATTCGCATTGCAAATTGAGGATTTTGCCGTATTTCTCGTAGAGTAAAAGATGTTTTTCAGAATCGGTTTTTAAAAGCTTGGCGTACTCGGAGAGCTGGCCGACAGCGCTCTCTTTGAGGCTTGTCAGGCGGCTTGTCAGAAGGGCAAACTTCTTGCTGCCGTCAGCCAGCTGCCGGCTGGTCTGTCGCTGGAAAGAGATGATTTCGTCAAAACCTTCGATATCGTAGGGAGGCCCCGAGACTGAGGGTTTGTTAAGTCCTGTAGAGGTTGTTCGGGCTAGCTCTTTAAGTAGACTTTTATATTGTAGGGAGAGCCCCTGGAAGAGATCTTTGACCGCTGTGGCACTGTTTTCGATATCTTTGCCGGTTTCTTTGTCGGTACTTTTGTCTATGTCAACAATGATATCTGAGATCTGTTTCTGTCGCTGAGTGACAAAAGCTGTAACCTCTTCAGCGCTGCCCTGATACAAACTATTTTCGAGTGGGGTGTTGACTTCAGGAAGGAGTTGCGCTGCGCAATGCAGCGTGAGAACAAAAATCAGTGAAATCAGTAACATTGAGTTGCAAAAATATTTCTTTAGCAAGTGTCTGGCCATTTTTTGAAAACCTCTAAAGATTTTTGTTGCAAACTTTCTGAACAGGCTTAGAATATATACGAAAAACATTTTTTTGACAGTAAAAAAACGCGGGCTTTTTATTTCTCTTAATGACGCCAAACAGGTGGCGGGTGCGAGCTTCTACTTTCTTCATTATTTTAAGTCAATTTAAATAATAATTCTATGTAAACTCTGGGTAAAGTTAGGTTTTTAGAGGTTTTAGAGAAGTATTTTGACAAGCTGGGAAATTAGGATTATGTTATTTTTTAGTCGCGTGAGGGGATTTTATGGATGTAGGTTTTTATGTTTGGGGATATCTTGATAGTTATCGGCCATCGCGGACAGATTGACCATTTTAAGTCATAAAAAATTAATTTTAAAGGTGCATATCACTCCGTTAAGAGGTTTTTGAATATTATGGACAGAGAGAAAGTCGAAAAGGATCTGAAAGAGGCCGGAGGTCGCCTCTGGCGTGCGACCGGTTATTCGCTGGCCGGTTTAAGGGCGGCTTTTCGCCATGAGCAGGCCTTTCGCCAGGAAGTCTATCTGTTGTGTGCCGTGGTGCCTTTAGGTTTGTGGCTGGGCGACACCGGGGTTGAAAAAGTTCTATTGATCGGCAGCTGGCTTATCGTGATGTTGGTTGAGCTACTGAACTCGGCGGTTGAGGCGGTGGTTGATCGTATCGGCAGCGAGCAACACGAGCTTTCGGGCCGCGCCAAAGATATCGCTTCGGCGGCGGTAATGGTGGCGCTGATCCTGGCTGGTCTGACCTGGTTAATGTTGGTTTTTTGAAAGATTAGTCGTTGGCACTAAGGATAACATGTTTTACCCCCTGTAGATGTTTGAAGGCCAAACCATTCTCGATTCCTTGGCGAACAAGATTTTTATCGTTGATAATGGAACCAGCGAGATAGTCAAAGCCCAACTCGAACATGGCCGGGGTAAGTGGTGTACTGGGGCCGACGAGCAATTTACTTGCTGAGGGAGAGCAGTAGGAGAGGATCTTGGCCAAACTTTGGTTGGAGATGGTTGTGGCGGTAATTGCGACAACCTCCGCCGAGGGTAGGTGTTTAGGGATGAGGTCGGTTTCAAAATCTCCGGACTGGGGCTTTTTTTCAAAAACCATAAACTCTTTAAAACATCCTTGCATACGTTCGACAAAAGGAAAATGACCGATAACCGAGACCCGTTTTCCTTTGCCGAGATTCATAATCAGATCGCCGGCGTTGACATTGATAAGATTATCAAGTGAGGGATCAGGAAGTAGTGAATTGAAGGCGGCCAACCCCAATGAACTTTTTAGAGGGTCGTCATCGTGTAACAGCTGGGCGATTTTTTTTACCGAAACGGTTTGGTCGGGATCAGGAAGATCGTCAATTGGCACGGGATGTTTTGCCGAAGCCCAGGTGGCAAGTCCCATACTCCGGCTTTCGACAGCCACAATATGGGCACCGTAGGTAAACCGGGTAATAGGATGATCCGGTATCGTATCGAACTGACTTAAAATAAAATCGGTCATCTCTTTTTGATTTTCATTCTGATTCATATCTTTATTCCTTTTTTTAAAAGAGTTTTAAGCTTTGCAAAATTGTTGTCATCTTCGACGTGAACGATTTTTGCTGACTCAAGGTTCCACTTGTGACTCACTTTTTCGATCAGATTTTCCCTGACGATCCAGATGTGAATTGCCGACCCCATTGAGAGTAGAGGCTCCAGAAAGCGAGCCCAGCCCTCTCCTCCAAGTTCGAGTTTTCCGACTTCATCGACCATGATCACCGAAGCATCGCGGCAACGTTCCAGATTGAGCGCTCGGGCCCCAGCGGTTAGACCCTGGTCAAAAAATTGAAACGGCGTAATGGTGTTGTTTGCCAAATCGATTTGGCGTCGCGCAAGGGGGCACTTTACCCCGGTTTTAAGATCGACCAAGTCAAATCCTAAACGTTGATCATCCTGCCAAAGCCCAAGTGCAAGTATTCCGGATAACGAAACTTTCCTACTCTTTAGAAACTGTACCAACCTTGCAGCTAAACGTGATTTCCCGGATTGAACCCCGCCGGTGATAATGATTTGCATGTTATTCCATCATATTTGATGCCGCTACTGCCGACTCCGGCAGGAAGAAGTTTTTGTTGCCGATAGTGCTGATCGCGACCGTTTGGGTTTCATAGAGCGTGTTGATATTGGTTGTTGTCATCACTTTTTCGGTACGGCCTTTAACCACAATCCGGCCATCTTTCACCATGATTACACGATCGGCATAAAGTATGGCCATATTGGGGTCATGCATAGTCGCAATGACACTGGTTCCCCGGGTTCGGCACAACTCTTTGATTTTAGAAAGCAGTCGATACTGGTTGTTGAAATCAAGATGGTTGGTGGGTTCATCTAAAAGCATGATCTTGGTGGTTTGTACTAAGGCTGAGGCTAAGAGTGCAATTTGGCGTTCCCCGCCGGAAATTCGATTAAAATTGGCTTGGGCAAGATTTTCAGAAGCTAATGTTTTTAAGGCTTCCAGAGCCAGTCGATAGTCGTTGTTACTTGGTACTTGAGTCATTTTGAGAAATGGAGCCCGTCCCATAACTACCACATCAAGCACCGTAAAGGGGAAAACTTCTAAATGTTCCTGGGGCACGAGACTAACTTGCCGGGCCACCTGCTTTCGCGACATGGTGGCGATATTTTGCTTCTCGATTTCGATACTTCCACGATCGGGTTGCAAAATTCCATTAAGACAATGGAGGAGAGTGGTTTTGCCTGAACCATTCTTGCCCAAAATGGCGTAAAAAAGACCTGATTCAATCTCGAAGCTGACATTTTCAAGGATTTGGGTTTTCCCATACTTGAATCCGAGGGTTCGGCATTTTAGAATTACACCCATCCGCTACCCCGGTTTTTATAGAGGAGAAATGCAAAAACCGGAGCTCCGGTGAGAGCCGTAATGATTCCCACCGGAATTTCGGCCGCTGAGATCGAGCGTGCCGCACCGTCGGCGGCAAGTAGGAATATAGCTCCCAGCAGAGCGGTTACCGGAAGCATGCGTTTATGATCCGGCCCGACAAGGGTTCTGGCCATATGGGGAATAATCAAACCGATCCAGCAGATCTGACCGCAGGTGGCAACCGTTAAAGCCACAATGAACGAGCTCGTGACAATAAGAATAAGTCTGAATGATGAAGGGTTTATACCTAAAGATTTTGACTGAACATCGCCGAGAGAGAGGATGTTGAGGCGAAAACGCAGTAGCAAGAAAAAAATGAGTCCCACCCCGACAACCGGGCCAATGATCAAAATGTCGTTCCAGGTTACCCGGGAGAGGCTGCCCATGATCCAGAAAACGATACTCGGAAGTTCATCATAAGGGTCGGAAAAATATTTAAGCACCATCAACAGGGCATTGAAAAATGACAAGATCACCATCCCGGCTAACACCAGAACGATTACCGGCTTGACCGAGATAAGCCGTGCGATACCGACCGTCATGGCCACCGCCAGCAGGCCAAAAATAAGAGAGAGAATATAGATCAGGGAAAAATTGTCGCCTGGGAGAACCAGTCCTAAGGCTGCACCAAACGTACATCCGGCGGCAACTCCCAGGATGTCGGGAGAGACCAGAGGGTTTCTAAACAGGGCCTGATAAACGGCTCCGGAAACCGAAAGTCCCATGCCGACCAGTATCGCCATGAGACATCGCGGCAACCTTATCCAGCAAAAGACCAGCTGCTTTGAAACAAGCTCTCCGGTAACCGCCTTTCCGGAAAAAAGGGCATTGATCATAGCCGTAATGTCGGAGACTGAAATTTCAAATCGGCCGATTACCAGAAGCGATAAGAACAGGAGCACGAGAATAACGACAAGGGAAATAATAAGAGGTTTAGTCGTTTTCACTTTTACCAATAAACCCGATCATTAAGTTTGCCGTGCATTTCGCTCAAAGTTTTGCCGAAGAGGTGGAAGTGGAAATCGTCGACCTCTTTTTTAATGTCAAGATCTTGGAAAAGTTCAGGATAACTCTTATGGGCCAGCCAGAGGGTACCAAGCACAGCAAGTGGTGAGGGAAAATCCCAGGGTGCCAGATCGCAAGGAAATCGGTAGACTGTTTTTTGGGCAACAGCGTTAACCATTTTAAGGGCCGGATTATTGAGTCGTTTCACAATCTGTTGGTGCAGATGTTGAGATAAAATAACCAGATCGGGATTCCAGGCCACAAATTGTTCCGGTGAAATGTCCTGAAAATAACCTCTAAGATCGTGGGCCACATTGATAATCCCGGCGCGGTTAAACATATCATCCTGGAGCATGTTCCCGGTGGCAGTACTGAACAATCCTCGGGGACTGACAAAATAGCCGGTTTTACGATTATCATAGGAGATCCGGTTGGTTTTTTTCTCAATCTTTTGCAATATGTCATCCATGAGCGTACTAACCTCGGTCGCACGTTCAGTTACCCCTGTAGCCTGGGCGATGATTTGCAAGGAGGTTTTTACACTGGCAAAACTTTCGGGCAGAATAATGATACTTGGAATCTTCATTACGGCAAGTCGTTGGGCTAACTCAATTCCGTCTTTTTGGGCATAAAGGATAACCAGGTCGGGAGAGAGTGAAACCAAGGTTTCAAAATTGATACCTCGGGATTTAGTTCCGACCCCAGGCAGGTCGGCAACTGTCGGTAACATCGCCTTAAATAAACGATCATGTTTGGCGCTGCTGTCGATTCCAACAATTTTCCCCTGCAATCCCAATGCGAACACCGAGAGAGTTGCCGGTTTGAACGTGGTTACGATTCTTTCTACCGGGCCGGAAAGGGTTACACTGCGACCCGCCATATCTTCGAGGGTGCGGGTTTCGCTCCAGCCTTGCCGGGGTAAAAATGTGACGATCAGAAGCATCCCGCAAATCGTCATAAACATTTGCAGGTAACTTGTGGTTATTTTATCCAGGTATCTCATTTCTTTAAAAACTATATCTGAGCTGGGCAAAAGCGGTGCGTCCGGGTCGGGGAAAACCGGCACTCTCCTCATACTCTTCGTCAAAAAGGTTGTGAAAACCGACTTCGATATCGACCTTGCGAGGTAGCTTGATCATGACTTTGGCATCGACCAGGGTAAAACCGTCGAGCTCATCCCACTGATAATTAACGTTCTCTTCCCAGCGTTTGTCGTACCATTCAAGCTTGGTATAGAAAAATATTTTCTCAGTTATCTTAACCAGGTCACTGAAATAAAATTTGTGTTTGGCGAGCTCTTCAAGATGGTCATTGACCCGACCGGCCGAACGATTTTCAGCATCAAGATAAGTATAGCTGGCGGTGATCTCCTGGCGGGGCAGAAAGCTGGAGCTAAACCCGACTTCGAGACCCTGAAAACAAGCTTTGCCGATATTGTCATACATGTCACCCGCCGGTAGTGAGCGCCGAACAATCAGATCTTCAATATCGGAATAGAATAGTGCCAGGGAAAAATTTGTGTGATCGGCGAGTTCGTGTTCAAGGCCAACTTCGTAATTGATGGTGGTCTCTTTTTCAAGATTGGAGTTGGGAATCGTGCTGCCCAGATAGCTGGCATAGAGATTCTGGATTGTGGGAAAACGACTCTTGCGGCCGACTGAAGCGTGCGCAATAGTGCGGTCATTTAAGGCCCAGCGCAGACCGATCTGGGGATTAAGTGTGTCGTTGCTGGAACGAACTTTGCCGCCGTTGGCATATTTAGGATCCTGGTAGTCGTAACTTAAACCAGCAACCAGGTCAAGATAATCGGTAATTCGAATTTCATCTTCCAAGCCCCAAGAGTAAGTGTTTATTTCATAACGCTCCCAGGCTTCACCACGATCATCTTGTTCTTTATGGACATCCTCTTTATAATGGAAAGCTAAGCTTAATTTATGCCGGTCAAATTGTTCGCTGCACAAGGAAATTGAACCACCCCACGAATAGTCATCGTAGGTGCTGTGAAATGCGCGTTTGCTATTTTGCGAAGAGTAGCTGTCGTTGTCGTAGGAGTCCAGAGTATTTTTATAGTCATCACGGAAAATGCGGGTTTTTAACTTTAGACCATCAATAAGCTGTGAATCTCCGACAATGTAGGTTGTTAGTTTTTCCCAGTTGGTAAAGCGCCAATATTTCAACTCCCGGCCGCTTCTGGCAAAGGTATGCGGGGGGACGTCCCGTTCGGCATCTACGGCGTTGACACCGATGGCATATTCATGGCCCGGAGCCGGCAACCAACCAACCTTAAATGAACCGGTCTTGTTTTTTCTTTCAGCGTTACTACGATTTTCACCACTCTCATTGCGACTGTCGGAAAAGCCGTCCGGTAACCTGAAGGTTCTCTGATCGAGAATGCTGGCCCCAAGTGTCATATACCAATTTTTTTGTCGGGTTCCAAGATTAATAGCAGAACGATAGCCATCGACCTCTTGGGCCCCGAGAGTGATGTCTCCTTCAAAGAGACGTTCAGGTTTTCGACTGATAAGGTTGATGACTCCGCCCATTGAATTGGGTCCGGAAAGGGCCGAACTTAAACCTTTGTCGACGGTGATCCGAGAAAGGTTGTCGGTACTTAAAGAGCCGGCATCAACATAGCCATCATTAGGTACTGAAATCGGAATACCGTCATAGAAAATTGGTACATACCGTTGATCAAACCCCCGGATCGTAAAATAATGCTCATTCTTTGTTCCGACGGTGCTGAAAATTCCGGGCAATGTGTCAAGTGCATCGGCAACCGTAATGCTGTTATTGAGCTGTAACTCTTCCAGATTGATAATATCTTTGGTATTGATTATGGCTGAGGCTTCACTTTTTCCGGTAACGACAATTTCACCGAGACTGAAAACCCCCTTGTCAGTTGTTGGTTCTGTCGCATGAGTTGTTGAGCCCATGAACAGGACAGTTAAAAAAAATGCCAAGACAATAAACTTGTTTTTACGGTAGTGGAACATGTTGTTTGATCCTCTTTACTTATTGGTTGTTGTTTGAATTTAAACTTGTATTTTCCGTTACCGACGTTTTAAAGGTGCTTAGAAAGTAGATGAAAGTTAATAAGATCATGATGTGAAAAAGCCAGATTACAGGTCGGGCAAATGGTGCTCGGCTGGCCTGTAAGCGTATTCCGGGAATTGTTGATCCGGGTTTTGGTGCTATAAATCCTAACAGTGTGATCTGCAAAGAGCCCTTTTGCAGGGGGTTGTAGGTGGCGATCTCACCATTTAAAATTTCGACTCCGTTTTTTTTTAAGCTGACTTGAGCCCGATTTAGGTGAAAACTAAAATCATCACTATTCCATTCACTGCGCGGTTTTTTTAAAATTTGCGGATCGTCGTTAAAGATGATCTTTGTGACCGTTAACTGATGCTCTTGATCCAGTTCGATTGTGCTCTTCATATGAGCTTTTACCGGTAGCGGACGCCAGCCCCAAATGAAACCGGCACCATGCCCGGCAACCAGGAGACCAAAGACCAAGTGAATGAGAAACAACAACCATTTCTGCCGACTCAAACCCAATTTAGGGAGGAAACGACGCCAACTGCAAACGACCAGATTAAGGGCTAATAGAGCCACCAGCAGGCAGAGTCCGATAAACCAGAATCTTAAGTTTGGATACTGACTGCTGTTTTGTAAGAACCAGTCAATAAACAGACTATGATTTATGGCTTTAGCAACCTTCTTCCCTCCGCTCAATTTAAGAATATAGGGAAAAGCGGCAAACCAGATAGCAAGAAGCCCTAAGAGGCCCGTCGTAATACGCTGCGAAGCCAGCATAGCTGAGGAGATTTTCATGAATTTACTCTGGATTCGAAAAGTTTTGCTCAAAAGGGTTAAAATAACAAGGTACCTTGTTATTTTGGCTTTGCCGGGTCAGGGTTTATAAAATTGAGCGGCAAACATCAGAGGACCACAGGAGAGCCCGACAAGAGAATACCAGAGACCGGGCTTACGGCTGCCACCGGGTATATGTAGAGCCAGCATCAAGTAGACAAGTACCATTGTCGAAATCATAAAACCGGGGGACCAGTGCCAGATATCGCCCCAGCCCCGTAAACACCAGATGATACCGGTATCTTCACTCAATAGGTAAAGAAGAACCGCCACCATGATTGTGTTGCGTCCTTGAAAACGGAGTTGCGTGGCGCTTTGTAGAGCTGTGGATGGGGTGATCAGTGAGCTCAGGAAGAGTGTGCTGGCAAACAAACCCAGGGCTAAAGCCAAGCGGCGAAAAAGGTGAAATGCCACGGCATAAGGGTAGCTGTGATTATAGTCATAACAAGGAGGGGGAGTCGGCCATAAGATAGCTGTAGCGAGTAGAAGTACGATTGTTGCCAAACTCCAACGTTGCACCCAAACTTGATGGGGGTTTCGCCAAGATGAGAGCAAGGTTAACAATCCTATAACAAAAGCTGTAAAAGAGAGAGTTTCGGCCGGATTAAAGATCGGGATGTGTCCGCTTTGCAGGCTGTAAGAGACGAGTTTCCAGGCGTGGCTGATAAGTGCCAGGATGAGTAGTTTTCGTGTGTGTCCAGAATCTTTCAGCCAGCTCAAGGCTACGGCGCTCAGATAGAGAAGTAGGACGAATGTCAACAGGTTCATAAATAGAAAAAATTACTTGTTTGTGATTGAATATGTCCACCTTTAGCATATATTTGAGTTTAAAGTCAACAATATTAACTTGAAATGACTTAAAATTACTAATAATGACCTTAATAAAATTGTTGATAATGGGTCGATCTTATTTTTA
>CAYWGC010000045.1:0-24263 GCA_964457755.1 uncultured Thermodesulfobacteriota bacterium | reverse complement strand
CTGAACAGAAAAGTCAGAAAAGTACGCATCATCTTACTCCTCAATCAAAGATGCGAGAATTTTTTGGGCCAGGCGAAAACTAACCTGGTTGAAATCCTCACTGGCAAAGCCAAAAACCCGGGACCAGGTACCGTAACCACTCTCACTCGCACTAGCCTGCCAGATAATCTTGTGGTTTCGCACATCAAGCAGACGTAAGGTCACAGCCACGACAGGATAAGTATAAGAACCATTGCGATTCTCATCATAGATATCGACAGCTCCTGTCATGAAAGCCTCAACCTCAAGCTCGCGCCCCATTTTACGAGCAACCTTGCTATCCACAGCTTGGGGATTGCCGCTGACTTCATCTTTTAGAAAACGACGAATATCACCGTCCGCCACAATATCAAAAATCCCCCGACTTAAGATCTCGGTCGTTATGACATCACGCAAACGACTCTCAACAAATTTAGTCTGCGTATTATTGGCAAAAGGGAGAACTGCGATACGTTGCAATAAATTGATCTCAATGTTTTCATCAAGAAAAAAGGTTCGATCCGTGACACATCCGGAAAAAAGTATCCCACAAAGTCCAAACAAAAGGACTCGGGAAAACAAACTTCGCAATTTGCGTTGTTTAATGAATTTCACCACAACTCCCTAACCCGGCAAAACCGGCAAGCAACAGGTAACCAATAGATATCTTCCGATCACACTCCAAGAACATGCCCAACCACTACCATCGCATATTAACTTGCATACTCCAGAAAAGTGAACTCTCATCTTCATCGTCACTCTGACTCAGAAGATAGCTTATATCGCTGCGCAAAGTAAAAAGACTACTGAGCTCCCAACTGAGAGAACCCTGCAAACCATGATCGCTGCCTTGTGGTGAATCATCCCAGAAATATGCCAGTGAAGTGCGGATGGTCTCACTGGTTATCCAGGAGACTGAAGTGTTGAAAGTGTTTTTATCACTCTCATCATCGCGATCAAAATTACCGGAGAAAGCCAGAACGTCAGAGGGACGATAGTTAAATATCACCCCATATATAGTCAGATCATCACAATAGAGTTCCAGATTCATTCTCGGAGTCAAGCGAATCGTACTATCTAGACGCCAGGTAAAATCAGAACCATCATCACCACTACTCCAGCCGGCCGTTAAGGCGGCAGTCACATCCGGGTACAACTGAGCCGTCAAGTAAGCATTAATACTATCAGAGGTCTCCGTCAAGGTACCTTCTTCATACTGTTCCGAGCGCATAAAACTTAAAGTTGCGTCAAGAGTATCAAGTGGAAAAGACCTTATAATCAGACTGTAAGAGCGATTACTCTCCTCCAGATCTTCGTCATCATCACTCCAATCCCGACTTTCATTAACACCAACCGTAAAACTGAAATAGCGGTTCCAATAATAGTCACTGTAAAGAGAAGCATTGATCTCATGATTGACAAATCCCGGATCATTGCTCGCATAACGATACAGAACATTAGAACTTACAGTCCAGTCATCAAGCGGCCGGACAATCAGTGAAGCTCGGGACTCACTGTTAATAAAGGTTGATTCAGTGGTAACCGTATCACTTGCCGCCGTACGCTGCTCACCGGCCTCCAATTCAGACACCGAAATTATTTCAAAAAGGGTAGATGACGGCGACAACACAAGCTTTGCATAATCACGACGCTTGATAAATATCGGCAGATCAACCACCGCCACGGTAATAGAATTGAGTGGGTCATACTCGTAACGAACGAAGGGAGCAATAAAGTTTTTTTGCCAATCCCTACCATCATCACTTTCATACAACTCCCAGAACAGTTGCTGCTGCTGGGCTTGGGTTAATTCCGAGGTGAAATAGATCAAAACCCGGTTTACCGGAAAAGTCTCCGGGCGAAAACCGATATTGTGCAGATCTAATGAACTAGCAATATCTATACCCGCAGACGTCAGCAGGTCACCATCTGTCAAGGCCGCATTAGGATCAAGTTTACCCTCTTCAGGGGTATTGTCAATTACATAAAATCCTCTAACATTATAATCTCTTATAAAATAATCATTGCCAACCCCAACCTCAGAATTTTCCTGGCTAAAATTGTAACTCAAACGCTCGCCGAGACTGATCGTAAACAACTGGCCCCAGAAATCCCAACTATCTTCTAATTTGAGATTTGCCGAATGACGCTCGCTGTCAGTTGCGGTATCTCGAATATTGTCTTCAGAGGTTGAGTAGTTAAAATCATAAGAACTTTCCATAAAACGCCAGTTATAACTGATCCCGGTATTAAGTTGACGAGATTGTGAATCTATCTGACTGGGATCAGCATCATCCTGACTATAGCTCTCATTGAAATTGAGTCGCAGTGAAGGCCATATTTCATCCCATTGACTCAGCCAGCTGGCATTCCAACTCCAGGAGTCATTGGTGGGACTGTTATCCTCTTCAAGACGACTGAAAGTCGCCCCCAAAACCGAGGAAAAAAGGTCATTACGCAAATTCAAACTTAATGATGGATTAATCCGGTTGCCATCATCTCCAGCACTTGAGCTATCCTGACTGTAGCGAATTGAGCTGGTAAAATCAAGCCCGGAGCTCAACTCTTTCATCAGTGAAAGATTGTAATTCTGGTCAAAAGACCAACTTGTCTCACCATCGTTATCAGCTCGGTCATAGCGCCAGTTGGCGTTGGCTGCCAGAGGTTTGGCCCACACTTCAGTCGCACAACTCCACCCCACAGAGAAAAATAGTGGGAGTACCAGGCAGTAGAGAAATTTCTGTCTATAAAAATGACTCAAGGCGAATAATATACCCGCTTTATTCTTTATTATCCAAAAACACAAAAAGCCCCGACCAAATATATGGCTCGGGGCTTTTTGGAAAACTTATGGACCAACTTTAATCTTTATGCCCCGGCAAAAGTAAAGCATGGGGTTCACCATGACACTCTTGGCAATTATTGTCAAAACGTTTCAGCATGGCGGCAGAGTGTGGTGCCTCATGACATTTAGCACACTCTGGTACATAAGTGTGACGATCTGCATGACAGAAAACACAAGTCAACTCGGAATGCTTACGGTGACTCGACACAAGCTGCTGGTTAACCGTTTGGTGACAACCGGCACAGATAGCGTTACCTGTGGTTGCAACATAGTTAATCTCTTTAGGAGAGTGGACTGGATGGCAGGCTACACAGGTCGCATTATCGACATAAGCCGTATGCGGTTCTTCATGACATTCGCGGCAATCAGGCTTGTAACCATGCTTGGTATGGTGACATTCACCGCAACTGACCTCGGTATGCGCACTCTTATATTTTACGACTTCACTCTTCTGTTCAGTATGACATGTCTCGCAACCCTTCTCGAGCTCTTTCAGATTGACCAGACTGGCGATCGGAGCATGGGCATCAGCATGACATGAGAGACATGCTAAAAATGCGGCCCCATGAACTTCACCATGACAAGTTGCACATTTAGGCACAACTTCCTGCCATGTCTTCCCGGGCCGATAGATGTGAATATCTTCATGACACTCCCGACAATCAATCTGATGCTTACCACCATTATCCCTGATATTGTTGAATACAGGTTCATGGCATTGGGCGCACTCCAAAGTCGTCATAGGTACAACTTTCTGCTGATAGATAGCCGAGCCTTCAAGGACGACCGCTGCCGCTCCACCCACCGCGCTCTCTACTTGCTGGGCGCTCGCAACCTTGGCGACCTGCGGAGTTGCACTCTTACGGGTTTCCTGCGCTGCAACACAGCCGTAAAAAACCACCAAAACAAATACTATCAACGGCTTCTGCCACCGCAACCGCGATTTCTTCATGAATCCCTCCAAAAAAACGTTATAATATATAATATAGTTACTTGATTAGTCCTTGAATAATGCATGAGCGTCTACATGACAATCTAAACAATTTGGAAATTTCTTATGCATCCCCTCACCATGAGGCCGACCGTGGCAGATCTCACATTCGGGTACTACTTTATGCTGATTTTTGTGACAATAGACACAGGAAAGATCGTGGTGTTTGGTTCTATTTTCAGCCAGCAAGCCAGACTCTTTCGTGTGACAACTACCACAATATGGCGAAGGAATTGAAGTATCATACTTGACGACGGTCGGCATATGCGGCTGATGGCAACGTAAACAGTCCTGGTAGGACATCTCAACCTTGCCATGGCCTTCATGACATTCAAGGCAATCCTTAAATGTGGCATGCTTCGGATGACATTCAGCGCAACTCATCTCGGCATGCTTACTCGGATATTTTGCCAGTTCCTGACCTTGCTGCTGGTGGCAACTTAAACATACCACCTTAAGGTCAGCGTCGACACTGGCAATATCCATCAGCAGCGGGTAATGAGGATAATGGCAATTTATACAATTGTCAACTGTATAATGCTGTTTAACTTTTGGATCATGACATTGCGAACATAGAGGAATAGCATTGCTGCCAGATGGAGGGTGTTCCTGGTGACAATCGAGACAAGTCACCTCGGTAAGATGACGAGCTCCATTATTCTTAACATCCTGCACGACACTGGCGTGACATTTCACACAATCTCGATTATCCAGTTTCTCACTAATGGTTGCATCTGCAGCAAACAACGTAGTCATCGAACAAAACATCATATAGCCGACCACAACCAACAAGCATCTAATCTTGCCACACATAACAACCGTTCCCCTTTTTTTAAATTTCTATTAAAAAGCATTACTGGCAATCTTTTCAAATTAACCATCAATTCTTGGGCAAGGGTAAACAGCAATGATTGTGCCGTCATTTTCAAGTTATCATGAGTCCGCTGAGTGTTAACAACTCGATCATTATAATTCCCAGAGCCATAAGCAGGAAGGGGTATATGCCCCTTTACGTGGGGGTTATAACTCCAAACTATGCCGGGGTAAATAACTCACTCGATTTGCAACCATAGACCTCGACTCCAGATATACTATCGGTTACTTTCCCTAATCAGCTTAAGGGGGCTCACCTTAAAACCCTAAAACCCTCCAGCATGTGCCTTTTCATGGTTTGCTTATTTTGCTCTCTTTATTTTTTTTCTGGCCTGAGCTTTCAACTCTACCTCATCATCCAACGGAGTCTTAATCTCCGGCACATCAACCTCTTCAATCTGGATTTCGGCTTCCACCAACTCCCGCTTGTTAGCCCTGCCATCTGATGATATCTTAAAGACCTGCACTCGACTATTAAAGGTGTCGGCAACCCACAAACGGCCCTCTCCATCAATAGATATCCCAGAAGGAAAAGCAAACCATCCGCGCCCATCACCCTTGCCGCCAAACTCAAAGATATATTCCCCGTAAATTGAGTAGACATTGACTGTATGCCTCATATAATCAACTACAAAGACCAAACCCATACTCTCATCCAGAGCCAAGGCCCGAGGACGCGACAACTTCCCTGACGAGCCCCCTTTGGTCCCGAATTTAAATAAAAATTTTCCTTTACTGGAGTAGACATAAACCCTCCCCATCACCTCGCTTAAAAGAAATAAGCGACCCTCTTTATCAATGGCAAAAAACTTAACCGGAGCTTCCTCTTTAACCCCCAAGACCTCCTCATGGGGAACTATCATATCAACAAATGATCCTTCCTCATCAAACTTAAGCAAACCAGGGCTCCCCATACCAACGACATAAAAAAAACCGTCCCTGACCACCACTTGCTCAGGCTTGAAAGCCTCCTCCCCGACAAAGCCAACAAGATCAATTCTGGCGACCGGCAACAAAGCTCGATCATACTCTACCAGAAAATTGCTTTTTTCGTTAACCACCGCTCCTAGACAAAAGAAAATACTCTCCTTACCAGCCGCCCCACTACGCACCCCTTTGAGCCCGCGGCCGTGACCTACCGAGATAATCGGATAAAAATCATCCGTAAAAATGACAACTTCATTTTTTCCCGATCCTACAATATAGGTCTCTCTATCATAACTATCGTAAAAAATTGAACGGGGATAGTTAAGCGCCACCCCACGATCATCTTTATTGACAATTTCAAGACATCTAACTTTAAAATCTTCCCGGTCCAGAGCCCAGCCAGGGTCAACCCCACCCATGATAAATAAAAAAGCCGGAAACATTATTCGTAAAAACAGAAAAGCCAATTGCCGCCCCTCCCCCCAATAGAAATTAAAGCCGTAAAAAAACCCAGCAACACACCCAATCAAAAAAGTCCAATCATGGGATCAACACTGAGCTCTGCTGGTAAAAAAATACATCCTCATCCTTTAAATAGCATGCAAAAAACCTGCCCCGCAAAGCAAGGTACTTACATTCTACATTCGATCTCTCCCCGGTCTCTTTGCTTGAGACTTTTTGGCTGGCGAAACCGATCTAGATTGATGCGGAGTTTTATTAGATAAGGACAACGGTCGACCGCTGACTTTTTCTAATTCTTGACGCTGCCGCCGGCGTTCTGAGGCGCCTTTTGCAACATGAATAGGGGTTAAGGTTTCGCGGTCAAGACCGGCCACATACATAGCCGTAGAGAGGGTTCCCGGTGTCGGTGTAAAGTCTTGGTATTGCCGGGCTTTAAGGTTGTTTTTCGCGATAACTTGCGCCAGATCCCGCATCTCTTTAACTGTGCATCCGGGGTGTGAAGCGATCAGGTAAGGGGTAAATTCTACCTTGACTTTAGCCGCTTTTGCCATGCTCCGACACTCCTTAAGAAAGGGCTTCAGTTCAAGGGCATCATTTTTGTGCATCAAGCGTAAGACTTCGGGATCACTATGCTCTGGAGCTATTTTCATAACTCCAGGCAGATGCCGGGCAATGAGACGGGCCAGCAGTTTAGGGGTCCGCCTGAGCAGAGCCAGACGCAAACCGGAAGAGACCAAAACCTTCTTGACTCCACTGACCTTGCCAACCTCATCGAGTAACGCTATAAAAGCTCTTTCATCAACCTTAAGATGAGCACAGACATTTGGGAAGAGACAGTCGTGCCGCTTACAGGGTTTCGGGCTTGCACAGCTGCTTGCATAGAGATTGGCGGTCGGGCCGCCAAGATCGCTGATGGTGCCGGTAAAATCGGACTGGCCAGCAACGATTTGAGTTTCACTGACGATTGAATTTCGGCTGCGGCTGACAACTCGAGCCCCCTGATGCCTGGTCAAGGCGCAGAACGAGCAATTACCACTGCATCCGCGAACAATGGTCAGAGAATCACGGATCATCGAAAAGGCCGGCACTTTGGGAGTTTCAGGGTGGGGCTGGCGCACAAATGGTAGTTCGTAGAGACGGTCCAGTTCAGGTTGAGTGAGGGGTATGGCAGGCTTATTCTCCTTTACCCAACCGCTTTTTTGTTCCTGCAAGAGTATCTTGGTGCTTTCCACGCCCAGACGGGCCCGTTCGTCAATCTCAAGTTCGGCCAGCAAGAAATGTTTTTGTTCAGCCTCAATCTTAAACCAGCCAGGCAATTGAAAAACCCCATCCGTTTCCAGTAACTGCCGCCCTGCGAGCGGGCGCAGAAGCTCACAAGTTCCCGAAATGCCTTTAAGATCTTGCCCTCGATCAAAACGTTGGGCAATCTCCAACACGGCCCGCTCCCCCATGCCGTAAACCAGGAGATCCGCCTTGGCATCACTCAAAATAGAGGTCCGTAATTTCTCCTGACGATAGTCGTAGTGGATAAAACGCCTTAACGATGCCTCCAAACCGCCAAGCACAACCGGAACTCCCGGCCAGGCAGCCTGAGCTCGATTGGCATAGACGATAGTCGCCCGATCTGGACGGCGGCGCTCACTTTTCTGACGTTTATCTGAAAAATAGGGATTGCCATCAGGAGAAAAAGGGTCGCTCTCCCTGATTTTGCCATTACCGGAATAGTTGGCAACGATGGAATCAAGATTGCCGGATGTAATGCCGAAAAAAAGCCGCGGCCGGCCAAACCGTTTAAACTCTTCACAACCTTGACGGTAGTCGGGTTGGGCCAAAATGGCAACCCGGAAACCGTGGGCTTCGAGCCAACGACCGATCAGAGCGATGCCAAAAGATGGGTGGTCAACATAAGCGTCACCGGTAACCAGAACGATGTCAACTTCATACCAACCCCGCAACGAGCACTCAGCCGCTGAGGTCGGAAGAAAAGAAGATGCAATTGTATTCGACAAAAACCCTCCGGGTTCTTTTTAGTCCTTGATAAATTTCAAAAAACCCAAGAAACAACTGGAGCTTTCTAAGAAATCCCCCTATAATAGAGGCAGATAAAAACTATCTCATAATCTCCAGAGTAAGGAAAAGTCAAGCAATGAACAACTCTGCACAAGAGCGTAACAAGCTGATCGACTCAGCCGAAACCTTACACGATATCTGTGCGAAGATTATAAGAGCCGGCCGCGTAGCCGTTGATACAGAATTTGTCTGGGAAAGAACTTTTTATCCCGAGCTCGGCATTGTCCAAATAGGAATTGACCAGAAAAACGCCTGGTTACTAGACATTCCCGCATTAAATGGCAAACTCGAACCTCTGGGACTGATCCTCGCCAATCCTGATATTGAAAAAATTTTCCATGATGCCAAACAAGATCTCACTATCCTCCGCATCGCTACCGGCTATTATCCCAAAAATGTTTTTGACACTCGTCTCGCCTCAGGTTTTGTCGGCCCTTCATCAAGCCTCTCCCTGCTCGATGCCTGCCGCGAATTTGCCGGAGAAATTTTAAGCAAAGATGAAACCCGCAGCAACTGGCTACAGAGACCTTTAAGTCCAAAACAGCACCAATACGCCCTCAGGGATGTTCTATTCCTACCGACTATAAGAGATGAAATCATCTCCAGAGCCAAAACTCTTGGCCGTGATAAGTGGATTTCAGAAGAGATGAAACTCTATGATGATCCCCTATTATACAACGACCCCCCCGTCAATGAAGTTTACAGCAAAGTAAAAGGCTCCAGTCGGCTCTTGCGAAGTGAATTGGCAGTTTTACGTGAGCTCGCCTCATGGCGTGAAAAAGAGGCCCGCCGCCGTAATCGTCCCCGACGCCATATTGTCCCGGATGCCCCTCTTACCACTTTGGCGACCCAACAACCAACCTTAATCGATCCCTTGAGACAAAATTGCGGCCTTTCACCCAGAGCCGCCCAACGCTACGGAGAGCAATTACTGAAAGAAGTCAAAAAAGGTGTGCAGGTCGCACCAACTGACTACCCGGCCTCCAGGCAGAAACCTCGAAGCCAAAATCTAGCCTCACAAAGCCGTAAAATTCTTGATTTCATAACCGCTCTTTGCACAAACAATGCACTTGATCCAAGCCTCCTGGCAAACCGTAAAGATGTCGAAAAACTTATTCAGATCAATGGCGTAAAACCCTGCAATATTCCTCTGATGCAGGGTTGGCGATATCAATATGCCGGCCAGAAAATCTCTCAGGAAATATTAACTTCACTATAATTCAGCATTACGTAAGGCAATAAAAAAATGCGAGTTTTTTTTACAATTTTGTTTATGGTGATGACAATGACAATGACATCAAACATTCTTGCAAAAGAGCAGACCACCGCCACCGCGACCTTCGCCGGCGGTTGTTTCTGGTGTATGGAGAAACCTTTTGACCAACTTGAGGGGGTTATCTCGACAACCAGCGGCTACACCGGCGGCCATGAAGCGGAGCCCACCTATAAAGAGGTCTCGGCCGGATGGACCGGGCATACCGAGGCGATAGAGATTATTTATAACCCGCAGAAAATAAGTTTTGAAGAGCTGTTTGAGGTTTTCTGGCGTAATATCGACCCGACCGTCAAAGATCGCCAGTTCTGCGACTGGGGCAACCAGTATCGCAGTGCGATTTTCTTCCATAACCCGGAACAGGAGAAAACGGCTTTGCAAAGCCGGGAAAAGCTGGCTAAAACTCATTTTCAAGGTCAGACCATCCACACCGAGATCACCGCAGCCAGCACCTTCTACCCGGCCGAAGAGTACCATCAAAACTACTACAAGAAGAACCCACTGCGCTACAAATTTTATCGCAACCGCTGCGGCCGCGATCAGCGCCTGCAGGAGATCTGGGGTGAAAAACTAAAAACATCCCCAAAATGAGCCGTAGCAACTCACCCTAAAAGAGAACCTTGCACTGGTAAAATTTTTTAGTTTGACATAGATTTTGCATACAATCTTCCATCTAGCCAAACTACAGACCAAGAATTTTCAGCTTGAAACAAGAGACGGACCGGCTATAGTTTAACGGCAAACCGTTTTCAGGGATGGCCACCACCATAGACAGGTGATTGAGATGATTCAGAAAAATACCGTTTTCACGATCTCCCTTTACGCTCTGGCAACCCTCCTGGCGCTAACCCTTCATAGCAGCCCGATCCAGGCGGCTGGCCCTTACGGTGATTCCGCCCATGGTGATTCAGTTGATGGCGTAGAGCGCACCGGGGTCCCATCTCCACCCTACGTAACCGGCAACTGCACTCACTGCCATGAACAACATGCCAGCCTTGAAGGATCCGAACCGGCGCCAACCAGTGGATCTCCTTCTCCCTACGCTCTCTTTGCCGGTTTTAACACGGCAAGCCTGACCAGCTATAACCAAAGTGATAATTTCTGCTTCTACTGCCATACCGGCAGCGGTTCGCTGCAAACGGGAGGTATCAGCAACCAAGATTATGCGACCACATTCGGCAGCTCGACTCCCATCTTAACAGCAGGAATCTTCGAGGCCTTCAACCTCTACAGTTATCATAATCTCTATGATATTTCGGTGTTCTCTAAAATCCAGTTCCCCAGCCATTTCAGCAGCGCCACCAACCCTTGCATGGCCTGTCACAATCCCCACCGGGCCAAAAGAAACCGGTCAGATCCGGGCGACCCAACTTTAGCGGCCATTTCCCGTCCAGAGAGCCTCGGAAGTCATGACAGTCTCTGGGGGGATGATGATGGCACTAATAATACCACCAATGAAAGAATGGACAGCTATAACTATCAGCCTCCACTGGTAAGCAGCAACACTTATGAACCGGGCGGCACCCTCACGGCAGACAGCTCACTGACCCCGGACTACAACACCTTCTGCACCGATTGCCACAATGCTACTAATACCATCTACAGCACTGCCTTAGGGCGAAATCTAAAAAAAATTGACTGGAACAACGAAAAACACGGTAAAGGCAATGCCGACGGAGATATCTACGTTGACTCACCCTACACACCCGGCAGCGGCTCTATGAGTTATGTCCTGGCCTGCACCGACTGCCATGAACCCCATGGTTCAGCCAATATCTTCCTGATCAGACAGGAGGTAAACGGCGGGATCCTGGGCGGCAGCATTACCGCCGAACAATCCTTTGATTGGAGATATCTGTGTGCCAGGTGCCATAATGACTCCAATCAAAACATTCACCATCTTAATTTTACATTTTATACAGATGAACAACCCTACATAAGAGGAGCACCGTGCGGCGCTTGTCACGGTGGCTATTTACAAGGCAAGATCCCCTGTAGTAACTGCCATTTTCACGGTTCCCAGGTTACTGACGCCGACAATGCGCCAACTACCAGGAGGACATTCTAACCCGTAACCGCAACCTTAAAAAAGTGCTTCCAGCTTTTTTCTTTCAATTACGTCCAGGAGTTTTTTTGCTACAACAGCAGGTTTTCATATTTAACCAAAAATGGGTTACTTCTCAGCAGGGTAAAAAAGGAAGACTTAAGTTGATAAAAAAATCTTTCTGATCTCTTTGTTAATTTTCTTCAGCAGCGCTGTTTATGCGCAATCCAAAGCCGACCTTTTTGAAAAAGGGGTGGAATTTTTAATGCTCAAGCAATATCAGAAAGCTATTGACGCATTCACCGTATTCATAGAAATCGATCCTGATAATGCTTATGTTTACAAAAACCGCGGCGTGGCATTGACAAAACTGAAAAATATGACCTTGCCATCGGAGACTTTGAAAAGGCAAAATCAATGCTCCCCAATTTAAAAGGCATTCACAGCAACCTCGGTGTCGCCTGGTATTGCAAAAAAGATTTTGCCAAGACCATTGAAAATTACAGCGTCGAACTTAAGCGAAATCCAGAAAAATATTCTCTCTTTTTCAACCGGGCTCTCTGTTATGCTGAGCTCGGACAGAATGAAAAAGCCTTGGAGGATGTATCGCGAACCTTAGAGCTAAAACCTGATTTCACCTTGGCACTTTGCTTTAAAGACGACATTCTGATACGATTAGATCGCGCCGAACAAACAAAAAAGGCCGAAGAAGAGTCCGAAAAGGCATCTCCTAAATTAACAGACAAATTTACTATCCAGATCGGCGCTTTCCAAAACAAGGAGTTTGCCCTTGAACTTGAGGAGGAACGCGCCCGCAACGGTTATGATTCACGGATACTCATCCTCAAGGGGAGAAATGAAGAAACCTGGCACTTGGTTAGAATAGGATTATTTTCAAACTCTGCAGAAGCAGGAGCGCTCATTTTATCCCTGAAAGAAAAAATGAACCTGAATACGATCACCAGACCTGCGGGAGCCTTCTAAAACCGGTGATTTTAGAATGAGTGACCAAAGGGGCAGATCGGATAGCGACAGATTTTGCAGAAATGACAGAGGCCGCCGATGCTCAAGACAGCCAGTTCATCAACGGTAATCGGATCGTTGGCAACAATGCGGGGCAGGAAGATATCGAGAGCGGCGATTTTAAAGAAGAGGGCCGCGGCTGGCACCACGCAGACCGTTTTTTGCCCAAGGTAACCAATGATAAAGTTATTACCGGGCTGAATCGGATTGCCCTCCTGTAGAAGTTTGATCCCAGCATTGCGCATGGCCTACAACACCACCAATGCCTTAAACGCCCACACCAGAAGCCACCAGCAATAATATCTTAAACTCCATGAATGACTGCACCAACACTGGCTTAAACAGCAATACTGCTTTAAACTCCATAGATACCGACAATCTAGATGACATAAACTACAACCATGCCAGAGGCATTAATGGCCGCGGCATGGTCACTCTCAAAAATACAATCGTCACTTACAATATCAACAACAACCTCAACGGAAATGAAATAATCGCGAATGACTGTTTGGGTGATTTTTTAACCATTGGCCTCAATATTATTGATGACCCCCATAGCACCTGTACCTTTACTGGAGATCCCATTCTCAAAGCCGACCCACTTATGGAAGCTCTGGCTGACAACGGCGGTCGCACTTTTACTCATGCCCTACCGGCCGACAGTCCGGCACTGGATCAAATTGACTGTATTCAGGAAAATACCAGAGGACTCCCCGGAACTATCTCAACCGACCAACGGGATGTCCCGCGACCACAAACACTAGACGAAGACTTTTCGATGGCACTGTAGTTTATTATGCTGAGTTCACCCTTTACGACAATCAACTCGGCGACGATACTGGCGACGAAGGTATCATCGTTGATCAAGGTGGGCCAGGCGAACCCGCTGAAGCAATTCCGACATTAAACGAGTGGGGCATGATTATATTCTCGATTCTGATCGTTTTAACCGGAATCTATTACCACAGAAAAAAACTTAGCTAAATTTGTGGTACAGCAAATTCACAACCTACGCTAATCTTGCAAAACTTGGCAAAGATATCAAATTCCTTACTATTCGAAGACGTGGGAATAAAATTGTTGAGGAACTGAATAAAAAATCATCCTCTTCTTGGAAGAAAGTAAGAGTTGCCATGGCCAATGGCACTCACGTAAACTTTTTTACGACACCATCAATCTTTGGCATTATGGCAGATGAGACACCCTTAACTACCTCCAGTACCGGCACTGATCTGGCTGTAGTCCCAGCGCAGAAGATCCGCATAGTTAGAACCATGGGCAAAGTGGCAGGAGAGACAGGTGACAACGTCGGTTCCCGGGGTAACCTCATTGCTCATGATATCGGGTACGGTTACCCGGCCAACCGGGGCGTCGATATTGTAAGTGGTATAATCGGCATATTCACCGGTGTCGGGAAGAACAATATCTGAAGGGTGGCGAATCCAGATACCATCTCCACCGTTGTCCACCTTATGCATATTACCGTGACAAGCACTACACAGGTTAGTGATGGTCGAACCCGCCGGCAAATGATTACCCATCCCACCCATACCATCGTGACAGTCCTGGCACAACGGTGCACGAGGAGTAGTTTTGCCATGATATTCGTTGTGATGACTACTGCTGGTATTCTGCCAGTCATCTACCTCCAGCCCAACAACTCCGTAGAGAAAACGATAGCTCTTACCAACTGTAGTCCCGTCAATAGTGCTGTCAACAGTATGATGAGCTCCGGCAATAGCTGCCATCGGGTCACCACGATGCAGACCATATTGAAAACCGTCTACTACAGAGGCCATTAAATCTAGGCCTGCGCCATGACAACCATAGAGCCCGGCGCAGCTAAAGTCTTCGACTTTAGGCACTCCATTATTCTCTGTCCCCTGGCTTCCATGCGGACCAGATTCCATTACCATACCGGGAGGACTATCAAGGATATTCTCAAGATTGCCAAAATCTATTACATTATGTCCCTTGGCATCGGAAGCACCCCCGCCTTTATCACCTAACATATAGGCGAAGTTGCCAGCCGCCAGGTCACTGGAATCAATATGACGAACCTGAGGAATTCCGTCAATAATTTTTAACGTCCCTCCCTGAGCGTGACAACCTACACAAGTTCTCCTGGTCAGGTGTTGATTCGGGATAAGACTTTCATCCACACCGGAGGTGTTAGGATCATCGAAATTCATCGATGAACCGTCTTGAGAATTATGCATGGTGTGGCAGTCTGAACAGGGACCGCTGACCATCGCTATGACCGACACGGTTGAGGTAAGAGAAAAAAAGATACTCACGATAAAGATTATTATACTTTTCACAAAACGCCTCTAAGAAACCCGCAAAAAAGAGTAAATCGATTAACGGGGCGTTTCACGTAACCGGGCCATATCCCCCAGCCACAGAACCCTCAAAACCACAAACAAAGCCCTCTTGCGGCCCTGCAGAAAAACAATTTACTGTCACTTCATCTTCGTAGGCAGTTTACGCAATTTCCGTTCCTTCTAACAAAAAGTAACCTGAACCAGTTGAAAACCACCAATCACTTTGCCGAATTGAGTTCTCTCCTGAACATATTCTATGCTCGAATTAATACATCCCTGAGCCATGCCTAATACTACAGCGACACTCTGGCATTTAATTTTTCTATCTGCAAAAGGCGTGTTTTTCTATGAGACTTATAGGCCCCAAAATTTTTCCGTGTGTGGTATCATCTGATAATTTCAAGAGCTTGCTTTGTATTGAGTGAAGCCAGTGGCAATACGACCATGATTAACTTTTGAGCCTGGGGTAATGTCAAGGCTGGAGTTTTAAATGTTAAGTCTGAAGGAACCTGGCACTTGGTTAGAATAGGATTATTTTCAACACCCAAAAAAGCCGAAGCGCTCATTTTATCCCTGAAAAAAAATGAACCTGAATGCAATCACCCAGACCTGCGGGGGCATTCTAAAACCGGTGATTTTAGAATGAATGACCAAAGGGACAGATTGGATAGCGGCAGATTTCGCAGAAATGACAGAGTCCGCCAATACTTAAAGCAGCAAGCTCATTGGCGGTAATCGGATCATCGGCAACCAGCCGGGGCAGAAAGATATCAAAAGCGGTAATTTTGAAGAAGAGGGCCGCGGCTGGCACGGCGCAGACCGGTTTTTGCCCAAGGTAACCGATGGTGAAGTTATTGCCGGGCTGAATCGGATTGCCCTCCTGCAGAAGTTTGACCCCGGCGTTGCGCATGGCCGCCTTGGTGGCGTCGTCAGGATCAACCGAGGTACCGCCGGTAAGAATCAGAAAGTCAACATTTTGCGAGAATTGCGTAATTTTTTCGGTTATCTTTTCGGGCTCATCCGGAAGAATTGCTTTGTGAAGCAGTTCAACCCCGAACCCTTTCAATTTGCTTTCGATTACGGCAGTAAACTTATCTTCAATGCGACCACTGTAGACCTCATTACCGGTAACAATCAGAGCAACTTTGCACTTAACGAATGGTTTTACTGCAAGAGCTGGCAGCTCTTGCAACTGCCCCCCCGCCCTTTTCTGCTTCAAAATCTCGCGACACTCTGCGACGATCTCCGGTTTGCAGGTTAGAGGGATAATCCGAAAAGCGGCAACCTGTTTGCCTTTTTTAACGACAAAGTTATTGTGGATAGTTGGCAGAGAGGGTACCCCGAGCCGGTTAATGGCAATAATTTTATCCGCATCAAGTTTAAACAGGCCATCAATAGCGGCGTAGAAGCTGATCTTACCTTCGCGAGGCTCTTTATCGTAAACAACATTTTCCCCCGCCAGTAATGGGGCCATAATCAAAGCCGCCTCATCTTCATGGACCTCGACTTCATCTTCAGAAAAAACAAAGATATTTTCCCGCCCCAGTGATTTTAGCTTTTCGATATCTCCAGCTTGAATAATATGTCTCTTTTTGAAAGCAACCTGCTTAATCTTCTTATCAACATTAACTTCCGTCATATCATGGGCGATGGCCAGACCAATCGCCTCTTCAACTTTTACTTTTCTCATTTTTTCGTAAAACCCTAACCCGGCAAAACCGGAACATAACAGACAAAAAAAATTTCAATAGTCACCATAGAGATCACAGAATCCACAGAGAAAAACTTAGCTTTTGGTGCCTCTGTGTCCTCTGTGATCTCTGTGGTAGAAAATAAAATAGTAACTGTTCAGCGGTTCACCATAACGCTATATCTAATTGCGTTAAACTTTGCTTCGCCCTCATAAACGGGGTCAAAGCTGGGGTGCTGACGCACCTTGTACCAGCAATGACCCCAATCCCGGTAGTTTGTGAGCGGCAGCTAAATAGTTACATAAAATATTACTCCTTTGGGGAAAAAGGTAATTAGTAAGCCCATAATTACCCCACGAAACTGCGCCAGAGCCCCTTTAAATCCTCTAAAATAATATAGAGGGCCGGCACCATTGCCAGAATAATCACGGTTGAAAAGAGGATACCGAAACCTAAAGAGATCGCCATGGGAATCAGGAAGCGGGCCTGTCTTGAGGTTTCAAAAATCATCGGCATCAAACCTAAAAAAGTAGTCATGGTCGTCAGAAGAATCGGGCGAAAACGCTGCGTCCCGGCATTGACAATCGCCGCGTATGGGGTAAAACCCTCTTTAACTTGACGGTTGGCAAAATCGATCAGAACCAGGGAATCATTGACCACAACCCCGGAGAGCGCAACTACCCCAAACATACTTAAAAGGCTTAAACTGTAGCCCATCAACAGGTGACCAACAATCGCACCAACGATGCCAAAAGGGATACTGATCATAATAATTGCGGGTTGAATATAGCTGCGAAAAGGAATCGCCAAAAGCAGATAGACGAGTATCAGGGCGACCACCATGCCTTTAGCTAAAGCTGCCATACTCTCCATTCGATCCAACTGCTTGCCGGCAAAGCTAAAGTTTAAGCCTTGATATTTATCCTGTAAACCCGGCAAAATCTCCTTTTTTAAAGCCGCACCCACCATATCGGCCTTACTTTGCGGGGTCACATCACAGGTCACATTGACGATCCGGCGACCATCACGGCGCTCAATTGCGGTATAAGCTTTGCCTTTTTTGATATCGACAATATCGTGAAGGGGCACCTTGACCCCTTTGGGGGTTGAGATCAACATCTCCTCAAGATAGTATTCCGATTCTCTCTCTATTTGCGGAGTGCGCACCATAATCTTAATCTCGTTACGGCCCCGAAGCTGGCGAAAAACCTCAAAACCATAATAGGCGTTACGGATCTGCCGGGCGACCTCGGTCGGTTGCAGACCAAGCCGATAGCCAGCCGCTTTAAGAGTAAAATCAAACTGATCCTTACCCGGTGTAAAACCATCATCAACATCAGAAACCAAAGGAAAAGAGGTCAAAGCTTCAGCCAGTTCGGCGCTGGCTGCAGCCAACACCTCGGTGTCGCGATGCTGAAGCTCAACGGTCAGGGCCGCACCCGAACCCGGGCCACCTCGGTCAGCCTGAAATTGAATATTTTCGACCCCAGCCAGCCCGCCAACCTGACTACGCCAACGTTTGGTAAAATCCCCGGTATTAACCGGGCGCTCCTCAGGGGGAGTCATATAGACCTTCGTCCAGGTCGTATTACGATCGATATAGGAGAGAATTCCTTTGAGCTGCTTTTCGCGGCCAATCTCATCAAGCAGACGATTGGCACTTTGAGAAAACTTACGACTAACCGCCAGAGTCTCTTCTACGGGCACGCCAACCGGTAAATTCGCCTGAACATAGGCATAGTCTGATTCCACCTTGGGAAACAGGGTCATCCCCATACGCCCGCTCTTGACATAGGCAATCGTAATCATCAAAATCACAATGCCAACGGTCATACTGACATAACGGAAACGTAAAGAGAACTCGAGAGAGGGACCATAAACATTTTTAATCAAAACCGCTATGGCTCCAGATATTTTCTGCTGTTGCCGGGTAATAAAAATTAAAAGAGGATTTTTAGCAGGCTTCTGATGCCCGAGATGAGCCGGCAGGACGAAGAGGGCTTCAATCAGAGAGATCAAAAATACCGAGGCGACAACGACCGGAATATTACGAAAAATCTTACCCATGGTGCCGGGCACAAAGTAGAGCGGCATAAAGGTCACAATATTTGTAATAATGCTGAAGGTCACCGGCACAGCAACCTCTCTGACCCCCTTAACTGCGGCTTCAAAAGAACTAAAACCCCGCTGTTTATAGCTGTAGACATTCTCGCCAACGACAATCGCGTCATCAACGACAATCCCCAAAGCAATAATAAAAGCAAAGAGTGAAACCATATTGATACTGACCCCGAAGAGGGGAATAATCAGGAGTGACCCGAGAAAGGAGATCGGGATCCCCATCGTCACCCAGAAGGCCAGCCGGGTCTCAAGAAATATCGCCAAAAGGATAAAAACCAGGCCCAGGCCGAGATAGCCGTTTTTGACTAGAAGCGATATGCGTTGCTTATAATATTCCGAACGATCATCAACGGTATCAATATGGATCCCGTCCGGCAGAGTCAGGCGCAGTTTATCTATCTGTTTATACACGGCATCAGCAACTTCGATCGGAGTCTGATCACCGATCCTGAAGACATCAACCCCTAAGGCGGGCTCATCATTGTATAGGACGAACCTGTCGGTATCCTCAAAATCATCCCGAATTTCGGCAATTTCTCCCAGAGTAACGATCGTCCCATTGGCAGAGCTGATAATCGGGATTTGCGAAAACTCATCTTTAAAGTCTTTTCTCTCGGTCATCCGGACCAGGATATCACCACCTGCGGTTTTAATCGTACCGCCGGGAATATCCTGAGCCGCACTCTTAACCTTGAGAGCGATCTCAGAAAGCTTGAGATTGTAGGATTGTAAGAGCCCCTGTGAAATCTCAATGCTCATCTCCAAAGGCCGCTCCCCGAGAAGCTCGACCTGGGTGATATCGGGATCCTGAAGCAGCTGGTCCCGGATCATCTCGGTTACTTCACGCAGAACCTTAGGCTCATGCTTGCCGTAAACCAGAACCGACACCACCTGGCGTTTATGGGAGGGGATAGTTACCAGAGGTTCTTCGGCATCATCGGGAAAGGCGTAGATCCGATCAACCTCATTCTTGATATCAGTGGCCAGAAGCTGAAGGTCGGCATCGTTATGGGCTTCAACCCGCACCGTACCGCTGCCCTCATTGGCAATCGAGACGATCTCTTTGATTCCATCGACATTCTGAATCGCCTCTTCGATCGGCAGAACAATGCCCTCAGCCACCTCTTCCGGACTGGCTCCGGGATAGATAACCGAAACCACGACCTGATCGAGGGTGAATTCAGGAAAAATTTCCTGCTTGATCTGAGTTCCCCAGAAAAAACCACCGACCAGGAGAAAGAGCATCATCAAGTTGGCGGCCACCGAATTACCCGCCATCCAGTGGATCGGCCCCCTCTCCGAAAAACCGGCAATCCCCTCGGGCTGAGATCTATTTGGCTGATCCATCTTTAAAACCCATAACCTTTAGCGGCATCCCACTGATCGGCGCCGCCACACTGGAGACCACCACCTTAGAATTGGGCGTCAAACCCGCACTCACATAGACACTCTCCAGACCTTTCCAGACCACCGTTACCGGCTGTAACTGTAACCTATCAGCCTCATCAACGAGCATGACAATGTCATTTTCCAGGAGGACTGAACGGGGAATGCGGTAGACATCTTTAAGTCTTCTACCCTCAATTTCGGCTTCAACAAAACCACCTAACAATAGAGGCTGGCGGCCATTTTTGAGACCTAAGGGATCGTCAATGGCAATCAGGAGCCGGGCCATAAGACCATCCTTATCAAGATCGGGAGCCAAAGATATAATTCTACCAACATAAGGCTCTTGTGAACGCGCCCGAATCAATACCGACGAACCTTCTCTATCCCTATCAGGCAGATCAAACCAGGCCAGTTTTTCTGCCGGCACCGATATTTCAGCCCAAAAAAAATCGGTCGCTGCCAAGGTCGCGATATGGGTCGCCGTCGAAATCTCTGAACCAAGATCAATATTTTCTGATCGAACAATGAGATTAAACGGCGCTCGAATCAGAGTCCGATCAAGATCGACCCGCGCCCTTTCAAGGGCCGTCTCAGCTGATTTAATGAGCGCCTCTGACTTGGCCAGTTGAGGTTTACGCAAGGCCAAATCGCGACTTGAGATATCGATATCTGCAGTCAAACTGGTGATCAACTCCCACTCCTGGCGAGCCACCGCCTGACTCCCCTCTTCAATACGCAGATCGGCTTCGGCTAAGGCCAGAGCGTCCTCTTGCTGGCGCAGATTAAGCTGATAATCAGTTTCATCGATTTTAAGCAGCACTTCCCCTTTAGCGATAACCCCCCCGGGAATAAAATCGGGGTGTAGAAAAACCACCTGCCCCGAAACCCGGCTCTGCAGGGCTATCTCCCGGGCCGCAACCACCCGCCCCTGGGCTTTAATCTTAACCAAAGCTGTAGTTGGTAAAACCTCAACCACCCGAACCAGAGTTTCCATCTTTTTGGGAGCCTTGCGCTTGACCTGAGGCTTGGTTTTAATAATAATACGGCTCACCATCACGCCAATCACCAGCAGCAGGATCACCAACCCCAGAGCCAGGAGACGTTGCCACAATGGACGCTTGGGTAACTTGGTATCGCCAGCCAGATTTTGATTATTAAGATTTACCATGTTCTAAACCTTCCTTACTGAAATCATCAAGCCAGGATCCACCCAACGCCTTATAAAGCGCGATACGGGCCAATAAAAGTTGTTTTTCCTGGGTTATAATGTCGTGTTCGAGCTGCAGGGAATTGAGCTCTTCATTCAAAACATTGAGAAAATCACTACTACCATTAAGGTAACGGCGCCGGGCCTCCCGCAGAGATTGACGCGAGAGCTCAAGCTGTTTGCGGATGGAGGCTAAAGTTGCAGCCGACTGTTGCTCGCGGGTGAGAGCGTCCTCGACTTCAAAAACCGCGTTAATTACAGTTTCACGATAGAGCGCCAAACGTTCATCAACTACCGCCCTAACCCTGCCAACTTCGGCCCGGCGGCGACCGCCATCGAAAATGGGACTGGCCAGATTAGCTGCCAGATTAAGGATCCAGTTGTCAAAGAGAGAGCTTAAATCATCATCAAAATAGTTGCCGGCAGCACTTAATCTTAAAGCTGGCAAACGCTCTGCCCGGGCCGCCACAATCTCCCATTCACCAGCCTGCAAACGTAATCCCGCGGCTCTAACATCGGGTCTTGCGGCGAGAAGGTCTGCCGGCAGACCTAAATTCGGCAAAGGGCTGAGTTCAGGAAAAGAACGCGCCGCGAACCGCCCCTCAAAAAGATTGGAACGCCCGGCTAAAAGAGCCAGACGACGCTTAATAACTTCCTGATTCCTGACCGTTGGAATCAACTCTGTCCGCATTTTTTCAACAATCTGTTGCTGCTGGTAGATATCGAGAGCCGTTGATTTGGCCAGGGGAAAACGTGCAATAATCAGTTTCAGCAATTCTTGCTGGAGTTCCAACTGTTCGAGCAAGAGATCCTGATGCCGACGATTGCCGATCAGCTCTATCCAATTTTCAGCAACCGCACCGCTGACACTCAGCAGCGCCGTCTTGAGATCCTCCCTCGAGGCCGCATATTTTTCAGTCTCACTTCTCTTAAAGGCGCGCACCCGACCCCAAAGATCAACTTCATAAGCGGCATTAAGACCCAAGCTCCACTCATCATCAGAGATTTTTGATTGACCCTTAACTTTCATCTCCTGCTGACTGCCGCTTCCTGAAAAACCAACCTCGGGATAGTAATAAGCGCCTGCTTTAAGGGCTCCATAGCGGGCCTGTTCAAGCCGGGCCCGAACCTCCAAAACCGTAAAATTTTCGGCAAGAGAGTCGGCCATCAAGAGATCAAGCTCCTGACTTTGGAAATCTTTCCACCAGCCACTATAGTGATCTGCGGTTTCCGAATAGAGAGAAAACTGGCTCGGAAAATCTTGCGGAGAGGGATCGATCTTTAATGGTTCCAGCATCGTACAGGCTGACATCACCAGCAGCAGAAAAAAACCGATAGTAAACTTCATCAAAGCAGAGAGCCTCACTAACTAAAATATATTCTCACGAAATAACTTTCTGATTCAGACCAAAAACAGAGTAAGTCTTGAGGGATTACATGTCAACAAAAAAGTAAATTGACGAATGCTTTACTTTTAGTATATTATAGGAAGATTGAGAAAATTATAGGAATTTTAAATGACCCTGTTTTTTCCCAAAGAGTACAATTTAACTCCCTACCGCGCTCTCTACGAGAGCCTCTCTCCGGTGGCTCGGCAGATGCTCCAGCGGGAGTTTGTTGGAGTCAGCTATCTGCGCCGCTTTCATCTTCTGAAAAAACGGCCCTCTGCGCCGGGATTCAAAGGTGAGCAGCAAAGAGCCGGGCAATTCATCCATAAAAAACTGACCATTAACCGCCTTCTCTGGCACCGCCAGGAGATAATTAAACCTTACCTTAAACTGATCTTTCGCCACTATCTTTTCGGCTTTCTGGTACAGCTTGCAACTCGCAAAAACGAACTTAATCTGCCTCAGCCCTCGCCCTCCTGCTACTGGGAAACCCCGGCCAACCTGATTGTCTTGGGATGGATGAACCGCCATCGTCAAGACTGGGAAAACGCCATCGACTCAATGATAAAAGATGTTGTTTCCGAATCGATACGCCATCACTTTATTTACTGCCTGCTCACTTTTAGGCTCGCAAAAAAGATCTACAACCGAGATGAGCTGACTGCTGAAATTGAAGTCATGCAGTCTCGGGCTCTGCCTGGAGCAACCCCGATCGGTATTGAGATGGAATTCAGCAATCTCGGCCGCCTGGCAACCAACAAGAAGATTCCGGCCCGACTGATCAAGCGCGACCCCTTCCACAACATGGAATATTACAGCGGGTTTCAACTTGAAGATGTGACCTGGCGCCTCGGAGGCTATGTCGACACCCATGAACATGGGCGACGCCTGATTTCACTGACCCACTACGGGGGATTTTTTGAATATTCCATGGTTCGAGTCGATTACCCCCGAACCTACACCCTGCCCCTGACCACCGATCCTTCAGTCGCCAATCAGATGATCCGCGAGAGTCTTAATTTTATCAGCGAAATCAAACCCCACAGCCTGCATATAAATATTGAAAATAGAGGCGATGGTGAAATCGAGCCCCAGCTTGATGATTTTTTGTGCCTGCTTTTGCTCGGTGGAGATCTGGGTTACGACCAGAACGGACGATTAAAGGAGAAACGATTAGCCGATAAAGAGTTTCATCGGATAATCAAACGGCGGCGCCATCTCTCCCTCTTGGAGGGTACCAAAAAAGAGGTAATTGAATACGCTTTTTTACGGCTCTGGAAAAGTGATCAACGAAACTACGACTACCTGCCAGTGATTCTGGCCCTTAAAGGCTTTCAATACGCATACTACCTTAAGGCCAACTGCCTCGAACAACTACCAAGCCTGCAGGCCTGGGCCGAGAATCCGGCACCTTTGCCGAGAGCCTCACTAAACAACTTCGTTAAAAATGTGGGAAAAGGTTTGAAAAAAGAGGGGGTCTACTCGGAAAACTTTATCTCTGAGTACAAACAGGAACTCTCAAAGATACTACTGGAGCGCCAACAACTGTTGTCCTAAAAAGTAGGTCGAGTAGACCGGTTTCTTCCGATGCTTCAGGTTGAGGTTTGTTTTCCCGGT
>CAYWGC010000044.1:0-24345 GCA_964457755.1 uncultured Thermodesulfobacteriota bacterium | reverse complement strand
ATATTACGAAACCGATTATTTTGAAATGTTCCCCGCAAGCGCGGGGATGAACCGGTTCTTTAATTTCCTTTTCTTTCCTTTTCTTTCCTTTATGTTCCCCGCAAGCGCGGGGATGAACCGTAATGGCAAATTACGGGAAAGCGTTCGGTAAAATGTTCCCCGCAAGCGCGGGGATGAACCGCATAAAATAACGGGCTTACCTCAAACAGAAAAATGTTCCCCGCAAGCGCGGGGATGAACCGCTGGCGCAGGCCGCCGATGAATTAACCCACAAATGTTCCCCGCAAGCGCGGGGATGAACCGGTTAGCGAATAAATAATTAACCACGCCTTACGATGTTCCCCGCAAGCGCGGGGATGAACCGAGGGCTGCTACGATGATTGAAGAATCGATCAAATGTTCCCCGCAAGCGCGGGGATGAACCGCCCCGTTCCGATAAGCCGGCCGCAATGAACGTATGTTCCCCGCAAGCGCGGGGATGAACCGGGTCCGCTTGACGGCATGCCCGACATACGGACATGTTCCCCGCAAGTGCGGGGATGAACCGCCGGAAGCGTAATTGGAGAAAATCAATGGACTACGTCGCCCCTTCATGGGGGCGTGGATTGAAACATCTTATAACCTCAGTTAAAATATTAACAGGGGGTGGTGTGATGATAAGCGTTGTCTGATGTAGAAGTTAATCCAAGAGGTGTGTGATGACAAAGAGTGAAGCTGTTTATATCAAATTACAACGTCACTTAGACAGCCAAGCTGTTGGTTTTCCGGCAACCAAGTCGGGTTCTGAAATAAAAATTTTAAAACATATCTTTACCGCAACAGAGGCTGAGATCGCCACCTGTTTGACCTTCAAGTTAGAATCGCTTGAAACCGTATTCAAAAGAGCCGGACACCTAGTTGAATCACTGGAAAAGCTGGAGGGGCAATTTGACTGTATCGAAAAAAAAGGTGGGGTTGAATTGCATTTTAAAGAGGGTAAAAAGCTTTATTGTAACGCTCCTTTGGTTGTCGGGATGTTTGAATATCAAATTGGAAAGCTTACCCCGGAGTTTATAAAAGATTTTAACTCATACACCTCGAATAGAAAATTTGGGATAGAATTTTTAAGCACAGAACTCCCGCAGATGCGAACCATTCCCATTGCTGAAAGTATCCAATCGCAACATAATGTGAGTACCTTTGATGAGGTGGCGGAGCTGTTGCAAAAAGCCGAAGCCCCTTTTGCTATCTTTGCATGTATCTGCCGTCAAAAAAAGAGCTTAGCGGGAGAGCCCTGCCTCGTCACTGACCGGGAGGAGACCTGCTTTGCTGCCGGAGATATGGCCCAGGCAGTTCTGCGACAAAGCATCGGTAGAGAAATTACGCGGGATGAGGCTATCTCGATCCTTGAACAAAATCAAAAACAAGGGTTGGTTCTGCAACCGTCGAATACGGAAAAGGCCGACTTTATCTGTTCATGTTGTGGTTGTTGATGCAATCCGAACCGGACAGACACATCTACTCAAGTAGAGGTAGATAACGCTCCTATTGAAGGTGCAGTACTTTATTAATCTTATTTGGGCTGATCTTATAACTTTTTATTGAAAATCGGAAATCTCCTTCGATAATCCTTAGTATGACAGCAACGTAAACTGCAATTGGAGGATTATCATGAGAAAGCTGAGAAAGTCTTTAATCGTATTAACTGTCGTCGCATCTTTGTTGGTGAGCACGATGGGTATGGCTGAGGCGAGAAATCATAAATATAATAATAAAAGTCAATACAGCCAGAACTACAATAACAATCATCAAAATTACAAGCAACACAACAATTACTACCGGTCAAATAGACATCATAGGGTTCAGTATGTAAAGAATCATCGGGTTCGACGTCATTCGCCGGCGCGCCCGGCGGTTGTGGTTAAACGTCATCACCGGCGTCATCACAATAGATACCTTTATCCGGCATTGCTTGGTGCCGGGGTCGGTTTGTTGGTGTTGGGTTTGACTCGGTAAGGTAAGGTTTTTGAGGCTTGAATGATTTATTGCGGGCTTAACTTATCTGTTGCAAAAGGCCATCTCTTTCGGGGGTGGCCTTTTTTATTTTTCGCTGCGTGTTTTAAATCAGGTTTGTAAATACCAGCGATCATCATTGTCGAGATAAACCCGCCGACTTTTCTGCAGATCTTTAAGATGGTTTTGAATGCAGTAGAATTCCCAGAAAGAGTATAGTTTTCTTAAACCTCCCCGCATTCTTTTCAGGGCTTGTAAAGGATAATAGAGTCCGGTAAAGGTCAAATCGGTAACGGTTTGCCCGCCGGTTTTATTTAGAGCTTGCAGAATCTTCTCTTCGGTTGCTATCATGCCGGTCAGAATAGGGTCGAAATTTCCTGGGTGGTCGGGGAAGTGCGGCAGGTTGTGACTGCTTACCAGGATCTGTTTTTGGGGATCATATAGCTTTTGCAGTTTTCTAATTGAAGTTCGATAGTCCGCCAGATCGCAGTAGGCAAAACCGTACCAGGCCCCAAAATTATCAAGGCCGATGTCGGCAACGAAGAGGATGTCGGGTTCGGTCGGACTGGTGATCAGGTAGCCGGTATGTCCCGGGGAGTGGCCGGGCAGTGGTATCGATTGCAGGCGGATTTCATCCTCCGTGAAAACGGTATCGGGAGCAAAAGCTGTGACCTTAGTCAGAGCTTTGAAGCCCAGTTCATCAATGATGAACTCGCCCATCTCGGCTCTCGCAGATTGATTGTCAGCTCCGCCGGCCTGCAGCAGGAGATCGATGTTTAGCAGATATTTATGTTCTGCTTCCGGAGAGAGTATCGGGATTTTTCGCTTCTCCAGACAATGGAGATGATTGATATGATCAATATGGCTATGGGTGCTGAGGCAGGCTTTTATCGGTTTGCCGAAGAGTTTTTCGAGATTGTCAATTTCAGGCGTGTTTAAATTACCGTCAATAAGGGTCAGAGAAGCTCCATGATCGATGACCAGAGTGTTACATTTCCAGATTTCAGGTCGACTGGGGCTGGCCAGGGTGCAATGTCGGTTTAGCTGAGTCAGGGTAAGCATAGTGATACATTATTTGACAATTGGGATTATTTTGGGACTCTCCGCCGGGATTGCTCCGGGGCCACTTCTGACGCTTGTCATCTCAGAGACCCTGCAACATGATATTAAAGCCGGAGTTAGGGTTGCGGTCGCTCCCATTATCACAGATCTGCCAATAATTCTATTAACTTTGTTTGGGTTGGCAAAATTATCTCAATTCCATAATGTTTTAGGGGTGATCTCGATTGCCGGAGGTTTTTTTATTTTATGCATGGGCTGGCAAGGTATACGGGCAAAAGGAGTTGTGTTTGAATTTAGAGAAGGAGAGACTAAATCGTTGACAAAAGGGATTTTGGCAAATGCTCTGAGTCCGCATCCCTATCTTTTCTGGTGTAGTGTCGGAGCTCCACTCATGACCAGAGCAATGACTCTGAATGTTGGCGCTCCTTTCGCTTTTATCATTGGATTTTATACGTCTCTGATAGGTGCAAAGATCGTCTTGGCAATAATGATTGGCAAATCAAAATCTTTTTTGAGTGGCAATCTGTATATTTATATTATGCGCTTTCTTGGCCTGATACTTTGTGTTTTAGCGATTGCACTTTTTTACGATGGGCTTAAATTAGTGCAAATATTGTGAGAGTGATCGGAAAATGTGGACTTATTTTTTAATAGGTGTATATTGAGGGGATGTTGGAGGCGATCAAGACTGAGGAAAATCTATATTGACTAAAGAGATAATTATTATACGTTTGCTGGTCGCCTGTGTCTGTGGGGCGCTGATTGGTGTAGAACGCGAAAAACACGGCCGGGCGGCCGGGTTGCGGACTCATATGTTGGTTGCTTTGGGGGCGGCTTCAGTTATGGTTATGTCGTTGATGATCCTTGATCTGCATATTGAAGAGGCGGCTCGGGAGACAGTTCGGATTGACCCTGGACGTATTGCCGCCCAAGTGGTTAGCGGGATCGGTTTTATCGGGGCTGGCGCGATAATTCAGGCTCCTCGCCTGATTAGCGGGTTGACGACGGCGGCCTGTCTTTGGGTCGCTGCCAGTATCGGATTGGCCGCTGGTATGGGTTTTTTCATGCTCGCTGGTACGGTGACCGGATTAAGTCTCGCCAGTCTCTACCTGTTGAAAAGAGTTGAGCATTTTTTACGCAAAGATCGTTATCATAAAATTATGGTTAAATGTAATTTTCAGACGGAGATGTTAGCTAAGGTGGAGCATCTCTTGACTGAAAATAAAGTCAAAATCATCTCCTTTGGTTTTACCCATGACAAGGAGAGCGCGCTTTTGGTAATTAATGTTGAAGTTCGGATCAGAGGTTCACGTTTACCGCAGGAGCTGTTGGAGAGCTTGACTGATGAGCCAGATATTCTTAAAATCTCCTGGCGATAGAGGTGAGTCGGATTGCCGATTATCACTGTTGCTGGCATTTCTGTTTTTCTTATCTTTAATTAATGTCGCAGCTGTTCAGGCTGAGGACAAACAGTTAAAAATCGGTGTCTTAGCCAAACGTGGGCCTGAGCACTGCCTGCAAAAGTGGTCGGCTACGGCAGACTATCTCTCGCAAAATATCCCCGGTTATTCATTTTCGATTATCCCTCTCAGTTTCGATCAGGTTCTGACGGCCACCGTAAATAGTGAGATTGATTTTGTGCTGACCAATTCCAGCTATTATGTTTCTCTGGAGATTAATCACCAGGCCAACCGCCTTGCCACCTTGATCAATAGAGATATTCACGATAAGCCCATGACCACCTTTGCCGGAGTGATTTTTACTCGGGCCAACCGTCAGGATATTAACTCTATGCAGGATTTTGTCGGCAAAAGTTTTGTTGCCGTAGACCCGCAATCATTGGGGGGCTGGCTTGCTGTCCTGCGTGAGTTTAAACAGGCGGGTATCGAGCCCCGTAAAGAGTTTAAGCGACTCTCATTTACGGGAACGCATGATGCCACGGTCTACGCCGTGCGCGACGGCCAGGCTGATGCCGGTTGTGTCCGGACCAGCACCTTGGAAAGGATGGCTCGCGAGGGTAAAATCGACTTGGCAGAGTTCAAAGTCATTTATGCCCATCAGACTGGCAATAACCTGTTGCATGATCATCACCTCCTTCATTCAACCGTCTCGTATCCTGAATGGCCCCTGGCCAAGCTCAAGCATATTGATGAGGCTTTAGCTTTAAAGGTTGCTAACGCTTTGATCAATATGCCGTCAGACAGTCATGCGGCCCGGAGCTCATATAGTTTCGGTTGGAGTGTTCCTTTAAATTATCAATCTGTGCATGAAGGTTTACGGGAACTTAAGGTGGGGCCCTATCGTGATTATGGGGAATTTTCGCTGGCCGACGTTTACAGGCAATATTGGCTCTATATTTTGGCTTTCGCTATAGTCATGCTCTTGTTTTTCAGCCTCTTTATTCGTCTGAAAAGACTCAATGTAAGTCTTCAAGAAACCGTTGAAAAACTCGATGTTGAACTTGATTTACGCCAAAAAGCTGAAAAAAAGTTGCAAGAAAGTTCTGAGAAAATCAAGCTTTTCGCTTACTCTGTCTCGCATGATTTAAAAAGCCCGGCTATGGCTCTGCACGGTGCCACAAAGTTGCTGGCCAAAAAATATCAGGACAGGCTTGATGATAAGGGAGTGCAATATTGTGATCGGATAGTCTCAATATCTGAGCAGATAAATTCACTGACGGAGCAGATAAATCTCTATATGTCAACCAGGGAGCAGCCTATTGTTCCTGAGTTGATTAATGCAAAAAAAATATTTCAAGCCATTAGACAAGAGTATGCCGGCCAATTAGGTGACCGGGGGATAAAATGGCATGAATCGGGACTGGATGTAAATATTCGGGCTGACCGGTTGGCGATGTTTAGAGTTTTCAGGAATTTTATCGATAACTCTCTTAAATATGGGGGTGATTTTTTAAGTACAATTGAGATCAGTTATGAAGCCTCGGAAAAAGCGCATATCTTTTCGGTAAAGGACGATGGGGTTGGTTTGGATTCGGCTGATTGTGAAAAGGTTTTCGACCCTTTTCAGAGAAGTGGGACGGCTTCCGGAAGTAAGGGAAGTGGTTTGGGTCTGGCGATTGTCAAAGAGATTGCCGAGCTCCATCGAGGCGCAGTCTGGGGGGTGCCCGCTGAAGAAAAAGGGATAACTTTCTATTTTAAAATAGCTAAAGATTTATAGCTGTAAATAGAGAGCCTGAACCCGAAGATAATCTGCTTAATTGATTATGCGTTCAAGTTCATGATCTGTAGCTTTGGCGGTTGCCGGTATCGACATTTCGTGCTCTATTGCGCTATCGAAATTCCACGCTTTTCTGGCGGCATTTATTATTATTCCTAAAATAAACCGGATTGCAACATACTCCAGTGATTCAGGGATATATGGGATATCTACATTTTTATTTGCGAGTTTTGCCAGTCTTTTGATGAGACGTTTAGCCTCATCATCATCAATACCATTATCGAGGCTTCTGGTTAGATCATAAAACTCATTGGGCAGATTGTCGTAAAGAAAAGTGTCGATTTTTATGACAATTTTGACAAATATTTTCTGCTCCCCGGTTTCGTTAATGATCGGAACGTTAATTTTTCTGTTTAATCTTTCAGCCAGATCCTTAATTTCAGACTGGGTCAGCATTGTACGTTTTTCAGGTTTGGCAAAATAGTCGTCCAGCAAATTTTTAAATTGTTCTTCAGTTAAAGTGCTGATTGTCGGCATGATTTACTCCTTTTTATTGATAGAGTTTAATCAATATTTTAGAAAAAGCAATAAGACAAAAGTATTAAAATAGTATGCTTTTGGGTTTTTTTATGGCGATTCTGTACTTGACAAATAAAGTCTGGAAATATATTCATGGAACGTAGAGTCATTTATTAATTTAACAAAAAGGGGTTTAATATGTTCAAAAAAATTACTTCATTGTCATCTCTTGTCGCAATCTTAACGGTTCTCTTTCTGTTCGTAACTTCGACTATGGTTTTTGCCGAAAGCCGGGGTAGTGATCTCCGTCAAGCTACAGATTATAGTCATCTTTGTGAAGTGCCCTATAATATTGAGATTCCCGGTTCTTATACTACCGGTCTTCATATCGTTGCCGATTGGATAGGTAGTCTCGATTTTACATTCAGGTTTTTTCGCGGTGGGGAAGCTTATGCCGAAAACACCAAGACGATTGGCCCCGAAGGGTGGACCGGCTTGGCTAGTGCTCTTTTGCCGGCCGGGAAGTCTTTGCTTTTACCCACCCTGATTTATGTCTATTCTCATGTTGATTCTGAATATGTCGGTACCGATGAAGAGGAATTTTGGGTAACCCAGTTTCTTATTACCGATTTCGGTTTCAGTCATCAGACCCTTGCTTCACATAAGGAAGGCGTAGTTCTTTATTAGTCGTGTAAATGCCTGAAGTGCATGAATGGATAAAAAAAGGCGCATCTATGGCTTTAGAACCATGGATGCGCCTTTTTTGTTTTTGCATGGCATCAGTCGGTGGGAAAGGTTTTTGGGTTGTTCTCAATGCGGATCATCTGGCTGGCCAACAGGGATACGAGACTCATGGCGGCACCGGCCAGAAAGACCAGACGATAATCTATCATCCAGATGAGACCGCCGATGGCGGGCAGGACCACGGCCGAGATATGGTTGATGGTAAAGCCGACCGCCATGGTTGAGGCGACATCTTCCGGGGCCCCAATTTTTTGAAAATAGGTGCGGATGGCGATCGCAAAATTAAAGAAGATGTGGTCGAGAATATAGAGGATGGCGACCCCTGTTTTATTCTGGATCAGGGCATAACCGAGAAAGATCAGAATCAGACTTGTATACTCAAGTGAAAGTACTTTTCTTTCGCCAAAACGGACGATGGCTTTGCCGATCATGGGGCTCAGATAAAAATTTATAGCGTTATTCAGCAAAAAGAGAACCGCGATTTCCCGCACTGAAAAGTGAAAATTTTTGACCAGGAGAAAGACTGCAAAAGCGATAAATATCTGGCGTCTGGCACCCGACATAAAGGTTAAAAAGTAGAAAAGCCAATATCTCTTTTTGAACACCATTTTTTTCTTTTGGGGCGGCAAGTTTTCATCCACCGGTTTCTGCAAAAAGCCCCAGACTCCCATCAAACCAATGAGACCGCCAATAATCAGGTAGAGGTTTTTATAGCTGAGAAAGGGCTGGGCGACAAAGATGAAGATGCCGACCATAATATTTGAAGCGGCGGCATAGCGGCGCTGAAGTCCGAAAACCAGTGGGGATTTAAGTTTGTCGAAATACTGTAGGGTTAGTGACTGGTTGGTGGTCTCATAATAGTGGAAACCGGAGCTCATAATCAGGGTCGTGCAGACGAGTCCGCCATAGCTTGGGAAACAGCCGGTGGCCGCCACGCCTAAGCCTAAAAAAAGGACTGATAGGGCTGAGAGATGATGCTCCTTGATAAAGAGGATGAAGTAGACCGTCAACAGGGCGAGAAAGCCGGGGATCTCCCGGACCGATTGAATAATACCCACCTGCGCCCCATCCAAGCCAGCTATCTCCACGGCGAAATTATTGAACAGGGTGCGCCAGGCCTGGAGCCCCACGGTGGAAGCGATCGTTAAGACAATCAGATATCGGTACATGGGGTTGATGGAGATGTTTTTCATTTATTTTGTTTATCCTTAAAATAGGGGCAGGCTATTGGGGTTTTCCGGATTCTGAGCGGTTTCCCGCTACGGGACGTGGCATAACATAAAAGAGAGCCTCGGTCTATTGGCAAAGAGTATATCCCGGTCTACAGATTCAAAAAGTTGTATCTGATTGACTCAAAAAGGTTACCCGTGTATTGTTCGTGTAGCTTTTTTGAGTTTTTAGTACCTTACAGGTTGTTTTATTGTTTGAAAAACAAGAAAACGTTCTGATAAGAGTACTAATTTGCGGGCCGAAGAGGCCACTTTTGGGTTGCGGGGTTTGTCCCCGCATGAAAATGATATCGATCCCGTAAGAATCAAAATTATTGGTTCAGGAAAAGAGCTTACTGAGCAGGAGTTAAAAAATGGATAATCATCTTACTAATGCGACTTTGGAGACAATTTACCGGCGGCGGAGCATCCGCCAGTTTAAGGATCTGCCAGTCGAAAGTTCACTGTTGCAAGCCGTTCTTGATGCGGCCAATCAGGCGCCATCGGCCCACAACCAGCAAGCCTGGAAATTTGTTATAATCCAGGGGCAGAAAAAGCAGGAGCTGGCCCGCCTGGTCTCGAAAAAAGCGGCTCATTTCTCTAAACCTTCAGCTTCGATCCTGCGCATGGCGGGCAGAAGTATCGGTAGTGCTCCGGTCGTTATTGCCGCTATGAACACCGGAGCTCTGATTAATCATGGCACCGAACTCTTCAAGATCGACCACGATCTCTCCGAAGATTTTTTCCGGACGATGGAGATCCAGAGTTCCGCCGCTGCGGTTGAAAATCTGCTTTTGGCAGCAACCTCACTCGGGCTCGGCAGTGTCTGGCTGGGAGTGTTGTTTCTGATAAAAGCCGAGGTTTTAGCCTTTCTCGGAGAAGAGCAGGGTGAGTTTATGGCCGTAATCCCGATTGGTCATTCCCTCAGAGATAATGCCGGCCCCCAGAAGCAGGCGCTTGAGTATGTTGTTAAGAATCTTTAGGATTAGGCGCAGATCAGGAGTTAAAACATGAATAACGTTGCCGTAATTGGGGGCAGTGGGGTTTTAGAGATAGAGCTCTTTAAAGGACTTGAAAAACGTCAAATTGAGACGGCTTATGGTCCGATCCTGGTTGAAGCCGGGGCTGGTCTTTTTTTTCTGCAGCGTCACGGGACGCCGCCGGTACCGCCCCATAAACTTAACCATCATGCCAACCTGGCCGCGCTCAAAGAGTGTGGAGTAAAATATATCGTCGCCGTCAACTCGACCGGAAGTCTCAAAAGCGAGCTCGCCCCGGGATCTCTATTGGTGCCCGATGATTACTTTAATCCCTGGGCGATCAAGACCTTTTTTGATGATTGTTTAGAGTTTGTGACGCCGGGGCTTTCAGAAACGGTGCGCCTGGCGATTATGGCCGCAGCCACAGAACTTGGTGTCGAGTTGGCTTCAGAAGGTACTTATATTCAGACCACCGGCCCCCGTTTTGAGACCCGGGCCGAGGTTCGGGTGCTGGCCGGTTGGGGCAGCGTGGTCGGCATGACGATGGCCAATGAAGCGACCCTGGCCCGGGAACTTGGACTTGAATATGCCTCTTTGTGCCTGATTGACAATTACGCCAACGGGGTTTGCGATCAGATCGTCGATTTTCACGAGATCGAAAAAGCCCAGCAGAAAAACAGTCAGGTTCTGGCTCGTCTGCTGCCGGCTGTGGTCGAACGTTTGCAACAGAAAAGGTGATTGTTAGATGAGTTTATTATTACGCCAGGTGGTTCTTAATGGCCAGCCGGTTGAACTTCTGGTTGAAGATGGCTTAATCAGCCAAATTGCACCCTCTCTGACTGAGGTCGTTGCCGACCGGGTTATTGAGGGGGGTGGGAAAGCTGTGGTGCCGGGGCTTTACAACGGCCATACTCATGCGGCGATGACCCTTTTTCGGGGTTATGCTGATGACATGGAGCTTTTGCCCTGGCTCACAACCAAGATCTGGCCGCTTGAGGAGAAGTTGACTGAAGAGTTGGTCTATCACGGGGCCCGGCTCGCCTGTCTTGAGATGATCAAGAGCGGCACGGTTTTTTTTAACGATATGTATTGGCATTTTCACGGTACCGCGAGAGCGGTTGAAGAGATGGGGCTTCGCGCCGCCTTGAGTGCTGTGATTATCGATCTCGACGATCCCCAGAAATTAAAAGAGCAGATTGCCGCTAACCGCGACCTTTTTCAGGCGAGCCGCGACTACTCCGATCGCCTCCAGTTTGTTTTGGGGCCTCATGCCATCTATACGGTGTCGCGTCCCGGTCTTGAGTGGGTGCGTGATTTTGCCGGCGAGCACGATCTCTTAATTCACCTCCATCTTTCCGAAACCGAACAGGAGGTGCGCGACTCTCTCGCCAAAAATGGTCTGCGGCCGGTTCAATATCTTGACGAAATCGGCCTGCTCAGTCAGAGACTGGTGGCGACCCACGCCGTCTGGGTCGATGAGGTTGAGATCGCAGCTTTGGAAAGAAACCGGGTTAAAGTTATTAATAATCCGATTTCGAATATGAAGCTGGCAGTGGGCAAGACTTTTCCCTATCGCGACTTTAAAGAGCATGGTGTCCAGATTGGTCTGGGTACCGATGGCTGCGCCAGCAATAACAACCTCGATATGTTTGAAACCATAAAATTTTCTGCCCTTATGCAGAAATTTGCGACTAATGATCCGACCCTGCAGCCCGCCGCCGAAGCCTGGCAGATGGCGACTGCCGGCGGGGCTGAAATCTTTGGTCTTGAGGGTGGGGTAATCGCGGTTGGTCGACCCGCCGACCTTCTTTTGCTCGATACCGACCGGCCGGAAATGGTTCCCGGTCACAACCTGATCTCCGATCTGGTCTACTCAGCCTCGGGCGCAGTCGTCGATACGACGATTGTTGCCGGAAAAGTCTTGATGCATAAACGTCAGGTTGAGGGTGAGGCCGAGATCATTGCCGCCGCCAAAGATGCGGCGCACCGGCTGTTGGCGTAGGTAAGAATTGATTTTAATGAAAACCGTTGTCGGTCGTCAGTCGTCAGTTTTTAGTGAAACCTGACAACTGACGACCGACAACTGACGACTGGTTTGAAATATGGCAATCGAGATTGAAAGGAAGTTTCTGCTCCGGGATGAGAGCTGGCGGCATAACGCGGATAGCGGTATCGTCATGCGTCAGGGCTATTTGAGTAATAATTCTAAGAGTTCAATCCGGGTGCGGATCAGTGGCAAAGAGGCTGATCTTAACATCAAGAGCAGTACGCCGGGAACCGTGCGCAGTGAGTATGAGTATGCGATTCCCTTAAACGATGCCGAAGAGTTGCTGGCAAACCTCTGCCATGAGTCGATTATTGAGAAAATTCGTTATCATGTCGAATTTTCGGGTTTTACCTGGGAGATTGATCTTTTTTCCGGGGCTAATTCAGGCTTAGTCGTGGCTGAGATTGAATTAAATGAGATTAATCAAGAATTTTCCCGGCCGCCCTGGTTGGGACGTGAGGTTTCAGATGAAATTCGCTACTATAACTCGCATCTCGCCGGTTATCCCTATCAAAAGTGGTCAAAAGCCGAGCAAGAGTTTTCATGAATGAGTTGAATCCGGAAAACATCGATCGCTATATCGATCTGGCTCGGGGTCGGGGCGAGGCTGACATGCTGCTGCGTAATGTCCGTCTGGTCAATGTTCTCTCGGGTGAGATCCATGCCGCCGATGTCGCGATTGGTGGTGGCCTTTTTCTTGGGTTTGGTGATTATAAGGCCCGGGAAGTTATCGAATGTGAGGGGCGCTATCTGGTTCCCGGCCTTATCGAAGGTCATATCCATATTGAGTCGAGCCAGATTTTACCTGCTGAATTTGCCCGTTTGGCAGGAGCTCGCGGGACTGCCGCAGTGGTTGCTGATCCCCATGAGATCGCTAATGTCATGGGGGTGGCCGGGGTCGAATTTATGCTCTCTGCGAGTGAGGATTTGCCGGTTTCCTTCTTTTTCATGGTGCCTTCCTGTGTCCCGGCGACCAATATGGAGACCGCCGGGGCGACTCTGGATGCGGCCGCCGTCGCCGCGCTCTTAAAAAAATATCCCGACCGTCTTTTAGGTTTGGCTGAAGTTATGAATTTCCCCGGGGTCATCAATCATGATCCGCAAACCATGGCTAAAATTGCCGCCGCTTGCGGCCGTAATATCGACGGGCACGCCCCGCAGCTCACAGGTCTTGATCTTAACAGCTATATCATGGCTGGCCCGGGCAGCGACCATGAAGCCACAACCCTTAAAGAAGCGCGCGAGAAGTTGCGTCTCGGTATGCATCTGATGTTGCGCGAGGGCTCACGTGAACATAATCTTGATGATCTTTTGCCCCTGATTAATTCCTATAACAGCGCGAACTGTTCTCTGGTCTCCGACGATCGTCATGTTATCGATCTTCTCCATAAAGGCCATCTCGACTATTCGATTCGCAAGGCAATTGCCGGGGGCTTAGCGCCGCTGACCGCGATTCAGATGGCGACCATCAATCCGGCGCGCTATTTCGGTCTTAATAAACGTGGCGCGATTGCGCCGGGTTATCGGGCCGACTGTATTTTGCTCGATGACCTTGAATCTTTTACAATCTCTAAAGTTTTTTTGGCTGGTCGGCCTTTTGCCGAAAAAGATTTTGTCGCACCCGCGCAACTTTTACCGGGCAATACGGTCTCGGTGGCCGAGTTATCTGAAGATAGTTTTGCGATTCCGGTGGCCGGCAATAAAGTCAAGGTGATCGGTATCGTTCCGGGACAGCTGGTAACTGAAGAGATAATTGTTATACCAAAAATTGATCATTGCCAAGCGGTTGCTGACCTCGATCGCGATCTCGTGAAACTGGCGGTTATCGAGCGCCATCATTGCAGCGGCCGTATCGGTCTCGGCCTGGTTAAAGGTTTAGGGCTTGAGCGCGGGGCTCTGGCCGGCAGCGTCGCCCACGATTCCCATAATCTGATTGTGGCCGGGGTCAATGATACCGATATGTTACTGGCGGCCCGCGCCGTCAAAGAGATGGGCGGCGGCCTGGTCGTGGTTGCCGACGGTCGCATCTGCGGGCGTTTGCCCTTGCCGGTGGCCGGTTTGATGAGTGTTGAAAAGGCGGAAACCACAGCCGCAGCCCTTCAATCATTACAGGATCAGGCAACTTTGCTGGGGGCTGTCAATGATCCTTTCATGACCCTCTCCTTTCTCGCCCTGCCGGTAATCCCCTCTCTTAAATTGAGCGATCGCGGCTTGGTCGATGTCGACCGGTTTTGTCTGACCGGTCTCTGGCTAGACTGATTCCTGATTTCAAAACAGACAGTTAGGAATTAATTATGAAAATATTTTAACTGTTTTTGTTTCGATTTGAGTGTTATGAGAGCAAAAAATTACCGTTATTTCAATTTTTAACAAATGGAGTTTTAACGCATGTTGAAGATGAAGCAGATTTTATTGGTGGGGTTGTTGATCTTTTTTTTCACTGGTTCAAATGGCATGGCGGCGGAAAAATCGGCAGATCTCTGGCAGACCAATTATGCGGCGGCTCAGGCTCAGGCCCTTAAAGAGAACAAGCTGCTGCTCCTCGATTTTACCGGTTCTGACTGGTGTGGTTGGTGTACCAAACTGAAAAAAGAGGTTTTCAGTCAGGAACTCTTTAAAACAGAGGCCCCGAAAGAGTTTATTCTGGTCGAACTTGATTTTCCCCAGAAGAGCCAGCTCGAGGAGAGCTTGACCAAACAGAATCAGGAGCTTTCGAAAATGTATGCGATTACTGGTTTTCCGGCGATTGTTCTGACCGATGCCAAAGGGGTTGAGTTTGCCCGGACCGGCTATCAGGCGGGTGGTCCTCAAGTCTATCTTGACCATCTTAAAGGTTTTGTCAAAAACTTTAAAGAGTTTCAGACGGTAGAACAGGAGGCTTCTAAACTTCAAGGGCTGGCCAAAGCCGAAAAACTTGATCAGGCAATTACGCTCTTGCTGCAAAATGGCAGTAAACGTGACTACAGTAAGTTCGCCGATGAGATTATTGCCATCGATAAGGATGGGAAAGCGGGTTTAAGAGCCAAGTATGAACTGCCGCGCAAACTTAATGCGATTGAGGCGCAACTGAATCAGGATAAAGATTTTGACAAGGCTGTGGCCGAACTCGATAAACTGGCCCCGCAAGCCGTCTCGGTACCGCTTCTGCAGCAGCAAGTCTATCTCTTTCAGGCCGGTATCCTGATTAAGGGTAAAGGCGATAAAGAGGCCGGTCTCAAGAAGTTGGAGCTCGCCTATAACGCCGCCCCGGAAACCAAGACCGGCCAGCAGTTGGTCAAGTTTATCGATCGTATAAAACAGGAGAGCGTCAGCGCTGCCCCAGCCAAGCCCGAAGCGGCCGCCAAGGAGAGTAGTAAGTAATGACGCAGTCAACTTTTATCTTGCGGGACGAACACCCGGTTGATGCTTTAAATCTCACGGTCCAATCTTTTGTCCATCGGGTCACCGGGGCTGAACACTACCATCTCGCCGCTGATAACCCGGAAAATGTTTTCATGGTTGGTTTCCGTACGGCCCCGACCGATTCGACCGGGGTGGCCCATATTTTAGAACATACGGTCTTGTGCGGGAGCCGCAGTTTCCCGGTGCGGGACCCTTTTTTTATGATGCTCCGGCGTTCATTAAATACCTTTATGAACGCTTTTACGAGTAGCGACTGGACCGCTTATCCCTTCGCCAGTCAGAACCGCAAGGATTTTTTTAATCTTCTCGATGTCTATCTCGACGCGGTCTTTTTCCCTCGTCTCGATGAACTCGACTTTGCCCAGGAAGGGCACCGGCTCGAATTTTCCGACCCCTCTGACAGCAGCTCGCCTTTAACTTTTAAAGGGGTGGTCTATAACGAGATGCAGGGGGCGATGACCAATCCCGCCAGTTTTCTCTGGCAGGGACTTGCGAGCCATCTCTTTCCGAGTGCGACCTATCGTTTCAACAGCGGCGGCGATCCCGAGATCATCCCGACCTTGACCCACGCCCAACTCAAAGAGTTTCACCAACGTAACTATCACCCGAGTAACGCTTTTTTTCTAACCTATGGTGATCTTCCGGCGGCCCAATTGCAGGAGATCTTTGAAGAGAGAGCCCTGAAAGATTTCTGTAAAGAAGAAGGTGCACCATTTCTGGTGGCGTCCGAAAAACGGCTCAAAGCCCCGCTGGTTGCTTGTGAGAGTTTTCCGGCTGAGAGTCTCGAAGGCAAAGATAATGATAATCGCAGCCATGTGCTTTTGGGCTGGCTCCTGGAGACCGACAGCACCCTTGAAAATCTGATCGAGGCCCATATCCTCTCCGCAGTCCTGCTCGATAACAGCTCATCGCCGCTGCTTGATGCCCTGGAGACGACGAGTTTGGGCCGGGCGCCATCGCCGCTCTGCGGCCTTGATGATGACCATAAGGAGATGATTTTCTGTTGCGGCCTTGAAGGTTGCGCTGAAGATGCCGGTGCCGAGGTTGAAGAGCTGATTCTTAACACCCTGGCAAAGGTGGCAAACGAAGGGGTTCCCTTGGAGTCGGTCGAAGCTGTTTTGCATCAGCTTGAACTGCAGCGCCGTGAAATCGGCGGCGACGGTTATCCTTACGGTCTCCAAATTCTGCTGGCGGCGTTCCCGGCTGTGGTTCACCAAGGTTCAGTGGTTGAGCGTCTCGACATCGATCCGGTGCTTGCCAGCTTACGCGAAAAGATCAAAGACCCCGGCTATATTCTTGAACTATTAAATCGTTTACTGCTGAAGAATCCGCATCGCGTACGCCTTAGTATGGTGCCCGACAGTGAGCTCGCACCGCAGCGTGAAAAAGCTTTGCAGGCCCGTCTCAGAGCCCGTCTCAGAGCCCTTGACAGTGAGCAGAAAGAGGCTCTGATCAAGCGTGCTGCGGCTTTAACGGCGCGCCAGAAGGAGCAGGACGATCCCGAAATCCTGCCCCGGGTCGGCCTTGATGATGTCCCCGATAAATTACCGATTCCGCAGGGTCAAGCCGGAGCGGCAGAATTGCCGCTGACTTGCTATGGGGCTGGTACCAACGGTCTCGTCTATCAGCAGGTGGTTTTTGATCTGCCTGAAATAGATAGTGAAATGCTCGATATTTTGCCGGACTACTCCTCCTGTCTCACCGAATTGGGTTGTAATGGTCTCGATTATCGCCAAACCCAGGCCTGGCAGGCGCGGGTCTGTGGTGGCATCGGGGCTTACTATAAGGTGCGCGGAGCTATAGATGACAATGCCAAAGTCAAGGGACTTTTTGTGCTTTCCGGTAAAGCTCTGCAGAGAAATTACGGGGCTTTAAATGAGTTGATGCGCAAAACTTTAGAGAGTGTGCGTTTTGATGAGGTTGACCATATCCGCGAAATCATGGCCCAGAGTCTGGCTCATCAGGAGCAGCAGGTAACTGCTTCCGGCCATCTTTTGGCGATGCGGGCCGCCGCCGCCGGTTGTAGTCCGATCGCTGCTTTAGGACATCGGGTGCATGGTCTCGAGGGCCTTAAAAAACTTAAAAAACTCTATCTTGAACTCTCGCAAAAAGATGACGCTCTAAACGCTTTCAGTTGCCAGTTTGCAGTTTTACATGACCAGATAATGGCCGCTCCCCGGCAATTTCTGCTGGTTTCTGAAGCCGAGCGCGAGGCTGCTTTAACGGCTGAGTTACAAGCCGTCTGGCAAGGAAGTAGCCAAACTCCGATGGGAGGTTTTAAAGATTTCACCCTGCCGGTCGAAAAAAATCTGGTGCGTCAGGCCTGGACTACCGATACCAATGTAAATTTCTGTGCCAAAGCCTATCCTACAGTGGCTATCGCCCATCCCGATGCGGCGCCTTTAGCGGTCCTTGGTGGTTTCTTGCGCAATGGTTATCTGCATCGAGCTATCCGGGAAGAGGGTGGTGCCTATGGTGGCGGCGCTGGCCACGATCCCGGCAGTGCGGCATTTCGTTTCTACTCCTATCGCGATCCCCGTCTCGGGGCCACCCTGGAAGATTTTGATCGTTCTCTAATCTGGCTCCAGGAAAACAAACATGAGGGCCGCCAGGTTGAAGAGGCAATTTTAGGGGTTGTCAGTCAGATTGATAAACCGGGTTCACCCGCGGGCCGCGCCAAACAGGCTTTTTTTGACGGGATCTATGGTCGTGATCCCGAATTTCTGCGAGCCTACCGGCGTCAGGTTTTAGAGGTCAGTCTCGAAGATCTTAAACGGGTTACTGAAACCTACCTAAATCCCGAAAATGCCGGGATTGCGGTGCTTACCGATTCCGGCAATGCCGCGAAAATTTCCGGCGATCTAGGCCTTGAGGTGATTGATCTCTAGGAAATTGTTTTGCCTCTCTTTGCATCTTAACGTCTTTGCGGGAGATTAAAAGCATTTTTCCCGCAAAGACGCAGAGAAAAACCGCAATCTTAATCGATTCCGCGTTTCTTTAATAAAAAAAGCCGCAAGAGCAATCTTGCGGCTTTTTCTGATTTATTTGGCCTCGCGTTTGTAATCCCGCTTGAAGGCCGAAGATCTCTCAATCGTCCGCATTGAGATCAGCCATCAAGTCGTCAACGTTGTTGAACCGTTTGCCCTTCCCAACCTCAAGTTCGGCAATGGCTGCGCGGGTTTTGGTGCTTGGGACTTTGACCTCAAATGGCAAGCGTTGCTCATCGGCTACGCGCAGCAGGAGCAGGCGGATAGCATCAGAGACGGACAGGCCCATGGCGTTGAGGGCGGCCGTCGCGCGTTCCGGTATTGGGGTCGATGCGAGGACGAGACCCGTAACCAAAAAGTGGCTTTTTGGGCCCGCAAGAAAACGTTCTTATCAGAACATGCTCTTGTTTTTTAAATAAAAAATGACCTGTGAGGATCTAAAAGATCTGGACATCTATCAGTAAATACGATACCACTGCAGTCAAGTATTGTTTTTCTGGATAATCTGCTTCTCTTTAAAGAGCGAGATTGTCAACTCACAATCCTTAATGGAGGTGACCATGGAGAAGAAAGAGTTAAAGAAATTGTTGGCCGGAGTTGGAATTGCCGGATTATTGACCGGCATTCCTCTGGCTGGTGGGGTTGCCATCGGCGGCAGCGGTTGAGGCAGCAGTGGCTGAGGCCAGAAAAAAAGCGCCGTGAGCGCTGAAAATCATGATTCTGACACTAGTGCCGAACAAAATGAGTCGGTTACGACTCAGGAACCGCAAGAAGATGATGAAAAAAACACAGATACTGATGAGAAGAAAGAGTCCGAAGATAAGCAGGAGTCTGGCAAGAGTGGTTGAGGCGGTAATAAATAAGAGTGTGGTTCACACTTAAAAAAAGTTGCAGCAGAAAGGGGCAGGGTTTATCTCTGTCCCTTTCTCTTTTTTATGGTTTGATCCAATTTCATAATATTTAAAGCAAAAGAAGCATGGACTTTGTTTGAAATGCGGTTTTCCTTTGCGTCTTAGCGGGAGATAAAAAGCATTTTCCCGCAGAAACGCAAAGACGCAGAGAAATGCAAAATAAATCATATTCTGAGTCGGTACAATTAAGCTTGTAAATTTAAGCTGTTACTATAATTCAGAAAATTGAGTATTTATCTGGAGGGGGATTTTTGCTTGAGTTTAAAGAGATTTTTCCGGTTTTATACGCACACCTGCCAAGCTTTGTGAGGAGTGTTTTTGCGCTGGGTTTGGGGGAGGAGTGTTATTTGGAAAGATTGCTGAAAAAGATTGCCGACAAATCCGCTGAGCTTAATTTCCCGCCTTATCTTGTTGATCTTGCGCGTTTGGAGTTTGCGATTTATCAGTTAGGGAGTGATGAGGACCTGTCGGTGTCGGCTGAACTGACTGAGATTATTGTCAATCCGCAGCTGCAACTGCTTAAATCGGAGTGGAGCGGGTTGCCGGCGGTGATCGCGGGGAAAGCTTTAGCTGAAGATCTTAAAGTAAATTCAGAAGGGGAGTTTATTCTGCTTTTCCGGCATCCGCAAAGTCGCAAAATCGTTGTCCGGAAAGCTACAGAAAGAGATCTTTTAGCCCTTAAGATTATGGCTGAAGAGCTGCCTCTGGAAAGGGTTGCGCAGGCCGGGTCGGTTGCGCTTGGCGTAGTTGAGCAGGTTATTAGAGAAGGGGTTAGCAACGGAATTTTGCTTTCGCCGCCATCCTTGATTCGGCGCTCACCCGCAGCGATTTTTTCGCGAGATAAAGATTGCGATAATGATTTTTTAAGCTCTAATTTTTTTACCCTGCAGTGGCATGTTACGCAAAAATGTGATCTTAACTGTCGCCACTGTTACGATCGCAGCGACCGTCAGCCTTTACTCTTGGCTCAAGGTCTGCGTATTCTTGATGAGCTTAGCAGCTTTTGTCGGGCCCACTTTGTCCGCGGTCAGGTCTCTTTTTCCGGGGGCAACCCGTTGCTTTATCCCGACTTTATGGTGCTTTACGAGGCTGCGGTTGAGCGTGGCCTCCAGGTTGCCATTCTCGGCAATCCGACCGATCGCAAAACTCTTGAGAAACTGCTGGCCATTAAAGCTCCGGTCTTTTACCAGATTAGTCTCGAGGGTTTGAGCGAGCATAACGATTATATGCGGGGCTCCGGACATTTTGAGAAAGCCCTGGCTTTCCTCGATCTTTTGCAGGATGTGGGGATCTACTCGATGGTGATGTTAACCCTGACCCGCGCCAACCACGATCAGGTTCTGCCTTTGGCCGAGGTTTTGCGGGGGCGGGTTGATCTCTTTACCTTTAATCGTCTGGCTATGGTCGGCGAAGGGGCTAGTCTCTATTCGGTTGAGCCGCAAAAATATCGAGATTTTCTTGAACAATATCTGGCCGCCGCCGAACATAATCCGGTAATCTCGTTAAAGGATAATCTTTTCAATATCGTTAAAGAAGAACAGGCCCAACCCTGGTCCGGCGGCTGTGCCGGTTATGGTTGCGGGGCCGCTTTTAACTTCCTCTCGCTCCTGCCGGACGGCGAGGTCCATGCCTGTCGCAAACTGCCTTCGCTGCTCGGCAATATCTTTTCTGAGGGCTTGTCGGAGATCTATCACAGCGCTCTGGCCGAGCGTTATCGGCAAGGTTCCTCGGCTTGTCGAGATTGTCAGATCCGCCCGGTCTGCGGCGGCTGTCCCGCAGTTGTCTACGGTTTTGGCCTCGACGTTTTCAAAGATAAAGACCCCTACTGCTTTTATGCTTCGGCTGCCTCTTAAAACTGCACCCCGAGTTGCGTCGTAATCCGGTTTGCCTGGTCACTGTTTTCATACTCTTCGTAGAGATATTCGATGCCGATTGAAGTGTTTGCAAAGATCTCATAGGCGGCGATTATCCCGAATTGGGTTTCCGGAAGAAAGTTGAGAGCATCTTTGCTGCCGCTATAGCGCAGGCCGATCTCCATGGTTTCTAGTGGTCGATAAGCTAACTCCAGATTCCACGCTTTTGGCTCAAAATTGGGGTCTTCCTTAAAACTGTCCAGAGCGCTTACCCATTCCGCTTCCAGGGAGAAGAGTTTTTTGAACGATAGCGAGAGAAAGGCGCTGATGCCGTTGACTCGATCAAGCACGGTGTCAGTGTTAAATTCATCGTCGAAAAATTGGGTTAACTCATTGCTGTCCGTGATATTGGAGATATAGGAGATGCCGGAGAGCAGGGTGAGATTAGAGATTGCTTTTTCATCGAGCCGGAAAAAGGCGGCGGCGACAAAATTATCGATATGATCCTCTTTGCCTGCTTCGTCGATGTCGCCGTTATAGGCTCCAGCGGCCAGTGTGAAAGGGCCGCTGTGCACCCCGCCGAGAGCGGCGATCTCCTGGGTTTCGCCAAGAACCATGGTCAGCGGATCGCTGATAAAATGACTCTCATAATAACCAAAAGGCACGGTCATGCGGCCGAGACTGGCAAACCAGGGGGAGTTGCAGGCACAGTCTGGCTGGCAGACATCTTCGGCCCGGAAATGGAGCATTGCTTCATCGATGTCGATCCCTTCGCCATCTTCATAATCAAAAATAATATGGGCCCTTAAAGAGTCGGAGAGGTAGGCATCGACTACGAGTTCGACGGTAGCCAGTTCAAGAAAACTGGAATCTTCCCGCTTTTGCGATTTTGCCCTGAAGGATTCGTAACCGCCTTCGATCTCCAGAGAACCGCTGAACTCAAGACCTTCACCCCTTTTTCTCAAGGCCTGCAGATGGCCGGCAACGCCGCGTTCGCCCTGTTGCAGGATGCGTTTATCCTCTGGTTCAGGGGTTAAGTTTTCAGCGATGCACTCGGCCGCGGATTCCTGTTCTGGAGTCTCTATTACATTATAATTTGTTGAAAATGAACGGTTGGGGCTGGGGTTGGCGCTGTTATCGGTTTTTGGAGCTGGTTTGTCAAGTTTGGCCAGAGCTTCTTCCAGCTTTGCCATGCGCTCTTTCATGAGTTGCAGTTCGGCCAAAATCTCTTTTTTAGTCAGCCCTTCGGCGTAAGCCTTAGGGCTCAAATGAAAGAGGCAGAAAAAAATTAATAACAGAATAGCGGTTAATGTTTTTTTCACGGGTTCACCTATACTCGAAGATGGTTTAAAATGAAAAGTTAGGCGCTATTAACTTAATCTTTTGAATTAGTCAAGGCGTACTTTGTTTTAAACTGTCAATCTTCAATCTCAAGGGGAACCAGGGATTTTTTACGGATATCAAAAAGGCCTTTGTCGGTCAGTCTCAGGAAAGGCAGACCGGTAAAGGCCAGGGTCTGGTAGTGGAAGAAGGGGTTATCGAGTTTTGAGCCGATCAGGGTTAGAGCTGCAACAATCTCCTCCTCTCGTTTCAGGATCTCCTGCAAGTTCAAATCTCCCATAATGCCGCCGATCGGCAGAGGTAATTCGGCCAGAACCATGCCTTTGTTAACCACGACAATACCGCCTCCCATTTTCAGGAGATGATTAAAAGCTGCGGCCATCTCGACTTCATTGCAGCCGATAACTGTGGGCTGATAACACTCCCAGTTCAAGGTCGAAGCCCAGGCCCCCTCTCTGATGCCGGTCCCGGCGAGAAAGCCGTGGCCGCAGCGCTTACTGCCGTAACGGTCGAAAACGACATATTTGATAATATCCTGGTCGGAGTCGGCGGCGATATTGCCCTTTTCAACTTTCAGGGTTGCAGTAACTGCATGGGTCACCATGCTGCCGATTTCGGGTTTAATGGCGCGCACCTTGACCAAATCGTTTTTTGTGGTTGGATAGAGGAAAGTTTTTCCGCTAACCGGTTCCAGGCCCAGTGAATTGTAGGCTGCTGGCGGGTATTTGTAGGGTACGTAACTTTCGGCATGGCTTAGTCTGCCGTTATCGACGCTGATCTCTCCCCGGCAAAAAACCAGGCGCGGGGTAAATTTTTCCAATTCCGGGACAATCAGAATATCGGCCCGTCGGCCCGGGGTCAGGGCCCCTATATCCTGGCGCCCAAAGGCTTCGGCGGCATTCAAGGTCAGCATCTGGACAACCGTCAGAGGATCAAAACCGAGTTTTACCGCCTTTTCTCCGAGGCTGTCAAGATGGCCCTGATTAAGCAGCCACGAGGGGGTGACACCATCGGTTGAAATGGTCATGCGGCGGTTTTCCCGGGTTAAATCTTTAACCGGTGCCACCCCGGCAAGATCGCGCCGGATACTGCCTTCCCGAATCATCAGGTGGAGGCCTAAGCGGAGGCGCTCAAGGGCCTGTTCCGGGTTTATCGGCTCATGGCAGGAGGCGATGCCGGCTGCGACAAAGGCGTTGAGCTGCGCTTCTTTGGCCCCGGCCGAATGGCCCTGGACCGGTTTATTAAAATGTTTGGCTAAAGCGAGCAGCTCCAAGGTGCGATCATCGGCCTTGAGAATGTCGGGCCAGTAAGCTTCGCCGATGCCGGCAATCTGTTCGAGTTGGAGAAGTTTTTCGTACTCGTCAAGAGATATCGGATAAGAGCTCTCAAAATCGGGGTAAGGCGGTGAGAAGCAGGGGGCTGTAAAACTGATTTCCATGGGTAGCCCTGCGGCCTCTTCCAAAAGCCAGCTTAAACCTTTATAGCCGAGGCTGTTGCCGAGTTCGGTGGCTTCGCTGATTACCGTGGTGGTGCCGTGCGGCAGGACTGAGGCGCAAAAATCGTGCAAGCGAAAAACGTTGGCGATATGGGTGTGGGTCTCGATATAGCCGGGCAGGACAAAATCGTTTCCGGCATCGATGATTTTTGTCTTGGGGCCGAGGGCGCCGGGGGCTGGTTTACCAATGCTGGCGATTTTCCCGTCACTGATCGTGATTGTACTCTGGGGTAGGATTTCAGATGTAAAAACATTGACCAGCCTGGCATTGATTATCGCCCGATCAGCGGCTTGCTGACCTAAAGCCGTAGCGATAAGTTTTTTGGTAGTTTTAAAATCGGTCATTTTGATTCTCTCTGTTTGAGGAGGGTTTAAGATAAATAAAAGTTGTAACTATTCAGTTTAGCACACAAACTGCCGGGATTGGGGTCATTGCTGGTACAAGGTGCGTTAGCACCCCAGCTTTGACCCCGTTTGTGAGGGCGAAGCAAAGTTCAACGCGATTATATGTAGATTTATGGCGGAACTAGGCTGTCTCGATGCGGGCGCAACCTCCAGACCGGGCTTTCACTCTAAAGGGTACAAGAGCCCGTGGCGGGCTGAGCCGCGCTGTGAGCGAAGCGAGGA
>CAYWGC010000043.1:2866-25868 GCA_964457755.1 uncultured Thermodesulfobacteriota bacterium | reverse complement strand
GAGCGAGAAGATCGCGGGCAAGGCGGGTGAATGAGGCATATCTTCTGGTAGATACAGCGATTGAACCCAACGCCGCCCACACGGCCTTCGCAGCCACTCGACGCCAGGATACTGTGTTCCATGAATGTGACTCCAGGAGGTCATTAAAATAATCCAGCAATTGATCCATGGTAAAATCATTCAACTGGCAATCAAAATAGTTACCGATGCGTCTGATTGATCTTGAGTACGCTTCAATGGTTTTCGGTTGTAAACCGTTGAGTTTTAGATGCTTACAGTGCTTGGTGTAATTTTTGATAAATTGTGGGTCGTTTGGTAGTCTGGTGTCCATTGTGAATCCTCCTGATTGTATCGGTTTAGGTTAATAGCAACCAATGATGTTGCTATCTCCTTTTTACCGCAAAAATATCGGAGGTTACAATATCTACCAGTAGAGGCGGGTTTTTGCCTGCCGCGATAGCGGCTTCGTCCAATAAATCACTCCAGCGGACGGAATGAGGCTCTGTGGACTACCGGGCAAGTTCAGGTGGCCCACCGCTGAGTTCAAACGTTATACAAAATCAGAACTCAAAGATGATGCAATCCATTGAAAGGAGAATTGATGATGAAAAAAAACACCACTGCCGAAATGTTCCCGGTATTCGTTTTGGCTCTGTTCCTGGTCATCCTGGTCGGATGCAGTGACAACAAAGACGCATCAAATATTGGAAAAACAAGTTCTGAAACAGCGGTGCCATCGAAGGGTGAAATCAAAGAGAAAGCAGCCGACCAAGGATCGGCAGCGATATCGGGATGGGAAAAAACATCCTATGAAAAATACAGGTTCTTCCTTCCAAAAGACTGGAAAAACGGGGGAGCAGATGGTGCCTGGTGCCCCGGGGATCAGGATACAGCGACCGGACTTCCCAGAGTCAGCTTGCACGTCGGAAGTATACCGCCAATGATGTCTGGAAATACTATCGAAGAGAAGCTGAAATTCTACTATCATTCTGTCCCTGACACTATCGGAAAAGTTAAAAAATGCGGAATGGAAGGAATGTTGGTCGAAACAACTGTTAAAGGCTTCAAGCATAGAGGATTGATTCTTATCGATGAAAGCGCTATGACGATTCTTGATTTCTTTGATTGCCGAGCGCCCGAAGGGGAATTCAACCAATACGAAGAGACATTTAAAAAGATCCTAGATTCGGTCGGCTGTTAGAGAAGGCCTGTTTATAACCCATTACCTTGTCCATTATTGGACAACTGTTGTTATTGCATTGCCATCAACATACATAACTTTATATTGGAGCTTATTATGAAAAAAAAATTATCGGTTTTGGTGTTATTGTTATGGGTCTCTGTAGCCTTTGCCTCAACTGCAGGTGACATCTCGAAAAATGTGAACAGTTTGATTAGAAGCGCAGAGAATAAATATTTCAATGGGAAAGTAAACGAGGCCGCAACTATGTTGCTGAAAGTTGAAGATAATCTTGTGAAGTTGAAATCTGAAGATCCGGCTCATAGATCAATAAAAACGTTACAGACAAAATATGATCGTTTAAAAGTAAGGGTGGATAAAAAATTGGGAAACAGTAGTTCCAAAACAGCACCCGAGGCAAAAGCAACACCTGGTATTGTACAATCTTCTCCCGAAGTAAAAGCGCTAAGCCATGGTGCCAAAAACAATCTGAAAAATGCTGCTCGTGAAATGGATTTTGCTGAGCAGAAGTTTGTTAAGGGTGAAAAAAGTTTACAGGATAAAGAGTTTAATCTGGTGAATTCTTATATATATAATGTCAAAAGCAAACTTGAGGTTGCAAAAGGTCTGCTTGATAGAGTTATAAACAATAATAAAGCTAATCCTGATCATCCAGATGTCGCTTCCGCCTTTCAACGCCACAAGGCTTTGCAGGCCAGACTTACGGCATTTACCGGCAAGGCCCGTGGAAAAGAAAAAGGTGTCAAGCAGGCAGCGGCCCAGGCAAAGGAATATGGAGCCGAACTCAATAATAAATGGTTGCCAAAGATAACTCCTTTTACCGACGGGCTATCAAATTCCCGTTTGCAGTATCCTGGATCATACAATGAACAGGAGCTGGACAGACAAGAGAAACTCTATAACCATGCAGTAAAAGTACTTGGAGATGTGGAAAAGGATGTGCCCGTTAGTGATCAGCCAGATGAACTGAAAAGTGCAGTTGATGAATTACGTTTTTCTCTGCAAGTCTATGAGGATGATAAAAAAGCTGACAACAAGAATCGTTTGCAGCCAATTGAGAATACGCTTTCAGGCTGGGAAAAGCGGTTTGAAAAAATAGGAAATGGAATGAAAAATCTGATCAGGCACTTTTTGTTATTACAGAGAAGAAACTGGAATATCAGAAGAAACAGATTGGTGCGTTGGGCAAGGTTTCCCCTGATAGTGCAGCCGGGTTTAGCAAAAGATTAGGAGCACTGGAAAAAGAAAATACTACCTGGGTCGAAAAAAAGCGTCGCTGGCTGGAACGCCCCCGTCCGTTTCCAAAAGCAAAGATGAAAAGCAAAAATCTTGAAAAAGAGATGGCACTATTGCTGGAAGATAGAGACATTGAGGTAAAGGATTTTGTTATCGTTGATAAAGACTGGTGGATACAGCGTGGTGAGTTTCGTTATATGACGACGGCTGTATTATCAAAAGATAAAAAAGGTAAATATTGGAGTAAAGTCAGTTTTCGTCAGATACAAACGCTGACTGGATACGGTCCAACAGAGATATGGGAGATCAACAAAATTAGGATTCGTCTACCGTAAGTTTCTGTAACCGTATACAGAATGTATAGAAGTGGCTTGACGATAAATTGTCAAGCCATGTTTACAGATTGACACGTTTGAAAGGTATATCCAGTAAATATTGCTATCCCTGCAATAATTCAGTTAATGAAAAACCGGGCCTGGATCTCATTCAGCCCCGGTTTCATCATTTCAAAACAATACTCTCGATTTACAAAGGGGAAATACGGGGACACCATACTAGTTAATTTATGAACGCAGCAATATTTTAGAAAACTGGTATGGTGTCCCCCGATTTACCCGCCCCTAGCTCCACGTTAGATGGACGTTACACAGCGTGACACGGTCGCCCTTTGTCCAACAATGACCCCACTCGAAACAGATTGGAGATCTCTTTTACCGTTAAAATGGGAGACGCACGTTAATTGGGGTCGGGGTAAAATTAAATTGTTCGTAACCTTTTGGTTAAGCCTGTTACTGTGGGGGAAATGAGGTTGATCTATTTAATCACTCTTCCCTCAATAGCTTTATCGGCAAAAAATCGCCGAACCTTCGGGTGCACTAGACCGGGAATAGCCGCCCGTTGTTTCTTTGTGCTTTGCGGCCCGGCAAGTGACCCTGGTCGTTATAATGCTTGGAGTTTCGAAATAAATATCTAGAGAAGGAGCTATCAATGGAAGGGAAAAAAGTCAGCGAGAGTATGGTGACCCTCTCACATGTCATGCAGCCGCAGGATGCCAATCCGGCCGGTAATATTCACGGTGGAGTTATTATGAAATTGATCGATAATGCGGCCGGCGTCGTCGCTATTCGCCACGCCCGCAGCAATGCGGTCACCGCCTCGATCGACCGCCTTGACTTTCACTATCCGGTCTATGTCGGGGATCTAGTCACCCTAACCGCCTCCCTGAACAAAGTAGGACGGACCTCAATGGATATTGGGGTTAGGGTCGAGAGCGAGAAAATGATCAGCGGCGCGAGCCACCATACAGCGTCAGCCTATCTTACTTTTGTCGCTCTCAAAAAAGATGGCAAAAGCCAGGAAGTCCCACCCCTGATCCTGGAAAGTGACGAGGAGAAACGCCGCCTTCAGGACGCTGAACTGCGCTCCGCCCAAAGAGCCCAGGAACGCGACAGCCAAAAGAGAATTTAAAAAAATGATCTTAAGGTAAGATTATCGTGAAAAAATATCTTTATGGAATTGTCATAGGTGCCGTAATCGGCTGTGTTGTCGGCTTTGTGGTAAAATGTGCCGGAAATACCTGAGCTATGTCTGCGAGTCCATGGTCATGGTCTCTTGTCGGTATCGCAACCGGTGTTATGTTGGCTTTTTATTCAGAATCTAAATAATTAGTGACTGATATTTTCCTATTTTTTCTTCAGCCATTTGTCGAGACCGGCAAATGGCTGATGGGTGGTGGATGGTTTATAGTTAACACTTCCCTTTTTGCCGGGTATCATCTCTTCGGGGTGTTTCGTGTGCTCGTAGTCATGACAGTAGAGACATAACAGTTCCCAATTGCTGCCGTCCGGCGGATTGTTGTCGTGATTATGATCCTTGTGATGGACGGTCAACTCACGAAGTTTTTTGCCGCCAAATTCGCGCCCACAGCGGGCACATATCCACGGATACAGTTTAAGGGCTCGTTCCCGATAGGTTTTAGAGCGGAGATCTTTATCGCGCCGCTGCTCGCTAAGAGCCCCTTCCAATTTATCTTCCTCGTTGAGTCTCATTCGAAACATACCTCCTCTGATGTCCCCGATTAAAAGAGATAAAAAAACCCGCGTCTACGGGCTTTTTTATCTCTTTTATAATGTTCACTTCTATTCCGGGGGGGCAGTAAATAGGGCCTGAGAGAGAACGTATGCTGCCTGCAGAGCCTCAGTTGGGCAGAGCGGAAAACACTCTTTGCAGTCCCAGCACTCTTTCGCGGCGATTTCGGGAATAAAGCAGATCTCTTTACGGCCGCCGCGGTCAACAAAGCCGACGGCATTCTTCTGCTTAACCTCATTACAATATCTGACACAAAGACCGCAGTGGATGCAGAATGAGGCCTCTTTTTCAAAACGGTCTTTATCAGCCCCATACTCTTTGGCCAGATCTTGTAGCACGAAAGAATCTGGAGCATGAGCCAGGTAAAGTTCGAGAATTATTTTGCGAATTCTGTCGATCTTGGCCGATCTGGTTTTGACTAGAATATTATTGGCTACCGGATAGACGCAGGCGGCAACCAGGCTGGTACGACCACGCACGTCGACCTCTACCGAGCAAAGCCGACAACTGCCAAAGGGTTCCAGGGCTTCATGGTGACAGAGGGTCGGAATTGAAATGCCTACACTTTTGGCAGCATCCAGGATGGTCATCCCAGCTTTTGCTTTAACCTCTTTTCCGTCAATTTCTAAAAGTATTTCACTCATTATTTTTTGTCCTTCTTGACTACGGTTCTCTCTGCTTCAGGAACTGGAGCCGGAACCGGTTCGCCGGAGAGCTTGGTTACGGCGCTAAATTTTGTGGGACAGACCTCAAAGCAGGTGCCGCATTTTGTGCATTTGTCCTGATCGACTATATGAATCAGCTTCTTGCCGCCGATAATGGCGTCGGCCGGGCACTTTTTCAGGCAAGCCCCACAGGCCTGACATTTTTCCGGATCGATATAGAAGTTAATAAGCTCTTTACAAGAGAGAGCCGGACAACGTTTATCCTTGATATGGGCCTCATACTCATCCCGGAAGTAGCGCAAGGTACTTAAAAATGAGTTGGGAGCGCTCTTGCCTAAAGCACAAAGGGCGGCCTCCTTGGCAACTTCGGAGAGCTCTTCCAAAAGCTCGATATCGCCCTCTTTGCCCCGGCCTTCAGTGATATTTGTTAGAATTTTAAGCATCTGCCGGGTACCTTCACGGCAGGGAACACATTTACCACACGATTCATCGGCAAGAAATTCCATAAAGTACCTGGCCACATCAACCATGCAGGTATCTTCATCCATGACGATCATTCCACCCGAACCCATCATCGAACCGGCTTTGGAAAGCTCGTCAAAATCAACCGCTAAATCGAGTAAAGACTCAGGAATACAACCTCCGGAGGGCCCCCCGGTCTGGACAGCTTTAAACTTTTTGCCGTCCGGGATACCACCACCGATCTTATAGATAATATCTCTTAAGGTGATGCCCATAGGAACTTCGACGAGGCCGGTATTGTTAATCTTACCGACGAGAGCGAAAATCTTGGTGCCGGAACTGCCTTCGGTGCCAAATTGGGTAAACCACTCCGCCCCTTTATTGATGATCAGCGGGACATTAGCCCAGGTCTCAACATTGTTCAAGACACTGGGTTTATCCCAAAGGCCTTTGATATTAGAACGAATATATTTGGGTCGCGGCTCCCCGACCCGGCCCTCTATGGCCGTCATCAGAGCCGTCGATTCACCACAGACAAAGGCGCCGGCCCCCTGATGCACTGAGACCTTAAAATCAAAGCCTGAACCAAGGATGTTTTTGCCTAAAAAACCGTACTCTTGAGCCTGGATGATTGCGAGGTTAATATTTTCAACGGCCAGGGGATACTCCTGACGGACATAGATAAAACCTTCGTGCGAGCCAATCGCATAAGCGCCAATAATCAAACCTTCGAGGATTGAGTGGGGGTTGCCTTCGAGCAGAGCTCTATCCATAAAGGCACCGGGATCACCCTCATCGGCGTTGACGATCACATATTTAACGGGCTCTGGAGCGTTACGGGTACCTTCCCACTTTCTACCAGCCGGAAAACCACCGCCGCCACGACCGCGCAGGTTTGATAATTTGATCTCCTCAACCACACTCTCAGCCGACATCTGCGTCAGAACCTTGCTCAAGGCTGAATAACCATCGAGGACCAGATAGTCTTCAATGCTTTTGGGGTCGATCTTGATGTTACTGCCGAGAAGGTTTCTCTTTTGATTCTTATAAAAGGGAATATCGGACTCAAGCGGCGCTTTTTCAGCGGTCAGTGAATCGCAATAAACGAGCCGCTCCACAACTTTTTTCTCTTTTATAGTTTTTGTCACAATCTCGGCAACATCTTCAGGTTTTACCTGAAGATAACAGATCTCCTCGGGGTAAATAACGACTACGGGTCCTCTTTCACAAAACCCGGGACACCCGGTCTCTTTGGTATTGACCCCCGCCTGCAGACCCTGTTTTTCAATCTCGGCTTTAAAAGCCGTTATCACTTCACCAGCCCCGGAAGCGATACAGCCAGCCCCGGCACAAATCGAGATGCAAGGAGTATCGGCGTCATTTTTCGTCAGTAGTTCCTGTCTGAATTTCTCTAATGCTTCAGACGAATTTATTTGTGGCATAGTTTTATCCTAGTCGTAGTTTTTTAAGATATCAATGGTTTCAGTCGGTGTCATTTTACCGTAAGTTTTGCCATCAATCTCCATGACCGGGCCTAAAGCACAGCAACCAACACAGTTGACCGTCTCGAGACTGTAATTAAGATCAAGATCGGTTTCACCTGGTTTAATTTTAATCAGCTCCTGCAAGGTATCAAGAATCCGCGAGGCGCCACGGACATGGCAGGCTGTACCGACGCAGACATGAACCTGGTGGCGACCTTTAGGCACCAGGCTGAAGGCTTTATAGAATGTGGCAATATGCAGTATCTGGGTTAAGGGGACCTGCAATTTTTGGCTGACCCTTTTTAAAGACTCTTTGGGCAGCCAGTGATGCTCACTCTGGATCTCCAGCATCACCTGAATCAGGGAACTGGCGGCACCATGATGCTTATCAATAATCTGGTCGATTCTATCATTATCCATAAGTTACTTTCCTAGTTTTCTTCACCCTAACCCGGCGCAGCCGGAACCAAACAGGTATTTATTATTACACCACGAAGACACGAAAGTCACGAAGTTGAAAAGCCTTTCTTCGTGCTCTTCGTGTCTTCGTGGTAAAAAAAGATTCTGCCCTTAAGCAAGAGCGTAACACTTGCCGTTTTCATCGTATTTGATCAAGCCCTGTCTCGATGAGTTACCTATATGTTTGGCAACTTCAGAGGGGTTAAGATCAAGAAGATTTGAAATTTCACCAGTTGAAAGAGGTTTCTCCTGCAGATGCATGAGCATTTGACTGACCGATAATTTATCGGTTATCAGCTCCTTAATCAAACGGCTGGTTTCATCACTTTCGAAAAATTTATCATACTCAGCTTTCGATTTAACCGGTACCCGGAGCCGCTCCCTCTCGACCAGCTTAATGTAAGGAACCAATTTTCTAACGGCTTCGAGCTTTAATTGCAAATCTTCAGGACTTAGGCCTTCGGCTTCACCGAGAGGCCCCAGTTCTTTTACCGATCTGGTAAAATCATCGGTATATTCAGCCAGGAGCGCACCGTCAGCGCCCGACATAAACTCAATTCTCAGCCTTTCGGGATCAAGGCCTATATGCTGCATTATTTTTTTACAGAGGTGGACATTACTCAAAGCGTCGTAATTGCCATGCGTGATATAGTTGCATTCATCTAATTTACAACCACCGACAAAGACCCCATCCTGTCCATTCAGAAAGGCTTTAAGGATGAATTCGAGATCGATTCTGCCGGAACACATCACCCGAATAAGCCTGATTTCACTTGCATATTGTAGTCTGGAAACTCCAGCCAGGTCAGCCGCCCCGTAGGCTCACCAGTGGCACACAAAGCCTAATATTTTTGGCTTAAATTCAATTGCTGCACTCATTTTATCTCCTTATTAAACCGCAGCGTCAATCTGCTGCAGGATATCTTCTTTAGTACACGCCGCATCAATCTGGCTGATAAGCTCTTCATCAGTAAAGTGCTTTAAGACAATCGCATTGGTTGGACACTTGGCATTACAGAGACCATCACCTTTACAAAGCACCGGATTAACCCGGGCTTTGCGGCCTTTTGCAGTCTCGACAAAGGCTATCGCATCATATGTACAGGCCGTAATACAGGCACCGCACGAGATACAATCATCCTCATTAACCTCACAAACTGAGCCTGAAGCAGTAACCGTATCATTGGCAAGCAGGGTCAAGACCCGACCGGCCGCCCCATAAGCCTGATTAATGCACTCTTGTATATGTTTAGGGTAGTGCGCCGTGCCACAGAGATAGACACCATCGGCAGCAAACTCAACCGGTTTCAGTTTGACATGGGCCTCTTTGAAAAAATCATCCGGGCTCAAAGTAACCTTGAATTGACGGGCTATTTCCTGAGTGGTTGCGGCCGGAATAACCGCCGCCGCCAAAGAGACAAAATCGACATCAAGCTCTAATCGTTTGCCTAAAACCGGATCCGGAACCGATACTCTTAACAGTGACTTGCCGCCCGCTTTAAGAGCTTCAACTACAGGTTTATCATCAGTCTCATAACGGATAAAGGTTACCCCTTTTTCGGCCGCCTCACGATAGTAATCCTCTCTTAGGCCGTAGGTTCTCATATCCCGAAAAAGGATATAGATCGCCATCTCAGGATTTACTTCTTTAAGTTTCAAAGCGTTTTTAATGGCGTGAGAGCAACAAACCCGACTGCAGTAATTGCGATCTTCGTTGCGGCAACCGACACATTGAATCATCACCAAGCTCTCAGCCTGAGTGACACTCTCTGTGCCTTTAGCGATCTCCTCGCCCAACTCCATATGGGTTAAAACCTGATCGTTTTCCCCATAGAGATATTCGTTCGGGGTATAAGCATCAGCCCCAATCGCAATAACCGAAGCCCCGTGTTTTATGACTTTACTGCGGCCTTCACTCTCCAAGGTTGTCGTAAAATTACCAACATAGCCAGCAACATCGGTGATCGTGGCCTCATGCGAGACATGAATCAAAGGATTTTTATAAACCTTGTGGATCAGATCGTCGAGATACTCCTGGACATCCATACCTTCGATGGTGCTTTGAATACGCCGCGCCATACCGCCTAAATCTTTGGCCCTTTCAACTAGCTGCACCTCATGGCCCTGCTGCGCAATTGAGAGCGCACAGATCATACCGGCAATCCCGCCGCCAACCACCAGAGCGGTCGGGTTTACATCCAGATCAAACTCCTGCAAAGGCTCCAGATGCCGGGTTCGGGCAACCGACATGCGGATAATATCTTTAGCTTTCTGGGTGGCTTCATCTTTCTGTTTAGCGTGGACCCAGGAACAGTGTTCCCGGATATTTGCCATATCACAATAGTATTGATTAAGCCCGGCTTCCCGCAAAGTGTCGCGAAACAATGGTTCCAGAGTTCTCGGAGAACAGGCCGCAATAACCACCCGATTAAGCCCTTTCTCTTTAGCCAGTTCAGTTATCTCCTTGGCCGAATTCGTGGCACAGGAAAAAAGCTGTTCCTGGGCGTAGACCACATTGGGCAGGGTTAAGGCATATTCAACCGATGAGGGGACATTAACCACACTTGAGATATTAGCCCCACAATGACAGACAAAAACCCCGATCCGGGGCTCTTCCTGCGAAACATCGCGCTCCGGTGGATAAATCCGCTCAGTGGCCAGATTACCGCGCCGGTAATCAAGCAATTCTCCACACTGGGATCCCGCCCCGCTGGCCGTAAACACCGCCTCCGGGATATCAGTCGGCCCCTGAAAGGCGCCGCTAACAAAAATTCCGGGCTGGTTGGTAGCTATCGGATTAGTATGAATAGCTTTGCTGAAGCCGTGGGCATTAAGCTCAATTTGAAATTTGTCCGCCAGCTCTTTAAAATCTGCAGGTGGATTCAAGCCTACAGAGAGAACGACCATGTCGAACTCTTCCTCTTTGACACCATCATCGAACGTCGCATAGCGGACAATGACATTCTTGGTTTCCGGATTTTCACCAACAATCGAAACATAACTTCTGATAAAGTGGGTTCCCGGCAACTCTTCGGCTCTCTGAAAATAGCGCTCAAAATCCTTACCGTGCGAACGGATATCGTTATGGAAAACCGTACAGTCAACATCGGCATCGTGACCTTTTGTCAAGATCAACTGTTTCTGCGTATAGGTACAGCAGACCCCGGAACAGTAGCTGTTCTCACCCTCGGTAACCCGACGCGAACCGACACATTGCACCCAGGCGATCTTTTGCGGAGGCTTTTTGTCGGAGGCCCGCAAAACCTCACCTTCGTAAGGACCCGTTGAGGACAAAAGCCGCTCATAGTCCATACTGGTAACCACGTTCTGGAGCTTGCCATAACCATATTCGGGATTAACTTTAGGATCGAAAGGCTCAATCCCGGGAGCCAGGATTATGGCCCCGACTTTAATCTCTGCCTTTTTGGGTACCTGTCTAAAATCGATGGCGTCGGCTTGACAGACACCACGACAGATATCACACTTTTTCTCTTTCAGATAAAGACAGCTCTCATCAATATATGAAACCAAAGGAATAGCTTGCGAGAAGAAGACATGGACCGCTTTATTATCCGAAATCTCCTGATTAAACTGATCCGGATAGGTTACCGGACAGTATTCGACGCAGGTACCACAACCGGTACATAGGTCCTCAATAATATAGCGGGGCCGAGTTTTCAGAGTTACCTTAAATTCCCCCACCTTTCCTTCAACGCTATCGACTTCAGTGAATGTCAGAATCTCAATATTTGGATGCCGGCCGACCTCGACCAGTTTAGGTGAGAGTATTCACATCGAGCAGTCGTTAGTAGGAAAGGTCTTATCCAGTCGGGCCATATGGCCGCCGATACTCGGCTCTTTTTCGACTAAGTAGACCTTAAAACCGGCTGTGGCCAGATCCAGTGAAGCTTGAATGCCACTGATCCCGCCACCGACAATCAGCACATCGCCAAAACTGTCGTTACCCAGACTTTCGGAAAATTGTTGAACTATTTCAGTTGGTATTACTTCGTGTTCCACGTTCTAACTCCTCATCGCAATCTTCAAATTATCTCACTGATAATTTCTGTTATATCTTTGATCTCTATGTCGTCTTCGGGCTCGAGGCTTAAGCGGCTTTCTTCAAAGTTGGTAATGCAGTAGGGACAGGCTGTCACCAGAACCTGAGCCCCAACCGTCTGGGCCTGAGCTACTCTTATATCGGAGAATCTTTCGCTCTTAGCCGTCTCCATCCAGATCCGACCGCCACCACCACCACAACAGAGGCTGTTTTCGCGGCTTTCAGCCATCTCGACCAGCTCTAAACCGGAAACCTTCTGCAAAACATCCCGGGGCTCATCGTAGATATCGTTATGACGCCCCAGATAACAGGGATCATGATAGGTAACTTTTTTGGCATACTCCCCAGTAAGTTCAAGTCTTCCTTCAGCAATAAGTTCTGAGAGATATTGCGTAATATGAACTATCTCAAAATGAACCATAAATTCAGGGTACTCGTTTTTGAGAGTATGGTAGCAGTGGGGCGAGGAGACCAATATTTTTTTGACCCCATTATCGATAAAAGTTTTGATGTTATCGGTAGCCAGACGTCTAAAAACGTCTTCATCGCCGGTTTTGCGGATACTTTCACCGCAACAACTCTCCTTGGACCCCAAAATACCGAAATCGACCCCGGCTTTATTAAGGATATTAGCTGTAGCTACGGCAACTTTTTTCAATCTGGCATCATAACTTAAATAGCAGCCGACAAAATATAAGATCTCCATCCCACCGGTAAAGGGTTTTACGGCTTGAGCTTTGGCCCAATCACCCCGCGTCTGACGGTCTTCGTTTAAAGGATTACCATTACCGGCAAGACTTCCACTCATGGTCCGAACCGGTTTAACCGAAGTCGGAAAAACCTGATATTCGGTAGCAATCCGCCGTAAAGAGACCCCAAGCTCAATCTGTTTGACCTGCCGGGGACACTGCTGGACGCATTTTCCGCAGGTCGTACAGCGCCAGAAGCTGTCCCCTTCAACATCAGTCAAACCGAAGGCCGCCTCCCGGATCACCTTGCGCATGCTGAAAGTTATAACCTTATTCCAGGGACAGACGGCGTCGCACTTACCGCACTGGTAGCAGAGCTTGAAGGTTTCTCCACCGGCCTCTTTTATCTCATCGACAATTTCGTTAAAGGGAGCTACTGTTTCCACTATCTTTATTTATCCTCTTTTAAGACTTTAGCTTTTCTTGGTCATCCGGGCAACGCTATCCACCAAACTCTGGATGCCATACTTGCTAATCAAGGCTTCCAAACCGATCTCCAACTCCTCCGGCCCGTCTTCTTCTTCGACTTCAACTTCACGCTCTTCATAAACCAGAGCTTCAGCCAGGCACCACTTGACACACATGGGGCCACCTTCTTCATTTTCACACATATCGCATTTCAAGGGCAGACCGGAATCAGGCTCTTTGAACTCCTCTCGGGAGGGACAGGAAGCCCGACAGAAAGAACACTCGTCATACTCCTTGCCGTCAATAATGTATTTATCCCGGCCGGCACACTCGGCGACCGTGTATTCACCCGCTAAGACCGGAACATAGATATCTCTTAAAGGATCACGAATTATCCGAATACGAGATCGCGCCGGATTATTGCTGCTATATTTGGGCAGGGCGTGAACTGAAGAGCAGATCACCTCACAAGCCCGGCAACCGTTACATTTATCAACATCTATATTTATCGTTTTAATAATCTTGGTCTTTTTCTCAACGTTCACGATCATCACCTCTTCCACTTTAATTTTTCTCTTTTTCAGCCGAAGCCTCTTTGGAAGAAGCAGCTTCACTATTAGTCAGAATCCCTCTCTCTAAAAGGTCTTTGCTCACGTAATCCAAACCTAATTCGTGTAAAGACTCCACAGTCGGAATACCTTGATCATTCCAACCTTTCATTTTGTAATATTCATCCAAAAGCTTTTCCTCAAGCTCAGGAAATCTCTTTTTCCAATGATCCTCTGGCGGCTTCTCATCACTTCGACGCATCCCTCTGCGGTTATTAAAAGCCCTGAGTAAGGTCCGGTAACGCTTGGCAGCCTGGGTCAGTTTCTCTTCGTCCATCTCAATCCCGGCCCCGGCCGAGATAAATTTAGGATAATTGTGGATATGGTACGGCGGTTTCAAAGGGAATGACGACAAACCGGCACACTGACCAAGAGCATCATCAATATAGTGCATCTTCTCCTGCCAGTCGACAATATCACAAGTCATCTCAACAGTAGGATAGTTGGGCATTGAGTTTTCGCCACGGATCTCCCAATCGAGAAAATATTGTTTAAACTTTTCATCGGGCACCTGAATCCAATCCTCGACAAATTTTTCCCGATGCTCGCGCTTAGGGAAAGGTGCCTGCGGAAACTGACCCTCAATCTGGGTGATGTTCATCTTCTCACCCGTTGAGTACATCAGAAAATAGATCGGATTAAGCATTGACAGTTTAAGCGGTAGCTGCTCAATTTTCTTAATATTGTTATGCGCGTAAACGTCGGCTCCTTTGCCAATTTTTTGCGCCGCCCAATAGGTACCATCGGCCAGAATATCACCAATACCTTCACGCCGAACAATCTTTTCGAGCAGGTAGTAGAATCGACCTTCACTATCAGCTGGCATTTCGGGAAAATCTTTATCCGTCAAGATGCCATCCTCTAAAAGCTCAAGCGCAAAAGCCATAACCTGCGGGGCTGAAAACCCATCCAAACCATACTCGGTAGCCTTTTGCGCAATCCTTAAACCAAAATCGAGATCGGAAAAAGCACCCATGGTATAGGTCAGCTTCGTGAAACATTTCATCATATAGGTAGGCAGTCCGGGCATCGAAATTGTCGCACCGCATTTCATCGGACAGTTAAAGCAACTGATCAGCCGAGTCCGCGCATTTTCCATGGTTTCAGTCCAATCATTGGCAATCTCATCATTCCAAAAATCTCTTCTCCGGGTTCGAGAATTTCCCCACATAAAATTTTCAGTATGCCACTTCTCATCATGAACCTTCATCTCCTGCGGCGAACCCAGCCCGGCCAGGATTGGCATTACCCCTGGGATAGGGTTATCTTCGCGAACCTTTATGTACTCCAGAACTTCATTGCAAAGCCCGATAAACTCTTCCGGTTTGGCAACATTAAGGTCTTTAGTTCCGCGTACAACAATCGCCTTAACCCCTTTATCCCCCATAACGGCACCGATGCCGCCGCGGCTGGCACTGGAGCGACCCTGCTCAATGGAGGCATAAAAGACCCGGTTTTCACCAGCCAGACCGATTGCCGCGATCTGGGCTTTAGGCTCATTCAACTCTTTTTTAATAAGTTCTGCAGTTTCAATCGAACCTTTACCCTTTAAATGGGAGGCATCCCGGAGCTCGACTTTATCATTGTGGATCAACAAGTAAACAAGATTTGGCGACTTACCCCGCAAAACCACCTTGTCATAACCGGCATACTTCAACTCCGGAGCCCAGAATCCGCCCATCATCGAAAAGACCATTAAACCCGTCTGCGGGGAAATAGTCGACACAATCGTACGATTACATCCGGTAGCCGGTGTCCCACATAAAAGACCGGCGCCGAAGATGAGAAGATTCTCAGGTGAAAAGGGCTCCACTTCAGGTGGTACCCGATCCCATAATATTTTCGTATTAGTCCCCAACCCTCCGAGATAGAGCTCAGTATCTCTTGGATCGGTTGCAACCTTTTCAATATTTCCCCGGGTCAGATCAATCTCTAAATTAAACCCTGTTTCTGCATACCTCATTCTTCACCCCTTACACTCAATCTGCGATATAGTCGTCGGCGCCACCTTAAAGATACTCAAGCAAAGCGCAATCCTCTACGTTTTTTACCGATAGATGATAGAAAATTACCATCCGCAAGCTATACTACATGCATCATAGCAATTTATCTGTTGATTACCTGTTTGTCCCCCAGTTACCCCATACTTTCATCATGGCAAACTCCTTAAACCATGGCGAAAAACAGGAAACCAAAGAGACCTGAAGAATGCCTAAACATGCTCCGTCAGCAATGGATTTATCATGTGATATTTTTAAATAGCAGGAAGTATGCCGAAGTCTTAAAAGCTATCCAGGTATCGTAATTCCAAACAAAACTAAGGCGTCCCTAAAGAATTCCAGGGCGAGATTTACCTCGATCGGTGAAAATTGAATTTGTTAAAGAATTTTGACCTACTGTAAATAATTCCCCTTGCCGGGGATAGTATGCCGCACACCGCCAACCGGGTCTTCGACATCACCTTCGTATCTCGGGAGCAGGTGAATATGGACATGCATAACCGTTTGTCCGGCATCTTTACCAATATTAACTCCGACATTGTAACCTTGTGGTGTAAATTTTTCATCGATAAAAGATTTACACCGTTTCAGCATAGCGTTGGCGGCCACCATCTCATCCTCTTCCAGCTCCCAAAAAGATGCCACATGACGAAAAGGAATGATTAAGAGATGCCCCCGCGAAGCTGGAAATTTATCAAGTATGGCGAAAACTAAACTATTCTTAAAAAGAATTTGCTCAGTAGGCAGGTTGCAAAATGGACATAAGGCCACATTCATGATTTAATCTCCGAAATACGCATTACCAAACACCTACTCTTTCTCAAACCATAAATCCGCCAGCCAGGAATGGACTTGGAAAATCTCAAGTCCGACAGGAAAAGTCTTTTTGCGAGTAAGCTCTTTTACAATCTGTAAGTAACCTCTCCATCCGAACCAAACCACCCTTCATTCCGAAAAAGTTTTGACTTTTTCGGAATGAAGGGTGGCAAAGTCAGGGTAGAGCCTTAACAAGTGATATCTACATCAGTTTCTCGGCGCCACTATAGACCTCTTCCACTTTTAGTGCCGCAGCCGCATGACCGGGAAGTTTTTCAGGATTCCAGGTCTTCATATCAGCAAAAATTTCACCTTCCCGATGATATTCAATCGAACCCTTAGCTTGGTACGCTTTGCCCTCTTTGGTGATAAAAAGAACTGACCCTTTGCTGCCGGCTAAAATATTCTTTTTGGTTTTATCAAGATAGTTGTCGGCGACAATTATAAGATCTTCACCATACATGGCAGTACAGGTGATATAGACTGAATTAGGAATGCCGTCTTTATCAACAGTGGTAAAAATGATTTTCTCTTCACGGTTTAGCCAAGCTTCATTTACAATTTCCGGTAATTTCGCCATTTTTCAAACTCCTCTTTTAAAGTTAATCAAACTATTTTACAGAGCTCATATGCCTGCAAAGCCTCTGCCGAAAAGCAGCAGCAGATAACATCTTCAAATTGATCGGGAAATTTCTTTAAAAATTCAGTGATAGCGGTCATAGCAACTTTTGCGGCAAGATCAACCGGGTAGCCATAGACTCCAGTACTGATACAGAGGAAAGCGATTGAACAAAGTTGATTTTCCAGGGCGATTTCAAGAGAGTACCGATAGCATGAGGCTAGAAGTTCCGATTCTCCGAACCAACCGCCATGCCAGACCGGCCCAACCGTATGAATAACATATTTCGCCGGTAGCCCCAAAGTCACTCCAATTTTTCAATAAAACAATTGGTGTGACAACTATTTTCCTGATGATATTTCAAGCAACACCTTACCAAGCAATACGGCAAAAGGAGCGCGAAAGCTTTTATCTTCTGGTTTTTCATGATTTTGCAGAGTCTTGAAAAAACTCTCGCAGATGCCGCGTCGCGACCGCTCCCAATCCTTGGTATAGCCGACCTTTAATGAATGATTTTCCGCTTTCACCAACTGGCTTCCATAATCTCTGCGCCCATGAGCCCAGTTAATAATATGGCTGTAGAAGAGAAGTTGCCGGTCGAGAAGAACAAAGAGGAGCTGCAGGGTTTTGACCGGACCCACTTGCAACTGCTGCTGATCCAGATGCATGCCCAGAAACTTGACGCCGGAAAAGAACTCTCCACTTTTCAAGGCGATGGTGCCGGCCGCCCCGAACAGGGCACCCAACGATGTAAAAACACCAAAGGAGAGACCCGCAGCCGCGACATCCGCCGCCACCCCGACAGCGGCCCCACTCAGAGCCCCAGCAACAACTAACTGAGAAGAACTAAGACCTAAAAACTCCCAGGTTTTTTCCGAGAAAAGGTCTTCCTGAAGAATCGACTGAGGCGGCAGCTCACAATCAAATATATTATGTTTAAACAGAGCCCGCAACGCTTTATGACACTTTTTCTCGCGCTGGCGCAAAAACCTGACAAAATCTTGATGCAGCTTCTCTTTGAGGACTTCTTCGTCGGCTCCCGGCTTAACCGTGACCGAACGAGTGTAACCCAACCCCTCTTCAAGCAGATCCAACACCAACTCAACCACCTGCCGATTACGTTCCCGCCAATCTTCAGTAAAAGCGGTTATCACCTCTTCCAAGACAGGCTCGAGATCCTGATCGATAGAGCGCAGACTCTGGAGGAGTTCAATCCGCTCCCGATAGCTTGCCTGACATGAGTTGAAAAGCCGGATCGAGTTAAAATGTTTTCTGAATTCGGCCTGCCAATCGGCCAACCAGACGGTATCTTCCAATTTACAATTGATGATCGCCATGCGCGGGCAACCGGTAAGCCTGAGAATCTCCATCTCCGCCCGGTCGACATTGCGCAAAGGCCTCGAACCATCGACGACAAAAATAATTACGGCACCCCGCAACAGGGGCTGAAGCAACTGGCAATCATCATGAAAGTTTTCATCATCCTGGTGAGCCTCTATAAAATCAGCGACCAGGGTTTCATGACTGCCCCGATACTGCTCAACCCACTTGAGGGTTTGGCGCGGATTCTGAAAACCGGGGGTATCGGTAAAACGAACCACTTCCCGACCATCTATGACAACCGGAAAGGTTCGACACACCCGGGTATCACCCGGCATCGCACTGATCCGCACCGAGTCGTCTTCGGCCAGGGTTGAGAGCACCGAAGATTTACCCTCGTTAGGATGGCCGATCACGGCAAATTCTGGAACTTTGGTTTGTATCATTTAAGCACCAGCGGGCTGACCTGGATATAGAGGTCGCCTAAAATTGCGGTTTTTTGTTGCCATATCCGTAAATCATTTTCGGCCACCGGGGTAAAAATCGTTGAGGGCTCAGGTTTCCCGACTAAGGCGATAATAATCTGGGCCTCAACCCCGCAAAAGGTTCGGAGTTTTCGCAGAAATGTCAACATCTCCTGAATCGGCGGCTGCCAGGCCTCCTGTAAAAGTAACAGGGAAACGCTGCCCCCAATCGGCTTTTCTAGAGTTTTAAAGATTAAGTTCGGATCACTCTCTTCACCAGTAAAGCAAAAGCTCTGCTTAACTTCGTAACCATAAACCTGGCGACTGAGAAGGTCAAGCTTTTGCAAATCGCAACCAGCAAAAAGTTCATCTGGAATCAGGGCGATGAGACTACCGTGCAACGCCGATTCAAAGATTTTACAGGCAGGGCTTCCCCCACTCCTGGAGGTATAAATAGCTGTTTTAGGAGATGAAATCTGCCCTCGATCAAAAGCTCCGGTTTCAAGGTGAGGGGTCAACATTCGGTGCACCAACTGAAGACATTCTGCCCGTTTCCAGGAGACCCGAGACAGAGCCCGTCGAGCCCCGAAAATTCCGGCCCCCAGTAGTAAAACTCGAGGCAAAAGGCCGTAACAAAATATCGCCATCAGCAGAAAAGGCCACCAAGAGGTCAAATCCGCACTCGCCAAATGATACATTCCCTCTTTAAGAACCATCCGGCTACCCTCAACTTGGGCCAGACTTGGATAAGCGAAAGAGCCCAACAACCAGGACCAGGGCAGAGCCAGCCACTGGACAAAGGTAGATACCACAGGTGCAGTCAGCTCAATTGTCGACTGCCAGCCAAAAGCAAGGTCAGCAAATAACACCTTAACCAAAAGGGCCCCGAGAACCCCCAAATTGAAGGCCATCCCGGAGATTTGTAAAAGTATGAACGGAGGCCATAAATAGAGTGAGCCATAACCCTTGCCCCGGGCTTGAGCCGCAGTCATAACCGTTGCCAGTTGGGCCCTGCGACTGCTGCCAGAAGCATACTTAGCAGGCTTTAAAAAGCGGGCAAAAAGCTTATTAAGCAGCGATGGGCCATAAGCTGAACGCAGATCTTGACCTTTGACCCGGCGGATAATCCAAAAAAGTAAAAGAAGTGCCAGAAACAGAATCTGAACAATGACAAAGAGAAGAAAAAAAATTGAGACATTGACCGGCTCTTTTCCAGAATAGCTCAACATCGAATAGGCAATCCCAGCACCTGATGTCACCATGAGAAAAAAAACAACCAGGGATATTAATTTTTGCAAACCGGACCACACCTGCCCCGGCAACAGCACTTCGGATAAGATCTGACTTTCCCGGCTCCGACGCACCTGCAACCAACGCAAGATCAAGCACTCCTTATCTGGAACGACACCCGCTAAACCAGGCTCAATTTCAGCCAGGTAAAGAGTTCGATCCCGCTCCCGCAGTACCCCCTCCCCACTCTCTTGGGCCAGCTTCTGATCTTGAACAAAAAAATATTCAAGATCAAGAAAATCCGCAATAGTCCACCGTTGTCTCATTTCAACTCTCTGTTTTCATCTCTTTACCATGACATCTATCTTCGCCAACCAATCAAGTTTTGTCGAATAAGTGATTACATACAACCCCGACACATAAAAAGCAATTGCCGATAACGCAACCTGTAAAATCGGTTTCATTTTTCCAGCAAAATGAAACCGATTGCAATATGCAATTCTCTCTGCTATCTCAATCACTATCTACAGATATTTTAGCAATGGCCCGCTGTCTCGGGTGGCAACCTTTGTCTTCAGCGATAGCCGCGAAGGTTATCTCCGTCTATTTGATTACGCTAAGAAAAAATATAACTTAAGTACCCCGAAAGACTTCGACATCGATATGGACGATTATACAAATTACGGAAAACTAGGGGGCATCTCCGGGGCTTATGCTAATATGTACCTATGTCGACAGGCTTTTTCTTTCAACATCCTTTTCCTGGCCTCTTCATATGTCCATGAGTACACCCATGTCATCCAGTTCGAAAATGGCCAGAAATTCGAAAAATTTGACCGTGAAACTGAAGCACATTGCATCCAAAAGAAGTGGATCAATAACCATCAGGAGTTTCCCAGCCCCCTAAATTTTAGTAAAACCCAACAAACTGATAAGCTTGATTCAGCCTTCAAAGCTTTGTACGGCAGTGATCTTCAGTGCCGTAACGGAATCGTACCCCGCAACTGGGTAAGAGCGAAAATCAATTCTTTAACCCCAAACAATCGAACAATTGAACCCTTCGCAGAAAGGTCACCCGCACCCTTAAAATCAAATAGAGAAAAGTGGCAAGTTATCGTCGAGTAAAAAAGGCTACCCCATGCGCTTGCCGACACACTCTATACATTGAATCAATTTTTTAATTTTCAAAAAAACTTCAATTGGAAGCTGAACGCAAAACAGGCACTTACAAGTTAATGTAAGTGCCTGTTTTTATAACTGGTCGGGGCGAAAGGATTTGAACCTCCGACCCGGTTTATATACTTTGCTACTGTTCAAAGCTAAAGGTGTTTGGTCAATATACGTAACAAATTGTTACGTATATTCGCAGACAAGGTTAAGTGTTCTAAATCTAAGGGATGATATAGATTTTCACTGTCAATCTCAAGAACCATCAGGGGAGTCCTTAATTTATTCAATTACTATATTTGAAACCGTTACTATTCCTGCAGCAATGGTCAAAGTTCCGATAATAGATGTCTGGCCGCTTGCGTTGCCATTGAAATCGCTGTCCCAACCTCCCGAGAGGACTATAGTAACCGGTTTGTCGAAGACCAGATTCTCGCTGTAACTTTCAGCGGTGGCCCAAATCTCCTGACCACTCACTGATCTTAAATATGCTTCACCGAGTGAGGAATAGCAAGGCGAGTGAAAACCGCACTGACCATTGCTTGAAACGTATAGTATGGGGAATGCGGTCGCCCCATAGTAGACAAACGCCGCTCCTTCATTAGCCTCGCCATTGTCATAATACAGCGCTCCGACAATCACATCGTCATAGCCGTCATTATTGACATCACCGGCTAAAGAAACCGAATAGCCAAAATAGGCATCTACCTGATCGCCCTCTGCCCACCAGGCAGGGAAAGTGCCAAGGCCGTCGGCCGAGCCGAGAAACACACCGACTACGCCTTCATTAACCTCGATATTATCAAAATGCTGCGCCCCGACAATCACATCGTCATAGCCGTCATTATTGACATCACCGGCAGTCGAAACAGAAAAGCCAAAATTGGCATATTCCTGATTTGATTCCCACTGCCAGACCGGCAGAAACCAGAGGCCGCCGGCACCACCGGCGTAGAGAAACGCCATGCCTTCATCGGTCTGGCCATTGTCATAATACGGCGCCCCGACAATCACATCGTTATAACCGTCATTATTGACATCGCCAGCGGAAGAAACAAAAAAGCCAAACTCGGCATCTGCCTGATTACTTTCCAGCACCAACGGCAGGCCTGCCGGACCGCTCGCACTGCCGTGCCAGACAAATAGCGCCCCTTCATGGTTTTCGACATTACTATACCAAGGCGCTCCGATAATTACATCGCTAAAGCCGTCGTTATTGACATCACCAGCGGAAGAAACCGACCTGCCGAACAAGGCCCCGGCATTATTGGATTCCAACGTCCATAGGAAATTACTGTTCAGGCCCGTTGGCGTTCCCGGAAAAATAAATGCCGCACCTTCATCAGTCTCGCCATTGTCATAATACTGCGCCCCGACAATCACATCGTCATAGCCGTCATTATTAATATCCCCGGCAGTCGAAACAGAACAGCCAAAATAGGCATATGCCTGATTCGGCGACCAGGTCCATGGGATGCTTGACAAACCGTCTGCCGAGCCCAAGTAGACATACACCATTCCTGCATCTGTTTGGCCGCCATTATCATATCTATACGCCCCGACAATCACATCGTCATAGCCGTCATTATTAATATCACCGGCAGTCGAAACAGATTTGCCAAATGAGGCATGTGCCTGATCGCCCTCTGCCTGCCAAGAAACAAGGCATTGCAGACCTGCTACCGAGCCCAGGTAGACAAATGCCGCACCTTCTTCAAGCTCACCATTGCTATATCCAGGCGCCCCGACAATCACATCGTCATAGCCGTCATTATTGACATCGCCGGCAAAAGAAACAGAATAACCAAACCAGGCAGCTACCTGATCGCCCTCTGCCCGCCAGAGAGTGTCGGCCGAGCCCAGGTAGACAAACGCCGCACCTTCTCCACTCTCGCCATTGCCATATGCCCACGCCCCGATGATCACATCGTCATAGCCGTCATTATTGACATCGCCGGCAGTCGAA
>CAYWGC010000043.1:0-2766 GCA_964457755.1 uncultured Thermodesulfobacteriota bacterium | reverse complement strand
CAGTCGAAACAGAAAAGCCAAAATGGGCATCTGCCTGATCGCCCTCTGCCTGCCACGAGGGAGTGGCGGCAAGACCGGCTACCGAGCCCAGGTAGACAAACGCCGCACCTTCATCAATCTCGCCATTGTCAAAATCTGGCGCCCCGATGATCACATCGTCATAGCCGTCATTATTGACATCGCCGGCAGTCGAAACAGAAAAGCCAAAATGGGCATCTGCCTGATCGCCCTCTGCCTGCCACGAGGGAGTGGCGGAAAGACCGGCTACCGAGCCCAGGTAGACAAACGCCGCACCTTCATCATACTCGCCATTATCAAAAGATTCCACCCCGATGATCACATCGTCATAGCCGTCATTATTAACATCACCGGCAGTAGAAACAGAACAGCCAAAATGGGCATATGCCTGACCGCCCTCTGCCTGCCACGAAGGAGAGGTGGCAAGACCGGCTACCGATCCCAGATAGACAAACGCCGCACCTTCATTATACTCGCCAAAGTCAAAATCTGGCGCCCCGATGATCACATCGTCATAGCCGTCATTATTGACATCGCCGGCAGTCGAAACAGAAAAGCCAAAATGGGCATCTGCCTGATCGCCCTCTGCCTGCCACGAGGGAGTGGCGGCAAGACCGGCTACCGAGCCCAGGTAGACAAACGCCGCACCTTCATCAATCTCGCCATTGCCATATGCCCACGCCCCGATGATCACATCGTCATAGCCGTCATTATTGACATCGCCGGCAGTCGAAACAGAAAAGCCAAAATGGGCATCTGCCTGATCGCCCTCTGCCTGCCACGAGGGAGTATCAGAAAGACCCGCTACCGAGCCCAGGTAGACAAACGCCGCACCTTCATTATACTCGCCATTGTCAAAATCTGGCGCCCCGATGATCACATCGTCATAGCCGTCATTATTGACATCGCCGGCAGTCGAAACAGAAAAGCCAAAATGGGCATCTGCCTGATCGCCCTCTGCCTGCCAGGCAACGCTGCAGAGCAAGGGATCGACGGTCAGCGGATAGGCCGCTCCACAGGTATCAATATGGATGGTAAGTTTTGAGCCAGCTAGAGAGAAACGGGACGGCAGGGTCTGTTTACCTGCGTCGACAACCTGCAAATTACCGTATTCGAGATTCATTGCCCCCTTGGGAGTCGCAAGGTTTATGGTCGTCGTGTTTTTCAGCGTTGGCTTGAAGCTCCCTTCGACGTTAAGGGTTATGAGCAGCTCCCCATCACCCAAGGGTTTGGGGATAGTAAAGCCCTGCTCGAGACCCTCAGGCTGGTTTTCAAACCACTGATCCATATATTTCCCAGAATAGGTGACCCTGTTGCCAGCGGCCTGAGGTTTATCGAATTTAAGCTTGCGCATATTGCCAGTGACACCGGCCGCTTCGGGAACCAGCTTGAAGGTCCAAGGGGTATTCTCACTGATCCGGCGCTGGACCATGACCCCCGAAGACGTAAACCAGGTTCTCAAATTTTGGCGCCGGTTCGACGCCTGCAAGACCCTACCAATCGCCGGGTCGTGATGCGTCGCCGGGCTTATGTGGTATTCCCGGGCCACGATATCCTGCTGCACCTGCGCTAGCCAGTTTTTCGGAACATCGGCGGATACGTTTTTATCTCCGGCTGCAGGTGCAGCTGCAACCGGAAGAACGATGATAAGATAAGACAGAATTAAACAAAAAGCCGTAACAAAGATTTTTTTGTTTTGCCGCATAATGCTCACCTTCGTGCCAATTCAGTAAATGAAGTGTTAGAAAAACAAAAGCTTAAAGTTACAAAACAGCATAGCAAAAGACTGTAAATTTAGATTTGAGATTGCGCTCAGACACCTCCAGATTCTCCAGAATAAAGCGACTAATTTAGTAACTTACCAAAACCTGATCTCAACTTCTCATGCGAAACAATAACATCCACAAAAAAAGACAGCCGAGTTGCTATTAATAAGGCAACCCGGCTGTCTTTTTGATTTTGGAGGCAAGACCCGTAGTTTTCCGACCCCGACTCTCGGCGGGTGTGGCTTTTCTGATAAGTCTTTAAATCAATTTAAATAGTATGCGATTCCCGAAAAAAAGTCAAGCATGATTACCTAATATTAGTCCCGTCAACCTCAACCTTCCACCCATACGGCTAACTTGAGCTTCATCGTAAATAAGATGTCTACACAATATACGTAACAAAAAGTCTAACAACCCAGCCTAAAAATCAAATAACCCTAGAACCTCTACCAACCCGAATAAATACTGTCAATGTTTTTCACCACAGCCCGTTATGATTTTATCATTGGCATCATAAACAATGTCAACAGTTCAACCCCTCCCACCAACAATCAATTTGTAGTCTAATTTTACAGTCCTTAGCAATTCCTCAACCAACTTCCAACAACTGATCAACAAAACACAATCAGTCTACTCAAGATCGATTTAACCAACCGGCCCCGTTAGCCGAAGATGCCAACCCCGTAAGCAAAATGAGACATCGGCTAAAAACAGAAGAAGATCGTCAAATTTAAAATATGGCCTGTTGTGCAAAATCAAAACCTCTTAGTCTGACAGACTCCTAGACCATATTCCGCAGCTCGGTGACCCTCACATATTAAACCACAGACAAAGCACCAAACAGTCAATAAAACAGTCAATATCAGTTTTTTCATTACACACCAAACGCAAAACAGACACTTACAAGTTAATGTAAGTGCCTGTTTTTATAACTGGTCGGGGCGAGAGGATTTGAACCTCCGACCCCCTGCTCCCAAGGCAG
>CAYWGC010000042.1:0-27846 GCA_964457755.1 uncultured Thermodesulfobacteriota bacterium | reverse complement strand
CTGCAGATTACACTTAATCGCCCCCAAGTGATCAACAGCCTTAATTTGCAGATGGTTCGCGGATTAAGCAAGGCTCTGGACGAGGCCGAGGCGTCACCAAGCGTACGCGCGGTGCTGATTCAAGGATCTGGCGAGCGGGGATTTTGTGCCGGCGGCGATATCAAGGCGCTGACCCTGGCCCTTAAAGATGAGGGTGATAAGCCGGCGCTGACTTTCTTTGCCGAAGAGTACGAACTTGATCTGCGCCTGCATAGTTTCCCAAAACCTGTGGTGGTTCTGGCCGACGGGATTACCATGGGCGGCGGCCTCGGGATTGCCGCCGGGGCCGATTTTATCTTGGCAACCGAAAGAACCCGAATGGCGATGCCCGAGACCCGGATCGGTTTTTTCCCGGATGTCGGCGCCACGGGGTGGATGTTTGCCCGCTGCCCGGCGGGCTACCCTGAATTTTTAGGGCTTACCGGCTATGAGATGGTCGGGGCCGAGTGCCTGCGACTGGGGTTTGCCACCCATTTTAGCGCCCGGAAAAGTTTGCCGGAAGTTGTTTCCAGCTTAATCGATAATACCAATTCCCTGCCCCGGGAAAAGTCTGCCGCATTAACCCAACTGCAAAACTTTTTCGCCACATTCACTGAAATACCGATTCAGAAAAATCCCGGGATGGATAAATGGGTGCGCAACTATTTCCAGGGTGGCGAAACTCTGCCGGAGATACTGGGCTCACTCTCACTCTGTAGCCTGCAACATGATCTCTGCAAAGGGGTGTTCCAAAGACTGGCCGAACGCTCGCCAACCTCCCTGGCACTCACCCTGAAATTGTTGCGCCATAATGAGGGCCGACCCCTTGCCGAAGTCTTTCAAGCGGACCTCAAGGCGGCCCGTTTCATTATCAACCATCCGGACTACCTGGAGGGGGTTCGGGCCCGCCTGATCGATAAGGATGATCAGCCTCGCTGGCAGCCCGGCACCATTGCCGAAGTCGGACCCACCATAAAGTTATAACAAATAGCGCACTTCCTCGCTTCGCTGTGAGCGTAGCGAGGAAGTGCCCTCGGGGTGCGCCCTCATAAATGGGGTCAAAGCTGGGGTGCTGACGCACCTTGCACCAGCAATGACCCCAATTCCGGCAGTTTGGATTTTCCGTTTACGGCATGCGAAACTCGACCCAGAGGACGGCATAGCGAACCAGCTCGGCGCCGTGCTTGAGTTCGAGTTTATCTTTTAAACGTTCCCGGTAGGTGCCGATGGTTTTGGGACTGACGTGCAGTTTTTCGGCAATTTCAGCGGCTGCTAAACCTTTGCCGATCAGGGTTAAAACCTCCAGTTCCCGGTTGGTCAGACGATTAGTGGCCGAAATCGCGGCCGTACCCGGCTTACCGGTCAATTTTCCAACCATCTTATTCATGATTTTACTGCTGACATAGATGTTACCAGCCAGAATATGGCGTAAAGCCTTGATCACCGATTCGGAAGCCTCCTGTTTCATAATGTAGCCCTTGGCCCCGGCCAGGATACAACGTTCGGCGTGAATCGCCTCATCATGCATCGACAAAACCAGCATCGGAATCTCTTTTTCACCTTTTTCAACCACTTCGATAAGGTCTATCCCCTGTTCTCCTTTCAGAGAGAGGTCGACAATCACCAGATCGGGAGAGAGCCACGCTATCGCCTTGAGTGCCACCGCGATATTATCGGCACTGCCGCAAACCTCAAGATCATCTTCCTGGTTGATCAACTCACTCATGCCCATACTAAAAATCGGATGGTCTTCGACGATAAAAATCCGGTTTTTCATCGATCCCGGCTTTGGAGTTTCAGGATTTACCATAATGATTACCTGTGCAAAGCAGCCACCCTTAACACAGTTACGGCAACTCAAATTTACCAATAAGTTTGACCCGCGTTAAGGGTAGGTTATGTATTTGCTCTTTTTTAATGACTTAAACGAGAACTTACCAGTCGATTAATGCTGACTCCAGCCTCTGCTGCTTGCATAGCGAGATTTCGATGAACTTCGGGAGGGATACGAACCATAAATTTGCCGCTATAATCTTTACTTGCAATAGGTTGGGGTATTTCTTCTCCATTTTCTTTTATGTCTCGAATAACTTCATCAACAACCTTGCGAATTCCTTTCAATGCCGCTTCTGGGGTTTTTGACAGCCAACTTAGGCTTGGAAATTCTGTGCAAAGACCAACATATTCGGCATCATCTTCCGACCAAGTAACTCGATATGTGTAATGATCATTTTTTAGTGGCATTTTCGAACTCCAATCTTTCTATGGCCTTAACTACCTGTTTAACCTGATATACTTTTGCTTTACCTTGGTTATTTTGAATATTAACTCGTGGATCGCCCTGCCATGGTGTTTTATAAATTCTGTGACTGCTTCCAGACTGCCTTGCTTCACCAAAATAGTACGAGCAAACTTTACACAAGTCAGCAAAACGAATATTCGAGGGATCTTGTTTTAGTTGCTTATGTATTTTTTCTATTTGGCTCATGCCATATATAATATCATTATTGATATCAAAGTCAAGTTTTGAAGAGAGATTGTTATCACAGTTTACCATAACGATTACCTGTATGGGGGAGATTTAAGACAATTTTCACCCCGGCATCGGGAAGACTGTTAACGCTTAAAAGGGCCCCGAGAGAGTCGGCGCGATATTGTAAAATACGCAGGCCCATGCCTTTGGGATTGGGGTTTTCGGGCAATCCCTGACCATCGTCGATGATTTCGACATGCAGATTATCAGCCGAATCTGTCAACTCAATCGAGATACTTTGCGCCTGACCATGTTTGACGGCATTATGAACCGCCTCATGCACAATATAGTAGATATGAGTGGCAATTGAGTTATCGGCAAGGGTGATTGTCTGATCATATTTAAAAGAACAGGCCACATTATAGATTTCGGCAACATTTTCAGCCATCTCAGCCAGGGAGGTTTCCAGACCATAAGCCGCCGCTTCGACCGGCATCAGCCCCCGGGCCAGACGCCTGGTCTTGGTAATGGCCTGCGTCATAAAGCCTCTTATCTTTTCCGCCGCAGCCGCGTGCGGGGCCTGCTCCTTGTCGAGTTTATCTTTTAAAACCTTGGTCAGGGCCTCAATGCCAATAAGATGAGGGCAGAGATCATCGTGCAGTATGCGGCCAAACTTCTGTTTCTCACGCTCGCTGATATTTAAGAGTTCACTCTCTAGGCGCCGACGCTCACCAATCTCCAATTGCAGATTGTTGTGATAGGTCTCGAGTTTTTCCATAAAAATATTAAAATGACGGGCCATTTGGCCGATTTCGTCATTGGGGGCCTGTGACATACGCACCGAAAGATCGCCGCCGGTGGCCGCCGTCAAACGACCGATAAGTTCGCGCATCGGCCGAATAATCGAAGCACTGATCCATAGGGTTAGCGGCAGAATCAGTAAGAGGGTAACCGATACCACAATCACGAAAATTGTTTTGACCTTCTGTAAAGGGGCGTAGATTTCGTCCATATAACTGGAAGAGGCCACGATCCAATCAAATTCAGGAATGAAGTTAAACATCACCAGTTTTTCCCGGAAATTTTCTTCACCGGGATTTTTCCAGGTATAGATTATCTTACCGTTTTTTCGTTGACAGAGCTCTTGTACAAAGAGATGTCCCTCGGAATCAACCACATCAAAAACGTTACCTTTAAGAATCGGGTGAACGACGACATTGCCGAGACTGTCGAGAACAAAGGAGTAGCCCGACTTACCGAAACGCATAGCCAGAATACTCTCCCGAAAATCAGAAACCTTAACCAACTCCGTAAACTCATCCCGGTAGGAGGAGACCGAGATGATCCAGTCCCAGGGCGCAAAATAGCACATATAAAGAGCTTTTGAGCTTTCTTCAGATTCGCCCGGATTAAGCCAACCATATTCGAGGTAACCCGCTTTCCGTTTAATCTGCTCAATCACAAAATCAGCCGTCGAGAAATTGCGCCCGACTACCGATTCGTTAGGATGGACTACGGCGATACCGGCACTGTTAACACAATAGATATAGCCGGTTTTACCGATCGTCTGACTGAAAAAAATTTTAAGGGCCTGAGCTTTCGCTTCACTTTCAGAAATTTCCCCGGAGAGCTGCTGGATATGAATATCTTTAACAATCTCAAGATTTTTTTCCGCCACCGAGCGCAGATAGTTCTTAATCGAAACCGAGGCTGTGGTCCGTACCATATTGAGAATTGCCGCCGTCGAGTTCTGGAGCTCACGCTCAATATTGGTCTCAACCGTGGTCCGCATCAGGGAGTAGATAACGAAGCTGCAAAGCAGAATAGCGAGGACTAGAATTGCCGAATAGCCGCCAAAGAGTTTGGCGCGAATATTGAGATTACGAAAAAATCTGGCAAATCGATGCATAAATCAATCAGTCCCGGAACCGTTTCCAGATCACTGAGTAGCCAGCAAACCAGTACCGCTCAAACGCTCAACAACACTCTTGACAAAGCCTTTTATAAGGGCGTCTAAAGGTTGGTCGGCAGTAGTCGCCGAGGTTAGAGAGGTCACCAACGCTCCATCTTTGATAGTGTAGAGGTTGGTTTCGAGACCGTAGACTGCGGTCGTCTTAGATAGAGAACCGGGTTTACAGGGAGAGAGTGAGTATCTCTGGTTTTGGCGATAGTCACTCTCCCATCGGCTATTACAGGCGCCTTGAGCGGTAACCCGGGTCTCCTCAAGCCGGTTGACAATACGAGAAATTAGAATCCCATCAAAAGCGTGTTTGCCAATAGCCCCGGTAATGGTCTCGACCGAGGAGCGGCTGCCCACAGGCAGAACAACCTGGCCGGAACTTGCGGAAACCCCTTTCTGCCGGAGTTGGCGGGCCAGCTGCAATTCACTCATACGACCAACCTCTTGATCAAGAAAAAGACTGACCACCAGAATATTTTTGAAGGCTGGCCCCTTATAGTTTTCATCCTGCCAGACCCCGGTCATCTTGGTCGACGAGCAGGCACTCAGATAAAAAATTGTAGAAAGCAATAAAAAAATTATTTTCTTCATGGTGTTGTTTCCTTCTCTAAAGATAAGTAAACGATCTCGCTTCTACGGCCAAACAGTAGCTCAAAAATCTTTTTATGGCAACTAATGATGCTTGAAATAGCTAAATATTGTGCTGATTAATAAAAGAATCATCGAGTTTTTTTCACTTGACTGTGGTAACAACATGAAACTCAAAAAGGCAGATTGTGGTGGTAGCAAAACGACCTGAAACGTAACTGGCAAACCAGACCACTTGCTATAAAATCTTAACTCAACCGGCAGATCCATGATGAATAACCAACCAGAGCAGCCCTTGACCCAATCCACTCCCAGTTATCTACGCCTGCAATTTACCGTTTTTGCTCTAGTGGCGGCATCTTTCACCAACATCTATATTACACAACCCCTGCTGCCGGTTCTGCAAGCTGAATTTGCGACCTCAATGGTCATCATCTCAACCAGTATCTCCGCCGTCATTTTCGGCATCACCCTCGCCAACCTGCCTTTTGGCGCTCTGGCCGACAGAATACCAATCCAGCCAATCATTCTCGGCGGCGGTTTCATGGTGGCCTTAGGCGGAGTGCTCTGCGCTTTGACCGACAATCTCGGACTCTTTATCGGCGCCCGTTTCCTGCAAGGACTTTTTATCCCCGCACTAACCACCTGCCTTGCCGCCTATCTCGCCAAAACCCTACCTCCAGACCGCCTCAACGTGGTTATGGGATCCTATGTTTCAGCCACGGTCTGCGGCGGCCTTGGCGGTCGCCTTTTAGGTGGCTGGGTTAATCGTTTTTCGGACTGGCGCTACGCTCTTTTAGGGGCAGCTGCACTGATTCTTATCAGCGTTATTGCTGCACTTTTCAACCTCCCCCGGCACTCACATCAACCGCTGGAGAAACAGAAACCAACCATCTCTTTTTTAAACTTGCTGACCCGCCCCGAACTCCGCCTGATCTACGCTTGCGCAGCGGGCAGCTTTGCCATTTTTTCTTCCCTTTTCAATTATCTGCCTTTTCGTCTGACCGCCGCCCCTTTTGCTTTATCAAGCGACAGCATCACCCTCATCTATCTGGTCTATGTTGTCGGGATCTTCACCGGGCCAGCGGCCGGAAAACTTTGCAACCGGATCGGCACCGGTCCCACGATGATCAGCGGCACGATTATATTTGCGCTCTCACTACTGCTTTTGACCCAAGCTCACCTGGGCGCCATTATCGGCGGCCTGCTTGGCGTCTGTGCCGGGTTCTTCACAATTCACGCAGCTGCCATCGGCACCTTGAACCGCAAACTTGACCACGCCCAGGGCCGCGCTAATGCTCTCTATGTTCTCTCCTACTATCTCGGCGGTTGCGGCGGCATCACAATCTCCGGCCTGATTTATGAAAATTTCGATTGGAACGCCGTTATCATCTTCTGCCTCGCCCTCCTGAGCATGCCCTTATTGACCGGATTGTCCGAAAAAAAAGCGGACTAAATACAGGCAAAACAAAGCTCTATTTAAGTCTCTTTTTGCATTGTATAAATAATCCGAGTATGTTAATAAGATATCGAGTATAATATTTCACATAACCAGTATTTACTCCTGCCAGACTATTAATTGCAATCTCCTGACTGATAAAAATCACGGCTTCAACCTATCTCGTGAGAAACCAACAATGCAACAAAAAAGAAGTTTTATAAAGCGCATTCAACTACTGGGTATCATATTCTTGACCGGAATTGGCTTCAGCATTGTGGCGCTTAATTTATTCAACTCTTCACAAGAGTTGAATAACCGCACCAAAGAGATGCGCGAAGAGTTCGTCCAGCACCAGAAAGAGAGAATTAAATATGAAGTCAAACGAGCCGTAGACATGATTAACTACGAGCAAAATCGCGCCCTGTCTTTAGCAAAAAAAACTGTTAAATCAAGAGTTTACCAAGCATGCGAGATATCCATAAACATCCATAAACACTACGAAAAAACAAAAAGTTTAGCTGAAATTCAGGAAATAATCATCGAAACCCTCAGGGCTATGCGCTTTGATGATGGGAATGGCTATTTCTTCATTTGCCAGACAAACGATATCTCCATACTCCAACCAAGCCTGTCGGAAATGGAGGGCCACCACTTTAACGATATTAAAAATCCAGAAAAACAGGAAACCTTAAAAAAGATTTCAGCAATTGCAATTGATTCCGGTGAAGGTTTCAGTGAATACCAGTGGAATAAACTGCATGAAAGAAAAACAGCCAAACAGAAGATTACCTTCGTCAAACTTTTTCCAATATATAATTGGGTGATCGGCAGCGGGATATATCTCGAAGATATTGAAAAACCTCTGAAAGCTGAAGTTTTGAAACGCATCAGCAAAATTCGTTTCGGCAAAGAAGGCTATATTTTCATCAATAGACTAAACGGCGACGCCTTAGTTTCAAATGGTGAATTGTACAGTGGAAATAAAAAATTGTGGGAAATTTTCTATAAAGAAGCCGAGAAAATAAGAAAACTTTTCACTATGGAGTACTATGCCGCCTTAAAACCAGAGGGTGATTATATCTATTATTCATGGATAAAATTAACTGACCCCAACACAGAATCACCAAAAACCTCTTTTATTCAAGGAATTCCCAAACTCCAATGGCTGGTGGGAGCCGGAGTTTATCTGGATGACTTGGAAGACGAAATCACCCTGATGCAAGACAATTTTAAGAGCAAGGCGACAGAGAAAACGATCTATTCGGCTCTGCTCATTTTCGTAGTCCTGCTCCTTTTCCTGCTTCTGCTAAACCGCTTAACCCGCCGATTAAAAACTGATTTCAATCTTTTCATCTCATTTTTCGACAAAGCTGCCCAGTCTGGGAAAATGATCAACCGGAATAAGATTAAGCTGGTCGAATTTGAGCACATGGCGGACAACGCTAACCAGATGCTGAAAAAGATACAGCAAGCGGAAAAAGAGTTGTTTGAGAATGAACAGCGCCTGCGCACCCTGATCAACTCCTCTCCCGACATCATCTGCTTTAAAGATGGAGACGGCCGCTGGCTCGAAGCCAACAACGCCGAATTGGAATTATTTTCCCTGACAAATGTCGATTATCGAGGTAAAACCGACTCGGAACTGGCCAAATTCACGAATCCAATCTACAAAGAGGCATTTCTCAGCTACCAGTCTTCCGACGAAAAAGCCTGGCAGGCAAAGGGAATATCAAGGAACGAGGAGACGCTCCCCCAGCCTGATGGCAGCCAAAAGATTTTCGACATCATCAAAGTTTCAATTTTTCAAAAAGATGGCGACCGCAAAGGCTTGGTCGTCTTGGGCCGCAATGTAACCGAACAGAAACAGGCCGAAGCTGAGCTCCAAAAGATGGAGAAACTGAAAAGTATCGGTACCCTGGCCGGCGGCATTGCGCATGATTTCAACAATATCCTGATGGGCCTGTTCGGTAATATCGCGATTGCCAAGGAGTATCTGGAGAGCAATAATCCGGCTTTTTACGCTCTTGAAAAAGCTGAAAAATCGATGAGCCGGGCCACCAATCTGAGCACGCAACTGCTGACCTTTGCCAAAGGTGGAGCCCCAGTCAAGGAAAATGTCAGCCTTACTGAACTGGTGGATGAAGTTGTCAAGTTCGATCTTTCCGGCAGCAAGATTAAACCGATTTTCGAAAAATCTGCTAACTTATGGTTGGCTGATGTCGATAAAGGGCAGATGCAACAGGTCTTTTCAAACCTGACCATCAATGCCAAACAGGCCATGCCCTCAGGCGGCAACCTCTACATTACCATCGAAAACTGCAAAGTCTCCAACGCAATGTTACCCGGACTCAAGTCGGGGAACTATATTAAAATCATGATGCAAGATCAAGGCATCGGCATCGACAAGGAGCACCTCAAACAGATTTTCGACCCCTATTTCAGCACCAAACAGGCCGGCAGCGGCCTCGGACTGGCGACCACCTATTCCATTATCAAACGCCACGGAGGCCACATAAAAGCTGAGTCAGAACTTGGCCGTGGCTCTATTTTCACAATCTTCTTGCCGGCATCTGAAAACACCAACCTGACACCGACAGAAAAGCCGTCTACCCCACTATCGACTCAGGGAAAAGGGCTGAAAGTCCTGGTTATGGATGATGAAGAGGTTATTCGTGAAGTGACATTACAGATGTTAAAAAAAAACGACTACAAGACTGTAGTCGTCGAAAATGGCAGACAAGCTATCGAAAAGTACAAACAGGCCCTGGATGCCGGTGAGCCATTTGATATTGCCATCATGGATCTGACCATCCCCGGCGGCATGGGCGGTCAGGAAGCGATCAAGGATATTCTGGCTCTTGATCCACAGGCCAAAGCCATTGTCTCCAGCGGCTACGCCGATGATCCGGTGATGGCAAATTTCAGTGATTACGGATTCATGGACATGATTAAAAAGCCCTACACCATAAACCAATTGCTGAAGGCGCTACACCGGATCATGAAATAACTGAGCTCTTCGAACCGAAAAAATCCTGAACTACGCATCACTCGATCTCCACGTCATTCAAACGCCAGTCGTACTCATAGGCGGAAATCTTTGTAACTGCCTGCAGTCGCTTTCGCAGATTTGCCTCGGAATACTTCTTAAGATGTGTGACAAGCGCCTTACTATCCGCCCCAAAATCACTGGCAAACCATTTAAAGATACTCGAGACCACTAATTTTTCGCCCGCAAAATGGACCCCCCGGAGATGATTGATATAGTCCCGGGCCCCCTCTTCCAGAAGTCGTTCAAGATTTCCCTTGGTAAAAGCTTCAGAACTTAGATTGGGACAACCCAACGAGGCACAATTGAGACTATAGTGAACCCGGGGATCTTTCCAGATAGGCCTTAAGATACGATGTTCAATATCATCAAGACTAAGTTTACGACCTTCTACTTTAATCAATTTCTTAGCCCAGGGACCTCGGGCAAACCAGCCGGGACTGATATTGATATCAAAGATACTTTTTACCGGATAGTGATCAAGTATAACTTTAACCGTCAAAGCGTTATAGAGATTAATCCAGAAGGCCTGCTGCCGGGAACGGTTCAGTCCGAACACCAAAACTTGGGACAAACGCCTCAGGTAAGCAGCCAAACGTTTTTTATCCAACAAACTGACACGACCATAAGGCAATCGATTAATGCCGTCCGGGCTTTGAACAAGATAGGTATCAAGAAAATCCTGCCAGGCCTGATGATCCAACGCTTGAACCGAAGCGGGATCATGCGCCTGCCAGACCGGCCAAAGCTCAGCTTTGGGGGCGGCACTGGCAACACCGGCTGGGAGTGACAAAAAAATCAACAGGCTGATCAGAAAATTTTTCATACCATATCCATTATCATCAGACTTGCATTTTACCAGCAGCAACGCTATTATTGGTACCTCATTTGACTATTTTGTGAAAACCGGAGGATGTTTCGTGAAAACAAAATATTTTTCTAGACATTTGCGTAAGACTTTCACCCTGAGCCTACTGATTTACTCCCTCCTTTTACCAGCCGGACCGGCTGAGGCCGGATTCTGGGATAATGACACCACAGAGATCACTCTTGACAGTGCGGTCCACAGTCTCTCAGATAACCTGGCCGACCAGGTGAATCTAAGACGTGAACCAGTTTTGATCAGCACCAACGATTTTTTTGACGCCCACAGCGGCCTGAGCCTGCCGTTGGCAACTCAACTGCGGGGTAAATTCATTACGGCCATGAAAAACCAGGGAGCCCGAGTGCTTCTGCCGGGCTGCGATGAAGATCAATATCTGATCCTCCAAGGAACCTGGCAAAAGGAGGGCGATTTTCTGGCCCTCGATATGAAAATCATGAAACTGATCGCGGCCGGCCCCGAAGCTGTGGCTGCCGCCAGCAGTAAAGTCCTATTAAAAAAGATCGACAAGCGAGCTCTGATCGCCGATCTCGACTCCTGGGGGCGCTATCTGGTACGCAAACTTGAGGGTAAGGTTCGAGATCGTAAACACCAGAGCGTCTATCTAAGGAAGTTTAAACCCAAAGGAGAACTTTTAAGTCAACCTGATCTGGCCCACTACCTTAACGACTGGATTCGGCCCGCCCTGGCCGAAAGCAGTCTCTTTCGCGCCCTTGACCCGCAAAAAGAGCTCAAAGGTCTCAAGGTTGAACAATTAAGAACCCGGGGATTAAGAAAAAATCGCGGGATTCGAGCGGAAACCAAAAACGAAAGCGATCTGACCGCCGATCTACTCCACGCCGATAGTGAGTTCTGGGGCAGCGTCTGGCGCAACCATGATGACCTTGAAATCCGGGCCTCTATTCTTGATGCCAACGGCTGCCAGATAACCGCCGCCAACATTGCGGTACCCAGTGCGCTCTTCCCCGACTACCTGGTACAGACTGAAGAACCCGCCGAGATCGAAGAAGATCCGATGCCGACACCCGCCAGCCATATCTGCAAAGGCGGTTTGCAGGTTGAAATCAGCACCAATCGCGGTGATGATCTGCCGCGCTATCGTCAGGGAGAACAGATCCGTTTTCTGGTCCGCATCAACCGGGATGCCCGAGTCTACATCTTCTACCTTAACCCAGACAAATCGACCACCCTCCTCTATCCACTGGACAGTCAGAGCCAACCCGACAACGGGGCACAACCTCTGAAAGCGAGCCGCCTTCTGGTTCTGCCCGACGATGGCTGCCCCTACGATCTCAAAGTCAGCGAACCTTTCGGCAGAGATCAGGTTCTGGTCATCGCCAGCGAAAAACCTCTGCCCCTGCCAAAATCCGATTCACCTCTCTGGCAACAGGCCGATGCCCTACTTAATGAGCTGCGCAATCAGATGCTCAGAAAAAACTGCGGCTACGCTGAAGCGAAAATTGAACTGATCACCGAAGCCCGATAAAAAAACTACAATAGTGATTTATTGAAGAAGCCTGAGATTTTTGGCAGCATATTTCTTCAGTTTACGATTTGCGTCAGAGTCTGCCACTTTACTTAGAGTGGAGGCATAGCGCGACTGCTTGGAAGCACCCAAAACTTTACAGAACCAGGCCATCACATCAACATGATGCCGATCCCTGCTCTTTTGCTGATAGCCTTTTAAAAGCTCCCGGTTGACCACATCAAGTAACACCCGGTTGGATGAATGGGAACGAATGATTTTTTTCGCGGCATAACGCTGATCTTTTGTGCTCGAAGATTGCAACATCCTGATATATTTTTTGATCTCAGAAGAGTACGCCGGTTTCTTGACTGCCGGAATTGAAGGTTTCACCACATGTGCCACTGCAACTGGCTCCGGTGATACTTTCCCTGTAGACTCTGACAGGCTTGGAAGCGGAGCCGGGGCTGAAGACGACGCCGGAAAAGAGACTCGGTTTTGCCTGTCAGCATCGGGCTGAAAATGGAAACTACCCATTAAAGATGAGGATTCCCAAGGGGTCTGACGACCATCAGTATCATCGACGACACCGATGCGAACCTGCTTGAAAACCTCCTCAATACTCAAGTCGTCTCGTTCAATATTGGCCAAGAGATGTTTGGTGTAGACCCCGTTACTACCCTCGCCATCGGCCGCCACTGAACCCGGAGCTGTGGCAAAAGCTAAAAGGGTACCCCGAGGCGCATCGACTAACGCCAGACCTTTGGAAACACTGCGAAAACTCCGGGCAAAGGGGTTGTCACGACAGGCATCAAGAACCACGATATTTAGAGGACAACGGGAATCATCCATCTTGCTTAAAACCCGACCCAGGTCGAGGGCCTCAAACTCAACATCAGCTTCCGACTCCAACATCGCATCCACCGGGATCAGATAGTTATGCCCCTTAACCTGAATACCATGCCCGGCATAGTAGAAAAGCCCGACATCGGCCTGGCGCAGTTTACGGCCAAAATTGTTGAGTGTCGTAACCAGCTCCCGTCGGCCCCCATTTTCAACCAGATAGACCTCAAAATCGAGACGTTTGAGCAAGCGAGCCATAGCTTTAGCATCATTAACCGGGTTCTTCAGCCGTGATTTTTCATATTCACTGTTACCGATAACCACTGCCAGACGCCGTTGCTGAGACGCCGAGGCATTTTTACTGACCGCCTGAATCCCCCGCAGACTGCGACTTTGGCCGTTCTGGCCCGACTCACGCTTAAGCTGATCACGGGATTCTCCCTGAGTATCATCACCACAGGAAGATAAAATTCCAATTCCGGACAGCAAAAGAATCAAGACTACCCAGAAAGACCACCTGCGTGCTCTTTTCATTTTCATCTCCCCTCTCTAGAAGTTCAAAAGCCGCTTGGCATTATTAAAAAAAATATCCTCAAGGGCCTCTTGCGACAACCCCAGATTCGCAATCCGCTCGGCATTAGCGGCAACCCCCGGAACCCCGGGAAAATCAGTGCCAAAAATATATTTATGGTGGATTTTTCCCATTTTGGGATAGTAATTCAGCAAGTTCTGGGGCGGCAGGCCGGAAAGATCGATATAGACATTTTCATGGCGCATCACCATAAACTCGGCCTGCGGATACCAGAAGTTGCGACCGCCGTGACAGAGAATAAGGTTAAGTGCAGGAAAATCGACCGCCACATCATCATAATCGTAAGGATCGGCATGGCGCATCCGGGTACCGGGAAAAACCGAAGTTCCGGCATGCAGCATCAAAGGCAGATTACGATCCTGACAGATCTCATATGCCGGATAGAGGCGCTGGTCATTAACCCGATGCTGACAGTGAACCCCATGGATCTTCAAGCCCTTGACGCCAAGTCCCAGTTGGCGCTCAAATTCGGCCACCGGATCAAGATGAATTTCCAGGTTTAAGGCCCCAAAAGGAATATACTGCGGGTAGCGCTGACTGACGGCAATGGCTCTTTCAACCGGCATCACCCCGGACGTATGCAGGGCGTATTCCGGCAACAAAACCCCGCCAACTACCCCCTCAGCTGAAAGAACCTGATGAAAAGCATCAATATCAAGGCAACCATCCTCGGCATAAATCTTTTCCGTGTAGGGGCCGGTCTCCATCCAGAGGCGCCGAGCCTCTGGCGACCATTCATAATAATGTCCGACATGGAGGTGAAAATCAAAAATTTTTCGCATATTTCTGGGAACCTTTTTTCAATTAAAAGTAACTCAATAGCACAACAAGCTATCTTTAAATACATTGACAAATAATTTTTCTCAAGTATTAATATCAAATTGTTTCTTGACTGCATACACATCGGTAAAAAATACTTAGGGGAGGCCTCCATGAAAATAAGAACATTAGTCATAATGTTACTGAGTACCCTGATTTTAATAACTTTTAATTTTGCTGTGGCCGCCGACCAGCCGCAGGTTATCAGCAGCATCCCGGCTGACGGGGATCTGACCGCAGATCCTTGGACGCTCTGCATTGAATTTACTTTTAATGAGTCCATGACCGGCTCCGGCTACTGGCGCTACTCCAGCACCTTTCTCGACGGCGGCAGCAGTGAATGGTCGGCTGACATGAAAACCTTTCGCTACTACCGCAGCAATATTAACTCCCCCATACCACTGGGCAGTTACTGGTTCAAATTAAACCCTGCCGGCCATCCCGACTTCAAATCTGCCGCGACCAGAACGGCACTGCCCGAAACTACAATCCATTTTACGGTTACCGCCGACGGCAGCAATGATCTAAACCCCGATAACACTGCCCCCCAGATAACCGGCAGCACCCCGGGTGATAGCGCTGTCAACATCGATCCCAATACCGACCGTCTGATTATAACCTTCAGCGAAACCATGAATTTCACCGACATTGACACCTTCAACTCTTGGACGATCTCAAATAACTCCTGGGGTAACCTGAACACCTATTCTGCCGCCATGGATTCCAAAAGTCTGGTCATTGTTCGAAACAGTGTTAATCCACTAGCAGCCGGCGACTATGTTTTCACCCTGAACCCGGCTAATAATCCCCACATCCCTTTTGCCGACCAGGCCGGCAACCCCTTAGCGGAAACCACTATAACCTTCTCTGTCAGCACCCTCCCGGACAGCGACTACAGCTACTATATCCCCTATTTTAAATCCGGTAATAACTTCTGGTCAGGCGTCGGGATCGCCAACAACAATGAGCTGGATGCGGCATCTATATCAATCATGCTTTACAACAGTGATGGCTCGCTGCTCTCTTCAGATCCTCCCCATTTAATCCCGGCTGATGGACAATTCGTCGGGACTCTGGCCGATGGTGAAACCGCAACCGGCTGGGTCAAAATCATCTCCTACAACCAATTAAGCGGCCTCTGTTTCATGGGCTCGACTCTGATGGCAGATATTCCCTTTGTTTCCGAACTTTCGAGAAAATTGGTAATCCCTCATGTCGCCCAGGACAATCTCTGGAATACAACGATTATGGTCTGCAACCCGGACAATATGCCGGTTCAACTCAAGATAGAGTATATGCCGCAAGCGGGAACCGGAAGCATCTCCTACGCAACCCAATCTTTGCCCCCTCTAGGAAGTGCGGTATATGAGATGGAGACAATTTTTTCCGCCTCCTTACCTTTGTCTTCAGGAAAAATAAAATTAATCTCACTCCAAGGAAACGGCATCGCGGCTTTTGCCCTCTACACAAACCAGAAAAGCGGGGGCAGCAACTATGCCGGGGTCACAGCGGTACCTTTGCCCTCTCCCTGAAAACAGTTGTAAGCAAAAGCTGAAAGCACTCATAAAAAAAGGGACGTAAGCCTCTATACCTGGCCAGCGTCCCTTTTTTATCGCTACTTTGCTTTTTAAAATTCTAACTTTTCAAGACACTTAAAGAATATGAACCGCCGTCGCTTTGAAAGAGAGATAGAGAGTGTCACCTGGAACAACCTTAAGATCAACAAAGGAGTTACTGGTGACCACCGAAGTAAAGATCAGTTTTTCAACGGCCAGATCAATCTCATAAAAAAAACCGTGTCCCCTGACCTCCACCACTATACCGGCAAAAGAGTTCTGCATACTCGAAGTTAGCGGTTGCTGACTCAAAATAAGATCTTCCGGACGGATGGCGATGTGACGATTCAGGGCGCCGGCCTCTCTGCCCAGCTTGATCTCAAATCCATCTACCCGAGCCCGCGCCCCGGAAAATTCAACTGCAAAAAGATTTTTCATACCAACAAAATCGGCCACCATCGTTGAGGTCGGCCGCCGGAAAATATCCTCAACCGTACCCACCTGTTCAATAACTCCGGCATGCATAACCCCAGCATGCCGGGCCAGCGAAAGAGCTTCGGAGAAATCGTGAGTCACCATCAGAAAAGTCGCCCCACTGAGCTCATGCAGGGACTTCAGATGAAGACGCAGATCCTGACGAAAATTGGGATCGAGAGCGGATAGCGGCTCATCGAGCAGAAGAATATCAGGATTCACAGCCAGAGCCCGAGCCAGAGCGACGCGCTGCTGCTCACCGCCGCTCAAATTCGCCGGATAGCGTTTGAGAAGATGCCCCAGACCTAAAATCGAGACCAGTTCATCGACCGCCGCCGCACTCTGCTTACGAGCCTTAAAACGGAGACCGTAACGGATATTACCGAGAACCGTCAAATGCGGGAAAAGAGCGTAATCCTGATAAACAATACTGATGCCGCGCTCTTCCGGAGCCAGATTAGTGATTTTACGATCCCCGATGAAAATCTCACCACTGGCCAGCGGTACAAGCCCAACCAGCGCCTCTAGAAGCACACTCTTACCGGCCCCGGTGGGGCCCATCAGGGCAAAAAAGTCACCCGCCGCCAGATTCAAATTGATATTTTGCAAATGAAATGAACCGAGATCGACCGCCAGATTTTCAATCCTGATACTCATATCCGACTCCCGTTTTCAGTTTTTCGCGACCCGCTAGCGACCATTCTAAGCGACACAAAAAGGAGCAGACAGACGACAATGAGCCAGACCGCAACCGGCTGCGAATAGCGCAGACCGAACGATTGAAAACGTTCAAACATCAAGACCGGTGCAATCATTGGATGATAAGCTATAATTACGACCGCCCCGAACTCACTGATTGCCCGGGCACAGCACATGATGATTCCGCTTAAGATATAACGCCAGGCCAGGGGAAAAGTAACCCCGAAAAAAGTCGCCCACATCGAGGCCCCAAGACTGCGGGAGACATATTCCAAACGCGGTGAAACCGAGGCAAAACCCTCTTTTGCGGCCTGCAGATAGAAGGGCAGCCCGACAAAGGTCATGACCATGATAATACCTGCCGGACTACCAATAATCCTTAAGCCCAACTCTGACATCAGGCGGCCGAGCCAGAAGTTTTTACCGACCAGACCGAGCAGAGCGATACCGACGACCGGATGGGGAATGACAATCGGCAGATCAACAATCGCTTCAACAATCTTTTTGCCGCGAAACTGGCTGCGGGCTAAAAGATAGGCCAACGGCGTGCCGAAAACAAAACAGATCGCGGCAGCACTGACACCGGTGTAGAGACTGAGCCAGATTGAGCGATAGACATCAGGGTCGCGGATCGTCTCCCACAACGAGGCCAGACTCGGCGCCGTGATCATCCGCAGCAGGGGCACCGTAATAAAGAGCAGAACGATAAAGCTGCTCCCTAAAGTGAGCCAGAGAAAAGATTCTTTACGCATAATATTAAGTTAATCTGCCACTACTTTTGTTTGCAGAATCGGCGGCATTGCCACCAGATCTTTAGTCGAACTGACCCGGGCCGGAATAATCGGCGGCTGACCCATCTCGGCTAAAATTTTCATACCGCCCTCTGGATCAAGCATATAATTGATAAACAATATTGCCGAATGCCGGTTTGGGGCCTTATCGAGCAGGGTCAAACCGTAAGTAATCGATTTGCCGGAAAGCGTCATCTTTTCCCCCGGTTTTTTACCACTTACCTCGACCTTTGCCTGCTGATAAAAAGGATCTAAGGCGTAGCTGCTGAGATTGATTTTCTCCGGTAGAGTTAAAAACTTCAACCTGTGCTGAACCGCAACCGAACGATACTCCCAGGCATAATCCATCCCGCCATTCTCGAGCATGGCAATCAATTCTACCGCTTTCGGCCGAATATTGGCCAGCGGCCGGTTGGCCAGCAGGCGCTCATAGAGCCCGACATCGGCAAACTCTTTTTCCGCCAACTGCAGCACCATCAACGCGCGATAACCGCAAGGGTCAAGATTGGGGTCTGAGTGCCCCCAGAACACACCCTTACGTCCTAAGATATCGGTCCAATTTTGCGGCCCGATATCTTTCGCAAAAGCACTGCTATCAGTATAGCAGAGGACCATCTGATTAGTCGCAAAACGGATATTCCAGGTGGCATATTCCGGAATCAACATGCGGTCGATTACCGAAAAATCAGCTGAAGCCATGATATCACAAGGCTTATGGAGATCGCTTATCTTGCGGGCACATTTACGACTGCCGCCACTCTCGCGCAGGATATCAATATCTGGATGGGCTGCTTCAAAAGCCTTCTCCATGGCCGCCAAAGGTACCGAGAGACTGCCGGCATGAAAGATTATAACCTGAGATCGGGATTTAGCAGTAACTGGGCTGGCACCCAAAAAAAACGCCAGCAGCAGCAAAGATAAAACTATATTTACAATATGAGCTTTTTTATTTTTCAATTCATATCTCCTTTTATACTGATATCAAGCTCCATTTTAATAACGCCATCAGAACTTATAGCGTACCCGACAGGAACTTATAAAAATGTCTTCATCACTGCTGCCGTCACGCTGGCCCTCTTCCCAGAAGTCCATCGCGTCACCGCCAAAAAGGTAACCGGCATTGATCGCAAACTCAAGATTCTCATAAAGCTTGTATTTTAGATAGGCATCGATCTCAAATCCGACCTCGTCATCTTTTCTCGGTTTGCCATCATCGTCTATATATTCAATGTCTTCGGCCGTCAACATATACATAAGTGAAGTTCCAAGACAAAGTTTTTTGCTGGCTTTATAATCAAAGGCCAGCTTATTCATGATAAAACCTTTATCGAGCAGATAATCTTTTTCCGTGAAATAGTCATCTTCCGCGTACATGGCCTTAAATATACAGATATTATCCTTACGGTCAATATCAACCGCCATGAAAGCGTCAAAATCGCTGTCGCCGCCGTCATCATCGCCGGAGGCGTACCAGAAAGTGTAGGTAAATTTCAGATTATCAAGCCGATAACCAATATCAACGTGAGCCAGCCAGGCACTGACATCGAAATCCTCATTGACTACCCCCTGATTGTAGTCCCAACCATTGTAGGAATCTTTAAAATTGGCTCCATCGATGCTACCCGTCTGATACATCAGATCCCAATTTAAAAAAATCGCTCCGAAATCAGCCTTACCATCACTACCAATGGTTAAAAGACTGAGATCATAGTTATTTTTTAATTTCTTCACCTCATAATTCTGTGAAGTAATCGTCGCGTAAGCGGCTGGATCGTGGTTGTCGGAATCGCCATTCATGTAAACCCCGAAAATCCCAACGCTGACATCTTTTGTCGGCTTAAAATTCAGCCTTCCGTAAAAAGCATCCAGATCTTCAACATCATCATCGGGATCTTTGGTTTCATCCCGGTAGGGTCGCAACCAGGCCAACTTAACATCAACCACACCGACCGCGAAATCTGAGGTTACCCCCATAATCGTCTCCTGCCAGAGAAAGGAGTTTACGGTAAAAGGCTGCAACCCCATCCGAACTCTGGCTTTATTTACCAGCCAGGGCAACTGAAAGTCAGTGTAGAGCCAGCGCGTCTCGGTATTGACGCCATCACCGGAATAGCTGCCTCCCACACCGGCCCCCAGAGTACCAGATTTCCCATACTCCAAAGAGCCGACCTCAAAAGCCCAAACCCCTTTGACTTTACCGTCATTACTGGACGCATTAAACCAGAGTCGATATTTGGCCTCGCCCCAGCTTTCTGAGGAGTTACCGTCTCTGAGAACCCCTTTTTCACCATCCAGCCAATCATTGTGATTAGTGTAGATCGTAAAACGATTATTAAAATCCCCCTTGATCTTGATCTCTGCTGCCAGGGCTGCGCCCGACACCATCATCAACAGCAAAATTATTGTGCAAATCACTATTTTCTTTATCACTTTTTTCTCCTCTTAATTTTGGCCCTGAAAATCCGTCACTAAAAAACTCAAGTATCAAATAAAACTTCAGATGAAGGGCCGCCTTATACAAATATCTAAATATTTTTGCAACTATAAATGATTTGAAGTTACTAATACTCCTTTATAATTACACGAAATAACCAAAAATAAAAAATCAGTCCTGCTTTCTTGAAAACTGACAATACAATTAAAGCGGGCCAAGAAGATCAACCCTTGCAACCTAGGATGTTATTCTTGCCAGCCGTGAAAACCTCATGTATAAGATGAATCTGGCAAGCCGGATTTCAGCATTATTCAGGGGATTATAGCAATGGATGCAAAACAACTACTGACCACTAAAGAGATCGCTGCCTATTTAAAAATTAATGAAAAAAAGGTCTACCAGCTGATTCAGGAGGGCAGCATCCCCTGTACGAGAGTAGTCGGCAAATGGCTCTTCCCCCTGGGCCAGATCAATCGCTGGATCGAAGAACACACAGAGTTAAGCAAAAACATTCTGGTGGCCGGCAGTGACGACCCTCTCCTGATAAGTCTGATCGAAGAGTTTAACCAGATGCATTTTCCACAGTACCTAGCCTTTCATGCTTCGGTTGGCAGTCAAAAAGGACTGGTATCACTTAATGAGGGCAAGGCCCAGATTGCTGGAGTCCATCTTTTCCATCCTCCTTCCGGTGAGTACAACCTGCCTTACATAAAAAAACATCTGGCCGGGAAAAAGTATCTGGCTATCAATTTAGCGTATCGACGGCAGGGCTTGTTGGTAGCTAAAGGCAATCCCCAGGCAATTAACAAAATTTCTGACCTGGTCCACAACGAGCTTCGTTTCGTAAACCGTAACCCCGGCTCTGGAACCCGCTACCTCCTCGACTACATGCTCGAAAAGGAAAGACTATCGCCAGGACAGATCAACGGCTATCAGATCGAACTCAGTACCCATCTGGAAACCGCAACCGAGATATTCAAAGGAAACGCCGATGTTGGCATCGGCCTTGAGTATACAGCTCATCTTCTTAAATTGGATTTTATTCCCTTGATTGAGGAACGCTTTGATCTGGTGACCATGAAGGAGGGGTTTGTCGCGCATCCCCTTAAGGATTTCTTTGCCTTTCTTGAACCGGAAAAGCTTACCCTGAAGACCGACATCTATAACGGTTATGATTTTCGTGATTGCGGGAGCATTGTTTCATAGACGGAACCTAAAGATCGGACCAGCTTTTCTTGAGAGTCGGCTTCCGCAGAGCTTTTTCTAAACGCTTAAGATAATCCCGGCGACTGATCTCTCGCACTCCAAACTGCTTGAGATGCGGAGTCAGAAACTGATTATCGATAAAATGAAAATTGCTGTGCCGAACAAAAGTGACGAGATCTAACAGAGCCGCCTTCGAGGCGTGATCGACCAGAGAAAACATCGACTCACCAAAGAAGCAGCGCCCCAATGAAACCCCGTAAAGCCCACCCACAAGTTTTCCGGCCTGCCAGGTCTCAAAAGAGTGAGCTAACCCGGCCCTATGCAGACCGGTATAGGCCCCCGCCATCTCCGGAGTTATCCAGGTCCCTTTTTCATGCCGCCGCGGGATTTTGGCACAAGCTCTAACCACCTCCGCAAAAGCTGAGTCCCGGCGCATGCTGAATCCGGTTTTTTTCAGATAGCGAAAATTACGCTGGGAGAGATGGAATTCATCGGGAAAGAGCACGGCTCTGGGGTCGGGCGACCACCAGAGAATGGGATCTCCAGGCGAATACCAGGGGAAGATCCCTTCAGCATAGGCCCGCAAAAGGCGCTCACGGGAAAGATCGCCGCCAACCGCTAAAAGACCATTTTCAGAATCAGCCAAGTGCGCCGGCGGGAAAACCGACCGCAAATTAAGTTGATAGACCGGCATCTTTTACTCAGGCCTTACCGGATTAGTCAGCAATGGGCAGTGGGCAGTAGGCAGTAGAAGCGGGGTTTCATCCGGCTGATGCTGGATGCCGGCAAGATGGCTGGCCAGATATTCAAGATGTGCAACCCCGGTGCCGCAACAGCCACCTAAAATCGGAATCTTAAACTCTCGATTAAGAGCTACCATGCGTTGCCCCCAGTCGGCAACCGTATCGGCCTTCAGGCTCTCAGCTTCGTCAAGCTGATCGTGATCCAGGGAAGAAGCGTTGGCCTGAAAACCGAGCAAACGCGAAACCACCACTTCGGGCTCCTGGCCGACCTTAAGAAATGACGGATAAGCACAGTTGACCATATAACCGACCGGAACCTTTTCAACAAGACTATCGATGGTTGCAATCGCCTCGGCCAAACTGTGACCATCAAGCATCAGCCCTTCGCGATTAATCACAAAACTGATAATATAAGGGATCTCGGTCGCCGCCAGCGCCTGGGCCAGACCCAACGCTTCGGGCAGGGCCGGCAGGGTCTGGGCAATCAGAAAATCGACCCCGGCCCCTGCCAGTCGCTGACTCTGCCAGGCATGAAATACTTGCGCCTCACTCCGACTTAAACCCTGTTCCGGCAGATAGCAGTCGTTTTTACAGCTCATCAGACCGCCGACCATAACCTTTTCGGCAAATCCTCCCCAACCCGCTTGCAGCTCCCGTATAAACTTTACGGCATCGGCATTAACATTACGCAACTCCCCGACCCTTTCCAGTCGTTCCCGATTGGCCCGCCAGGTCGGTGTCGTCACCATAATCGGCACCTCACATCTCTTCGCAACCCCGATAAATTGATTAATCAGCCCGGCAATCAAGCGCCGCCCCTGATCGTCATAGATCAACAGTGCGTTAACCAATTCCGGATGGAGCTCAATCTCACCAGACCGCTTTAAAGCCTCAATCACCGCCGCTTCGGCAAGAATAAAATCATACTCTGCCAGAAATTTTTCTAAACACATATTCAGTTTACTACAACTACAAAGAAAAGTTATCGGTCGAAGCTATAAATTAATGTTTCCAAGCACCCTTATCAATTCCTGAGATACAACAGACCTTCAGCAAAAGCAACCGGAATAAGAAATTTACAAGCCTAAACCCAGCAAATATAACTATCTTTTTTTAAACCAATCTGATAATCAAAAAATGTAGAGTATTCAAACCTTATCAGTACCCTTCGGGGCGGGAGGTAAAAGAGTATGGATAATTTTTTCAACCCAGAACAGTTGCAGAGTTTAGCCACGGGCTATGTTATTCCGTGGGCAATCAACATCACCATGGCGATTGTGGTCTTTGTTATAGGGCGGATGGTTGCCGGTTTTGTTGTTCGTCTGGTCAACAAAATCATGAAACGGAGCAAAATGGATGAAATTTTAGTCAATTTTATCTGCTCTATTTTAAATGCAATATTATTGCTCTTTGTTATTGTCGCAGCTCTGGATCAGTTGGGAGTCAATACGACCTCACTTATCGCCTTGATGGGAGCAGCGGGACTGGCGGTGGGTCTGGCCCTGCAGAACTCCCTGCAAAATTTTGCCGCTGGGGTCATGTTAATTGTTTTCCGCCCCTTTAAAGCCGGTGATTTTGTTGAAGCTGGCGGCACCATGGGGGTTGTTGAGACTATCAGCATCTTCAGCACCATGCTGAGAACTCCAGACAACCGCGAAGTAATTGTTCCCAATGGCAATATTTACGGCGGCAATATCACCAACTTTTCGGCCCGCCCGACGCGCCGGATTGATCTCATGTTCGGTATCGGTTATGATGATGATATCCGTAAAGCCAAGGATATCCTGACAAAGCTTGTGGTAGAAGATGAGCGCATCCTGAAAGATCCCGCACCCCAAATTGTCGTTGGGGAGCTGGGTGACAGCAGTGTCAACTTCCATGTCAGACCCTGGGTTAAATCAGCCGATTACTGGGATGTCTATTTTGACCTGACTGAGAAAGTTAAACTGACCTTTGATGAAGCCGGCATCAGCATTCCTTACCCGCAGATGGATGTCCATCTCGAAAAAACCGAGTAAATTTATCTTCCTTTTGAAAAAGTGCCATCGGACAATAAACCGATGGCGCTTTTTTTGTGAAATGCTTCGATTTACCTCTCTCTAATCTGCAAACCGGCCAGTGCCGGAAGCACCCAGAGGACGGTCGGCAGGGCACCGCCAACCCCGAGCAGGACGGTCAAACCGATTGAATTAAGGGCGGGATGACGGGCCAAGACCAGAACCCCGAAGCCGGCCAAGGTAGTCAGGCCGGAGACCAGTACCGCTTTTTCCGTAGCCGCATCACTGCCGCGAAAAAGACGGTAGACCATAAAAATTCCGTAATCAACACCAAGACCGATAATCAGAATGGCAGCAACCAGATTAAAGATATTGAAAGATATTCCCAAGGCCCCCATGATACCGAACATCGACAAAAGACCAGCCGCCACCGGCAAAAGGGCAAATATCACCTGATAGAGGTTGCGCAAGAGAAGCAATAAAATAAAAGTCACGACAATCAGGGCAAGAACAATAAATTGTCGTAAATCTTTTGCAATCGCGGCACTGACCACCCGACTGAAGGCTTCCGGGGAAACCAGCCGGACACCTGGAATCGGGTTTGAAGCTGAAAAAAATAACCCGAGATCGGGCCGGTCTGGAACCAGGGTCAAAATTGTGACACCTACAGAATTTTTGTCTATGGTTGCGTCGAGCAGAGAGGAAAAACCGGCCTGGCGCCAGAAAGTTTCGGTCAAAGGTCGCGGATCACTGCTCAGAGCTTCTGTAAATGAGGTAAAAGCGGTCGCTGAAAAACCGATTTCACGGCCCGCTGAAGAGATATTAGAGTGCAGCTCGGCCAGACGTTCAGGAGTCCAGAAAACCCGCCAATTTCGGAGGTTTTCTTTCTGTCCGGCAAGCGACGGCATAACCGGAGCCAGGCTGACAATTTCAGCCGCCGCAAATTCCTTGCGCAAAACCTTATAAAGCCGATCATTAACCTGCAAAGCTTCTTCAAGGTTACGCCCTTGGGCAAAAACCAAAGCTCGACCACGGACTTCTCCCCAGACCACTTTGAGCTCGTTTTCAGCCTGACGCAGACTTTGCGGCACCAAGTTAACCTTGCGCAGATCACCAACACAACGTACCCCAACCGCCGACCAGGCCGCCAAGCTCAAAAAAAGAGCCCAAACCACAACAATTATCCAGGCTGACCGACCGCGATATCGGAGGGTTGCCTTTTCCGGTAAATCCGGAGTAAGCTTGGCCGCGCACTCTCCACTGAGTAAAAAATGGGGCAGCACCAGCAGAGCGATTATAAGGGCCAGCAACACTCCGAAAATTGCAAAGAGAGCTAATTGACGCTGCCCCGGCAGACTCGAGAAAAGCTGGGCCGAAAAAGCCCCGATCGTGGTTAAACCGGCCCCTAACAGAGGGGCTGCCAAAGATGCAACAATCAACCTCGGTCCCTTACTTTGATTCTGCAGGGCAAAATAGAGATGGAGACCGTAATCGATCGTCACACCGAGAAGAACCGCCCCGAATCCTATCGTTATCGCCGAAATCGAGCCCTCGATCAGTCCGGTCAGAGCCAGAGCCGGCCCTAAGATCGCGACCGGCACTAAAAAAACTAACAGAGCTCGGCGGCGACGCATGAAGATGAGAAAAATGGCCGCCAGAGCAACCAGCGAAGCACTTATCACAACCACCATATCCCGCTGAATGGCCGTGGCGTTGGCCACGGTGTAGGCGTGGCCGCTGAGCGGCATAACCGAGACTCCCTCTGGAACCACTTCTTTAACTGCCGCAGTCAGCTCCTGTAACAGCCTCTTTGAACCCTTAAAATCGGTAATCGCAATCGGGGTTTCCAGCAAAAGCATGGTCTCCCGGCCATCCTCACTTAAAAAATGGCCGTCAACCACCCGGGCTCTGCCGATCGGATTAAGTGAAGCCAGTCGGGGAAAAAGCAGATCACGAAACCCTAAGGGATCGCCAAGAAGCATCTCTTTCTGGAGAAATCCGGCCGGCTGTAGAAGTTTCAGATAAGCTTGCCGCAGCGCCGCCGTAACCGCTTCGGGAGCCACGCGCGCCTCGATATCATCGTAGTCCTTCTCATTGAGCAAATTAGCCCACTGGGTCAGGGCAAAATCGAGCAGCAAAGACTCTCCCCCCGCCCCCGGGCCACTGACCACCCGAGTAAAAAGGGGCGGTTTAAGCCGGACGGCCAGCGCATCCGCCGCCTTAAATAGTAATGCCTGCTCAACACCGGAATCGGCCCGCAAACGCAAAACCACCCGCCGCGCCAACGGCGCTTTCGCCAGCAAACGAAAATCGGCAAGCGCCCGGCCACCGCGATCCGGCAAAAGGACGGCTACATCCGTCGTCAAAGGCAGGCGACTGAAAGCCAACCAGCCTCCGAGCAGCAGCAGCATAACCATCCCGGCCACCAGACCACGGCGCAAAGCAAAAAGCCGGTACAAACGTTCAACGACCCTAAACAATATTAACAACCCATCCCTTTTCTGAGCTCAAAAAAATAGACGTTAAAAACCAGCCCCCAGCAACGACACTAAAAAGGCACCTGCAATACCCTGTTTACTCCTGGTATTTTGACATGTATCATTTTTTCAACATCAAATTCTAGATTTTTATTGAACTCTTTGAACAAAGGATGTAGTGCATAAAAAGAAGCTTGTGTGACGACCTATAGAGATGAAATATTTCGAAGAGATGAAATCTAAGATAGGCAAATAAGAGATTAAACTAAACTCCCATGAACAAAAGAAAAAACAAGAAAACTGAGAAAAAAATCACATCTGAACAACCCGCCAAAAATCCCAATTTCCCCCGCCTTTTTCTTATCATCGGAGGATTTTTCGGATTAGCGATGCTTCTGATAACCCCCCCGTTCCAGGTCCCGGACGAACACGATCATTTTTTTCGTGCAATGATGATATCTTCAGGTCAATTCGTGGCCCAAAGTTACCCATTTACAGCCTCCGAAAGGGAGAAGGTTCCATTAAAATACCTTCTGGGGAAAGGTGGTATTGTTCCGGTCAGCATCCCCTACACCTCCCGGATGGTCAACCACAAACTGCCCTTTCACCCGGAGAACAAACAAAAATTTGCCGACATCAAAAGGATACTGGATCTGCCCATGCAAATGGAAGGTTATCCCGACGTCTTTGTCAATACCAGCGCCGCCAACTACTCCCCACTACTCTACCTGCCGACTGCAACCATTTTAAACTTGGGCCGTCTAACCGGTAAATCACCATTGTTATTAATATATCTAGGCAGGTTTATAAATCTGCTCTGCTTTCTGACTCTGGTCTATTGGGCCTTAAGAATCACACCGACAGGCAAATCCCTCTTTTTTCTGATTGCATTAATGCCAATGACCCTGTTCCTCGCTCCGTCGATCTCTATTGATGGCCTTTTAATCGCAAACGCCCTCCTCCTGACCGCCGGGCTTCTGAAATTGGCGGCCAACCCTGAAGATCCAGTATCACGCATAGAATGGTTAATAATACCCGGCACAGCAATCTCTCTGGCCTTGGGAAAAATCATCTATACCCCTCTATTACTTCTTTTTTTTCTTAATCCACACGCTATTTTCAGCAAAGAGCGCAGCCGCCTTTACCTTTGCTTCTGCACAATAGCCTGTGTCATTCTCACATCTCTGGCCTGGGCACAACTTAAAACCCTGGAGCTACACCCTGATTTGACTCAGATAGCTTTCGATTTTACCAGCTTCCAATATAATGATAAATTACTTCCTTTAATTGATGCGAAACGTCAACTCAGCAACCTGCTTCATAACCCAACCCTGTTCCCTC
>CAYWGC010000041.1:12019-29718 GCA_964457755.1 uncultured Thermodesulfobacteriota bacterium | reverse complement strand
TCCCTAATAGTGGGGAATTATAGACCTCCAACCTTTCTTTGTGGAATAAACTTAACATCGCCAGTTGCAAACTCTAATTGCAGGCCTCTTTCCCCAATTGATCTTACTGCGGTGCGCCGGTAAAAACCGGTAAGGTGTCGTGCAGGTTTTTCAAGAAGTCCGGTACTCACACGTGCTGGACTTCTTTGCGTTGGGCTGGGCTGGGTCGCGAGAACCTTTAACCTTTCCTGAAATTTCACTTTTCCCCCTTGACGAATTCTTCTCTCATGTGTATCCTCCCTACCTAACGTTAGTTAAAGACGATTTACGCCTCTTTTATTTTGGAGAAAAAATAATGTTGAGAATCTCGCACTACCTGATCGTGTTTTTTATTGCTGTTGCCGGAGCCGGGCTGGGCTGGGCTGAAGCTGAAAAGCCGGGCACTCCCGTAACCGTAGCTCCGATAATCCGCGGCACGGTGGTTATTACGGAAGAAGCCATGGGCTGGATTGAGGCCAAGGTTAATCCTAAGGTGGCCGCCGAAACCGCCGGTAAGATCGAGAAGATTTATTTTGATACCGGACAAATCGTCAAGGCCGGTTCGACTATGCTGACAATCGACAGCGAACCCCAAAAACTTGAACAGAAGGCCCTGCAGGCCGATATCGACCGTTTACAGGCGTTAATTGCAAATCAGGTGAGAACCGTTGGCCGTTACCAGAACTTACTGGCCAAAAAATCGATCTCTCAGGAACGTTTTGATAATGCCGAGGTCACACTAATCACACTAAAAGAGCAGCTGCAAGGAGCCCTCTCGCGCCTGGCTGATAACCGGCGACGTTTGGGCAAAAGTTCGGTCTTTGCTCCGGTAAGTGGCTGGGTTGAGAAAAGATTGGTTTCAGAAGGTGATTTTGTGAAGCCGGGAAGCCTGCTCTTTTTGCTCGTAACCAATCAATATTTACGCATTGTCCTGCCTTTCCCGGAAAATGTCGCGAGTCGTCTGAGCGTTGGCCAGAAGGTTAAAATGACATCGCCACTCAGTCATGATCGAATAATCGAAGCCCAGATAAATCAGATAAGACCGGCCGTCAACATCCAGAGCCGGGCCTTGGAAGCGATTATCTATCTCGAAAACCCCGGCAACTGGCGGCCCGGAGGCACGATCAACGCCAAAGTAATCATCGATCAACGGGAAAACGGCATGATGGTTCCGGTTCGGGCGCTGGTCCGGCGCCCGGCGGGAACCGTTGTCTACGAGAGCAAGAACCAGACAGCTTACCAGCATCAGGTGGTTGCCGGCCAACGCCAGGGAGAGCTGATTGAGATTATCAGCGGCCTTGCCGGTAACGAAAGAATCATTCTCGACGGCGCTGGCTTTCTTAGTGATGGCGCGGCAGTTGTGGAGAAACAACCATGAATCTGCCTGAACTCTCGATCAAGCAGCATATTCTGGCGATTATGCTGAGTGCGGTAATTATTCTTTTCGGCCTGGTCAGCTATAATCGCATCGGGGTGGACGAATATCCGGAGATCGATTTTCCGATGATCTCGATCACAACCGTCATGATTGGGGCCGACCCTGATATTATTGATACCACTGTAACCAATGTCATTGAGACCACGGTCAACTCAACTCCAGGCATTGAGCATATCATCTCGCGCTCGGCGCCCGGGGTTTCCGTGGTCGTTGTTAAATTGAAGCTCAATCGTGATGTCGATGTCGCTTTTAATGAGATCCAGGCCAAAGTCAACCAGGCCCTGCGCGATCTGCCGAAAGAGGCGGACCCCCCGGTAGTAGCCAAGCTGGAGGTTGGGGCGGCCCCTATAATGTGGCTCAGCTTATCCGGTGACCGCACCTTGCAACAGCTCAACCAGTACGCCCGCAATATCGTCAAAAAAAGGCTGGAATCGATTGAAGGGGTTGGTGAAGTCCGGCTCGGGGGTGAGCGCGAACGCACGATTCGGGTTAATCTTAAACCTGAAGCGATGACCGGTCTTAAGATTACCATCGGCGATGTTATCCACGCCTTCCAAACCAATCATCTGCAGATGCCGGGCGGCTATTTAATTGGAGGCATGACCGAGGATCTTATTAAACTTAACCTCGAATTCCATAATGTCGAAGAGATTGCTAATCTGATCATCGCCCATCGAGGTGAAGCTGCGATTCGTTTAAAAGAGATAGCCACGGTGGTCGACGGCCTCGAAGATAACCGCAAACTGGCCCGCTACAATGACAAGCCCTGCGTCAGCCTCGGCATCGTCAAGGTTACCGGCGCAAATACCGTAGCTATTGTTGAGGCTGTCAAAGAGAAACTGAAACATGAGATCATGCCCCAGCTGCCGCCGGGGCTGGAGATTGAGACCGCCGCCAATGACGGTGACTTCATCGAAGAGTCGGTCGCCGCTTTAAAGGACCATATCCTCTTGGGAACCCTCTTTGCGGCCCTGGTCGTCTTTATTTTTCTTAAATCGTTCCGTTTGACCCTGATTATCTCGACCGCCATTCCGATCTCCCTGCTGGGAGCCATAATGGTGATGTATTTCGGGGGCTTCACATTTAACAAAATGACCCTGCTCGCCCTACTCCTGCTAATCGGTGTAGTCGTTGATGATGCCATTGTCGTCCTTGAAAACATCTTCCGCTTCCGCGAGAAGTATCCCGATATGGAGCCGCGTCAAGCGGCCCTCAAAGGCACCAACCAGGTGGTCTTTGCGGTACTTGCCGCAACCTTCTCTTTAGCCTGCATCTTTGCCCCGGTAATCTTTATGGAAGGCATCATCGGGCGCTTTTTTACAGCCTTTGCCGTAGTCGTCACCGTGGGTGTCCTAACCTCACTTTTCATCTCTATCACTTTGACACCAATGCTCTGCTCCCGGTTTCTGACGGTCCATAACCGAACCGGAAAATTCTATACCTTGTGGGAGTCGGTTTTCCTGCTGATGGAGAAAGTCTACACTAAAAGTTTAAGATTTGCCTTGCGTTTCCGCTGGTCAATGATCATCTTGACGATTGCCATGGTCTGGTTCTCTCTACCCCTGTTCGGGAAAATTGACAAAAGCTTCATCCCCCCGGAAGATAAGGGAAAACTTACAATTACACTGAAAACCCCCTTAGGCTCATCGATCCACTATACCAACGACCGCCTGGCTGAGGTCGAAAAGATCTTAAAATCACACCCGGAAATCGCCTCCTACCTCTCTTCTATCGGCAGTGACACCAACGGCCAGGTCTCAAGGGGTGAGATCTTCGTCCGTCTGACCCCGCTTAACGAACGCTCTTTAAGACAATACGAGCTCATCACCATCTTGAGAAAGGAGCTTGCCGAGATTCCCGGCGTCCAGGCTTTCCCTTCACCGGTCGCGATCATCACCGGCACCCGGGGGGAACCTTTGCAGTTTAATCTGACCGGGCCGGAACTCGGCCGGGTTGCGGGTCTAGCTCACAAACTGAACCGGAAACTCTCTGCCGAACCGGGTCTCGGCCAGGTCGACCTTGATCTGCAGCTTGATCTGCCTCAGGTCAAACTGGTTATCGACCGCACCCGACTGGCCGATCTTGAACTCTCAGCCCTCGATGTTTCTCTGGCGGTTAACGCCCTGGCCGGGGGCTATGATGTGGCGAAATATAATGATGAGCCCGGCGATGGCGAACGCTACGATATTCGCCTGAAAGCTGCCAGCGGCAAAATTACCACCCCCAAAGATTTGCGCCGCATCTATCTACGTACCCGAAATGGTGAACTTGCACGCCTCGATACAGTGGCCCATTTTCAAGAGATCCTGGGACCCGCAGTCATCTCGCGCTATGACCTTCAGTATGCGGCTGAGTTTTTTGCGACCCCGGAAGATGCTCTGGGCACGGCGGTTGAAAAAGTCCTGGTGGCCGCCAAAGATATGCTGCCGCTGGGCTACAATGTTAAAATGACGGGTCGGGCCGAAGAGTTTGGCAAAACCGTCCACTATATCAGTTTCACTTTTATTATGGCGATTATTCTGGTTTACATGGTTCTGGCGAGCCAGTTCAACTCCTTCATTCAACCCCTGGTCATCATGGTCGCTCAACCCTTAGCGATCGTCGGAGGTATCGGCGGCTTATGGCTTTTCGGTCACGGCCTCAATATTTTCTCCATGGTCGGATTGGTTCTGCTCATGGGGCTGGTGACGAAAAACTCAATTCTTTTAGTTGATCTCACCAACCAGCTCCGAGCTGAGGGCAAAGGCATCGACGCAGCTTTAAGTGAAGCCTGCCCGGTACGCTTACGCCCGGTTTTAATGACTGCTTTAACCCTGATTCTCGGTATGCTGCCGGCCGCCTTAGGTTACGGGGCCGGGGCCGACACCAACGGCCCACTCGCGGTTGCCGTCATCGGCGGCATGCTCTCATCAACCGTACTCACCCTGCTGGTCGTCCCCGCCGTCTACTCTCTGGTTGAAAACGGCATTGAGAGAATCAGGTTGTACCGCACTCTCCGTTTGGGCAGCAAAAGAGGAGAAAGATCATGAAAAAATTTTCTATCTTAATGTTTCTCGCCCTGCTCTTTTTATCTGCCGCCGGACAAAGTTTTGCCGAGACCCTTGAAAATGCCTGGAAAATCGGTTTACAAGGCGATCATCTTTTAAAAGCCGCCGGACAGGAGACCCGCTCCCGACAAGCAGACCTTGCGGCCGCCAAAGGCAAACGCCTGCCCACCGTCAATCTGGGGGCGGGCTACGCCATCCTCGACAACGAGCCCGCAGCTTTTGCCCAGACCATTCAATTTACGACCGCAGATGACCAATCCCTGACCTACCATGCCATGGTTTCACTGCCTCTCTACACCCATTTCCAGATCAGTTCATTAATCGATGCGGCAACCGCCAATCTTAAGGCCGGAAAGATTGCGGAAGAGACAACCCAACAAAAGATTAAGCTCAAAATTGCCGAAGCCTATATGGCGATACTCCTCACGATCCAGCAAGCCAACGTGGCTAAAAGCCATGAACAAAGCCTGGCGGCCCATGCCACCGACGTCAAAAATCTGCATGATGAAGGCATGGTCCCGGTCAATGATCTCCTGGCTGCTAAAGTTGCTCTGGCCAACGCCCGGCAGATGACCCTGCAGGCCCAAAACCGGCTCGACATTGCCCGCTCTGCCTACAATCGACTCTTAAGCCGCCCTTTAGACTTCAAATTTAAGATTGAAACAGTTACGCCCAACTATCCCGAAAGCAATCTGTCAACCTTAAATGAAAAAGCCCGGCAAAACCGCCCGGAACTGGCGGTCCTTAGAGAACAGATAGGAGCCTTGAAATGGCAAGCCAAATCAGCCAAAGCCGCAAGCGGCCCTAAGGTTATGCTCAAGAGCGGTTATGATTATCGGGAAAATTCACATCAACTGCATGAGGGAGTCTGGCAGGCGATGGTGCTGGCCTCCTGGGATATCTTTGACGGCAATGTCGCCAAAAACAAAGGCCTCGCCTTTAAAGCTCAATCTCAGTCACTTATAGAGCAGCACCAAGAACTCGAAAGCCTGATTCTACTCCAGGTACGTCAGGCCTGGCTCGATATCGAGGAGAGCCGCAAACGCATAGAGGTCACTAAAGAGACTCTGGAACAGGCCGAAGAGAATCTTAAAGTCACCCGCAACCGCTATAAAGAGGGCATCGGCACCAACACCGAAGTTCTCGATGCCGAAACCTTGCGGACTATAAACTACGTCAACTTTGACAAGGCCGGCAACGATGCGACTCTGGCGATCATACGCCTGCATTATGCCACCGGGAGTCTCTAAAATGGGTAGTGACAGACAACATACTAAAACTGAAATCCTGGATCTGGCCATCTCCCTGTTTGCCGATGGCGGCTATGCCGGAGTCAGCATGCGACAGCTGGCCCAGGTCGTAGGTATCAAGGCGGCCTCCCTCTACCACTATTTCCCTGACAAGCAAACCCTCTATGTCGAAACCCTGGCTCAGGCCTTCAGTAAACACAATGCTTTCATGAACGAATCCTTCGCCTTGCAAGCATCTCCGGAACAACGTCTTAAACAGTTAATTGAACGCCTCTCTACCCGGGTTCATGGAGACCATAATTTCAGAAGGCTCATGCAAAGAGAAGTTCTCGATGGCGATAAAAAACGTCTGCAACTGCTCGCAAATCAGGTTTTCAGCAAGTTCTTCAAAAACATGAATGAGCTCTGCCAAGCCCTAAGCCCAAACCGAGATCCCCATTTGCTGACCGTCTCAATCTTAAGCCTGATTCTTTACCATTTCCAGATCACTCCGATCCGCTCCTTCCTGCCCGGTTTTCAAACCTCCCACAACGACCCCGAAGTTATTGCCGAGCATGTTTTCGGCCTCCTGCAAAAAGGTTTCTGAAAGGCTCATTCCGAATCTGACTCAGCCTTACGTCTGGCAATCTTCACTCTGTCAATTTTTTACTACTGATCTTGGCTTTATATCAGGCCTATACCGGCTGGTAGGCTTACAGTGTCTATGTGCTTAACCGTTAGGGTCGCATCAACTCCAGACTGACATATTTTGCATGCCTCTTTCTTCAATTCTTTTGGTATGCACCCTACAACTGGCAGGCCTTAACTGTTCATCTAATTTCCAGGGCGCACACCACCCAGATGCCGTGATTGGTGTGCGCCCTGGAAACTGAATACGGGAAAAACCAATATCTGACGATTACCGCTCCAGGCACTTCTTAAGCTGGAGAGAAAATAGTTATTTATAAATCCCCGCCCCCACAAATACATCGTCATTAACCTTCAAAATATAGCTGGTTTTCTGGGACGGCTTTTCTTCATTGGGCTTAGGCCACATATAATCAACCCACCCGGAACCTTTTTCAGAAGCAACCTTAGCGAACTCACCAAAAAAATATTTGCCCGCCTTATCCTGGGTATCAATAAGATTCTTACCGATTAGACTTGGCTTATAGGGGTGCCCAATCATGGTGCCATCAGTTTTCTGCACAAAGACATAGGTCACATCCGAAACATAATCCCTGTCTTTCTCGTTTATTTCTTTAACAACTGCATCAAGCCCGTCTTTCAAAATCGCGGCTTTGGCAGCCTGACATTTAAAAACGCACTCCTGCTGCAATACAGCAAAATCAGACTTCATTGTAACCTTCCCCATATCACTGGAAATGGCCGGACCAACGACAAGAAAGACCATTAATACCCCAACAATAAGCATCACTACTTCGTAAACTAATTTTGATTTTTTCATGATTTTACTCCTATTTTTAATTATTTTTTCGATAACCCATTTCATACATGTTATTATGATATTTTCGTAAGCACCGCCTCCCTTCCATTTAGAATGAGTGAATATTGCTTTATTTCACTCAAACATCACACTCACTCAGCTAAAAATAATTGCACCCTGTTTTCAAACTGCAATCTCCATTGCCCATTATTAACCTATTGAAATCCTGGCAATGTGCAAAAGAGTGAAGTCAAACACAAAAATAACTTAGCAAAGTGAGTGCCAAGCTGAGAAAACCCCTTAAACACTTGATTTTAAATACAATTATTAATTATTCGGGAAATAGAGAACGGCTGCCTTTGTAGGGTTTTACCTACAGGATAACATTACAAAAAAATAGGCAAATGGCTTAACCATCCGGTAATTAAAAGTTTTTTTATGTACGGTATCTCATTCACTTAATTTGGTGTAAGATAGCGTTGATTAAAAACGACCTACCCGATAAAAACTAAAAGTATGAAAAGCTTTATAAATTTACTAACGGCAGGTTTGTTGGTGGGTATTGAGAAAATAGCTATTTCTTAGCGACCAATTTTAGGCAATATTTATTAATTGGCAATACTGCCCGGTTACGATTTTGCATACAATAATTTGCGGGATATTTGACTCTTTCTACTTTTTCCAAGAAAGCTTATCATCCCTTAAGCATAATCTGATGCGGGCTCTTCTAAAATTGGACTAAAATCAGTAGTTTCAAAAAAAAAGAACATGATGATAAGGCGTAATATAGATAACAACAGAGGGAGACGTGCTCTTTTTAGGAAGATAATCATTTTGCTCCTGCTTGTTATTATCCTGGTTTTTGCCGCATACGTGAAGCATCTTGACGGTATAATATGTCAGAAGTTTAATGGAAAGCGCTGGTCCCTTCCCGCTGTGGTTTACGCCCGCCCCCTGGAGCTTTATCCCGGCTTATCACTATCCCCCGCACAACTTGAAAAAGAGTTGCAGCTTACCGGCTACCGAAGAGAATCTGAAGCCGCAGCCCCAGGAGGATATGGCCGTTATAATGACTTAATACATCTATTCACTAGGGATTTTCATTTTCCTGAGGGATTGCAGAAATCAGTAAATATCATGGTTCAATTTGCCGACACCAAAATAGAGAGTCTTACCTGCGTGGATTCGGGCCAGAAATTATCTCTGGCCCGGCTTGATCCGGCCCGTATCGGCAGTTTTCATCCCCGCCACCATGAGGATAGGATTGTTCTCACACGGCACGAGCTCCCTGAACTGCTTATCAAGACACTCCTGGCTGTGGAGGATCAGGATTTCTACTCCCATTCAGGCCTCTCTCCACGTGGTATTGCCAGGGCTTTTCTGGCGAATATCAAGGCCGGAAAAACCGTGCAGGGTGGCAGCACCCTGAGTCAGCAACTGGTAAAAAATTTTTTCCTAAACAATAAACGCAGCCTGCAACGCAAATTTAACGAAGCCATCATGACCTTGCTGCTTGAGTTATATTACAGCAAGGATGAAATCCTCACCGCCTATGCCAATGAGATTTTTCTCGGTCAGGATGGTGCTCGAGCCGTACATGGCTTCGGACTGGCCAGCCAGTTCTATTTCCGCCGGAATCTTGAAGACCTCGAGGCTTCACAAATTGCCTTACTTGTCGGCATGGTCAAGGGTCCATCCTACTATAATCCCCGGAAGCATATTGACCGCTGCCTGAAAAGAAGAGGACTGGTACTTGACATAATGTTATCCCGGAACATTATTGATAGAAAAGTTTATCATAAGGCCAGAGCTACCTCAATTGAGAAAACCGGCAAGACGATCGGTGGTTTTAATCGCTTTCCGGCTTTTCTGGATCTGGTCCGTCGCCAATTGCAACAGGACTATCTGGAGGAGGATCTCACCACAGACGGTCTGAAAATCATGACAACCCTGGACCCCCAGGTGCAATGGCAGGTGGAAAAAAATCTCGCGGGAACCATAAATGATCTGGAAAAGCGCACCGGCGTGAAGAAAATTGAAGGGGCAGTGATTGTCAGTAGCAGGGAAGGCGGCGAGATCCTGGCTGTTGTCGGTGGCCGCAACCCCCTCAAAAACGGCTTTAATCGCGCTATTGATGCCCGGCGCCCCATCGGCTCACTCATTAAACCAGCAGTTTACCTCACTGCCATAAATAACGGTTACACTCTGGCCAGTCCAGTTATGGACAGCTCATTGACCATTGATGATGGAAAAGGCGGAATCTGGAGCCCCAAAAATTTTGACGGCAAAGAACACGGCCGGGTTCCCCTTTATAAGGCCCTTTCCCACTCCTACAATCAAGCTACAGTAAAAATCGGCATGGATATCGGACTTGATAAAGTGTTACAGACGGTTCGCGACCTGGGGGTTGATATTGAATTTCCACTATACCCTTCTTTCCTGCTCGGAGCTGCATCTATGGTACCTTATGAGGTCTCCCAGATGTTCCAAACTATTGCTGCCGGCGGCTTTTATGTGCCCCAACGGGTGATTGCCAGCGTATTGTCGGCTGATAATACACTGCTCCAACACTTTGCTCTTTCTGTGGAGCAACGTTTCACACCTGAATCCATTTTCCTACTGAATACCGCCCTCCAATTTGGCGTAAGAGAAGGAACCGGAAGCTCTCTTTCTCACTACATTCCTCCCACCCTTAATGTGGCCGGCAAAACCGGGACCTCAAGCAATTTCCGCGACAGCTGGTTTGCCGGTTTTTCTGGCAACAAACTTACTATAGTTTGGCTGGGCCGGGATGATAACAAATCCACCGGGCTTACCGGCGCTAGCGGAGCGTTGGTAGTCTGGGGAAAACTCATGCGCTCTCTTAACGCAAAACCTCTTGACCTGGTGGAACCATCCACCATTGATTGGGCTTGGTTGGATCCTAAAACCCTTGAAATAGCAAACCGTTTTCACTATGAAACAGTTCACCTACCATTTATTGTCGGCAGCATATCAAATCAAACCAAAGAGATGCCATCTCCGACAGCAGAAATAAATAAACGGGACCTAAGTATCCTGAACAAAATCCGCAACTGGTTTCGTTGACAAAGAAGAAGAACATTGAAAAGAAGTAAGAAATTAACTTATTGGCGATATTCGACTTTTATTTTGTCTATACTGGGTACTTTATTTTTGCTGCACGGATGCGCCGTACAGCAAAAAGAAAGCACCACTCTGTATCCTGTAAAGAAGATTATTGTAAAGAATCCTGCAGAAAAGCTGCTAGCAAATGCCAAACAGGCTCTGCTGAAAGATGAATTCAATCAAGCAGAGCTGTTTCTGGAACGAGCTCTCCGGCTTGAACCTCGCAGCGCAAAGCTCTGGCACACCATGGGCCAAGTAAAATTCGAACAGCAGCATCATGCCCAGACCGTACAATTCTGTCTGAAATCAAACAGCCTGGCCAGAAAAGATCCGCAACTCATCCAAAAAAACTGGAGCTTATTGGAAAAGGCTTATCTGCGAATGGGTGAAACAGAGAAGGCAACAGAGGTGCGGAGACAATTTCTGGCCCCTTGATTTCAAGAAAATATCTTTTTCATAATCTCCTCGTTCAAGCTTTCATTAATTAAAGCAGCTTTAAATTTAAATAATGGGAGTGGGGTTTTGTAGGGTTTTCCCTACAATCAGGTAAGGAAGAAAAACGAGGAAAGGATCTAACAGGTTACTACTTAAACATTTTTTATGTATGGTTTTACCTTCACAAAATTATTGGATTTTTCTAAGGTGTGATTTGTGTGCTTTTCAAGCTCTTGAAAGTAGCAGCTTCTAAATTGTGTTTCTTCATCAGGGTGTAGAAATCTGGCCTGTATTTTCCAGCCAGCTTAGATGCCTTGCTTACATTGCCTTTGGAAAGTGACAAAAGCCTGGTAATATAATTTTTTTCAAATTCACTTCTAGCTTCTTTAAACGGCTTCAACTCTTCTCGCTCTACGGTCTGAGTCTGCAAAACCAAATCTTCGCTGATAATATCACTGGTGGTCATGGCGATGGCATATTCAATGGTATTTTCCAACTCCCTAACATTGCCAGGCCAGGAATATGACAAAAGCTTCTGAAGGGCTACGGCAGAAATTCCAGTAACTTTTTTATTCATCTCCTTTGAGTGCTTTTCTATAAAATGATCTACCAAAAGAATGATATCTTCTCTTCTCTCCCTGAGCGCAGGAAGTTGAATCGGTATTACAAAGATGCGGTAAAAAAGATCTTCACGAAAATCACCTTTTTTAACCTCCTCTGCCAGATTTTTATTTGTTGCAGTGACTATTTGCAGATCAACAACAACTGGTTTTTCACTGCCAAGAGGGTAGAATTGCTTCTCCTGAAGTACGCGAAGCAATTTTACCTGCATTGATTCAGGCATTTCTGAAATTTCATCCAGGAAGATAGTGCCACCATGGGCTTGAACAAAGAAACCTTTTTTATTCCTGATAGCGCCGGTAAATGCTCCTTTTTCATAACCGAACAACTCCCCCTCAAGTAGTCCCTCAGGGATAGCTGCACAATTTATAGCAACAAAAGGTTTTTCCTTTCTGGCACCAACAAGGTGTAAAGATTTGGCGATCAGCTCTTTACCCGTACCGCTCTCCCCAAAAATACAAACATTGGTACTTGTTTCCGCGGCCCTCAACACCTGATCCATGACAAGTTGCATTTTTTTACTTTTGCCGATGATATTTTCAAAGCCATACCTCTCTCCCAGCAGCCCCTTGAGCCGCCTTATTTCTCGTGAAAGGCTGCTTTTTTCCAACCCATTTTTAATCTGGAGGAGAAGTTCCCTACTATCAAAGGGCTTTGTCAGATAACTGTAGGCCCCATACTTCATAGCTTTTACAGCTGTTTTGATAGTTCCATGCGCAGTCAAGATAATGACTGGCATCTCAGGGGCGATCTCATGCAAATCTTGCATGAGATCGATACCACTACTATGAGCAAGCTTCAGATCAAGTATCGCAAGGTCAAAAATTTTATCTTTCGCTATATTTAACGCCTCTTGCTCTTCGGATGTTACCGTGACATTATAGGCTTCCCCCTGAACTCGCAGCCGTAAAACCTCAAGCATATTTTCATCATCGTCCACTATAAGTATTTTTTCGTTCATAAAATGCTCTTATTTCCTCTTCCACTCATTCGGTAAGCTCTTGCCGCTTACCCTCTTCCGTAATGATATCGATCTCTTTGATTTTTTTGAGCTGCTCTAGGAGATTGCCAATGGTTTTATCATTCACCTCAATCTGCTCTTGTAAGATTCCGACTTTATGCTGTGTTTTTTTTAAATCAGCCTCTTTATCGATGAGTGAAGTTAAGGTAACAGACCATACGTTGGCCCAGATTTTCAAATCACTCTCAGGGAAATCCCTGACCAGATTCGCAAAATAATACAAAGATTTTTCATTGTCCTTTTGCGGGTTTTCTGGATGTGCAAAAATAAGACCCAGATGAAAAAGAGCCCGGTCTCCCGGATAACATTTCGGAAAAATCTCCAGTACGCGCTGATCATTTTTGATGGCGGCTTGAAAATTTCCTGCAAGCACTTGCCTTTCAGCATCTTTCAGATATAGATTAGCCTGCCCTCTGTCGATGAATTTTGCTGTAAAAGCACACCCTGCATGCAATAAAAGGATGATTAAGAGACAGGAATAGTAAAGGAAAAGGTACTTCCTTTTCCTTGGATACTTTCCACCCATATATTTCCTCCATGTGCGTCAACAATGTGACGAGCTATATATAAGCCCAACCCGGTACCCTTGCCATGCAACATTTTATATTTATCAAAAATCTCTATCTGGCTCTCTTCCGGAATCCCACAACCACTATCGCTTACAGAAACTGTTATTACACCATGTCCTTTCGCAGCTGGGCTCTCGCTCTCAGATGATTCTTCTCCCTCGAAAACGCTTTTGACCAGAATACGCCCCCCATCTGGAGTGAATTTGAGGGCATTCTCCAGCAGGCTATTCATAACTTGTGCTATTTTCTCACTGTCGACGGCAACAAGCGGGAGATTGTTATGATCAGAGTCTAACTCTAAGCGAATATCCTTCTTCTGCAAAATCGGGGTCAATTTCAGCGTGCTTTGCTGGATCAGAGGAACAAGGCTCACCTTTTCCATGCAATAATCCCACATACCAGCTTCCATTCGAGAAAGATCGAGAATTTTATTAACAGAGTCAATCAATCTTTCACATTCATCTCTGACAATATTAAGAAGTTTATGCTGCTTCTCTCCCAATCCGGTTGCAGTATCATCAATTGAAAGCAGGCTGACGGCTTCTCTAATTATCGCCAGGGGGGTTCTAAGTTCATGGGAAACATGAGAAACAAAGTCAGCCTTCATCTCATCAATTTCCTTGAGCCGGTCCGACATACGATTAAAGGCATTGGCCACCTCTTTTATTTCAGGAGGTGATGGAATTTGCAAGTGCTTCTCAAAAGTTCCTTCCGCCATCTCCTGAATACCATGCCTGAGTATACGAATCGGCCGATTAATAGTCCGCGCATTGAAAAAGGCGATGAGAATAGCCATAATTATGGCCGCTACAGTAATGCCTCCCACCACTTTCACCGCCTGATCCCCTATTTTTCCCGAAGTTTCTATCTTGCCGTCAATCTCATCTTTGGTAAGGTTTATAATCTCCCCGAGTTTGAAGGTTATCTGCTCTGAAAATTTTTTTTCCCGATCTTGAACTTCTTCACCAAGTTTCTCCTCACCGGCCTTTATCATCTTTGCCCCCTGAGTCACTGATGATAAATACTGTTTCTGCAAAACCTCGATTTCAGCTACCAACGTTGCTGTTTCTTGATTTACTATAAGTTTCTTAACGAGAACTAAATCCTTTTCAATATATTCTTCGGTCTTGATAAATTGAAGATAAAAATCCTCATCTTTTGAAATAATATATTTTTTTTCAAAACCTCTCTGGGATAAGACGGAATCTCTTAAGCGATCGGCGGCCCTAACAATTTCCCCATCTACAGCATTGATGGAGCGAGTTATCTTGTTTAAATGATCAAGACTCAAAGAAGCATATAGTCCAAGTGCGGCTACAGCCAGTAGAATCATGAGATAACCGAAAAAAAGCCTCTGAAAAATCGTCTGGTTTTTCATAGTGTCAAGCTACTCATGGAATTTCGACTAAACAACTCACGCTTTCAAACAATCAAAGAGAGCATATTGGTACTCGACCAATGCCCAATCTGGACATTTCATCCAATCATATAACCCAGTCCGACTGACATGGCAAGCTAAGGCAAATTTCTATCTTCTGACGCAGCCTAGTTCTGCATTTAATTAATATCATTATCTCCCTTAACACATTTCACAGCAACCCCTTACGACAACTTAAAATCCAAATATGAAATAAACTTCTGTCTGAAAACAACGATATTGCAAGCAAAAACACCCAATTGTCAGACATGTTTACCACGCAAATCGTCCGAATATCAGACTTTATGCCAGTGGAAAAGTCGCAAAGCGGAAGTTTCTGACACCCATAAAAAACCACTTTTACAGGGAAACCTGTAGAATCAAATGATTTCCCATAAACCCATTCCTACTTTTTTACTAGACATAAATCCATATCTAATGTAACAAGATCTGCTAAGTATTGTTTGTGCCCCCACGAAAGCGAGGAGATGTTATGAGAAAGTGTAAGAATCATTTACTGCTATTAACTTTATTTATTGTTTTCAGCCTTTTGCTGTCAACTTTTGCGATGGCTCAAAAGATTTCAGCAACTGAAAAACAGCCTGAGTCATCACAAAGTTCCGGTGGTGCTGCCAGCCAGGAAGAGCTGGCTCAGATCTTAGCGCCAATCGCACTCTATCCAGACACTTTGCTGGCACAAATGTTTATGGCGGCAACCTACCCGCTTGAAATTGTTGAGGCAGCCCGATTTGTTAAGGGAAATCAAACCCTTAAGGAAGATGCTCTGGATATAGCCTTAAAGGAGAAAGAGTGGGATGCAAGTGTAAAATCACTCTGTCACTTTCCCAGTGTTCTCAACTCATTGAATGAAAATCTTGGGGCTACAAAAAAACTGGGCGACTATTTTCTTGACGACCAGAAAGCGGTCATGGCTATGGTGCAAACCCTGCGCACCAAGGCCCAGGAAGAGGGCAACCTGAAAAGCACCGAAGAGCAAAAGATTGTAGTTGAGAAAGAGATTATCATTATTGAATCTGCCAACCCTGAAGTTATTTACGTGCCATCTTACAGTTGCACCTACGTCTACGGCCCCTGGTGGTATCCTCACTACCCGCCCTATGTTTGGTATCCCCCACCACCACGTTATGGCTTCACCGCTGGGGTTATTATTGGCATCGGCATTGGCAGCTGGTACCGGCCCAATTGGCGACACGGCAATATTGATATAGATATTAGCCGCACCACCAATTTCAACAGAAACGATAACCGTGGTGGTGGCAAAGTCAACACCTGGAAACACAATCCCAAACACCGACAGGGTGTTGCTTACAATAATAAAAAAACCAGGAATAGATTCGGTCAATCCAATCGCACCGCCAAGCAAAAAGATCTTAGTCGCGGTCGCTCAACGCATGGAATTGAACGCAAAACCCGCGATTCAATTAAAAGGCAAGGCCTTAATAGTAATGTCCGCAACTCTGACCAGCGCAAACCGGGACAAAGCCGTAAAGCCAGAGTTTCCCAACCGGCAGCTCGCACCAAACGCAACCTGTCAACGACTCGCCAACCTTCAGCCAAGCGTCCCCAGACTCAACGTTCCAATGCCTTCAGGAGCTCCGGCTCCGGCCAACGAACCAACCGGATGAGCCAACGTGGTGGTGCCAGTCGTAGTTCTAATCGTGGCGGAAGTGGAAGTCGTGGCGGTCGTCGCCGGTAGTCAGCAATCTGAATTTTGAGTGCTTCGTAAAAAGGTCAAACTGAGATGGAGAATAGAACTATGACAACTTGTCTGCAAGATAGAATAATAAAAACCTTATGGGACTGCCGGCTGCTGGCAGTAATCCTGTTAATTTTCACAGGGATGTGTGTCGGCAACGGTGTTGCTGAGACAACCGCCCCAGGCCAGGGTCAAGGCTTTAATTCTCCTAAAGAAGCAATCTCTGCCATGATCTCTGCAACCCGGCAGCTTGATGCTGAAAAAGCCCTCGCCATTCTCGGGCCGGATGCCGAAGAACTCATTTTTTCTGGAGATAAAATACAGGCCCAAGAAGAGGCCTCTGATTTCCTTGAAAAATACGATGCAAAACACCACCTCGAGATGGCAAGCCCGACCAAAGCCACCCTCATCATCGGCGAAAAGGATTGGCCCTTCCCAATTCCGGTTGTAAAAAATGGTGAAAAGTGGTTTTTCGACGTAGCTACCGGCAAAGATGAAATTTTAAACCGCAGAATCGGCGAGAATGAGCTTAATGTTATCCAGGTTATGCTGGCCTACGTTGAGGCCCAGCTTGAGTACGCCAGTCAAGACCGGGATGGCGATAGCGTTCGTGAGTTTGCCCAAAAGATCAACAGTGATACCAACCTGAAAAATGGTTTGTACTGGCCAACTAAGGAGGATGAGGAGCTGAGCCCCCTGGGCCTCTTTATCGCCGAAGCCGCCAGTGAAGGCTACAACCTCAAATCCGGCAACCCCCAGCCCTACAGTGGATATCACTATAAAATCATGACGCGCCAGGGGGAAAAAGCGCCCGGCGGTGCCTATGACTATATTGTCAACGGCAATATGATCTTAGGATTCGGCCTGATCGCCTATCCAGCAAAGTATGGTGTGTCAGGAATTATGACTTTTAGCGTCAATCAGAAAGGTGAGGTTCATGAAGTTGATCTCGGTGATAAAACAGCTGAGATTGTCAACCGGAAAATCAGATACGAGCTCGATACATGCTGGCAGAAAGTATGCGATCAAGACCTGGAATGTAAGTAAAAACGTCGTTGACAAACCACAAACCATAAAGTATACTGATAGAGTATTGGTAAACTTAAGGATGGAGGTTAGCATGAAACTGAAATCAACCAGCACGATACTATTTTTAATCCTGACCGGTGCCCTTTTCACTCTCTACGGTTGCGGTGCAAACCAATCGGGTCGAGTCTACAGTCAAGGTCAGGCCCAAAGATCATTAAGCGTCTATTACGGGACCATTATTGAGCTTCAGGAAGTAACCATTGAAGGTTCCAGTTCAGGAGCCGGATCTGTCATTGGCGGTATTGCTGGCGGTGTGGCCGGCAGTACTATCGGACATGGAAGAGGAAGCACACTGGCATCGGTGGCTGGGGCTCTGGTCGGAGCCATCGCGGGCTCTGCCATAGAAAAAGAGTCAGGCACTAAAGCCGCCCTGGAATTTACTATCGAACTTGATAGCGGCCGTCTGATAGCCATAGTCCAGGAAGATGACGGTTACTATCGGGTCGGCGACCGGGTTCGCCTTTTACAGAGCAACGATGGCACCTGGCGGGTTAGACAGTAAGTCAGTGGTCAGTGGTCAGTGGT
>CAYWGC010000041.1:0-11919 GCA_964457755.1 uncultured Thermodesulfobacteriota bacterium | reverse complement strand
GTCAGTGGTCAGTGGTCAGTGGTAAAAAAACTGACGATTCGGAAATTACAAGCAATTTTCTTAAAAATAAAAAACCGACCCCAAAGGAGCCGGTTTTTTATTTACAATTGTTGAATTTTTGTTTGGCGATACCTCAGCAACACCGTATTGTCCAACGAAATCAACTGATATCCTCTTTTATTTCCCCGCCCTGGCGCCGCAGAAGATCAATATGCTGACGTAAACTATAGAGTTCGGCGGCATAGGAGAGGGGCACGTTAATCTGCCGCACCTCCTCTTCGATCTCATTTAGGCGGACAAAAAAACCTTCGACAACACTTGTTGAAGACTCTTGACGTACTTCACAATCAAGCACCTGCAGGGTGTCGTACCAACGGTAGATACGAGAACGCATACGCCAACGGTAAGTCAGCGGCAGTATCTTGAATAGAGGTATAAGCAGTGCCAACAGTGGCAAGAACATTAATTTCAGACGATCAAGCTGAATTGCCATCCAGAAAGGCAGATAACGCTGCAGAAAAGGCACCCCCCGACGATAAAACTGTCCGGCCTCCTCACTTAAAGGAAAATCGAGATATTCCGCAGATGGAAACTGGTGGCGGCGGCTGTTGAGCAGAGAGCCTTTGCTGTGCACCTTATCGATAACCTGGGTCAGGAGACTGGCCAAGGCCGGATGAAGACTTTCCCGCACCACCAGAGTCGCGGCCGGAGCAACCAGTACCACATCCTGAGGTGGAATATTTTTTTTGAGGTTAACCACCCCTTGCGGCAGAGTCACCTTCGACAAAAAACTGTGGCGGCGAACATAAGCTTCAGCCCGCACGAAATTAACTGGTGCCAGATGGTCGCTGTTCAACAAGGTCTGAACTTTTGCCGAAGAGGCCGCCGCTACCATAAAGACAATATCAACCTTACCTTGGCGCAGCGCTTCAACCGCCGACATCCCGGTCAATTTAACTTCAACCAGCGTTGCCACATCTATTTCGTTGTCCTGCAATAGTTGCAGGACAACCTTGCGAGTGCCACTCCCCTCAGAACCAAGAACCGCTTTTTCTCCACTAAGTTGCGCTAAACTTTCAAGCTCAAAACCTTGCCGCGTAAAAACCCAGAGCGGTTCAAAATAGAGACTGCCGAGGCCGAGCAGATCCGGGTACTCCAAAGAGTCCGCGATACCGCCCTGTAGGAGTGCGGCATCGACCTTACCGGCGGCCAGCAGGGCCAGGTTCTCAATTGAGCCGGAGGTTTCAAGGATCTCAAGAGATACGCCATTCTTGACGAGATGGATGCGATACTCTTTGGCAAACTCCAGGTAGGCGCCACCCGGTGCACCGGCGGCCAAAATCAGTTTTGTCGGCGGTGCCGGTTCTATAAACTGATAAGTGACGGCAAAACCCAACAAAACCATTAAAAGCCCATAACTGTAAAAACGAAGCAACTCTTTTTTGGTTTGCGGTTTCTTCACTCCCACCTCCTCAGATAGCGTAGCCGAAAACCACGCCAAACTCAAATTACCTGGAAAACATACCGAAACACTCTAACAAAGTTACTGTAAATGTCAATCTCCATAACTCTTTTTCTTTACTTTAAACCTGCAGACGATATATTACCTCAAGCTGACAAAGCGGGAGCCAATCTTTATCACCCAGCCGGAGCATAACCATGTACCAATACCCAAAACCTGACAACCTCGTCGAACTGCTCGAAAACGCAGCCGAAAAATTCGGCTCCAACAAGCTTTTCGGGCGCTTTAACGACGACCTTGAAATTGACTGGTCAACCTATGGTGAATTTAAAGAGCGGGTCGATAATTTGCGGGGCGGCCTGGCCGACCAGGGTATCGGCCGCAATGATTTTGTCGGCATTATCTCCGACAACCGGCTTGAATGGGCCGTCTGCGCCTTTGCCACTTACGGCCTCGGCGCCCGTTTCGTCTCGATGTACGAAAAGGAGCTGCCTAAAACCTGGGAGTACATTCTCAGAGATAGCGGAATTAAAGTGCTATTTGTTGCCAACCAGGAACTTTTTGAAAAGGTCAAAGACTACCTGGAGACAATTACAGGCCTTTGCGCCATCTTCATTCTCGATGACTCTGAGGATAACAACATACAAACTTTGGAAAGAAAGGGCCGCCAGATGCCGATGGCACCGATCTTCCCGGCCCCGGAAGATATCGCGGCCTTAATCTACACCTCGGGTACCACGGGAGAACCTAAAGGGGTTCTCCTCTCACATGGCAACCTAACCAGCAACGCCGCCGGCGGCTACGCCTTTTTTGCCGACAACTTCAGTGAAAACAGCACCGCCCTTTCAATCCTACCCTGGGCCCACTCCTATGGCCAGGTTGCCGAACTCTACAACTGGATGCTGTTCGGCGGCAGCCTCGTCTTTATGCGCTCGGTCGAAACTTTGGCCGAAGATCTTAAGATCGCAGAACCGAGCTTTCTTCTGGCCGTCCCCCGGGTCTTCAACAAAATCTACAGCGGTATTAATAAAAAAATGCGAGAGAGCGGCGGCATTGCCGAAAAATTGTTCATAATGGGACTTAAAGCCGCCCGACGCAGAAGAGAACTGGCAGCCGAAAACAAAAGTGAACTCTTAACCGAACTAAAATACCAGTTTGCCAGAAAAGTGGTTTTTACCAAAATCCTCGAAAAATTCGGCGGCCGCCTGACCACCGCCCTGACTGCCTCGGCCACCATGAACGTTGAGGTGGCAAACTTCTTTATCGATATCGGAATCTCAATCTACGATGCCTACGGCATGACCGAAACCTCTCCGGCAATCACCATGAACTCTCCTTCGGCCTGTAAACTGGGCAGCGTCGGTCGCCCCATCCAAGATGTTATGGTAAGCATCGACCGCACCCTGACCGGAAACGAAAGCCGGGACGGCGAAATCATTGTTCACGGTCCCAACGTTATGCAGGGCTACTACAACAAACCCAACGCGACTAAGGCTATGATGACCGCTGACGGCGGTGTACACACCGGAGATCGCGGTTATTTGGATGAAGATGGCTTTCTCTTTATCACCGGCCGCATCAAAGAACAATACAAACTGGAAAATGGTAAATATGTCTTTCCCGCCGGTATTGAAGAGGAGATCAAACTGCTGCCCTACATCGAAAATGTGATGGTCTATGGCGACGGCAAACCCTTCAATATCGGCCTTTTGAGCATGGATCTTGAAACCTTAAAAGAGTTTGCCCGACTCCTCGATATCACGACCCGTTTTGAAGATATGCGTAACGATAAGACAACTCTCAAGATCCTTACAAAAGAGATTGCAGCTCATCTTGACACCAAGTTCGCCCATTACGAAACCCCCAAACGCTACTATATCGTCGCCGAACCTTTCTCTCTCGAAAACGGCCTCCTGACCCAGACCATGAAACTTAAGCGGGAGAAGGTTGTTGAAAAATACCAAATCGAAATCGATTCTTTATATAAATAATCTGACCTGACCCAGGAAAAACAAATGAAAAAACATCTCAACGTTATTGCCCGAGACCAGTGCATCGGCTGCCTCTCCTGCATGTTCGCCTGCTCGCGCACCTGGCATGAGGCCTTAACCACCAGTAAAGCGGCTCTTAGAATACGCACCTACTCCGGTTCCGATGGAAGCTTTTCGATCCGGATCTGCAAGGCCTGTGTCAATCCAGAGTGCGTGGCGGCCTGCCCGACCGGAGCTTTAACGCAGAAAAAAAATGGTGCCTTAGAGCTCGACAAAGATAAATGTGTGAGCTGCAGAGCCTGCGTCGAAAGCTGCCTGATTGAGGGACTGGCCTGGGATGAAGAGTTTTCCCAGCCTCTGCCCTGCACCCAGTGCGGCGTTTGTGTCGAATACTGCCCCAACCAGGTTATCGCCATGATCGAAGAGGAGGTAGACAATGTGGACTAAAATTCTTGAGATCGACCTTACTCATAAAAGTTTTCGTATTCTGGAAGAGGAAGAGCTCCTGCACCAGGCTATGGGGGGAACCGCCCTGGCCACCCACCTGCTCGAACGCTACTGTGATCCCAAATGCGACCCGCTGGGGCCCGACAACCCTATAATCTTAGCAATTGGACCCTTCAGTAACATTCTCCCTGTCGCCACCAAAACCACAGCCCTTTTCAAATCACCCCATACCAATGAACTTGGCGAAAGCCATGCCGGTGGACGTTTTGCCATGGCGCTCTATAGTGCCGGTTTCAGTGCCCTGGTAATCAGGGGGGCGGCCACCGAACCGGTGGTTCTGGATATTGATGAAAACCAGGTAATTTTTCGTTCGGCGCGCGCCCTCTGGGGCCAGTCGGCCTCGGCCACGGAACGAATCTTACGGGCGCGCGACTGGGCCCAGCCCGGCAAAAAGAGTATTCTCCGGATCGGGCCGGCAGGCGAGCGCCTCTCGACCTACGCCTGTGCCACGGTCGATACCCAGCGCCACTTCGGCCGCCTCGGTCTAGGTGCTGTTTTAGGCTCAAAAAAGTTAAAAGCCCTGGTCATTGGCGGCAACAAATATCAAAAAGTCAGCGACAAAAAGAGATTTAAAGAGCTCTATGACGGCATCTATAAATCGGTGGTTTCATCCGGTGTCATGAGCAAATACCACGATCTTGGAACCGCCGGCAACATCACCAAACTAAACCAGAATTTAGGGCTCCCAACCCGCAATTTCAACCAGCCCTGGTTCGAAGGGGCCGCAAAAATTTCCGGTGAGGTCTTCGGCGACCACTATCTCTCCCGGCAAATAGCTTGTGCCCACTGCCAGTGCGGTTGCATCCATCTGGCCACCTTAAGGGAACAGTTTCACGAAGAGCACGGCTTTAAAACTTTCCAGGTATCTTATGATTTCGAGCTCATCTACGCCCTTGGCAGCAATCTCTCAATCGATTCACCCGATGACATCCTGCGCCTGCTCAATAAAACCGAAAAAGAGGGCTGGGACGCGATCTCCCTCGGTGTTACCCTGGCCTGGGCCACTGAGGCCTTCCTCAGCGGCCTGATCGATACCACCCAGACCAACGACATCATCTTCCATTTCGGTAATGCCGATACCTATCTTAAAATTCTCGATCAGATGGCCCACCAGACCACACCGTTCTTTCGTGATCTCGAAAAGGGCGCGGCCTTCTGCGCGGCTCGCTATGGAGGTCGCGATCTTGCCATAACCTTCGGTGGTAACGAGGGTCCCGGCTACATGACCGGCGAAAACACAATCACCGACTGGATCATGGGGCCACGCCATTCACATCTCGACGGGGCCGGTTACGCTATTGATTTGGAAACCCTGACAAACAACTCAAGCCTTGAGGAACAGACCCAGAAGCTGGTCGCTGAAACCCATTTGCGAATGCTCTTAAACTCCTTGGTAGTCTGCCTTTTTGCCCGTAGCGTCTACCAGGAAGAGGTCATCTTAGAGGGGCTTAACTTACTCTGGCGACCTTGTTCGAACAGTGATCTTAAAACCTTTAACCGCGAAACCCTGCAACGCAAATATGCCTTCAAGATGAAGTGCGGCTGGCAACCAGATCTTATCGAGGTACCGGAAAAACTTACCCGCGTAATCACCAGTACCGGCAAGATTGACGTCGAATCGATCAAGAAAAGGGCTGCACTCTATTGGCAAGAGATTGGGCTTCAAACTGGACAAACGCCACCTTAAAACCAGAAACGGTCGTTTTTACTAATCGGAATGATAAAGAAGGGTCTGCAACTGCGCTATGATTTCAATCGAAATGCTCAAACTTACGCTTTACTGGGGGGGTATTCTTCTCTTTCTCCTGCTTGAGTTTAAGTTTTCCTACCGGACACCCTCGGTTTCCAAATCCCGGCGTTGGTTCGCAAATCTACCGCTCTCCATCATCAACGGCGCCGTCTATCACGCTTGCTATTTTACGGTTATCATGGGAGTTATAGTTCTTGCCGCCGACAATCAACTGGGCCTCTTAAATTCACTTTCGCTGCCATGGTGGTTGCAGACTGCTCTCGGGATTATAATCCTCGATTTTTTTATCTATATCTGGCATCTCTTAAACCACGAAGTCCCTTTTTTCTGGCGTTTTCATCGCGTTCATCACTCCGACATGAACATGGATGTCTCGACCTCCAACCGCTTTCACTTGGGCGAGCTTATGCTCTCAGGCCTCCTGCGCCTGGCCGTGGTCTATACTTTTGGGATTTCCCTGACCACCTATTTTCTTTTTGAAATTCTGGTCAATCTCTCAATCCAGTTTCATCACAGCTCGATCCGCATCAGTCCCGTTTTTGAAAAGTTCTGGATGCTTCTCCTGGTACCGCCGTCCATGCACCGCATCCACCACTCAGTAAAAATCGGCGAACGCGACTCCAACTACGGTGTCCTTTTTTCAATCTGGGATCGCCTCTTGGGCACCCTGACATCTGGCATAGCGCAGGAGCAGATTGTCATCGGCATCGGTTCCCACCGCAATTTTGAGCGCCTCAATTTATGGCACTTGATGATTATGCCATTCACCAGAAAAACCCGCTAACCCCCACAGCAACAAAATAACCTTGACTACCTTCTGCGGCCGCCCCCGCCACGGCCGGAACTTGGCCTTGAACGTTGAAAATTATCGCTCTGTTGAGTGCCCCGCTGACGCGATTGTGAACTGCGTTCAAGATTGTTAGATCTGGCAGCCGGAGCACTGGACCGGCTCTTCGAACGTACGCTGGGCTGGGATGCCGGATAAGCCGATGAATCCCGACCTTGAGAACGTGAGACATTAGGACTTTGCTTTGACTTCTGGGATGAACGATTAGTCGCCGGGCGAACTCTGGGCTGCGATGCCGAGCGCGGCGCGGGTGCCTGATCTCGAGACCGCGAAAGATTCGGTCTGGTAGCCGGTTTCTGGGGTGAACGCGTCTTTGCCGGACGCTTTGCGGACCGCCTACTTTGCGCTGGCCGACGACCTGGCAGAGTCTCTTTCTGCCAACCCTTCCGGGTTCTTTTTTCCCAACGGTTACCATTTTTACGATGGATATTGCCCTGATGATCGGTAAATACATTATTAGCCCGACGCTTTGCCGTTCGGGCTTTACCCCGAGCCGGAATAGCGGCCGGCCGTACTACCCGATTGCGGTTTTTCTGACTGCGATAAAGGTCGGGCCGCGGTCGGCGATAACCGGGCCGATGACGAGCCAGCTTTCCGGATTTATGACCGTAATAAGATCCCCGACGATAAGCATTCCAATAACTCTGGCGATAACCGCGATAACGATAAGGACCCCACCAACCGCCATTATAGCAGCCATGACCAAAATAAAAACTGTAAGGGCCGCTACAGTAGCTAAACCCGAAACCCCAACCACCCCAGGAACTGTAGCGCACATGATAACCATAGGTTATCGGCCGCGGAAAGTACCAACTGTCATACCAATAGGGATAATTGTAACCGGTACCGTAAACCACAGTATTACGGTAGACATAAGTATGGGCATAGCCCGGCGTATAACCAACATAAACCTCTTCCGGAGTCGAACTGTAAATCCGCACAAAAGTTACATTGTAGAGCGGATTGTCCGGCGGTATCGTATAGATCTCTTGCGGAATTGATTCCGCCACCCGCCAGGACCCTGTGGGTGTTTCAGAAACAAACCATACAGCTTCGTCACAGGCGTAATATTTGCGTTTGACATAGATAACCGGAGTCGCCGTATTGGTTGCATAGATCATCTGGGTGCCGGTTACCGTCTCAAAACGGGGCTCGCCGTCGTACTCGACTTCAAGCGTGGCATTTTTGCGGTCGACTTTAGCCGTATGGGAAATCTGCGCTTCGAGGGCCGCCTCGCGGGCCGCCTCGGTTCCGGGTACGGCATAAAGTACCGTCGCCAACTCCGAATCTTCAGGAATCGCGGCAAAATCAGCGGGCAGCTCTAAACTCGGCACATAGTGCCAGGGACCATTGAGACTTTTGCTGGAAAACCAGCGACCGGCCAAGAGAATATATATCTCCTGACTCTCAATAGCCAAAAAAACATCGCTGTCCGAATTACTCAGATAGAGCAGACCGGTATCTTTGATCGGCGTATATTCGGGTTTGCCGGTACTCGAAATAAGTTCGGTCGGTACTGTCGCCACCACGATTTTCGGCGGCGGCCCCGATTCGAGATTATCATCAGAGTCTGCGTTTTCGGCTTCGTTGGCTGGATCAGGTTTTGGCGCGCGCGCCGCCACCGCGGTCGGCACCTTTTCGGCAACCCGCCATTCCCCTTTTATATCGCCAGCCATATACCAGGTTTTTTGATCAGCATTGAGATAGTAGGTTTTCTTCTCAGCAACCAGCAGAATCGTAAACGGGGTATTGACCACCCGCATCAAAGAGCTCTCTTTTTCACTGACCAGGCGGGGCTCACCGTCGATGGTGACGAGAATGGCGGGCTCCGGCATAAAAATTATCTGCGGCGGCTCGTGCTTAATCTTTTCCGCCATTTCACTCTGGGTCGCAACCGTCTCCAAAGAGGCTAGCAGACGATCAAGAGCGATCGGCAGATCCCATTTCGGCACCTCATCCTCAACCACCTGACGAAAACGAGCCAGATCTTTCTCATCCTCAAGCGGTATCCGCACATCGGTAATCTTCAACTCCTCCAAATTTGCCAGACGCTCTTCAGGGTCGCTGTCAAGCTTGGCCTCAAACCAGACCGCGCCGAACATAGGCTCATCCCCGTTTTTAAATTCGAGGGAAACCGCCGCTCGACCTTTAAAGATATTGCCGTCGAGACTCTCCGGTTGCGGCTGATAGATAATAATCAAAGCTTGTGAAGTTTCAATCTCCCGCGGCCACTCATCAACGACATCATCTTGGGCCTGAACCGAAATGCCACACAAAAGGATGATGCAAAAAAGTACAGTTATCTGTAATTTTAAACGATGTAACATTAGTTCCGCCCTCCCTATCTAAAGAACCCACTTTTACAAAGTCCAACAGTAAACCTTACAACTTTGTCGCATTAGTTATCAAGTTAAGATTATTTAAGCTAACACACAGCTTAACAACGGACTTAACTTATAGGCTAACAACTACAATAAACTATACCATAATTATCAAGATAAAGCTAGTTGTAATTTTCAGGCTATCACAATTACGAGTTAATGAAAGTGAAAACAAAAAAAGTGGCCGCAATAAATCTGACACTATGTAAAAAGTGCATCGACAAAATTAATCCTCTTTGAATAAAAACCTAATGCGCACTTGGCAGGCGTGTTTTTTAGTGGCAGCTTGTAAATATCATGGGTAAAAAGAGAGTTCTCGAGGATAAAATTGACCATTTACTGGATATGTTTCCGGTGGTAGCCATCGTCGGCTCCAGACAATGTGGCAAATCAACCCTGGTCAAACACTTTCCGTGACAGCCTTTGCCGGTTTGCATAAATGGCTAAAATCGATTTGACCGTCTGCGTTCACTTCAAAAATAGTACTTTGCGCATAAATTGAAAAAGGCAACCGTTGTTGAGCCAGGTTTTTTTGTAAATCGGGAGGCGAAGTTTACGATGTCAGGATAAACCGGTACGTTGGGTCAAGCTAGGTAACCCAAGTAAAAGGCTAAAACTACTTGCCCAGATCACTGTTTAAGAGCCCGACTGATCGCTGTTTCAGCCATTTTGACAACCTCTTCCGGATCTTTGCCGGCCGGGTCGATGGGATCAAGAGCTGTATAATTCACACGGACGCCAAGCGCGAGAGGGAAATTACCTTTAGCCACAAGTTGATTGTTCCCGTCGATGGCAAAAGGCACAACTATAGCGGAAGGTGAGCTCCGTAACAAAGTGATAATGCCAGCGGACTGAAATTTTTTCAGTTTTCCATCTTTACTTCTGGTGCCTTCGGGAAAAATACAAGCCGCATATTTTTCCTTTTCGATATGGCGTCCCAATTTAATAATCTCTTTGATGGATTGGGATTTGCTATTTCTGTCTATAAGAGCTGACCCACCGTGCCTCAGGTTATAAGATATGCTGGGTATACCCCTTTGCAGCTCTATTTTCGATATGAACTTAGGGTGATATTTACGGAATCCCCAAGCCACAGGAGAGATGTCGAGGGTACTTTGATGGTTGGCAATGATAATCAGAGGCCGATTGGCAGGAATTTTCTCGAAGCCTTTGAAGGAGAACCGGGCTCCCAGAACCCATAAATTTTTAAGCAGAAGAAAGTTTAAAACATCTACGGTTTTTTTCCGACTATGATATCCTGAGAGATGGTTCGCAATTAACTGGATGGGGTGAAACAAGATCAGTAAAAACCAGAAACCTCCCCAGAAAAGTATTGTAAGTATGTATCCAGCTATAGCTTTCATGAGAGATTTATACAGTGTAAAGAAGCTTTTGAAAAACAGGGGCAATTTCATCACCCCTGTTTTCCAATGTAGCAAGTTGACAATAGGGCTACGTCTCACGTCTGATTCTGCAACCGATGGCTTTCAGGTTGGGCGTACCGTATTCCTTGCCCAGAGTTTTCGTCGAAGTCAGCATATTAAAGTTTGATTTTTGCCATTCAAATTGAGTTTCCGGCGCTCCTTCGGGATACCACCAGCCGTGAGCGGCGTTGAGCACTCGCCGATCAAGAAAATCGTCAAGTTTCGCAAACTGCGTAATCTGGCCATGCTTCGTCTCGATAACCACCGCATCGCCATCGGCAATGCCATATTGTTTCGCTGTATCCGGATGCATCTCAACGAGCGGCTGAGGCCTCATTTTTCTCAGCTTCTCAACCCATCGGTATGATGAATGCAGATAATAGCGGCTCTTTGAACTGGTTAGAATCAATGGATATTCAGCATCATCAGCGACCGGCAAGCCACAATATTCCGGCAGTGGTTTGAGCTTAAATTTTTCAGCCGTGCTAAGTCGCAGTTCGACTTTACCGGTCGGTGTTTTGAAGCCCTTCTCTTCATACAATTTGAAGCGGTCGGGTCCTTTGAGATAGCCCTTTTCAACAAACTGGCTATAGCTAAGACCAGCCGGTTTGACAATATCTTCGAGAAACTCTTCAAAATCATCATGCCACAACTCAGAAGGACTGACCCGTTTTCCGAGTTCGTTCATGATTTTAATGTCGGGCCAGCACCCCTCCGGCGGCTCCACAACTTTGGGGCGCGCCAGAATGTATCCATGGCCAATGCCGTAATGCCCAATATCGTTCATCTCAAAGTGACTGGCCACGGGCAAGACGATATCCGCCATCGCCGCAGTCGGCGTCATGAAGAGATCGGCAACTGCAATGAAATCGAGTTTCATTAAGGCTTCGTGGGTCTGGCGACTGTCGGCATATGAAAGCATGGCGTTGGAGCACATGGAATAAAAGGCCTTCACCGGGTACGGGTCTTCCTCAAGGATTGCCTGTTTAAAGAACGACGGAGCAATGGTCATTAATCGGGGAATAATGCCATGATGCGCACTGATCATCTCTTTGCGCTTGGTCGGAATAAGATCGGCCCGAACAAACGCCCCCAAACCCATAATCTTGGGATCATGGGCCGCCACATTGCCGCCGGCTATGTCGAGATTTCCCGTAATCGCCATCAGACAGATAAGTGCCCGTATGGCGTCGAAGGTATAAATCGTATGTTCAAGGGGATTGCCCCACTGTATGACGGCGGGTTTTGTCGTTGCGTAAGCCCGTGCCGTTTCACGAATGAGATCTGCCGGTATCCAGGTTATCTCGGCAACTTTTTCAGGTGTATATTGCCTGACATGGTCTGCCAGGTCGGCAAATCCGTGGGTCCATTTCTCCACAAAATCCTTATCGTACAGAGATTCTTCGATGATAACATTCAAGAATCCCAGTGCTAGAGCAGAATCGGTACCGGGCCGTATCTGCAACCATTTTGAGGCTTTTGAAGTAAGATCAATCTTGCGAGGATCAATAATAACCAGTTCCGTTCCGTCTTTGATCTGATCCAGAAGAAGGCGGC
>CAYWGC010000040.1:0-31820 GCA_964457755.1 uncultured Thermodesulfobacteriota bacterium | reverse complement strand
GCTGCGGATATCCGGGCGGCGTCGGATCAATTCGGCCGGCAGACCTGTTTCCGGCATCGGAGACAGGTCTAAAAGCTCGGAAATCCGAGGCGCCATCGACTGGTCGGGAGGATATCCGAGAAGGATCGCCAATTGGTGTTCAAAAACCTTGATCTGGGCCGCGACCTGGGCTTTTTCGCCCTGGTTGGACTCGACCAACTGCCGCTGTTGCAGCATATCGGCGATGCCGACCTGGCCGGTTTTGAACTGCAGGGTTACCAGTTCGAGAACCTGTTCATTGGTAACGATCTGCTCGTCCAGCATATCCAATTGTCCGTACTGCTCAACCAACTGGTACCAGGTGCCGGTTACCTGTGCCGAGAGGGTGAGGGCCGCGGTGCGGAGGTCTTCCGCGCTGGCCTGGGCATCAAACGCGGCGGCATCGCGAATGGAACGGATGCGGCCCCACAGATCCAACTCGTAGCTGGCGACCAGCCCCAGGGTATAACTGCTGCTGTCGCCGGTCTGGCCGGATTCGCGAAAACGGTTCTTTGAAGTGCCGGTCTCGGCATCGAGTGCCGGGTAGAGATCCGCCCCTGCACTGCGTGCCACCGCTTCGGCCTGCCTGAGCCGGTCCCAGGCGGTCTTGAGGCTGAAGTTTTTCGCCAGCGCCTGATCGATGAGCTCGTTTAGCACCGGATCCTCAAAGGACAACCACCACCTGTCTGGTAACGGCGAGGTGCCGGATTCGGAAAACTGGGCCGGTACCGCAAGCGGCGTTTTGAGATTTTGAGTTGCCATGCTGCAACCCGAGAGCAGTATCGCCACTATCGCAAGCAAGAGCGCCCGGGCCCGCCAGGGTCCCTCCGTTGGTTGAAGGTCCTTACATAAATTTTTGTATTGAATTGTCATGTTGTGTCCCCATTAAGAAGATTTCCATCTGCATCTTAATTTTTTTCTTTGTTAATTATGAACAAAACATAGTACTGGCTCCGTGAACCGGCCGTGAAAAGAATGTGAAAAAGATGTGAAATGTAAAAATTTTGTCAGGGAAAAACAGGAAAGGATGGATTTCGGATACGAGAACCCAGAACAATCATTCCAACAAAGGTATATTCTTCGTAACTATTCAGCGTGGATCCATAGTTAGCTTTTCCGTCAGGGGACTGATTTTATTTTTCTCAACCGGGGGATACCCCAAGAGCACTTCCTCGCTACCGCTCAGGGCGCAAATAATTTTCACATATAGTTTCAGTTTGGGAAACTTAACTAAACAGGCAATAGAGAAAAATTTAATCTGTCTCCCGGCTTTGATTGTGAAAAAAATTCAGTCCCCTACAGACTATCTGGTTAAGCTGAACAGTTACTATTCTTCTAGTCTTCAGGACTCTTGCCACATGATCCGGGTCTGGGTCCCTTTCCCAGGTTCACTTTCAATGGTCAGTTGCCAGCCAAAGCGTTTACACAGACGGGAGACAATGCTCAGCCCCAGGCCGAAGCCCTGACTCTTCTCCCCTTTGACATGGGATTGGGTGACCGAATCAAGTTTGTCCGTTTCGATGCCCATACCGGTATCCTGAATTTCGATATAGGCGTCGTCGATGGTGACGGTTACCGATCCCTTGGATGTAAAATGAAAGGCATTGCGAATCAGGTTCGTGACGGCGATATAAAGGACTTCTTCCTTGACCCTGACGGACTTGTCCTTGCGGACATCCATATGTATCTGGATATCCTTATTTTCTATCAGGTATCGGTTATCACTGATCGCTTTTCTTGCCACCGGCGCCACCCGGCAGCTTTCTTCGGCCGGGCTTTCTTCCCTGGCAAGCCAAAGAAAGGTTTCAATGGTGGTTTCCATGTCCCTGACCGACCGTGAAATTCGCTTTAAGGGTTTTCTCAATAAGGGGTTTGTTTCCAGTTCCGGCTGCGTCTCCATGATTTCCACCGCCCCTTTGACAACCGTCAACGGGGTTCTGAGTTCGTGACTGGCATCCCGGGTGAACTGTTTTTCCCGCTGGATAAAGGCGTTGATTCGGTTCATGGTGGTCTCGACGGTTCGGGTGAGCATTCCGAGTTCATTGTTGGCGTGTTTTTGAGAAAACCGAGCCGGTAGATTGTCAGGGTTCAGATTTTTGATTTGTTCCATGAGGGTAACCACTGGTGCAAACAGCATGCGGGAGGTGATATAACCGATAATGATGCCCGGGATAAGCAAAAGGACCAGGGAGATCAGCGGGACCTGTCTGGGGTGGAGCCAGACATTTTCCTCGAAAAACTCCTTGCCGTGAAAAAACAAAAAATAGGGGGTGTCCTTATCCGGTAATTGTATGACCCCCACGTGGAACGGATGCTTCCTGTCAGGGTCATCAATCTTGTGAACGCCAGGCGGCAACGTTTTTAACAGATCCCTTAATTGTCCCGGCACGTTTTCAACTCCTTCGTACATATTTATATATTTGGAATGGGGTAGGGGTGTCGTCCGGTCCTTCTCGTATTTATAAATAAAGGTATCCACTTCCGTATCGATGAGGTTGGTAATCATCCTGGACATACTGTTGCGAGCGATAAATAAAGTGATACCGGTGCTAAGGAGGATCATCACGGTTCCGAACAAAAGGACGCCGGCCACGATCCTGAACCGGATGCTCTGATAAAATTTCATGAAGACGCCTCCTTGAGCCGGAAGCCGATGCCGTGGACGGTTTCGATCATGGCACGGTCAAAGGGTTTGTCGACCTTTTTTCGCAGGGTGTACATGTGGCTGCGCAGCACATCGCTGCCCGGCGGCATGTCCCCCCAGAGATGGTTTTCCAGGTCCTTGCGGGAGACCACATTGGGGGCGGATTCCATGAGCAGTTTTAAAATGGAGGTACAGGTATTGTTCAGATCAATTTTTTTACCCTGGCGGGAAACCTCAAAGGTCCCAAGATCCATTCGCAGGTCGGCGATCGACAACGCCTTATTTTCGGCCACCCGCCTTTTTGCCAGCACCTTTATGCGGGCTTCCAGCTCTTTTAAGGCAAAGGGCTTGACCAGGTAATCGTCTGCCCCGGATTCAAAACCGAGAAGCTTGTCGTCCAGGGTGTCCCGGGCCGTGAGCATAATCACCGGAACCTGTTTGTCCGCCTCTTGGCGCAGTTTCCGGCACAGGGTGATGCCGTCCATGCCCGGCAGCATGAGATCCAGGACAATGACGTCATAATCCTGGGTCAGGGCCAGATGCAGACCGCCAATGCCGTCCATGGCGAAATCCAGGATATAGCCTTTGGATTCCAGAAAATCGGTTATGTTTTCCACAATAGCTGGATTATCCTCGATGATGAGCAGTCTAATGTTTTGTGTCATGGGGTTTCCTCTGTGTTTGATCGGTATTTTTTTCAGTATAGTAGGTACCTACGGGCTCATGCCCGTGGCACTAAAAACTTAGAATCGAAGTTCATTTGTAATTGGCCTTTATCTACTTTCTCTTGAAATTCTACATATCTCTTTATTACCTTAGCGTTATTTTTGATAGTCGAACGTTTCCAAGGCAAACATAAGCGAGACACTGGTCACTTTAAACATGGGGAAAGTTTAGCTTGAATTGCGTGAACCGACTGTAAAAAATACGTGAAAAAAATGTGAAATCATAATCCGATAGATGATATTTGAGAGGTTTATCAGGAGTTATAAATAGATGGCTGGGTTTGGTGTATCTTTATTTTTTAACCGGTTAAAATTGTTGGTATACCTTGCCCTGATCCAAAAACCGTATATTATGATATATCAAGTATTTATGCAATATATTGAGCGCCTTTTCATCTTCAAAGAAGGATCTGTTTTCAATGACTTAGATTTGTATTGGAATGAATTTGAAAGGTTTTTGCAGTTGTCCAGACGGGCGAGCTAGATATCAAAAAGGCCGCTTTCTTCATTGAAAGCGGCCTTTTTCTGTTAGGTTTGTGGTGACTGGACAGCGTTTTGTTGGCCTAAAGTGAGGAGATGTCGAAACTATGTACGGTTACAATGACCCGTAAAAACAAGCTATCCGGGTTAGCCGGGAACAAATGAACGTTTGTTTGTGTGAATGCAGGCCATCAGAATTGTTTTTGTGTTCGGGCTGGTTTGGGGCGGAAACAGGCTATTTTCCGGTAGACCATTCCAGACTCTTATACTTTGAGGGGACAGATTTGTGGGTTTCAGAGGGTAAACTTTTTCTCTCAGGCGTTGAAAGGTTGCCTTGAGAAGCCTGGCCTCGGGCCTGAATTCGTAAATCCTTAAGAGTTACAGCAATTCGATTAATTCCGGGGGCGGTAACGTAGCGCCATTTTTTATTGGTAACGCATTTAGCCAAACGTCTGTTCTCGTCAATTGCTCGTTCCAGGATTCCGTCAATAGCCGTGTTCGAGTAAAATGGATTAATTGTGGTGCTAGGCAGAAACATCGCTTTAGCACCGAAATTCCTGAGGATAAAATCAACCTCAGGATCGGTTATATCGACATAGATGATCTCGCCTTGGTACTTGAAAGATCGGGCCATACAGCCGCCAATAATCACCATTGCCAGGCAGGGAGGTTTTTCAATCTCAAAGTACTTCCAGAAAAGTCCCCAATGATATGAACCTTGACCAATCGCAAAGACACTGGGGTTGGAGTGAACCGATATAACCAGGATGTCACCGTCGTTAAGTTTTTTCAGGGCTTTACTGATCTCAGCCTTTTCACTTGATTTGACACAGGTTCCTAATCTTTTCTTGATCTCCGAACTTAATGACACCGTACCGCTATAGCTTGAGCTTAAGGTCGTGTTTAGAGTTATACCAACATCTTCAGCCAGGCACTGTTTTTTTAATATGAAACAAATACAGAAACAAACACAGAGCGGTACAAATAGTCTTTTCATATAACTTTTCATTTTTATCACTACTTTTTCGTTTAAGATCAGAACCTGTTTGGTTTAACAACCTTAAGCATTCGGTTTCCGGAACCGGCGATAATAGGTTCTTCACCCGGGTTTTTGGGAGGTAGCAAAACCGTGTAGCTGAATGGTATCTCCTTAACACCGAGCCCGACTTTAAATCCCGAAATTGAAACGGGGCTATCAAAGTTGTTAAACATCAAATCAAGCATGCCGATGGATATCGATTTGTTTCCTACCTTTATCTTGACTCGATCAATATCCTTACCGGTTTTGCCTGGATATATGAGATAGACATTGGCATACTCACCTTCATGTACCACCCCTTCAGGCTCGTAACCGTAGCGACTCAAAACTTCAACGGCGCAGACTTCATCTCCATAAACTACTGAGATCGGAAACGATAGCAAAAATATTACCAAGCAAAGTAAATATCGCATAAGTGGGCTTCTTAGAGGTTGGTTGTGTCCGTATCTAAATGCTCCCGAGGATCTTATAACTAATCATAAATATTAGTTTGATGCAATTTCTATTTTTACGGTTTAGCTCTGCAGTATAATATCTCAAAAGAAGGAGATTTAACATGGGCGCGATTGAATATTGCCCATGTTACAGAAACTAACCAATATTCACATTGCTTTCGGCCGTCAATATGGTCTCTTTTATGGTTTTGGACCAGCTTGTTACAGAAGGGTTCGCAAGGCTACATCTTCCAATGAAATGTCGAATTTTTGTTTAACCTCAAGCAAAAATGAGGTGGCAGTTTTCCGGCAAACCATATTTAATCGCTCTTCGCTGCCGGTTTCAGTGATTTCCAGCCGCCGCCGAGGGCTTTGTAGAGCCGTATCAGATTGGTGGTCACAGATCCTTCACTCAAGATCAGTTGATCTTGCAAAAGTAGCAGTGAGCGCTGGGCGTCTAAGACATTGTTGAAATCGACCAGGCCGACCTGGTATTGATCCCGGGCCAGTCGATCTGCCTGTTGGGCCGCCGTCGTGGCGGCCAGCAGGGCTTGATAGCGGCGCTGTTGATTGGCATAAGCCACGAGTACGTTTTCGATCTCCTCTTGGGCCTTCAAGACAGTCATTTCGTATTCAATCAAAGCCTGTTCCTGGAGGGCGGAGTGGATTTCGATGTTCTGGCGGATGGCGTTGCCATGAAAAATTTTCCAGGAAACCGTCGGACCGAAATCCCAGATTCGGTTGGCGGCGGTGAAAAAGTTTCCGGTTGAAAGCGATTCAAGCCCAATACTACCATTTAAACTAAATCGAGGATAGAGGTCGGCGGTAGCCACTCCAACTCGGGCGGTTTGGGCCGCCAGTCGACGTTCAGCCCGGCGGATATCGGGTCGCCGCCGCAAAGTTTCAGCCGGAACCCCGATAGCCAGTTGCACGGGCGGTGCTGGGATCGGCTTTCTTGTGGCTAATTCGGCATGGACGGTACCGGGCGCCTGTCCGAGTAATACGGCCAGGCGATTCTTGGCGGCTTCCAGCCGGGTTTGAAAAACCGGGATTTGAGATCTGGTTTGTTCCAGGTTGTAGAGGGCTTGCTGCACCGCCAGTTCATTAATGATACCGGCCTGAAACCGTGAATCATTTAAGTCATAGGTCTCTTGTTGAGCTTTAAGATTTTCTTCAATCACGGTCAAGCCGTTCTGGTAGGTGCGCACATCAACATAGTTTAAAGCTACTTCGGCCAGCAAACTTACGAGCACGTCATGTAAATCTTCCTGGGCGACTTCAAGAGCAGCTTCACTGGCCTCCACCGAACGTCGGATGCCGCCAAAAATATCGAGTTCCCAACTGGCATCAAATCCGGCGGTGTAAACTTCATCTTCTCGGCCGTTGCGATCCCGACTTTTGCCGGCGGCAACACCCCCATCAAAAGTCGGGGAAAAATAAGAGCGACTAACCCCGCGGCGGGCTCGGGCTTCACGGATCCGAGCTCGGGCCATCTTTAGGTCAAGGTTGCCGTTAACCGCCTGTTCAATCAGGCAGGAGAGCTCTGGATCATCAAGAACTTTCCACCAGCAAGCCATAGTTCCGGGTTCCGGCAGTTCGGCGTTGAGGCCGCCTTTTAGTTCAGTTGACCAGTTTCCCGGGGCTTTGGGTTCTGCCGGGATATAGTCTGGGCCGACAGCCGCGCAACCACTTAAAGCTAAAACTGCTATTATTAGCAACAGGATGGTTGCGGAGTAACTTGTCAATGTTTGGCGAGTATACCTGCAAACTTGTGGACTGAAAAATTTTGCCATCATGTTTATTTCTCTTGTAAGTTGAGGCGGATAAAGTTGAACTCTGCTTCGCTCTCATTAACGGGGTCACATCTTGACAAATGGCGGATCTAAACTTTGGTTTTGCGCGAACCTCACAGCTGCCAAGTGTCAAGAAATGACCCCAGCCGAGACAGGTCTAACAAAAACCGCGACAAAAATTACACTATCTCGGGCGGGGTCAATTCTTGATTATGGTGTATCGAGATAATCGGATAAACCGAAAACTGCCAATAGCCATTGTCAAGATTTGATAATCATTACTAAAGAGCGAAGCAATGTTCGCCGCTATCCGCTGTAACTTAACTGCTCTTTTTTCGGCGCGTGCGCCAGGAGTGACCTTTTTCGCGGCCGGACTGAAACATGTAATAAAGTGCCGGAACTAGAAAAATGCCGATCAGGGTCGCGGCCAGCATGCCGGAAAAGACCGTGGTGCCAATCGCCCGGCGGCTGCCGGCTCCGGCTCCGGTCGCAATAACCATGGGAGAGATACCCAGAATAAATGTGAAGGCCGTCATCAAGACCGGTCGGAAACGGATTCTGGCTCCGGCGATTGCGGCGTCGGTCACTGAAGCACCCTGATCGCGCTGTGATTTAGAAAACTCAACGATGAGAATGGCGCTTTTACTGGCCAGACCGACCAGCAGTACCAGACCGATCTGGGCATAGATGCTTAAACTGAGTCCGACCAGCCATAAACCGGCCAAACCGCCGAGACTGGCCACCGGAACCGAAATGACGATAGCCAGTGGGATGTTCCAGCTTTCATACTGAGCCACGAGAAAGAGATATGCGAAAAACAGGGCCAAAGTAAATATTATGGGGATTTGGCCGCTGCTTTTTTGTTCCTGAAAAGACATTCCCGACCACTCAAAAGTAAAGCCTTGGGGTAGGGTTTCAGCGGCGACCCGCGCCATCGTCACCATCGCCTCACCGGAGCTGAATCCTAAGGCCGCACTCCCATTAATTTTAATGCTGCTGTACTGATTATAACGTTTTACATTCTGGGGGCCGAGGGTAGTGGTCACCGTTACTAAACTTTGCATCGGTACCATTTTGCCGGTTTGGCTGCGGACGTAGAGTCGGTTAATATCATTTATGGTGCTGCGATGTTGGATGTCGGCCTGCACCCTGACCTGAAAAACCCGGCCTAATAGGTTAAAGTCGTTGGCATATTTTGAGCCGAGCTGGGCCTGCAGGGTGGCGAAGATAGTGCTGACTGGGACGTTGAGGGTTTCGGCCCGGATGCGGTTGACGGCGATGGAAATTTGGGGAGTGTTGGCTGTGTAAGTACTGAACACTCTTTGCAGGGAAGGTTCTTGATTAGCGGCGATAACCAGGGCCTTGGCTGCGGCCGCTAACTCCTGTGGGCTTTGATCTTCCAAGCCCTGCATCTGAAAATTAAACCCGCCGGTGCGGCCCAGGCCGCGGATCGGTGGGGGGGAGAAGGCGAACATGTTAGCCGTCGAAATGGCCGAGAGTTTGCCCTGCACTTTTTTCAGAATAGCTCCGAGTTGCAGTTCTTTGCTGGTTCGCTGACTCCAGGGATCAAGTACGACGACCCCCAAACCGACATTTTCGGCGGCCCCGCTGAGCAGACTGTAGCCGCTGACCAGCAGAACGTCCTTAATGCCTTTAATATTTTGGAGCTCTTTGGTGACCCGTTCTAAAACCTTACCGGTGCGGGATAGAGATGAAGCCTCCGGCAGCTGTATATTAAGGTAAAAAGAGCCGATATCCTCTTTTGGTAAAAAACTGACCGGCCGGTCGCTGAACAGGTAATAAGAGGCCCCGAAAATGCCGATAAAAATTATCATAACTACGGCTTTGCGCCGGAGCAGCCAGGTGGTGCCAGCCACATAGCGGTCACATGAAAAATCGAGGGTTCGGCTAAACCAGGCTAGAGGGCCCCGCTGTATGATTTTAGGGGGTTTGAGTAAGACCGCACAAAGGGCCGGACTCAAGGTCAGGGCATTAATGGTTGAGATGACAACGGCGGTGCAGATAGTTATGGCAAATTGTTTGTAGAGTTGTCCGGTAATGCCGGGTAGAAAACCAACCGGGACAAATACGGCGAGTAAAACCAGGGTTGTCGAGATGATTGGTGTCGTAACCTGCTGCATCGCTTTAATAGTTGCGGCTTTGGGGGCAAGGTTCTCTTCATCCATAAGCCGGTAAACATTTTCGACTACCACAATCGCATCGTCAACTACTACCCCGATTGACATGATCAAGGCAAACATGGAGATCGTATTGGCGTTATAACCTAAAGCCAGAAGGACGGCAAAGGTGCCCAGCAATGAAACCGGAATGGTAACCGTGGGCACCAGCGTGGCCCGCCAATCTTGAAGAAAGATATAATTTACGAAAAGAACCAGAAGAAAGGTTATAAACAGGGTTCGCACGATTTCATGAATGGTGGCCGAAACATACCTGGTGGTATCGTATAACATCAGGTGTTGAATATCGCCAGGTTGCCTGAGAGCCAGGTTTTTGAGTGTGGCTCGGACCTCGTCCATGGTTTCCAAAGAGTTAGCGTTGGCGGCGCGGTAGATCGCCAGGGTTACGGACGGAGCTCCGTTCATGGTTGATTCGGTCCGGTAGGTTTTGGCCCCCAGTTCGACTCTGGCAATATCGCGAATGCGCACCAGGCCTCCGGCAGCGTTGGAAGTGATGATAATATTTTCAAACTCCTGTCGGCTTTTCAGGCGTCCTTGGGCCCGCAGAGTATATTGAAATTGTTGGTTTTTGTCGGTTGGCATGGTGCCGATAGTGCCGACGGCCGCCTGGATATTTTGTTGACGAATACTTTTGATGACATCGTCTGCGGTCAGTCCCAGAGCTGTCAAACGATCCGGATCGAGCCAGATTCGCATGCTGTATTCCATCTCGCCGAAGATATAGACATCGCTGATGCCTTTGAGCCGCACCAGGGAGTCTTTGATAACCTGGTTGACATAGTTACTTAAAAAAAGTTTATTCCTGGTGCCCTGGGGTGAGAAAAAGCTGATTGCGGCCAGCATATCCGGCGAACGTTTGCGGATGGTTACCCCTTGTTCGATAACCTCTTTCGGTAATTTCGCGATCGCCATCTGCACCCGGTTTTGGGTGTTGACCTGATCTATGTCGGGGTCAGTGCCGACCGCGAAAGTAACGGTTAGGCTGTAACTGCCGTCGTTGGAACAGGTGGAGGACATGTAGAGCATATTGTCGACGCCGTTGACCGCATTTTCAATCGGCGCGGCTACACTGTCGGCCAGAACTTCGGCATTGGCTCCGGGATAGACCGTGCTCACTCGAATATTAGGCGGGGTGATTCTCGGGTATTGGGCGACGGGAATATTGAGCATGGCGATGAGCCCGGCCAGGGTAATGATGATTGAAATTACCACTGCGAGCCGCGGTCGTTCAATGAAAATCCGGGAAAACATGGATAGCTTACCTTATTTGGGGTTCGTCAGTGTTAGTTTTTACGGTTTGTCCGGGTTTAACTTTCTGTAAACCCTGGGTAATAACCAGCTCTCCGACCTTGAGTCCGGAGGTGACGGCCCAGCGATTGCCGCTGACCAGCAATCCGGTAGTTATCCGTTGTTTGACTACCTGATTTTGCAGATTAACCACCAGCGCATAATGTCCTTCGCGATCTTGTAAAACGGCGGCTTGCGGGATTACCGGCAGTTTTTTACCCTGATTTTGACGGATCATAATGGTGACATACTGGCCCGGCAATAGGAAACCGTCAGAATTGTCGAACACGGCCCGGACGGCGATAGTGCCGGTTTCCCGGTCGACGATGTTATCAATAAAATCGATCTGACCAGTATCTTCCAGAACTTTGTCGTTGAGTAGTTTAATCATGGGAACCAGAGAGCGAATCTTTTTCTGGTCAGAGGAGTCTTTAAGGGTGGCTTGGATGGCCGTCAGATCATTTTCACTTATCGAGTAAAGCACTCGGATCGGGTTGAGCTGGACGATTCGGGTCAGGGGGTCGGAGTTGGGCTCGCAGAGATTACCTCTGGTGAGCGCCGTGCGGCCAATCCGGCCGCTGATTGGTGCCCGGATTTTAGTGTATTCCAAATCGAGTTCGGAGAGTTTGAGTGCCGCCTGAGCCTCCAGGAGCCGGGCCTGGGCCTGAAGCTCTTCGGCCACCGCCGTATCCAGATCCGAGGCTGATATCCCTCCGGAACGTACTTTACGAACCTGTTGTAAATATTGGTTGGCTTTAGTCAACGTCGCCTGGGCATGGGCAACTGAGGCTTTATGAGCCGCGACCTGGGCTTGGTAGGGAGCTTGTTCAATAACATAAAGCAGATCGCCGGCCTGAACATCGCTGCCTTCCCTGAAATTAACCTGTTCCAAAAATCCTTCAACTCGGACTTGGATTTCGACGCTCTGAATAGCTTCAACATGGCCCACATATTCAGCCGGTGGGTTGATTTCTTGTTCAATGATGGCTGTAACCGTCACCAATGGTGGGGGCCCGCTCGAACCCTGAGAAGCGGCTTCCGCCACTTGAAAAAAGGATGCTAATAAAATAAAGATCAACAGCACAATAGTATCGGTTGCGGCACTCAGAAAAGATCGATATGGTGATTTTAAAGGTGCTGATTGATGTGTAAATAAGCTGGTCTCGGGTTGCATTGTTTCTTTACTCCCAGTCACATTCATTATCTGTTGCCGGTTCTTGAGGGCAATATTATTTGACAATTATAAATAATTATTTTAAATCTTAATTTAAGAAATGCAATAAAGTCATTCCATAAGGCATAGCGCTCTGGAGTATCTCCTGAATAAAGCACTCTCCGCCGATTTGATCAATCGGCTGGCCGACCATATTACCACTTTTTCTCGGGCCGGGATCAAGGCCAGTGGCAAAAGCCAAGGATGATGTTTCCGCCGTGGAGATGTTGCGAAATGAGTGCACCAGGGGGAGCCAGATATCAAAAAAGGCCGTTTTCTTCATTGCAAGCGGCCTTTCTCTGTTCTTTAACTCGTAGTTATTTTTTAAGCAACCAAAAGGGCATGGTAAATATATTTTACTGCTAATCTCAACCTTTCCGCCAAACAGCGCATTTAAGATTATCGTAATATGCGTAACAAAGCCCTATCGGAGAAAAATCTAGTTAATTGGTGTCTGTCACCATTTTCGTCTCCAGTGACTCAATAACAACTGAATGACAACCTTGCTATATCCCTGAGGAATTTTAAAAAGGATCGAGTCAACAGAATCTTGCTTGATATTTTTTAGGGCCAGCGTTGTATCACCGTTTAAGGCATATTGGACCTCTTTCACGGTAAAATCAAGCTCAAAAGAAACCCAGACCTTATTTGCCACCCGAGTGTCTCCCGGGTGCCGGTATTCAAGGGTTTGGCAAGAATATCCTTCAATTGAATCATTTCCTAAATGAAGCGGCCATAGTTGATGACGCCGTACAAAGGAGGAGAATAAGTAAATAAATAGTTGTAAGCTTAGAGATGTTTTTCATTTTTGATCCTTTCTTCCCAGATTGCAGAATTGAATGATAACTGTTTCGCTTTCATAATTATCCCACTCATTTCGCTGCCGTAAAATCAGCGGTAACAGTTTGTGGCTGATTATTGATGATATTGATATCCTCAAACGTCACAATTTGCTTTTTGTCCTTGATACTGGTGACTCTGACTGTGTATACGCCTTCTGCCAGCATTTCCGTACGTTGCCCGTTTTGAGTCCAATTTTTACGAACCTGCTTTCCGGCACGGTTGTAAATCTTAAACGGTGTACTGAAAGGTTGCCGGTCAAGAGTCGCGGCAATGGTCAACTTGCCAAAGATAAAGGCTGCTTCTACAACCTGAGATTGTCCAGTTTCGACTACCACGTTCTCGAAACTTTTCATCGAACCATCCACATTGGTTGTTACTTTGATCGTATAGGTTTCAGCAGGCAACCGAACCAATCTTTTCCCTTTGACCCTACCCTGTGTCCAATTTTTATAAATTTCTTTTCCGGCAGAATCATAAACCTTAAAAGGCATAGCATATGGTTCGTCGTTTAGGGTGGATGTGACAATGACCTCACCGCTAAAAAACTCTGCCGTCTTCTCCACGGTACTGCCCGGTAAAATTTCCAGAGAGTCAATAATGACGGTGGGTTTACCTGCTATGCTGTCCGTGCTTACTTTGATCCGGTATAATCCTGGCAAGAGTTTGCGCTCAAGTTGGCCGGTTTTGGGGTGTGCATTTTCGTTATGAAAATGCTTGTCTTCTCCTGAGCGGTAATAATAGATATGGCCGTTGAATGGTGCTCCATTGAGTTGTGTAGTGATCATAAGTGTTCCATCTGAAAAATCTGCACTTTTTTCCACCGTTTCACCGGCCACGATAACGATGTCCGCCAGTTTAACTATGGATGTTTTTTTGCCGCCACTGACAGTCAGGTTTTTCAGTTCCGCCGTGTAGTTCCCCGGCTCCAGTCGAACTTCGGCTATTCCCGTTTTGTCTGATGAGCTGACCGGAGCCCAGTTTTTTCCGGTTTCCAAGTTGGTGATATTGACTGCGGAGAAAAAAGGCTGCCCATTTTTGGTGACGGTTACCCTGAGAATTCCGTACGGCGGAGTAGCTTTCTTTACCACTTCTCTGGCAGCAGACATAAATTCACCGGCATTGCCAGCGGTATAATATCGTCCGCCACCTTCCCGGGCCATGCACTCCAGTTCCTGTTTTTCCTCCTCGGTCACATCAAAACCGATGACGTGCAGAACAAATTTAATCCCCGAGGCTTTGAGCTTTTTCACCATATTGCAAGGATCTGGATCACAGGTTTCTTTACCATCAGACACCAGGATAATGGTGGTTTCGTCCTCAAGGTGCTTGATCCGATCAGCTGTCAATCGAACTGAACGGCTGATGGGTGTTTTCCCTTTGGGATTGAGTTTTTGCACTTGGGTAATCATTGCTTGTTTGTTAAGTGGTCCAAGGGCAATAAGCTCTTCCACATCGTCGCAATCCCCCTTGCGCCGGTGACCATACGCTACCAGACCGGCAACGGTATCATCCGGTAATCCCTGGATAAGCTCTGTGAGCACTTCCTTGGCGATAACAATTTTTACCGTGCCTTCCACCTGGCCCCACATGGACCCCGAGGCGTCAAGGATAAACATTAGGTTGCCAGGCGTTGTGCTTTCTTTATCCTCTAAAGCAGTTATCGGTTTTTCGATCGTGGTCTGCGGGAGTGGCAGGACATTTGTCGGTTTGTCAGCCAGTTGATCAATCTTGAATTTTATCACTCCCTTTTCCCCGGAGAGGGAAATATCCGCGGGCTCTTTATCGAGCAGCACTTTCCATGTGCGGATTTCACCATTTCTCAAGGTGATTTTCTCTGCGAGAATTTCATTATTTCTCTTATCGAGAACCTTTATATGCGCCGAAGAAACTGACCCTCCAAGGCTGTTGCCGGTAGCCGTGATGACAACATGCCGGTCTGGTTTCAGGCTTATGCTGTGACCCGACATTCTTTTAACATCCAGGGTTTTTGATAGGGGTTTTTTATCCTTGGCCGACTTCTTGGTGTAACTTTTTGAGTTCTCTCTTTTAGGTACCTTTTCAGTAATAACTTTGCTATATCCCGGTGGGATTTTGAAAAGCGTCGGATCAACAGGGCCTTTCCTGATATTTTTCAGGGCCAGCGTGGTCTTGCCGTTTAAGGCGTATTTGATTTCCTGCAGAGTAAAACCGAGCTCTGAGGAAACCCATACTCTGTTTGCCACCCGCGTATGTCCCGGTTGCCGGTATTCAAAGGTTTGACAGGAATAGCCTGCGATTGTTTTCGTTTCGGTCGGTGTAGCTTCGAGGTTCTTGCGCATAAATTCCCACCCAGCGAGTGGATTCATCATCATGCTTTTGGCCGGATCCGTCTGTTCAACATATTGATTCATTTGAGGATTGAGCCCCCAGGAGATGCCGGTGGTGCGATTGTAAATGGTCGGCATGGAGGGGATGATCGGAAGGCCCTTGATCTTTTCAATACGGTACATATTGTCATTGACTTTGAGGTCGTAGACAACCTTAGATCCGGGAGATGTGATGGTCAGATCCGCCGTGAACTGGGCGGCTTGAACAGAGCAACTGAAGATAAGAATAAAAAGGAAAAACAGACTTGTTTTCAGTGACCGAAAAGAGATTTCAAACTGCATAGTGTCCTCCTGTTCATGAATGGGTAAATTTTTGCTCTATGACCCTTTGTTAAACTATGTAGCGAGGTCTTGAGATAGCCACTGGATATCTCAAGAGAACTGATGAACTGCCAACTTAACGTATATCGTAAGCGCTGCGAAACGGACTGTCTTTGACAAATCATTGTGCGACACCAATTATCAAGAAAATATTCCGTCGGCCAATATGCATCCAATGGCAGATCCTTGACAAGTAAACTATCGATGAAATCATTTTCAGAACAATGAATATCTGGAACAGGATTATCTTAGAGCTAATGGCCAGGGGTGGAATGAGAAATGATATCTTGGCAAGGTCAATGATGCCAAATCTACAGTTGCCCCAAGCCCTTCACTAAGACAATCTTCAAGCTCTAAAAACTTAAAAAAGCCCAAAGGCTTATCAAAGCTAACAAGAATATCCACGTCACTGTTCTCGGTACTTTCGTCTCGAACGTAAGAGCCAAAAACTCCAATTTCAATGACACCGTATTCTCGGCTTATTTCTTCGTGGTGCGAATGCAGAATGGTATTGATATCTTTTTACGACTGAGATCTTATTTACTTATCACAAAACTTGAGCCTCAATCGTAACATTTTCTTAATCACAAACCTTGTTTTAAAGCAATACTTATTTTTACGGTTTATCTCTAAAATAAATATATCAAAAGAGGGGGATTTAAAGTGGGGGCGATAGAATACTCCACATATTGCAGAAACCGGCATTCACATTGCTTTCAGCAATCAATATGGTCTCTTTTGTGCTTTTGGATACGTTCTGAAATGAGCGTACCAAGGGGAGCCAGATATCAAAAAGACCGTTTTCTTCTTTGAATTCTTTGAGCAATGAGTGTAGTATGAACATAGCGAGGCCTCCATTGTGTTTTTTGTTTGTGGAAAACAAGATATAACACAATATGGCCTCGCTGTCACGTTAAATAGCTGAAATTAAAGAGTTTTTCTTCTTTTCAGCAAAAGCCTAAATCGAAAAACCTTAATAATATCAACTACTTACAGTGCGCCTGATTTTTTGTAAGTAGTTGATATTATTTACTTTTTTAAATAGCTCTTATGTTTTACCCTGACTGGATCAATGGCGACTTGGTTCACTTGAGTAACTCAGTCTAGTTTTGCAGGGGGAAAAGCGTGAAACTTTAGTAAAAGGGATTGTTGAGAGATATTACATTCTCAAAGGAAAAGGTTTGATGGAGGTTGAAATTATACTGCTGAAATTAAAAAACTGGTTTGATGATTATACCTCAGGTTTCTACTCGAAAGAACCCATGGTTCAGCAAAATATGATATTGAAAGCCGAGCATACACGCCGGGTTTGCGAGGCCATTCTGATAATAGGAGGTAGTCTGAATCTGTCCAGTGAAGATCTTTTTATTGCGGAAACATGTGCACTTTTGCATGATATCGGTCGATTCGAGCAATACAAGCGATATCGGACGTTTTCAGATCATAAATCAAAAGACCATGCCGCACTCGGCGTAGATGTGATACAGGAGTTGCATGTATTGGACGGTATTGCACCTGAAACGGCGGAGATGATTGTCCGGGCGGTAAAATATCATAATCGTGCAATCTTGCCTGAAAATCAAACGCCACGTGGTCTTTTGTTTTTGAAGCTTTTGAGGGATGCTGATAAGGTGGATATTTGGCGTGTGGTGACCGAGTATTACCATCGTTCCGAAAATCAACGGAACCGGTCCATTGAACTGGACCTGCCGGATACGCCTCAGGTTTCGGATGCGGTCTACGATTCGCTGATGAATAGGACCCTTGTACAGATGTCAGACCTCAAAACTCTTACGGATTTCAAGCTTCTTCAGATGGGATGGGTCTATGATTTGAATTTTCCCATGACATTCCAAATTGTCAGGGAGAAAAGATTCCTTGAATCCCTCTGGGATGCTCTGCCAACATCCTCCTCTCGCGTGAGAGAGATCTACAAAATGGTTCTGGGCCATGTGGCAGAAAATGTGTTTCAAAGATGATGCAGTAAAACTTTTTAGTATTGATTCTGCTTATCTTATTTGGGAGTCGTTAAAAATCACGGGGTCAATTCCTTCGCTATCCCCGCTGTCTTTCGCTCTGGGTTGGCTCTCCTGATTTCGATAATTTTTCAGCAATCAGAGAATTAAGACGTTTGCTTGTTTTTGACAGTTCTTCAATTATACGAATTAGGTATTATCTTGAAAAAGATTGACAGCTATCCTCCAGGTTGGTATCGTTTTAACTTGGAGAAAAACATTTTTTCGAGATAGGGAAAGGAATCTATCGATTATGATAAATGTAATTGCGTCGATCCAGATTAAAGAGGGCCGATTATCAGAGTTTCTGAAAATCTTTAAAGCTAACGTTCCTGACGTACTGCAAGAGAAAGGATGTTTAGCTTATGCGCCAACCGTTGATTTGCTAACGGGCATACCGGTTCAGGATTTAGATGAAAATACTGTCACGATAATCGAGAAATGGGAAAGTTTAGAAAATTTACAGGCCCACCTGACGGCACCGCATATGATGGTTTATAAAGAAAAAGTGAAAGATATGATTAATGAAATGTCGATTAAAGTGCTGAAGGAGGCTTAAAAGGATTGCTATGCGTGTATTAAATCTTTACTACTCAATGACCGGCAATACTGCTAAAGTTGCTGATAAGATCAACCAGGCTCTACGTTTTTTGGGCCATGATTTGGAATCAGTAAGCGTAGACAAAGACACTCAGGTCGATGTCCTGGATTATGACCGTGTCTTTGTTGGTTCTGGTGTCTATGCTTGGTTGCCGGGCAAGCCCATGCAGAACTTGTTGACCCGGTTACGTGAAGGATATGCCCAGAGAGGTTTGATTAAACCCTGCTCACCTCGAATTGGAAAAGAGGTGATATCATATTGCACCTATGGTGGGGTGCATACCGGGATCAATGAAGCCATTCCCGCTATCAATTATATGGGTCAGCTTTTCGATCACTTGGGATTTTGTGTTTTAGGTGAATGGTATTTCCCTGGAGAGTACCTTCAGGAAAAGATGCAGGCAATGAGTAAAAACGGCAGACTCGGCAACATTGTGGGCCGTCCTAACGAAGCTGATCTTAGAGACGTGGAGGAGAAGGTTCGAGGTATTATGATTGTGTAGGTACAAATTAATCTAAACCTGCAATTTACTTGATGATGTTGTCAATAAAACTCCCTTTTCCGTTAGGCTCAAATCTCTCATAATAACCCAGAAATTCGTTATTGTCATTGCGAACCGGAGTTACATAAATCTTTTCATTTCTCTTGTTGGTCTTCAGGTATTCTTCGCCGCCACCATTTTTGAATCTTTCAACTATTGCCAATATCTTTTGCTTGGATTTTTCGTTGTGACAGTGAAAAATAGGCTGTCCAAGAATGTTCGGACGTTTTAATTCTTTATGATACAGCTCATCCGCCTGTTTGTTAATGTAGATTATCTGATGATCAGGGTTTACGAATACAATGGGATGTGGAATTGTTTCCAAGAGCCCTTTAAATACTGCCTCCATCGTGTACCTCTCTAATCTTTGAGGGGTTAATCCTTAAAATAAAAAACTCAGTTTTTACTGTATCATCTATTAAGGTAAGTGCTCAAATGATAAATTGCTGATCAAATTATAGTTGCTGCTGAAAAGTGGGTTTAAGACGAAGAAATCCGATAGTTTTTGCGCCGCTCAAATCTGGCATAGTTTTGATTAGCTGGTAAACTTTTTTTGTTAAAAGATTTGGGGAATCTTATTCGGGGCAATCGGTCTCGGATTCTTTAGCTATGGGAAAAAGTAAAAAGCAGTAGTCCCATTATTTGTTGGGGTCGCTTTATTGGTTATTCCGTATATTGTCCCGAACCTCTGGATGCTAGTGATCTCAGGGGTGGTTTTGGTGGTAATGCCTTATTTTATAAGAATTTGATCAGGAGCTTGAGCTGTGAAAGTAAACCCGGAGTTTGTTTCTCCATGTGGGCTTTCTTGTGGGGTATGTGTTATTTACTGTAAAGCAAGGGAGGTATAACGATGAGCCATATTGAATATTTGCGAATATTCGCGGACTCAGATGGATGCTCACATTTTGAATTTAAAAATATAGGGTTAGAGTCGCATGACTATGCTCCGCCAGCACCTCCTTTGAATACCTCGGCGGCAGAGTCGGCGGACAGGAGTGTTTTTCTGGAGCTACCGGTTGGTTGGTATGGAGATTGGCATCCGACTCCGGTTCGGCAATGGCTCATATTGCTCTCTGGAGAGTGTGAGTTCGAAGTTGGAGATGGGGAGCGATTTACTTGTAAAGTTGGTGACGTCGTCTTGCTTGATGATACGAGTGGTAAAGGGCATCAAGCCAAAGTTTTAGGCAATGTTGCTGTTCGCTTTGCGGCAATTCATTTTTCGTAAGCACGGCCCTGGTAAAATGGAAAAGCAGCTCCTGATATTTGATCTGGACGGAACCCTGATCGACAGTCGTTCAGACCTGACAACCGGCGTTAATCTGATGCGGGCTCATTATGGTTTGGCGGCGCTCTCCCAAGATACCGTGACCGGCTTTATCGGCGATGGCGCCCGCCACCTGGTTGCTCGGTCGTTGCAGGGAAATGAGGGAACTGGGGTAGATATTAATGAAGCTATGTCCCTGACCCTCAGATTCTACACCGAGCATATGCTGGATCAGACCGGGTTTTATCCCTATGTCACAGAGGGTCTGCAAGCTTTGGTTGCGAGGGAGCATACCCTGGCGGTTTTAAGTAATAAACCGGGTGATTTAACCAGACAACTCTTAAAAGAGCTCAAAGTGGCAGATTGCTTTTTAAAAATTCTCGGAGGTGGTGACTTTGCCAACCTGAAACCCGCGCCGGATGGAATCTATATGCTTATGGAAGAGAGCGGGGTTCTGGCCCCAGACTGCTGGATGATCGGTGACCACCACACCGACATTGAGAGCGCACATAATGCCGGTGTTAAAAGCGGTTTTGTCAGTTATGGTATTGGCCATCCCGATAAGTTTTGTGCCGATCAAATCTGGCATAGTTTTGATGAATTGGTGAACTATTTTTGTTTTAGATGATGAGACTATTCATTGCTATCGATCTGCCGAAGAAGATTAAGGATGAACTTGCCCTGATTAGTTTCGGCCTGCCTCAGGCCCGCTGGGTTAAGCCTGAGCAGATTCATTTGACTTTGCGTTTTATCGGAGAGGCTGACGGTGCTTTTTCCCGGGATATTATAAGCGGCCTGGAATCGGTGACCGGCAACTCTTTTCCTCTGCTTTTGCAGGGCTTGGGCTGTTTCCCACCGCGCCATGAGCCTCAGGTGCTCTGGGTCGGGATAGAAGAATCGGTTGAGCTTATAGGGTTGAGGAAGAGGGTGGACAGTTGTCTTGGCAAACTTGGTATAGCTCCCGAACATCGTAAGTTTTCACCCCACATTACACTGGCTCGCACCAGAAAAACCCCACTGACCAGAATTGTCCACTTTCTAAACGATCACGCCCTTTTTCGCCTGCCGGAATTTACTGTACCCAGCTTTCATCTCTATTCCAGTATCTTAACCCCTAAAGGGGCTCTACACCGACATGAGGCTGAGTATTTGTTGATGGATTACGCTCAACCCTAAACTGAAATCATGGGCTCAGTATTTCATTTCGGTAAAACATTTGCTTTTTTTGTTACATTTTCCCATTGTTCCTGTAAATGTATACAACTCTATATTTTTGACTGCTTGACTTTAGTTTTACTCTATCAGGCTAAAAGCATGTTTTTAGTTTCTCTTGTTATTGGTACTCAACAATCGGTCGACGGTTGGCAAGAATGTCTCTGGCGCTTTCGAATAAAGCTTGCATCTCTTCGTCCTGAGGAAAGACTAAAACAGGTCCTAAAAAAGCAATCCTAGGCTGTAACATATCCAGTAGGCGCTGTGATTTAGTTAAGGCACCGGTCAGAATTACAGCATCATAAACACCCTTAAGAACAGTGGCCATAGCCCCGATATCTTTCGCGATTTGATAAATCATGGCCTCGAATACTGCGGTTGCCAGTTGGTCGCCATGTTTAATTTTCTCTTCCACTTCGAGTCCATTTTTAGTACCAAGATAGGCCATCAAGCCGCCTTTACCTACCAGTAGCTGTTTGATTTCATCAATTTTTAATTTACGTTCTGAAAAAAGAGAACAGGCTTCTAAGAGTGGTAGTGTCCCGGCCCGTTCCGGTGTGAAAGGACCTTCACTCAAGCCATGAGTACAATCAACAACCCGACCTCTAAAATGTGCTCCAATAGTAATCCCACCCCCCAGGTGAGCGACAATCAAGTTACACTCTTCATAACTTCGTCCCAAACTAGATGCCGCTTTCCGTCCTGCCGCTTTGTGACTTAAAGCATGAAAAGCGCTCCGGCGTTGGAGTTCGGGAATGCCACTAAAGCGAGCCACCGAGGCAAATTCATCGGTAGAAGGGGGGTCAATAGCATAAGCTGAGATTTGCCCTTCCTGGGCCATGGAGAATGCCAAAACCGGACCTAAAGAAGATGGGTGGTGTCCATAACAACCCCCGGAAAGATCATTGCACATGGCTTCGTTAACCCGAAAGATACCGGCTGCTCCAGGTTTTTGCAAACCACCCCGAGAAATTATTAAGTCTAATTTTTCCAGTTCGGTGTTGTTCTCGGTCAGGAATTTGCGGATTGGTATTTTGAGGTTCTCAGCAAGAAGGTTAAACCCTTCTTGCCTATAGAGTTCACGGTTGTCATGAAGTCCGAGCGGCAAAGTCGTACTTAGCGGTTCTCCAGCACCTTTATCCAGAGCCAGTTTGATCGTCGTTGAACCTATGTTAATAGCTAAAATCATAATATTTCCATACCTTCACATGATAACTATTTTCCAGAAAAATTATAAGCAACCAGTCCAAGAGTTATTTCAGCAACTCTTTCGGAAACTGTTGAAGGGGTTGAGTTCAGTAATAGGTGACGATCTTTAGATAGCAGAACTCCGATGGTTGGAACTTTGCCAATGTATTTAAGGAAGGTTGAGAAAAAATATGAGCTGTTGGTATCTGGCAAAATATAGAGATCAAAATTACCGGACTTTTTACTTTCCACCCCCTTACGTTGAGCCGCAACCTTACTTAAAGCACAATCAATATCCAATGGTCCGGTAACCTGTAAAAATTTCCCAAACTGATGGCGAGCCGACATCTGCGCCAATACCGCAGCGGTTACGGTCGCTGGAAGTTTAGGGTTGATGGTTTCGATGGGGGCTAGGGCTGTAGCGTAGACCTTTCGCTTGAAAATATGCCTAAGAAAAGGGGTTACGGTTTCCAGTTGTTTGATTCTGTTTTCCAACGTCGGGGCTATGGCAATCAGGGGGTCGATGGCGAAAAAAGTTTGTTTCCGGTTGCCGTCATAAAATGCAGCAAGATAGACAGCTCGTTTATCAAGAACCCCACCTTCCAGATGAGATGTGATAAAATGTTGCCTCTTTTCAGAGCCCTGGATAATCAGGTCAGCTTCTTGATTAAGGTGACATTCATTGGCCATGAGCGCAGAAATTTGCATCGAAGCAGCTTGACGAAAGTCATGCATGCCGGGGAGCTTACGCGGCCCGATAAATATGGGATCAGTAATCAGGCCCTTATTTTTAACGATAGTCAGGGCTTTTAATAATGCTTCATCGGTTGCATATGAAACCACACATCGTTGCGGTTTGAGCCGCTCGGCTCGTTGCTGGATCTCTGGAAATAATTTAGTCATTGCTTAACCTCCGGCGCTGGGCGACTAAAGCAACCCCAAAAATAAATTCCCGCATAATACCCTCGGCGACATCGGCCCGAGAAGGTAAAAGCACCGGCCCCATTGACGTATAAGAACAGGAGACCCTGACAATATCTTTGATAAAAAAATCAAGTTTGGCAATCATATTTCCGGTATTAAGGTCAGGCATCAGCATTATATGCGGCAGGTTGTTTAGATTAACCAAGCCGTTATGATCATCTAGGATAACATTTTTGAGCACTTGGGCTTCGAGCTTTTTGTAAGCGTATCGGCTATCTTTAACGAGCGGTTTTTTTTCAAGCTCTGAGTGTTTATGTTCACCTTTCAGGTTGGCACTGTCGGAGACCAGTTCCATTACTTTTGGGCAGCTATAACCTAGTAGCGGCATAACCTGTAGAGCATTGTCCAAAATGGCTCTTTTTTCGCTTTCGCTGGGAGCAATATTAGTTCCGGTATCAGTCAAAAGAACCAAGTGATCACAACCTATGATATCCCAGAAAGTCTGAACGCTGATTACGGTCTCTTCTTGTCGGGCTTTCATCTTTGCAATGATCGCCCGGTAAACATAGCTGGTTGTAATCTGTCCCTTGCTTACCATCTCAACTTCTTCCGATGACAACATGTCCAGCGCCACATTGGCACTCTCTTGTCGATCCGTAACTTCAATAATACGGGTCGTATCCAGATCATAATTTACCTTGCCGGCAGCTTTTTCAATAACGGCGCGGCGTCCAATCAAGACCGGCTCGATAAAGCGACGCTTACGGGCATCTTTTACTGCGAGCATGAATTCATGATCTTCAGGGGCAATAATTGCAGTAGTTACGGGCTCTGCGGCCTCTGCTAATTTCTCTGTTTCTGACAGTGAGCTTATCATTTATATCTCCTTATTTCAATGCTGGGATAAAGTGTTTTGGCTGAGTCAGGATCAGGTAAAAGAGTAAAGCCGAGATATCTCTTGAGCCCAGAGCTGGTCGTCGATGGTTTCCAGAATCAGGGGGATATTGTCGAGGCGGGGGTCCTGCATAAGTAGGCGGAAAGGTTCGATTCCGAGATTACCCTGGCCTAGGCTGTGGTGGCGGTCGACACGGCTGCCGAGGGTGCTTTTGGCATCGTTAAGATGCATCCCTTTGAGATAGGAGAAGCCGATGATGTGATCAAACTCCTGCATGGTCTGCGCATAGGTTTCAGGGGTTTTAAGATCGTAGCCGGCGGCGAAGGTGTGGCAGGTGTCGAGACAGACACCGATACGGGATTGGTCTTCGATTTGCTCGATGATTGCGGCAAGGTGTTCAAAACGGTGGCCCAGGTTGCTGCCCTGACCCGCTGTGTTTTCGATAACTGCGGTTACTGAGTTGGTTTTGGCCAGAGCCGTGTTGAGGGCTTGCGCGATCAACGTTATTCCTTCTTCATCACTGATCTTATTTAAGGTGCTGCCGGGATGGAAATTGAGCCGGGTCAGGCCAAGCTGTTCGCAACGTTCAAGTTCATCAATAAAGGCCGCGAGTGATTTTTCGCGTTTATCGGTTTCGGGATGGGCCAGGTTGATAAGGTAGCTGTCGTGCGGTAGGATATGTTCCGGCCTGAAACCGCACTCTTCAAGATTCTGCTTGAAGGTCTTGATTTCCACATCTGTCAGTGCCTTAGCTCGCCACTGACGCTGGTTTTTGGTGAAGAGGGCAAAGGCTTTGGCGCCGATATCCCGAGCCCTGATTGGGGCATTGGCAACGCCACCAGCGGCACTTACGTGAGCTCCTATATATTTCATCGCGATTCCTTTTCTGATATTTTCAAATCGGGGGTTACTTGATAAAACCGTTACCCTTTGATGACGGCCAGTGGTTGCAGTTCGACCAGAACCTCGACCAGATCTTTCTGGTTGTCGAGAACCTGATCGATATTTTTATAAGCGCTGGCGGCTTCGTCAAGATCTTTATTATGGTGCAGGGAGTGCAGGATTCCCTGATCTTCTAAACGTTTCTGCTCGAATTTGAGATCGAGTTGGCGCTGCGCCTGTTTGCGGCCCATGATACGGCCGGCGCCGTGGGCGCAGGAGAGAAAACTTTCCGGATTGCCCTTGCCTTTGACAATGTAACTTGGCGTGCCCTGAGAGCCTGGAACAATGCCGATCTCACCGTTTTGGGCTCGGGTTGCGCCTTTGCGGTGGACGATGACTTCTTTGCCGAAATGTTTCTCCCGGGCGGCATAATTGTGGGCGATATTGATCGCTTCGGCAAAATTCACCGTGGGGACAATCATCCTTAAGGCTTCCTGGATGCGAGCCATCATTAAGAGGCGATTGGCGTAGGCAAATTCGATGCAAAAGTTCATCTCGGCAAGATATTTGCGGCCTGTCTGGCTCTTGATGTCAAGGAAGGCGAGCTGCCATTTTGTCGGTATCGAAGAGCCCTGGCGGCGATTGAGGTTGATCGCCAGGCGATTGTAGTGGTTGGCCACTTTAAAGCCAAGATTGCGGCTCCCGGAGTGAAGCATAAGCCAGAGAAAACCGTCACTGCCTTTCTGGATCTCAATGAAATGGTTACCGCCGCCCAGAGTACCGAGCTGGGTCTGGGCGTTCTTGTATTCTCGACTGATCATCGGTAGCTCTTTTAGACGAAAGCCATCCGGCGCTTTCGGCATGAGGGCCGGGTCCTGGCGTCTTTGATGATGGCGAAAGCCGACCGGTATCCTTTTTTTGATTTCGTTCAAGGTTTCTTGTAACTGAGCTGTTGCCAGTGAGGGCAAAGAAGTCTTAACGGCGCACATGCCGCAGCCGATGTCGACCCCGACAGCATTGGGAATAACAACATCGTTGGTCGCCATAACCCCGCCAATCGGCATGCCGTAACCTAGGTGGGCATCCGGCATCACCGCAACATGCGAAAAAAGAAAAGGGAGATTGGCGAGATTCTGGGCCTGAGCCAGGGCTTCCGGCTCAATATTATTTAGCCAGAGCTTGATCGGTTTTTTCTCGCTGGTAATAACTTGCTTCATTTTTTAACCGAGAAAGCGGTTAAAATAGCCGATATGGAGATTGGGGAAATCCTGTTGCAGGCGTTTTAAAAGATTAACAATGCCGATCGGGTTGCTAAACTTATCGTCAAAAAGATCAGAGTATTGGCGGGGGTCGATGCAGAGATTGCGCATCTGAACCTGGTCAATCCGATATTTGTCAATAAGTTCTAAGAGGGCTTCAACCTCGGTTTTGGCATCGGTAACCCCGGGCATAACGAGCAGGTTTATGGCGAGATGAAGGCCGCCGGCTTTGGCTTCTTGCAGTGATTGGAGGACGTCGTCAAAGGCATAGCCGCGGGGTCGGTAGTAGGGCAGATAGGTGGCGCTTCGGGCTGAATTGATACTGACTCTGATGGCATCCATCCCGGCTTTGGCCATGGCTGTAACCTTTTTGGGCAGACTCGCATTGGTGTTAACGTTAAGGGTGCCGGAAGCAGTTGTTTTGCGAACCTCCCGGGCAAATTCGCAGATCCGGTCAGCCTGGAGAATCGGGTCGCCTTCGCAGCCCTGACCGAAGCTTAAAACTGGGTTTTCGGCAATCTCGATATGGGGCAGGGCGACTTCGAGAAGTTCTGCGACGGTCGGGACAAAGTTGATGCGATCATGTGAGGCGGGACAGCTTTCACCTTTTTTGATCTCTATCTCTTCTTGATGGGAGAGGCAGCCGATACAGTTGGCGTTACAGGTTGGCGAGACCGGCAGTGGGCACTCCCAGCGCTCGAGAAAATAGTTTTTGGCGGCGAAACAGTGATAGTCGACAGCGCAGCGACTCATATGGTCGATGAGCCGGTTTTCGGGGTAGCGGGCAAGTTTCTTATCAACCCCGGCAACGACCTCGTAGTCGTCAAAATATTCCGGTTCCCACTGGCGATTTTCATCGACCCGGCAAGCGCAGGTTACATAGCCGACATCTTCCGACCAGCCGATGGCGGTGTAGGCCCATAAAGGCAGGGTGTACGCTTTCTTCTGGTAGGAGACCGCCGGCAGGAGAAAACGGCTGTAGGCCGGAGGGAGAAAGGCGGCGACCCCCTGCAGGCCTGAATTGCCAACCCCTTTAAGGCGGCTTATCGGGTTTTCCCGGCGGTTTTCCCGATCCCAACCCAAAGGAGGGCAGTCGGGCAGGAAAAAGAGACGACTGCCACTGGGCAGAGGGATCAGCTCGGCACTTAGAGGCTGGCGGTTATGGCGGCCGGCGGCCCCGAGCATGAGCCATTCAGGATGGTCAAAAATTTCACCTTGGCGGTTGGCAACCAGGGCAAAAACGGAATCAGGATTAATTGGTTTTGGCGTTGACATAGTTATCTATCTGTAATAATGGTAAGGGTTCGTGTTTTTGTCAGCAAGAGTTACGTGAGTTTTCTCTTTAAGAGACTAATCTAACAATTTTATTTAATCAAGGAATATCCCGAGTGCTACTTCAGTGTTGTGAAAAGAGCTCTGCCCGGCAGTGCTTTTTTGTTTACATGCTACTTTTGCTGGTTCTCCTGTCAGGTCTCTCCTGTGCCTCCCGCGAGATTGTTGCCGATAACCCAAAAACTCTTTTTCAAAAGGCCGAATCAGCCTATCAGAAAAAGAGTTATAGTCGGGCGGATGAACTTTTTCAGGCGGTGCAGAATGAGTTTCCCGACACCGAATTTGCAAAGTTGGCGTTATTGCGCAATGCAGATATCGCCTATTGTCGAAAAGAGCTTGAGGATGCGGCCCGTACCTACAATGATTTTATCAATTTTAATGAAAATCATGACAAGGCCCCTTACGCTATGTATCAGGTGGGGATGACCTACTATGTGGCTTTGAAAACCATTGATCTTGATCTCGAAGCTTTGAAACAGGCCCTGGAAGTTTTTCAGGAGGCCCTGGCACGTTATCCCGATAACCCTCCCTATACAGCCAAAATCATCCAAAGGATCAACGACTGTAAGCGGCGCTTTGCCAAACGTGAGTTTTATGTCGGGTTCTACTATTATAAACGGGCTAAGTTTCACTCTGCGATCGCCCGCTTCGAATATCTTTTCAAGACTTATCCCGGTTTTATCGATGACAAGGTGTTATATTATATGGGGCTTGCCAACCTTAATCGTGGAGATGCTGATGCCGGCCATCAAGCCCTGCTGACGTTGACTAAAGCGTTTCCCGAGAGTCCTTTTACAGCTCAGGCCCGGCCTTGGTTGGAGAGTGATGAGGGGCCCGGCTTGCCTCTGCTTTTTATGGCTCGAGACTATTTTTTAGTTAAAGATTACGATATTGGAGATAGCTATCTGACGACCACTTTCATGCCGGAAAAATATTCGCCCCGGCTCTTTAAGATGCTGAGTGGTCAGAAAAGTGGGCAAGAGAAGTTGCAAGAGGTGACTTTTTCCTCCCTCTATCGGCCTGTAAGCCCGAGTTCAAAAACAGGGAGCCAAAAAAAGGCAAGTCACCTTGAACCTCTGGCAACAAGCCACGAAGGCGAGCCTCAAAGTTCTTCTCTGGCTGCCTTAGAGGCAGCTCCGGGAGCCAGTCGTGCAGACCAGGAAACCTCGAGTGCTCCGGCGGTTCCGGATTTGCGCCCCCAGACGCGTCTGGGACAACAGGATGACCCTCTCGAGATTATCTCCGACTGGACCGAGGCTGATCGTCAGAAAGGTACCATCATTTTTGGCGGCAAGGTTATCGCCAAACAGAAGGACATGGTTCTTTACGCCGATCAAGTGGTCAACTATTTTGATATGCAGAGCCAGAAATTGCTAAAAGCGATCGCGGTCGGTAATGTAAAGTTGAACCAGGCTGACAAATTTGTTACCTGTGAACGGGCCGAATTGATTCAGGCCGAGAGAAAGGTTATTTTGACCGGTAATCCGGTGATGTGGCAGGGCGAAAATCGAGTGACCGGAGAGCGCATTGTCATCTATCTTGATCAAAGTCAGGCGGAAGTTTTTGGGGGAGAAGCAGGCAAAGCCAAGGTCAAGATTCTGCCCTCGAAATAGGAAGGAAGACCCGGTTGGTAAGGTGGTCATCCCTTAAGCTAGCGAGCAGTGCTGAGTTGGTCCGGTGCGAAGATCCCTTTTTCAGTGATAATCGCAGTGATCAAATTTGCCGGAGTGACATCGAAGGCGGGATTGTAGACGGCTACCTCGGCTGGGGCGGTCCGTTTTTCCCCAAAGAATCTGACTTCGTCGGGGTCGCGTTCTTCAATGGGGATTTTTGCACCATCGCTTAAGGCGAAATCGATGGTTGCGGTCGGGGCCGCGATGTAGAAAGGTAGATTGTGGGCTTTGGCCGCCAGGGCGACGCTATAGGTGCCGATCTTATTGGCGGTATCACCGTTGGCCGCGATCCGATCAGCTCCGACGACAACCAGATCAATCATCCCTTTGGCCATGCAGTGGGCCGCCATATTGTCACAGATCAGAGTAACCGGGATCTTCTCTTTTAATAATTCCCAGGTGGTCAGGCGTGAACCCTGTAAAAGAGGGCGGGTTTCATCTGCATAAACTTTGATCTTCTTGCCCGCCGCATGGGCTGCCCGAATAACCCCCAGAGCCGTACCATATTCTGCACAAGCCAGGGCTCCGGCATTGCAATGGGTCAGAATTGTCGCTCCATCCGCTATCAATTGGGCTCCAAAACAGCCTAATTGATGGTGGTTGTGGTCATCTTCAGCGTAGATTCTGTTAGCTTCAGCAAGTAGTATATCTTTTAATTTGACTTCGTCAAAACCCTTCTTCAGGCCCTCTTCTCCAGTCTTTTTCATTCTCGCAAGAGCCCAGAAAAGGTTGACTGCTGTCGGCCTGGTTGCAGCGAGTTCGTCGATAATGAAATCAAGTCTCTGTGTCGTAACCCTTCTTCCATTCTCGATTTCTTCTTGTATACCAAGAATCACGCCGTAAGCTGCTGCCACGCCAATCGCCGGTGCCCCGCGCACTGCCAGGGTTTTGATCGCTTCAGCGATCGCTTGCAAATCCCGGCATTCGATAACAAGTTCTTCGGTTGGCAGCCGCCGTTGGTCGAGAAGGCGTAGAGAGTTCTGCTCTGTATCCCAAGTTAAAGTTTTGACCATACTCATGATTCCAGGATGCCTTTTACCTACTCAATAATCTGAGGGACTTTGAAAAAACGTTCCTCCCTTTGGGGTGCATTATTGAGCACTCTTTCGCCAAGGCCTTCAGTCAGGCGGTCTTCCCGCATCGGGGTTGCGGTGGCAGCAACATGGGCCATGGGCGGTACATCCGTGGTGTCAAGCTCCTGCAATTTGTCGACATAGCCGAGAATCGTATTCAATTGAGTGCCATATTGGTTAAGCTCATCATCGCTCATCTCTATTCGTGCCAGGGCGGCAACATGCTTGACGGTTTTTAAGTCGATCTTTTCTTGGGTCATGGCTTTCCTTAAATCCTTTATCGGTTGCTGGTTAATGTGAATGGACTACTTGATCCAGTTTGTCAACAATCCATTGGTTTATGCTTTTACCACTTATTTCTGCAGCTTGGGCAACAGCAGCATGTATTTTAGGGGGCACGCGAACCATTAATTTCCCAGAGTATGCTTTTGAAGGCATCTTGCCGGTTTTCTCGCAGACATCAAGGTAATCAATGACCGCTGTCTCAAATGCTGTACGCAGATCAGAGACAGATTCACCATGGAAACCTACAATGTTACTAATTCCTGCTATATGTCCGACAAAACAAAGGTCTTCATCACTGTATTCAATGCGAGCACTATAACCTTTATATTTCATCAGACAATATCAATTTAATGATATCAAAAGCAAGTTTTTTGTCGGCGGGTACCTCATTTGTGAATAATAATATTACCACCTTGTAACCCGGTTGCCGTATCGGCATCATTGTTAGTGTCAAGCTGATTGACAGATCAGCGCATTAGCGTTTTTCTCCTTGACAGAATTTTATTTATAACGTACTTACGCAAGACTGATTGATTAGTCAGTCAAAAAAGGTTTTCTAGAAAATGTCTTCAAAAAAAGTAAAAACACGTTCGGCTCTCCTGCAAGCAGCTCTGGAACTATTTGCTGAACGTGGTTTCAACGGCTCACCAACCGCTCTGATTGCCAAGCGAGCCGGAGTCGCAAGTGGAACCCTGTTCTTTCATTTCAAAAATAAGGAAGAGTTGATTTACGAGTTGATTGGAGAGGTGCGAGCGAAGATCAATAAACAGGTCTCAGAAGCTATTCCAGTGCAGGCGCCGATCAAGGAGCGTTTTCTGCGGGCCTTTTCGAAGCTCCTGCGCTATTTTTTGGAAAATCCGAATGAATTCAAGCTCGTCGAGCAATACCATTTCTCTTCACTGAGTGATCGGGAATATAGAGACACCGAAGGGAAAGAGGTTCTTATAGATCTTCTGATTGAAGCCAGGGACCGGAAGTTTATCAGAGATGTGCCTCTTCTACTTATTGAGGCACTTGCCTTTGGCCCTATCGCATCTTTAGCCAAGGAACATGCCAAATGCGGAACACCGATTGATGATGAACTTGTTGGGATGACAGTCGAAGCTTGCTGGAACGCACTGAAAAGATAAATTTTTTTTGCCTATAAAATGGACTGATTGATCAGTCATAATATGTTGGGAAGTGAGTCATTCGATAAATCACTGTTGTTACTCATAGCAAATACATGAGTTTACCCGTAACTCTGTCTGAGCGTGACCTTGAGAATGGTCAAATAAGCATTAATTGAGGTGTTAAATGAACGGAATCAAAATTG
>CAYWGC010000039.1:8409-32228 GCA_964457755.1 uncultured Thermodesulfobacteriota bacterium | reverse complement strand
ATTGATGCGAAACGTCAACTCAGCAACCTGCTTCATAACCCAACCCTGTTCCCTCAGGTCTTATTTACAACCCTCCATCAGTACGGTCTCTATTTCATCCAAACTTTTGTCGGGCAATTGGGCTGGCTTGACACCCGCTTGCCGGCATGGATTATCTGGAGCTACCCAGTTTGCCTGATGGCTGGAGCCATTTCTTCGAAACCGATCACTTCGCACCCCAGTTTTACCAGGGTACTGTTCGGCTTTACTTGGATTACTATATTTTCAGGAATTTTTTTGGGCTTTTATCTGGTGGGTACGCCAGTTGACGGCAATTTCATTTCGGGTGTTCAGGGGCGTTATTTTATCCCTTTTGCCCTCACCTTTCTACTCATTTTCAACACTGTTTACCGCAACCCACCACAAGACCAACACCCCTTACTGAAACGCATTACATCGATTTGGCCTTTCATCTATAGTAGCATCGTGTTACTCACGACGACCTATACCCTCTGGAACAGATATTACTAAGCCATCAACAAGAGACAAAAAAAGCTGAACATATTATACCATTTTTACATTCTATAATCTGAAAACTTAAGACGTTCTGTTGACCTTTCCTCGCATCTGTATCGAGCAACCTTACAACCAAACTAACAAAAATACTATGCCTGCTTACGGGAAAACACTATTGCAAAATTAGGCTTATCCCGGCTAAAAAGATCTGTTCTCTCAACAGTCAACGACTCTCCAAAAGCTTCCAAAACCATCCTGGAAATATCCCTACTCCCTATAAGTGATACATTTTTATCACCACTGATATAACGGTCGGCGATACGACTTAATGATGCCCTATAGTAACCTGGTTCAATATCTTTGATAATTATTCGTATCCCATTCTTATCACCAACCATTTTTCTGAGATCAGAAAAAAACTCTCCGCGCTCTTCATCAGAGATATGATGAACTACATCGCTAATCAAAACAACATCAAATTTATGATGTTCTACATTGGTAAACCTATCCATTCCTATTCCGGGAAACAATTCAACTCTACTCGAAAATTCTTCCTTGAGAGAACCACCGATACACTTACTTCTGTCAATCATCTTGACTTTAATATCAGGCCTTAATGATAACAGAGAATTCAACAGTTCTCCATCCCCACCGCCAACATCAACAATTATAGACCCTCGAAAGATATAAGGAGAGATTGACTGTGAAACTACATATAAATCAACAAATACTGAGCGATACAGACTACCAATAATATGGAAATGTTTCCCAAGTACTTTTCGTGCGATTTTACCAATTTCCATCTTTCTCCCTACAACCCCTAAAATTGCAACATGCACATCTACCAAAAAAGAGAAGTAACATTTCAAGACTGACTAAATTATTCAATTTAGTCAGTCATATAAAACACTTGAGCCATACAGTCATTTCACAACCAAACAAATTCCTATCATAATTATAACGCTTCCAATTGCCTGTGAAAGTGTCAGGCGCTCATCAAGAAAAACCATATTGACCATTATGATAGCTACATATGAAGATGCCGCAATAAAAGCCGTTGCAGTTGTTGCATTTTTCGCCAGTGTTGGGATCCCTAACAGGTGATTATTTAAAAAAATAAAGATAAACCGTGCCCCTATTGCCAGCACCATAGAAGTTATAAACTTCCAATGAAAAACGATTTGAATTATTTTGGAAAATGAGAGAAGATTTCCTGATATCAGTGAGCGATCGCCGATAAGCACAATAGATCCAGCCGTACAAACAGAAAAAATAACGGCGTAAAAGATAACTAAATACATAATTTTCACCTTTATCTTATTCGGCTAAAAAAAACTGCGCTTTTAAAATTGACTGCATAGAAGACATTCAAGGCCGCACCGATTTTACGAACGTAAACATTCGTCGAAAACAGGTGAAATGGAATTTTAGTAGTTAAGTACTGCCAGATTTTATTGGGCGAACCACTTCCAGTAAGAGGATATGAGAAACCTTTATGAATAGCTTTGCACCAATAATAGACACCAACAGGTGAAACAGTTACACTTTTGACGAAAGAGAAGCTTACAGAAAGCAACAAGCTGGGAGCAAGAACAAACCAACTCACCATTGTCAGATGTTTGCGAAGAAGAAAAAGTCTGCCTTGCTCAAGTAATAATATTTTATTTGGGTTAACTTCCAGATGATATTTGTGCTGAGTAGTAGACTTTACTGCACATATAATGTATAGTTTTTTTTGTTTGATTCTCCATGATAACTCCACATCTTCCATATAGAGAAAAAAATCCTCATCAAAACCTCCGCAACGGTCATAATCCTTCTTACGCATGGCAAAGGCTGCCCCGGAAATACCATCAACCTCAAAATCTTCGTAAAAATTTTCAGACAGCTCACGGTAATGATTAACAAATCCAAAACCAGTAAAATGGAGACTGCTGCCACAAGTGTTAACCAGTTCAGGTTCTTCCATTAAGAGAATTTTTGAGGTTGTAACAATTCCCGACCTTTCCAAAGGGCGAAGTAACTCAACCAACCACTGGCTATCAGCAATGGTGTCAGGATTAATAAATGCCAGATATTTACCCTGTGCCTTTTTTGCCCCGAGATTGTTCCCGGCCCCAAACCCACGATTTTCACTTTCAAAAAGTCTGGCAGTTGGAAATTTACTACGAATAATATCGCAGGTTTTGTCGCTACTGCCATTGTCCACCACAACAATCTCATATGCCTTGTCGAACGATTGAGCTTGCAAAGCTCTGAGACAGTTTTCAATCCATCTTTCACTGTCGTAAGTTACAACTATAATGCTTGCTTCTAAATTCATTTAACGTTATCTCAAAATAGGGCCCTTAACTACATCTCACGACAATTCAACAGTAAATTACTATATATGGATTATACTAAAGAATATACCGAAAGTCAGTTGAAAAAAAGAAGCCTTTTACGGCAGTACATCCGGAATATTTACCTGAATAGCGCTTTAAAACTGACTACAGGGAAAACAATTGATTTCGGGTGCGGCATAGGGGAAATGCTTCAAAGGCTTCCTGCTGGTTCAATCGGACTTGAAATCAATGAATCAACAGTTGATCATTGCAAACAAAAAATGTTGAATGTTCAGCCATACAACCCCAATAAAGACAAGTACCAACTATCTGAATTCAAACCCGGCATTTATGACACATTACTGATTAGTCATGTCATGGAGCATCTCGAGCAACCAGAGCGTGTAATCCGTTCTTTGATAAAAACCTGTAACCGCCTTGACATTAAGAAAATTGTCATCATTGTTCCGGGTAAAAATGGTTTTTCTTTCAACAATACCCATAGAACATTCATTGATAGTGCATTTTTCCTAAACCATAATCTCAACACCGTCGATGAGTTCCACATAACAAAGAAGCAATACTTCCCGCTGAATATGAAGTGGCCCGAAACCCTATTAACTCATCATGAGCTCCAAGTGATTTATGAGAAAAAATCTGACTTTTACATTACAACTGCAAATCATTTTAGCAACAACTCCTTCTAAAACTTCAAGCCGCAAGCATCAGTTTCATTGTCAACGACCATCATCTGGAAGCGATACCTTAAAAACTTGCTTTTGTTCCTCTTCCAGCAGGGCCAAACGCTGGGTCAGGGACTTAATCTGGTGCCGTTGACGCGTGATAACAACTGAGAACTGGATCATGACCATAAAAAGACCGATAATCAACAAAAGCAATAAAGCTGCTGGCGGGTAGTAGATCCCAACAATCCCGGCCAGATAGTCGAGCGCTTTTCGCCAGATCGAGAAACCAAGAAAGAGCAGGCCGCAAACCAGCCAGAGCAGGGCGTAACCCTCATCCAGACGGCGACGACGGATCAACTCCAGCACCAACAGCAGAAAAGCCAAGCTGGAAAGAGCAGCAACGATTAACAGGCGGTCAAAAATCATTTTTCATCACAATTCGTCTCAAGAGCCATTACTTTAGGCACCTTTGTTCTATGCTTGTCGACAACCGGCCGCAGAGAAACCATCATTATTGCCAGCAAAACCTTAGCCATATAGTGAACCGAACGACCTAAACTGATTGACGAGCTGCCCCCCTGACGCGGGGCCATAACCACGGCTGTTTCGGTCACGCGAAAACCATTCCTAACCAGCAAGACCACCTCTTCCGGCTCCGGGTAATCGATAGCTGGATAGTGTTCAGCTAAAAACTCAATTGCTTTGCGATTATAGGCCCGGAAACCGGAGGTATTATCATGAATCCGATAGCCCAGAAACAGAGAATTCACCAAAGCCAGAAGCCTTATCCCCAAACGCCTGCCAAAGGTTGATTTAAACCCTCCATCAACCAGAAAGCGAGAACCTATGACAACATCAGAGCGACCCGCCAGCAGGGGCTCCAAAAGTTTATCAATCTCCTGCGCCAAGTGTTGCCCATCACCATCAAACTTAACCAAGACATCAACATCATGGCGCAACGCGTAGTGAAAACCGGTCTGCACCGCTCCGCCAATACCAAGATTACAGGCTAAATCTAAAACCGTAGCAGATCCATGGCTACGGACCTCGGAGACGGTATCGTCTCGGGAGCCGTCATTAACAACCAGAACCTCAAATCCCCGCCCTAGTGCAGCCAGGGATTCTAAAACCCTGCCAATGCTGGCAGCTTCATTATAAGCTGGAATTACAATTAAACACTTCATGACTATACAAACAGAATTCAAGAGGCCCAAAAAACAGATAATGACTGGAAAAAAGCAAGAGGCCATTGCCAATCATGATAAACCTTAGCTAACTGAAATCCGACTAACACTTTTAACATCATCCTGTCAATTAACTGCTCCAGTTTAAATGAATCCCACTTGAACTGAAACGTCTCATCTCTCTACTCCTGATCAGCTCTCAGTCACCCAACCAGGGCAGATACTTGGTTTGAGGAAAAGAAGAAAACAACTTGACAGCAATAGGCGACTAATATAGTATGATAAATTACTCTATCACTCAAATAGCGCAACCGAGTCATCTCAACTTTCAATTGTTTGGTTTTATATTTTGCCTCGATTAATAAGAAAAAATCTAGCTGTCTGGTTTCTGGTTGTTTCCTGTTTCTTCTCGTACGGAAGCGGTCTTGGACAAGCGGTGATCTGTTCTGATCATCATGGTGAGGTTGAACTTGAACTTCTCCATAGCAGTGATCACTGCCTGACCGAACACCTTCATGGCCAACACCAGCATCATACTCACAACCATTGTAACCACGAGCACCAGAGCCATAACTCAGGCCTGTCAAAAAACGCCCTCTTTACGGTTGCCAACCAATGTTGCTCTGCCTGCAATGACATTGAAATCTCTCTGCAATTTTTTGCCCCTCGGCGAAAACAGCTTGAGAAAAGTACTGATTTTACTGCCAAACCAATTTTTCTCACCACAAACCACACAACTTTGGTTTTCCCCGCACAAAAGACCTCTTCTATCCCAACTAACCACACAACAGCAAACCCATCCCTTGCTCTCCTTAAGAGCGTGATCCTTCTGATTTGAGTTTTACCCCCCCCCCACTCTGGTGAGCAAAGATCAACGATCGCTCACCATCTTGCTGCAATTCTTAAAAATCAAAACATGCTAACCGTCATCTGCGCTCTATTTTAAAACCACAAAGAACATAGAGAAACCGCAACCTAAACTGACGCTACGTCTTTTTTAAAACATTAACAGATATGGAGAATAGCTGTGAAATCCATAAAATACCTTCTTATCGCATTATTTTTGGCCCTCCCCTTGAAAGGTTTTACCGGGCAGGCCTCGAACTTGCCTGAAAAAAGACCGTGGCTGGCGGGGCTGGCGACTTATCAGGCGACCGAAAACGGAAAAGAGAGCGACGCTTTTGCGCAGCTTCCTGAAGCCGCCGTATTGACTCTCAACGAAGCCTTAACCCTGACTCTGGCCCGAAACCCCGAGCTCGCCACTTTTTCCTGGGAGATCAAGGCGAAACAAGGAGTTATGCAGCAGGAAAAGCTTTTACCAAACCCTGAAATTGGGCTTGAGGTTGAAAACATTCTAGGTGAGGAGGATAGTCGCAGCTTTAAATCGGCCGAAACCACCCTACAATTAAATCAATTATTTGAACTCGGCGGCAAACGCGCCAGCCGCCAGCAGATTGCCAATCTCGAACGCGATCTCGCCGGCTGGGACTACGAAACGATCCGTCTCGACATTATCGCTGATACAAGCAAAGCTTTTTTTGTTCTGCTGACAGCTCAGGAAAAAGTAGAACTGGGCAAGGAAAACCTGCAGCTGGCCGAAGAGGTTTTCAATACCGTGAAGCTTCGCGTCGAAGCCGGCAAAACCTCTCCCTTAGAAAAGAGTCGGGCCCAGGTAATGGTCAGCAAAAACCGGGTTACCTTAAACAAGTATAATCGAGAACTGGCTGCGGCTCGTTACCAACTCTCAGCTCTGTGGGGAACAGACGAGCCCCATTTTAAAAAGATTCTTAGCCACAGTGAAAAAACAAGTGAGCCACCGGCCTTAAACAGCATCAATGAGCGGCTCCGGCAAAACCCTGAAATAGCCCGACAGCAGACCGAAATCAAACTGCAAAAGGCGCGGCTGAGCCTGGCCCAAGCTGCTGCCATACCGGACATAACTGTTGGTGGCGGTATGAAACGCCACGAAGACAATGACAACTACACCTTCCTCGTCGGATTCTCAATGGCCCTGCCGGTTTTTGACCGCAATCAGGGCGGCATCAGCACCGCCAAAGCTCAGGTAACCGGCAGAGAGAGTGCCCATCGCATAGTCGACATCAAACTTAAAACTGCCTTGCAGCAAAACCATGAACAGTTTCAAGCCGCATATGCTGAAGTAAATTCTCTGCAAAATCAGATTTTACCGGTGGCCGAAAAGACCTTTGAATCTATAAATTACGGCTACCGACAGGGTCAATTTGCATTTCTCGACGTTCTCGATGCCCAGAGAACCCTGATTGAGCTTAGGGAACAACTTCTTGATGCTCTCCAGGAGTACCATAACCAAAGGCTTAACATTGAACGTCTGATCTCCCAGAAACTCTAATAATCTAATGTGGACTATTCCGCATTAGAGGCACAGAGTTTTAATCTACAATTAATACTTGAGGATAATTATGAAGATCATAGAAAAACAACCGACCTTTAACTTTTTGAAAATTTTCGCCCTGACCACCCTCTTCTTAGCATTGAGCATGCTTCCCTACACCTCTCAGGATCCAAACTCGACATTCAGCCAAGTCTTCGGGCCACGACAACTTTTTGCTCAGGAAGCTGACAAGAACCAACACCATGACCACAGCAACTGCAGTCATGGAGTGGCACCAAAAACCGAAAAAGAACCGGCACCGATCGAAGTTCATCAACATGACGAAGATCACCAACCTAAAGAAGTTCGTGACCACGTTGAAGAGTCTCACGAAAATCACGAACACCAGGAAAAATTAACCCATGATGATCACTCCGATTGCGGCCATGACCATTCAAATCATAACCAAGACCAGGGTCATCTCTCTCATCCAGCCGAACCGGAAAACCATTCCGAGTCAGCTGAAGAAGCCCACAGCAACTACGACCATAAGGAATGTGATCACTCAGCTAACCATGACCAGGTAAAACTAGAACAAAACAAATTAAATCAGGACAAGTTAAAACATGACGATCACTCCAATTGCAATCACGCCCCCGCCAACCCGCAAGCAGCGGAAAGCTGTTCCGATTCGGAGATCAGGATGTCGGCTGAAGAGATCAAACGGTTTGGGATTGTCGTTGAGAAGGTAAAAAGGAACCACCTTGAAGTTCTGGCAAAGGCCCGGGGTGAGATCTCTCTCAACCGTGACCGGATAGCTCATATCGTTCCCCGAGTCTCCGGCATTGTTCAAGAGGTTCGCAGTACTCTCGGAGATTTTGTTGAAAAAGGAGAGGTTATGGCGATCCTTGAAAGTCGTGAGCTGGCCGATGCCAAAACCGAATACCTGACCGCAACCAAGCATCTCAAATTAGCCAAAAGTGTCTTTCAACGTGAAGAAAAATTATGGCGCAAAAAAGTCAGTTCCGAACAGGATTACCTGACTGCCGAAAGAGATTTCGCCGAAACCAGGATTACCCTGCAGAGTTGCGAGCAGAGATTGAGAATCTTAGGTTTTACCGAAGCGGGTCTCAAGAAGCTGCCCTCAGAACCGATTGCGGAGTTAACCAGATTTGCGGTGCGCACCCCCTTTAGCGGCCGGGTCATTAAGAAAAATATTGTTCTGGGTGAGGTAATCTCGGATGCGGTGGAGATCTTTGTTGTAGCCGACCTTAGAACCGTCTGGGTCGACCTCGATCTCTACCAAAAAGATGCCGACAACATAAGAAAAGGCCAGAAAGTAATGATCACGGTCGCCTCTCAAACTCAGCCGATAGAGGCTGTTATTGATTACGTTGCCCCTCTGGTTGATGAAAAGACCCGCACCACCCTGGCCCGAATCGTCCTCGACAACGAGAATGAAGAGTTACGCCCGGGTTCCTTTATCACGGCTGAAATTATCACAGAAAAAATCAGGCCCGGAGTCGTTGTCGATAGAGACATTCTCCAGGATGTCGGCGGCCAAACTTGTGTCTTCGTTCAAGATGATCACGGTTTTGAACCCCGCCCGGTGACCTTGGGCCGGGCCAACGAGAAAGAGGTGGAGATCTCCGCCGGACTCCATCCCGGTGAAATGGTAGTGGCTAAAAACAGCTTCCGTCTCAAGGCCGCTCTCGAAACCGGCGTCGGCTCCGGCTGCAGTAGCCCCGGCCATGCCCATTGAGCTAAGCAGAGCTTCGCAGTGGGCAGTCAATCTGCCGATTGAAATTTAAAAATTGTAACTATTCAGCTCCCTCTTAAAGTTGCTAAAAAAGGCGTCGAACTTTGCTTCGCCCACTTCAAGAGGGACACGGCTCAGCCCGCCACGGGCTCTTGTGCCCTTTAGGGTGAAAGCCCGGTCTGGAGGCTGCGCCCGAACGAAGTGAGGAAGTGCCCTTGGGGTATCCCCCACATCGAAACAGTCTGAAGCCCAAACACGCTGAATAGTTACTGAAAATTTAAAATACTCCACTTTGATGGAGGGAGTTTAAATAAATGATTGCGAAACTGGTTCAGTTTTCACTGAAATACAAGCTCTTGATGGTTATTCTTTTCTTAACGATCTGTAGTGCTGGAGTATTTTCGTTTACCCGAATGTCAATTGATGCTTTCCCCGACATCAGCCCGAACCTGGTTCAGGTTTTTGCCGAAGTCGAAGGGATGGCAGCCGAAGAGTGCGAACTGTTTGTCACGCGACCCGTTGAAGTCACCATGCGCGGGATTCCCGGGGTCACCAAAATTCGTTCCGTCTCATCATTTGGCCTGGCGACTATTAATATCTACTTTGATGAAAAAACCAACATTTATCTGGCCCGACAACTGGTTTCTGAACGACTCAAAGAGGCGGCAGAGTCGATCCCCGAAGGGGTGATGCCGCACGGTCTCGAGATGGGAGCAATCCTCAGCGGCATGGGCAAGATCTTAGGCTACTATCTTGAGGCCGGAGATCAGGACATTACCGAGCTTAGAACCCTGCAGGAGTGGATTGTCAAACGTGAGCTGCAGACTGTACCGGGAGTTGCCAAGGTCATCAGTCAGGGTGGTCATATGCGTCAGTACCAGATCAAAGTCGACGCCAAACTTTTGACCGCCTACGATCTGACCTTGGATGAGGTGATCTCCGCAGTCCGCCGCAACAACCATAATCTCGGAGCCGGCATCCTTAAAAGAGGTTCGGAAGAACTTATTGTTCGCAGCCTCGGCCTGCTCCATTCACTGGAGGATATTAAGAGTACGGTTATTGCCACCCGCGAGAATCGTCCGCTCTTTATCGACGATATCGCGACCGTCGAGTTGGGCACAGCTTTTCGGCGTGGAGTCTCTCTCCTTAACGCCGACAAAGAAATTGTCAGCGGCACCATCTATAAAACCTTTGGCGCCAACTCCTTTGCGGTTATCGGTGAGGTCAAGCAACGACTCGAAAAAATTAACAATTCACTGCCGGCCGGGGTTAAAGTTGTTACCTATTACGATCAGTCTTCCCTAGTCAAAAACAGCATCACTACAGTCCGAAACGCCTTTTTTTTAGGGTTCTTGATGGTCTCTGTCGTAACTTTGATTTTTCTACGCAACTGGCGTAACTCTCTGGTGGTTGTTGGAGCCTTGCCTTTTGCGACGCTCTTTGCGGCAACCCTGCTCTATTATAAGGCGATTCCCGGTGACCTGCTCTCTTTTGGCGGTATTGCCATCGCTTTAGGGATGATTGTTGATGCAACCATCATCATGGTTGAAAGACTGCAATCGGCCTTTGCCGGCAAAAACGAGAAGGCATCGACCGGCACCCTGATTCTGAGCGCCGCGACAGAAGTTGCCCCACCCATATTTTTTGCCAGTGCAATCATCATAATCGTCTTTCTGCCGATCTTTACTTTAGGTGCGGTCGAAGGCAAGATGTTTCGCCCTCTGGCAATTGCGGTTACCGCCACCATGGTCGGCGCCCTGATCTATGCTCTAATGATCGCCCCGGTTCTTTTCAGGCTTTTTCGCCCCCGTCATGACCAACCTGAAGAGTCTGACTACAATGAGAGTGCTCTACTGCAGCGCTATCGAAGAATTTTGAACTTTTTCCTCGAGCGCCGCTGGTTAGTCAGCACGCTCGTAGTCACATTGCTGCTTTCCGGCGGGCTGACTTTCTCAAAGCTGGGTAAAGAGTTTGTTCCAACCCTTGAGGAGGGCACGGTGCAGAGCCTCGCCTACATGAACCCCAATATATCTTTGGAGGAGATCACGGCAACCGCAAAAGAGATGGCCAAAGAGATGAAAGCTTTTCCCGAAGTCAAAGAAATTATTATTGATATCGGCTATGGTGAAGTCGGGCCGCATATGCACCACACCAATTACGCCTGCATGACCCTCACTTTACAACCGAAAAGCGAGTGGCAAACAGCCTCAAATATGGATCAGCTGCTCAATCTCATTAATCAGCGCGTCAAAAATTTTCCTGGGGTTTCAACAACCTTTTCACAGCCTATCAAACATGAGATTGACGGGCTTATCGGCGGTGCTGGCAGCAGTGTAATAGCTAAACTTTTTGGTGATGATTCTGACACCCTGCTGGAGAAGGCTGCAGAGATCGAGGAAGTTCTGGCCCATATTGAAGGGGTTGCCGATCTTCGTACCGAACAGGTTGCTGGTCAGACCCAGTTGCAGATAACCATAAAACCTGAAGCCGGTGCCCGGCATGGTCTTAACAAAGATGAGGTCCAAAGAACAATCACTCGCGCTATCGCCGGTGAAACCACAGGCCAGATCTTTGAAGGTGAACGGATGTTCGATATTACGGTCCGTTTTGCCGAAGATTTCCGTAATTCCATCACTGACATTAAAAAACTTCTGCTCAAGACTCCAGGAGGTTACAATATTCCCCTTGAAGAGCTGGCCGAGATTAAGACGGTAAGCGGCTTGCGCCAGATCAGCCGCGAGGACACGCTGCGCTACATCTCCATTCAAAGTAATGTACGAGGCCGTGATTCTGGTAGCTTTGTTGAAGAGGCGCAACGCCAGATCAAGGAAAAAGTTGAACTCCCCCCCGGTTATCACCTGGCTTGGGGTGGCCAGTTTGAACTGCGCCAGGCGGCCAACAAAAGATTGCTGATGGTTATCCCTTTAACCCTGCTTCTAGTTATGGTTATGCTCTACGGCCTCTTCAACTCTTTTAGCAATGTTATTTTAGTCATGCTCAATATCCCTCTGGCCCTGGTCGGTGGTGTCATTAGCCTTGCCCTTTTTCAAGAAAATCTGAGCATCCCGTCATCAATCGGCTTTATTGCCCTCTTCGGCATCGCCTTAACCGATGGCCTGGTTCTGATCTCCCGCTTTGAACACTTAAAAAGCAAAGGCTATGATCTTAGAAAAAGGATTGTGGCTGGCTGTAGTTCTAAAGTGAGGCCGGTTCTAATCACAACCATCACCACAGCTGTCGGTCTCCTGCCGTTGATTTTGAGTAGCGGTACCGGCTCGGAGATTCAACGACCCCTGGCCGTGGTCGTAGTGGGCGGCCTCTTCTCCTCAACCCTGCTCACTCTGATCGTTATCCCGACGCTCTATGAGCAGTTTGCCAAAAAACGAGGGGAGGAGTAAAACTAAAAAATTCTGTAACTATTCAGTGTAGGTAGAAAAGTACCGCATATTGATCAAATTTAGCAGATTCTGGGGACATAACCTGATTTTCCTAAGGAAATCGGGATTGTGTACCCTGAATTTGAGGGTTAGCTGAATAGTTACAAAATTCTTTTGTTGAAATTTGCGCCTGATCTTCGATATAGATATAAGTGAAACAAGGATTACTTTAAGGAGATCTATTATGATCAAGAAAATTTTCCTGCTTTTGGCGATGGCGCTTTTGGTAATTGGCGGGGTAACTGTTTTTCGTGGACTTAGCGGGCAGCATAACCTGGTCGTCACTTTTTCCGATGCCAAACATCTGATGAAAAGTGACTTAGTCTACCTCTCCGGCGCTCCTGCCGGCAAGATTAAAGCTGTCGCAGCCGAAACCCGGCAAGCTGCGGTTACCATTGAGCTCCAAAAAAACATTTATGACCAGCTATCTTCGACCTCAACTTTTTTTATCGATGATGATATCCGCAATCACAATAAAAAATGCGTGTTGATCAGGATAAACCGGGAACGAGGTAATCCCCTTGCCCCGGGGACACGCATCACCGGCGTCGATTCAGCCTTTACCTGGGCGGTGATGCAGGCTGGCGATCGCATGGCCGAGATCACGCATTCAGAACCTTTAGAGAAGGTTAATGATGATCTCGCAAAAGTATGGCAGGATATCCGTCAGGCTTTTGAGGAGATTGATCTTGGGAAAATGGAGAAAGAACTCAAGGAGAAGAGTGACTCGCTGCGCCGCAATTTCAACAAAGCACTTGAGTCTGAAAGCTTCAAGCGGACTATGGCGGAGATCGAAAACAAACTGAAGGAGCTCAAAGAGACTCTGAAAGAGGCCGGCGACGGTGAGGCCGCCCAAAAATTAAAGAAGACCCTGAAAGATCTTTTTAAAAAACTGGAAAAAGAGACCCCCGAAAGAAGTGATGTTAAAATTTAACCAGTATTACGTCAAGGATGAGAAAGCGAGATTTTTAGATCAATTGAGAATCTGACATATCTCTGATCTTTTCCAAGAGTCCTTGGCCAAGATACTTAAAGAGCTCCTTTTGGGTTTCAGTTTCAGGTTTATCTTCAAGGCGCTCAAGATAGTTGGCAAAAAGTTTTTCGACAGGCCGGAGAAATTTCTCCGGCTTTAATTTTTTCTCAGCAGACCACTCTTCAATTACTTCAGCCATGCGATCGATAAGTTCTTGGACCTGATCATGTGAGGAAGCTGGACGCTCTGGAATTTCAAGGCCCAATGGCGCATCTTCGAGAACTCCCGAAGCACCATAATTGGATGCCGTCGCAATCTGAGTCATCTCTTCAATAGTGATCAGACTCTGATAACGGTAATCAGCATCGACTGCGGCAATACTCTCAAGCGCGATAATTTCAGCCGCCTCCAGCGCACCCTGAAGAAGATCACCACCCTGCAGGGTCTCCATCATCAGTTTATCGATACGTTCTAAAACCTCTCTAATATCTTGGCGTTCCTGCTCGTTGAGATCACCTTCGACGGTCAAAGTTAAACGGCTCTCCTGACTATAAGCAAAAATATCGGTATGCGACTGCGCGGTTTGCTGGTGCATGAGATCACCGGCAGGACCTTTAACCATTGAATTATTCTGGTAAAAAGCGTCATAGCTTGCGGCTTGAAAACTGCTATTGTTACTATAGGAGAGGGTAACTTTATCGCCTTCAGCCGTTTCAATTGCAATATCTTTGCTCAAACTTGTGGCAGCTGTCACCTGGACGGCTTGCATTGCTAAAGAAGAGTATGAGCTTTCGGACTGAGAATTTCCGGAGAGGGCATTTTGGTCAAGTTGCTTTGGGACTAAGCTTGAAATGGTACTCATGTTCACATCTCCTTACTGCACAGAAATAATTTCTTCTGTTATCGGCAGGAAATGGAAAATTCTTTAGTAAAGAATCAATGATTTACTGAAAACTACCTTCTGGTAACGGTTGATTTATAGTAACATCAAAAAATTTGATGGCTGTGTAATCACCGTCGGCCTCACGAATGATGATACTGGTGACATAACGATAATCAGCTGAAAAAGTGATCTCTAGAAAGGCGATCAGACGGCGGGCCGCGGATTCTCGAGGAACCAGCTTAAGGGTAGGTGATACCGCAGACAATTCGGTATGCAACAGGGACAAAGCATACTGTTTTTGCAAAAAATCGAAATCGGCCGTCGTCCAGGCCGTAACTTGATTTGCGAAATGGCGCAGCCAGGGTTCGTCGGCCAATTTAAACGCTTGCGGAAGACCAGCTTTCTCATGCCAACGTTGGCCCCTCTCGCCACAAACTGAAAGCCCGGAAACAACCGGGTCAGACAACTCCCAACGCCAGCAATCGGGACGCTGAAAAGCAAAGCGGCCCTGCGCTTTAAGAACTTCGGCAAAAGCTTTAAGATATTTCTCCTGGACCATCACACAAGAGATCGTCTCAACCCCGGCAGCAGCTTTCCTGATCTGCTGAAAAGTCGCGTCAAGTGAATCTGCTCTCTCTATTTTTTGATTATCTTCATTGCTTGCGGCCGCCCCGACAGCAACCGGCAGAAAGATGAAAAACAGCACTGCCAAAAAAAAGCTGAGATAAAAACGACAACACTCTCGCCAAAAAACAAGCCTACTTTCGACTTTCAATAAATCTTTGATCATATCTCTTCCTGGGGCGGCAGCCAAATTTTCAGTTCAGCTTCAGCGACCGTTTCAAGGGTAACTTTAGCGACCGCATCGGCAATAAAAAAGGTGTCTATCTGAGTCCTAGTCGCAACCTCAATGACAACCTCTTCGTGAACGGCTATCGGTCGACAGCAACTGAAATGCCGCACCCCAACCAGAAAGCCCAGTCCCGGCGGGCGCCCGGCTAGACGATCTTCGTAACCGCGCAGGCAGGCGTAAGCCTGGGCCATCATCTCGAGCAGAACGACATCCTCAAGTTGGGCTCCGTCGCCATTTTCCGGGGCAACCGTAAAGATTGAATCGAACTTTATGCCGCCAGATACCGTACCCGCACCGGCCGCCTGATCGTAGGCCAGTAAACTCTCGACCAAAAGCATTGTACCACGGTGCGGAATAATCTCTGAGGCCGGTAACGGCAAGCGCAAATTTTCCATCATGATCTGACCTTGCCCGCATCAATATGCAGGCGGCGTTTTTCGCTGTCAACAATTTCAAGTTCAACATTGATAACGTTTTCGGACGGCAACAGACTTAGAGCTTTTTCGGGCCACTCGATAACCAGAACGCCGGGACCCGCCAAATAGTCATTGAAACCCAGCTCGAAAAGTTCATCGGCATCACCCAGCCGATAGAGATCAAAATGGTAGAGCGGCAGGCGCCCTTGATATTCATTAATCAAAGTAAAGGTCGGGCTGTTGAGATAGTACCAATCGGCGATTTCTAGACCCTTGGCGATACCTTTAGTGAGCAGGGTTTTACCCGCCCCAAGATCACCTTCAAGGGTCACGATATAGAGCCCATTGCCAAATGAAGCCCCAAGTCTCTCACCAAAAACCAGGGTCTCTTCGGGTGATGAGGTCGCTATCGGACTTTTCCACATTGCGCATAAATCCTCAACCATAGATATCTACCCCACTAAAGCGGCAAGGGTTTGCGGCAGAGCCTGAGCCAGTTCGACGGCCGTAACCCCGTGGCTGCATCCAGCTGCCAGCAAATTGTCGGCAACCAAACCATGCAGAAAGACACCAACCTGGGCGGCACTTAACGGATCTAAACCTTGTGCTAAAAAACTGCCGATAATCCCGGTCAGAATATCACCGGAACCAGCCGTTGAGAGCAGATAATTACCACTGGAGTTTATGGCAAGAGAGCCGTCAGGAGCGGCGATCACGGTGCCGGCCCCTTTCAACACAACAAAGACACCCCATTGCCGCGCCAGTTGGCGAGCGGCCGCAAGACGATCATTTTGAAGGTCACGGCTTTGACGACCGGTCAGTCGCGCCATCTCGCCGGGATGCGGTGTTAAAATTGTCTGGGGGCGGTCTTTCGGCAAGATTTCCGGAGCCTCCGCCAGCAAAGTCAAAGCGTCGGCATCAAGCACCATCGGCAGGGTACATTCGCGCAACAGAGCAGCCAGTAATTCACCATTTTTTTTGCCCAGACCAAATCCCGGCCCTATGGTCAAAGCGGTTTTCCCGGAACAAAGCTTATCAAGTTCCGCCGCCGTTGGTAAAATTATCTGATCATCTGGTGATTGGGGCAGGGATTCCAGCATCAAAGCCGGATTCCGACCTTCAAGATGGGCTGCCACTGCTTTGGGCAGGGCTAAAGTGCTGAGCCCGCAACCACAATGCAATCCCGCCCCGGCGGCTAAAAGACCCGCCCCGGCCTTGCCCGGCCCGCCGGCAAAACTTAAAAGATGGCCACGGTTACCTTTATGGCCATTTTCAACCACCTTTGCGGGTAACAGAGAGCGACAGAAATCAGCCGTCAAAAGCTGAACCGCTTCAAGCTCAGAAGAAGCCCAGCTTTGCGGAATCCCGATATCGACAATTTCAACCCGACCGGCATATTCACGACCGGGATAGACAAAAAGACCCGGCTTGGCAAACGCAAAGGTTGCAGTCACCGTGGCTTTGACAGCATTCCCAAGAGGCCGTCCCAAATCGGCATTAAGGCCGGAGGGGATATCCAGAGCTAAAACCGGGCCCGAAAACTGATTTATGGCCACAATGATCTCAGCATAGAGTCCCCGAACATCGCTATTGAGACCGGTTCCCAAAAGTCCGTCAACCAGAAGTTTCTGAAATTTCAGAGACGGCCGCAGCTTCTGCCAACCAGAGTCGTCAAGAAGTTCCTCAACCCGGCCGCCCAGGCGGATGAAAGCATCAAGATTTATTTTGGCATCGCCCGAAACCTCATCGCAGTTAGCCAGCAAAACAACTTTTACCTGACCATAGCCAGCCAGCAGAAGAACCCGGGCCACAACAAAAGCGTCACCACCGTTATTGCCCCTTCCGGCAAAGATCAAAATTTCATCATCAGAACCGCTGAGCCAGCCGGCCTCTTTGATAATCCGTACGGCCCCGCGCCCGGCCTGTTCCATCAAAACAACTCCGGGAATGCCAATTTCATTAATCGCACGCTCATCCAAAGCCCGCATCCGGGCCGCAGTCAAAAGCTTTAAGTCACCAGTCATCTAATTTCTCCCTATCCCTCACATTAAGCAACTAACCTATAAATTGACTTTGTGCTTTCCATCAACCTGGATTAGGACTTTTAGTTTACGCCCGAGCGGAGCAATGAAGTGCCCTTTGGGTATCCCCTTCGAGCGCCAAGCGAAGCGAAGTTCGCTGATTTTATCTGTCAATTAAGGCCAATCAAAGCAAGCCTAAATCACCGCGCATCTTAGCCAACTCCAGAGCCATAGCCTCTTTAACCTGTTTACGCATAGCCAAATGAGCTTCGGGACCAGAGAACTGACTCGGATCAACCGGAGCCAGGGCGTGCATCCGAATTGCGGCAGGAGAGAGGCGAAAAGTCCCCGGCGGCAAGAGCTTATCGGTACCCGTAATACAGAGCGGCACCAGCGGCAGATTAAGCTTCACAGCCAATAAAAAAGCCCCTGAATAGAACCGCTGAAGCTCTCCATCCCGACTGCGATGACCCTCGGGATAAAATAGAATAGAGCCCCCGGCGGAAATAATTTCCCGGGCCGGCTCCGTACTCTCCACAAAACCCATTTTTTCAACATCAAGATAACGGGCCAGCCGCATAAAAGCTGTATACCAGAAAAGCCGCCGAAAAGGCCAGGCCCTGACCGCAAAAGTAATATTACTCTCCGGCTGCATCGCCATGCAGAATGTATCAAAAAAAGAGAGGTGATTGATGACATAGATACAGGGCGACCGCATAGATGGATGATCAGCAAAACCTGCAACCTCGAAACTGACAAAAGGTGCGACAATCACCATCCAGCCCCGACCATACAACCATATAAAGTGACGGGTAATCTGAGCCACAGACCACCCCGTGACGATTTTCCAGATTAAAAACAGAGCCGGAGAGATGAGCAAACCGAAAAAGGTCCAGACAAAAAGCAGGGGATAGACCCATAGGTTCATCAACCAGACAACTAAAGAAGACGACTTCCACAAGGTTTTTTGATGGGCGTGAACTGAGCTTTTCACAAACTTACGATGCAGCCTTTTCACATTTTTTCTGAATGATAAAGTGATGTATATCTCCCAGGGTCCGAATTTCACGCAAGCTTTCATCGTCTCGTATTTTAACCCCGAACGCCCCCTCGAGAATTACCACCATATCGACAATATCGAGACTGTCAAGCCCGAGGTCAGCAAAGATTTCGGCCTCTGAAACCATTGCCGAGCTCTCAAGTTCAAACTCCTCAACCAGTGAATCGTTGATCAGGGAGATTATTTCCGCATCCGTCATGTCATCCTCAATTTATTATTTCCTAATCCGGCAAAACGGGAACCAGACAGGTATTTTGTTATTTTAATCATTGGCTAGCTCTGATCACCAGGGAGCAGTTAACTCCCCCCAGGGCAAAATTGTTTTTTAAGGCCAATTTGGGCTTACACTTCTTAGTCTCAGTAAAAATTTGCGGCCCCTGACAACGAGGATCAATTTCACTCAGGTTGCGGGTCGGCCAGAGTTCTCCTCGCCGCATCATTTCAATCGTGGCGATGGTTTCAAGACCGCCGCTGGCCGCTAAAGTATGGCCAAGATGTCCTTTTAAACTACTAACCGGCACGCGGTCGCCAAAAAGTCCGTAGAGGGCTTGGGCTTCGGCAATATCACCTTTTTCGGTCGCCGTCGCATGGGCATTTATATAATCAATCTCTTCCGCTTCAACCCCGGCATCCACCAGGGCCAGGGCCATGCAACGCTGCATGGCAGCACTACTCGGTTCCGCGATACTGCCGGTTTCAGTTAAGGTGGCAAAACCGATGATCTCGGCCAGGATTTCGGCCCCCCGGGCTTGGGCTGACTGCCACTCTTCTAAAACCAGGACTCCGGCCCCTTCACCGCAGACGACCCCGTCGCGCTGCCGGTCAAACGGACGCGAGGCCTCAGAAGGTCGATCATTATAACTAAAAGAGGCGGCATTCATCAAGTCAAAAGTTGCGGCCGACAGCGGATGAAACTCTTCCGTCCCCCCACAAAGCATCGCATCCTGGGCTCCCGAAACAATCATTTCATAGGCGTAACCCAAGGCTTGACAACCGGTAGCGCAAGCTGCAGCCGGGGCCAGCAAGCGACCCTCAAGGCCAAAATACTGAGCTACATTGGCGGCTGCCGAGTGATTCATGGTCTTAAAAAAGAGCGAGGTTTTCATGCGGGAAAAACTTTTATCGCGAAAATGATCGGCAAAAAAACTTTCGCTGGTCTCGAGACTGCTGATCGTCGTCCCCAGCACCACTCCGTAACGCCCGCTACCATATTCGATTTCCGGGAGAACGGCCTGGTTTAAGGCTTCGCCTGCGGCAAGCACAGCAAAAATCGATTGGGACGACATTGAACGCCGTTTATTGCGGGCAATCTCTTTGCCGTCAACCCCCGTTACCAGAGCTGCAAGACGAGTCCGCAGACCACCATAGTCAGCCAGTTTATCGTGGACAACAATTGCACTGCGCCCCGCAACAATACCGCCTACCAACTCGTTAAGACCGCGGCCAAAGGGGGAAACTGCACCCATACCGGTGACTGCTACACGCCTCATAACACTGCACCCCGCAAAGATTCAAGCCGATCATGGCCAACGATGCTGCCCACTGCCATTAAGGCTGAGGTGATTGCCCCTAAAAGGCCCGGTGCGGCGGTCGCCTGACCGGCCAGATAGAGTCCGGCCAACCGGGTTTTCGCAGAAGGGTTAAATTGTCCCACCATATGTTTGACACCATACAGAGAGCCTCGAGCTGAAACGTTGACCCTCTGCAGGGTTTTAGCGGTCGCCACACACTCGACTTGCAACCCGGAACCTAATTCCGGCAATAAGGAAGCTATACGTTCCCTTACCTGCTCCCCGGTACGGCGTTTTGCCTCAACATAATTTGCAGGAGACATCTCGACCTTTCCAGATTCATAGTATGGCGCTGGAAGTATCGCCGTAACCCCACCCTCACAATCGTCACCATAATCTGTAAAGCCGCCAGCGCCAGAGAAATTCAGATAGAGAAGCCGCTCAGAGAACGGCAGATCAAAATCAAAAATCCCTTTCCCCGACTGCGGTAGAAAAAAAAAGTTGCGACCCGAATCCTCAAGAGTACTTCCTCGCATTCGCTCAGGGCGCACCCCAAGAGTACTTCCTCGCATTCGCTCAGGGCGCAAAAAGACAATCTCTGCGCCCAGACTCTCGTCCAAAGCTTCAAGACGATGACGATAGGCTGGCCGAAAAACCGACTCCGGCAGCAACTTCAGCAGCGCTTGGGGATGCAGCGTCGCAATACAACTGGAGGCCTGCATCCGGACTCCGTTAGTGCAACAGGCCCCAACCAGCGCACCACCACTCGACAACTCAATCTCTTCTACTCTATGTCGACAGAAAAGATCAACCCCACTCCGTTTTAGAGCCGCAACCAGCGCTGCGACCAGCGCCCGTCCCCCACCCTTGAAGGTTTGGGCCGAGCGATAATAACCGTCAACAACTCCAGCATGAATTGCAAAGGGGATCTCGGATGGCAAGGAGCCATGCAGTAAACAGTGCACCTGCAAAAGAGTTCGCAGCTCCCCCTTAATTGCCAAGCCATCAAGAACCTGGGTCAAACTTTGATCATGCAAAGCTGCCAGATCCATTTGCGCTGCCGGCCCAGATGTCTGGCAATTGTAGTAGGGAAGTTTTCGCGTAATCTCTTGCAAACGCGCAAAATATTTACTTAGGGCCTGATGCTGACCAGGAAAACGCTCCCGTAAAACATCATTCAAGGCCTCGTAGCCCTGTGGAAAAGAGAAATTAAAACCGCTATCCGGTTGCACGACGGTATCGTAGGCTGAAGCATCGAAGGGGATTTTTTGGAGATGTCCGGCAACACCCAGCAAGCGCAGATTAAGGTCGAGAACACCGCCATCTTCAAGCCCTCCAGCATAGTGAAAGCCAGATTCAAAATAGACATTATTGCGAACAAAGCCCTCGACCAACGGTGCCGGGCGCGGGGCCTGCTCCAAAACCGCCACTTTAAAACCAAAACGAGCCAGTAGCAAGGCACTACTGATACCTGAGATGCCAGCACCGATGACTAGATAATCATACTTCATTTAAGAACTGAAATCGAGCAGAAGTGAGGCGTTGGAACCACCAAATCCGGCGGCATTACAGAGAACTTTTTCAGGTCTTTGCGGTATAATTTCTTTGAGAACAGGCAAGCCGGAGGTCGAATCATCCGGGGCTTTGAAATTTATGGTTGGCGCCATAAAATTCGCCTGAGCCATAATTACAGCATAGACTGCGGTAGCGGCCCCCGCCATCCAGAGTTCATGCCCGGTCTGCGATTTCAGAGCACTGACATGAGGTATCGCATCATCAAAAACAGCTCTAATATTTTCCGCTTCCGCCGCATCACCTGCTGGAGTTGAGGTTGCATGCGCCAAAAGCAGGGTCACATCTTGAGGCTTGATTACGGCATCCGCGAGTGCTGCCCGCATAGCTCGGGCTAAACCCTCGGAACTCGGCACCGAAAGATTTTGGCCATCAGCTGAAAAACCGTAGCCTTTAACTTCACCTAAAATAGTTGCCCCCCGCTGCCGGGCCAGATCATAGTTTTCCAAGACTAAGGCTGCCGCTCCACCGCTGGGCACGAGTCCATCACGACCGGCATCAAAGGGCCTTGAGGCCGCTGCTGGATTTTCAACACTGGTCGAAAAAGCCCCTAAAGCATCAAAGCTGCACATCGACTCCCAGTTAATCTCCTGGGCGCCGCCGCAGATAACCCGCTCCTGCCGACCTGCAGCGATCAAATCCGCCGCCTGACCGATAGCGTGGCCACTGCTGGAACAGGCCGAGCTCAAAGTCCAACTCGCCCCTTGCGTCCCGAGCAGAACGTTAAGATTCATGGTAATTGACGAGGTCATCGCCCGAAAGACAAGACCGCTGCCAAGCTTATGAGTCTCGCCATACTTTCGCAGCAGATCAACCTGTTCAACTGCGGCCAGACAACTCGAATCACAGCCAAAAATACACCCGCTCTGCGGATTGTGAAGATCTTCTTCTTTAAGCGCGGCCTGAGTCAGAGCTTCACGCACCGCGACATAGGCGTGCTGGGCAAAATCGGGCATCGTTTTGCGCTGTTTACGACTTAAAAAACGTTCCGGGAAAACTTCCGGCAGAAGTCCGGTTAGCGGGCTGCGAAAACCCAAGCTCTGGCGCTCCTCATCCACCACGATCCCGGAACGCCCCTCACGCAGTGCGGCCTCAACCTCGGTCGCGCCGACTCCGAGACAAGAGACGATGCCGACTCCGGTTATCGCTACTTTATGGCGTTGCATTGAGAAACAGTAGTCAGTCGCCAGTCGTCAGTCATCAGTAAAAGATGATCGACCACCCGGATGTTTAATAATATATTTTTCACTGATTAAACTAACCCTCCGTTTACGGACAAAATCTGGCCGGTGATGTAGGTTGCTTTTTCGGAACAGAGAAAGGAGACGGCATCGGCAACCTCCTGGGCTTGACCAAAGCGTCCCAAGGGGATGGTTGGCAGGATTTTATCGACCGGCAACTCTTCAGTCATCTCGGTCTCAATAAATCCCGGGGAGACAGCATTTACTAAAATTTTGCGGCGCGCCACCTCGGCGGCCAGAGAGCGGGTAGCGCCAATCAGTCCAGCTTTGGCCGTACTGTAGTTAACCTGTCCCGCAACCCCGATCTGGCCGGAGGTCGAGACGATATTAACGATCCGGCCAGCTCTTTTTCTGAGCATGCGAGCAACCACCAGTTTGGTCACCAGGAAAAACCCATCAAGATGAACATTAAGCACGGAACGCCACTCGGCATGACTCATCAGAGCCATCACCCCATCCCGGGCGAAACCTGCGTTATTGACTAGGATATAAGGAACCTCTTCAACCAGCAAAGGATTTAAAGCATCCTCAACCGCCTCCGAATCGGCAACATCAAAGGGCAGCAAACGACACTGTTGACCACAAGTAGCAACTTTTTCGGCAACTTTTTGCGCCGCGTCATGATCCCGCCGATAGTTGAGCCAGATATCGTAACCATCCCGCGCCAGGGTTAAAGCAATAGCCGCCCCGATCCCGCGACTGGCACCAGTCACCAGAGCGATTTTATTTACAGATTTCATGGAAGGTTCTCACGATAAACAGTTAGGGTTTCACTCACCTCTTCACACTTCTACCATGATTAATTACCCAACGCAAATAATGTATCATATACCTAACCTAAACATGCCAGATAGCACAATACGGAAAACCGAACAAGTACCCCGTTGTCAGGCCTGACCCCGTCAGCAGTGCCGTCGCAGTTTTTGGTTCGACCTGTCTCGGTTGGGGTCATTTCTTGACACTTGGCGGCCGGAAGATTCGGGTAAAACCAAGGTTTTCAAACCGCCATTTGTCAAGATGTGACCCCGTTTATGAGGGCGAAGCAAAGTTCACA
>CAYWGC010000039.1:1403-8309 GCA_964457755.1 uncultured Thermodesulfobacteriota bacterium | reverse complement strand
GCCCATGACGCACAACCTAACACCATCACCATAATACTTAGAACTACTAACCTTTTCATCGTTTCCCCTTTTTCATCTCAGCTTCCATCCAGATGACTTTTGCAGTAATGCTCAATAATCATCTGGATGCATCAGTTACTGCAAAGACAATAGCCTAAGGGAAATGCTAAGTAAATAGCACTAAAGTATGAAAACGAAGGAAATGAATAGTACTAAAGTATGAAAAAAGTACTATTCATAAAGAATGATAAAAAGCATATATATCAATATCTTACATTAACAACAACCCCCGCGCTGTTAAATTCGACGACTACGGTACGGAAGCGGTTGCGCCAGTATTTCCATTGATTATCATCAAGCGATGGGGTCTCATGAGAAGCGGGATAGCCTAAGGCTGTCATCACCCCTTTTTTGGTCATCCCCTTGTAAGCCTTGCCTTTCTTAATACCTTTAAGATCAACCGCTGAAAACCCTTTTAAAGAGACCGGCTTTTCCGACATGATCAGCTCTTCATACTCATCGACGCTGACCCCCAGACGTTTCTCATGGACCTCGAAGACCCCATGTCGTCCATCCGACAGATCATAGTAAAAACCGTAATTTTTCATAAAACGCTTCCAAGGGCGGATCGTCAATTTGGTATTGGGCGGAATGATAACATGGCCACCGCCGGGATCAGTATAATTTGCATAGCTCGATTTGAGCAGGCCTTTTTTATCGGCCTGAGCGTGAATGTTGTACTTATTGTACATGGTCTCGCTGGCAGCATAAACATTCACCATGAAACCGCCGACCAGAAAAGTCGTCATTAATAACAGGGTGATGATTCTAATAATTCTTCTACTCATTTTGTTCTCCTCCTGTTCTCATTTTTAAGCTGACAGCGTTAAGAGAAAGAACCTTCCTCAAAACTCTGCCAATTTGGTTATTCATAAAAAGTAAAACTAAAGTAAAGGAAGACATTCGTCAATCAAAAAATTGAGCTTGATTTTCAAGACTAAAATTAAAACGCATAACCACAACTTTAAAATTGACGAACCATTGTCAAACCTCAAACCAGCCAAGGCTCTTCCGGCCAAACGTGTTTCGGATAGCGACCCCGCATCTCTTTGCGCACTTCACGATAAGAACCATGCCAGAAACCAGCCAGATCATCGGTCACCTGCACCGGTCGGCGCGCCGGCGAAAGGATCTGCACAAGCACCGGAATCCGGCCGCCCCCAACCCGGGGGGTCTCCCGACAACCAAAAAGTTCCTGTACTTTGGCGGCGAGAATCGGAACTGTGCCATCACTATAATCGAGCTGTACCCGACGCCCTGAAGGCAAACTGATGGAAACTGGAGCGAGTTGTTCCAACTTTTGTATTTGTTGCCAGGTCAGGCGCTCTCGCAACAAAGCCCTCAGATCAAGCCGGGAAAGGCCTGTGCGATTGCGGATTTGGCCCATTCCGGGAGCCAACCAGTTCTCGAGCTCCTCAAGCAGAGATTCATTATCAAAAGCCGGCCACTCATCTTTTTCAACCAACTCATGATTTCTGACAAACTCTACCCGCCGGCACCACTGCCGGGCCTTATCAAACCAGGGCAAAAGCTCAAGCCCGACCCGGCGCACCCCCTCCAGCCAGGCGGCCGCTAAGGCTTTAGGCGAAGGATCTTTTAAGACACCCTCTGCAAGCGTCAGACAATCCAGCATAAGCCTTTGCCTGGCGACCACAGTATTGCTTTTTTGATCCCAAAAAACCTCTTCTTCCCGCTTTAAAAAGTCCCCGAACTGTTTTCTTAAACTACTCTCAGAATAGGTTGCCGCCAGATGAATGCGGGAGCTGCGACGATCTCCGCTAAGCCCGGCCACAACCAGATACGAAGAATGTGAAAGCGGCTCAGGATAAACAAATGAGACCTCCTGCCCACTTCTTAACAAGAAACGCAAATCACCCTCCAAGCGTTTCTTGGCAATGCGGTCAGGGTAGGCTAAAGCCAGCAATTGACCACTGGCTGCAGTTGTCAGGGGGCCTTTTTCAACAATCTTCAGTTGCCGAATCAACCTCTGAACCTCACGCCGTAAGCTTTTCAGAAGCCTTTGATCAACTTCTGTAACAGCAGAATCTTGACCATTATTCAACAAAAGCTCCAGGCGAAGATCAATATCACAATCGGGAACCCGATCACCTGGGCTGATCGGGTCACGATCACTCAATAATGCCGCAAGCATCGCGGCAAGGCGACCCTGGCCGATTTTTTTTCCGCTTAAAAGCATTTTTGCCAGACGGGGATGCATTCCCAGTTGGGCCATCTCTCGACCAGACGCCGTAATCCGGTTATCTTGATCAACGGCACCCAAATATTGGAGCAGATCAAAGGCCGCCCCAATTAAAGATTGCGAAGGCGGAGTCAACCAGCATAATTCACTGACTTCAGATACACCCCAGGCCGCCATCTCCAGAGCCAATGGAGTAAGATCAGCCAACCTGATCTCGGGCTGGCTAAATTCGGCCAGAGCCGATTCATCACCCTTCGACCACATTCTATAACAATAACCTTGACCCTCACGAGCGGCCCGGCCTCGACGCTGGTCGGCCGCCGCCCGACTGATTCTGACGGTCTCGAAACGACCCATACCCCGCGCTGGATCAAAACGCATAATCCGCCGCCAACCACTGTCAACCACAACCCGCACCCCGGGAACCGTCAAACTCGATTCCGCAATATCAGTAGCCAGAACGATCTTGCGCCCCCCATCTCTGGAAACAGAAAAAGCCCGCTCTTGCAGATCTTTGGGCAACGCCCCATAAAGCGGGATGATATCGATCTCAGGCTCTAGTGACGGCGTCTCTTTCAATTGCCGGACAACTCGACAGAGCATTTCAGAGAGGCGACGGATCTCTCCAGCGCCGGGCAGAAACACCAAAATATCACCAGAGGTCTCGTCTAAGGCTTTAGTTACGGTCCGGGCAACAGCGGGCAAAGAGAGTTTTGCTAAACTACTTTCAGAATGAAAAGTCGTTACTGGAAAAAGCGACGCCTGAGCTTCCAACAGCGGCGCACCACCGAGAAAATCGGCAATCTCCCGGGCCGCCAAGGTCGCTGACATAACCATCAATTTCAGTTCAGGTCGCAACAGTTCCTGCACCTGCAACGTGAAAGCCAAGCCGATATCAGCCTGGAGGTGACGTTCGTGAAACTCATCAAAGATCACCAGACCATAAGCACTCAAATCTGGATCATTCTGCAAATAACGGGTCAAAACACCTTCGGTCACGACTTCGATCTTAGTCCGAGGACCAACAACACTCTCATGCCGGACCCGAAAACCAACGGTCTCCCCGACCTTTTCACCCAAAAGATCGGCCATCCGCCGGGCTGCCGCCCGAGCCGCCAGACGGCGCGGTTCCAACATCACAATCTTTAAACCATCAAGCCAGGTCTCGTGGCGCAGCAAAAGCGGTAACAGTGTGGTTTTCCCGGAGCCCGGCGGCGCCTGCAAAACCACCCGTGATTGGGCATGCAACTGCTGTCGTAACTCAGGCAAGAGTGCAAGAACCGGAAGATCTCGAACATCTTCACGATCAAGAAAAATATCTTTTTGAACCATCATTGTCGAGTTAACGCTCTATATAGGCGGGGGAGTTTATCAGGCAATTGTTTGACATCCGCAATAACGGTGTGGTGGACGTCACCGTAGAGGTTGTCGAGATGGGGGGAGTTGACCGCGTTGACAGTGATCGCATGGACATGAATAAAAGCGCTGCGGCTTTCACGAATGGCACTGCGGGAATCGGCAATCGCATATTCGTTGCTGTAATCCTGATCGTTGGGGAGACCGTCGCTCAGGATAATCATCAGTTTGACGCGGGCCGGGTAATTTTTGAGTTCGTGGGCAGCATGTCGAATAGCGGGCCCCATGCGCGTGTTTTTTTCCGGCCGCACTCCCCCAATACGCCCTTTAACCGCATCATTCAAGGGTTCGCTAAAGCCTTTGAGATAGAAAAATTCGGCCGCCATGCGCCCGGAACCGGAAAACCCGGCCATCGCATAATCGTCACCGACCCGTTCCAGAGCTTCGCAAAAAAGGACCAGAGCCTCTTTTTCAACCGCAAGAATACTCTTACCGCCACCGTCACTAACCATTTTGCGGGTCGAACTCGAGAGATCCACCAAAACAAAAACCGCAACATCGCGATCAATCTTTAAACGTTTACGATAGAGCCTATCATTCGGTGTAATTCGCATTTTGCGGTCGATGGCATACTCTAAAAGGGCATCGTAATCGAAAGCATCCCCTTCCGGCCAGCGCCTTAAAATCTGGATAGCTTCAGGCCTTATCAACTCAAAATTACGCCGGATACGCCGGATCAGGCCGCGATGATCGGCGATCGCGTCCTGATAGAAAGCAGCATCCCCGCCAACCCGACGGTGCTCAAGCAATTTCACATGATTACGCAAATAATCATTGAGACGATAATCCCACTCATCATACCAGAAAGTCGGAACCTGCTCATCCTCATCAAAAACCGCCGCCGCGGCCGCACCTTCGGGAAAGAGCTCTTTAAGATCAAGCCCCGACGGGAGTTTGGAGATATTTTTCCCACTGCGATCACGGAGTTTGCCGGATCTTTCCAAGAGTTGCCGTAAAATCTCCGGCGTCAGCTTAAGATTATCATCCCGCAAAAGCTCCTTAAGGTCACCCTTATCAACAAAAACCCCCTTTTCAGCCAGCTTATCACGCCAGCAATGAGCTTTTTTTTCACTCTCCTGATGGGCCAGATAGAGCAGATCAAAACGCAGACGGCGACCGCAAGGAAACCGGAAAGCAATAAAATTATCATCCGCTGCCACCACACCGGCAACCCGATCATAAACCTTTACAACCCAGTCGGCAACCGCAGCAACGCTGGCAGCCTTACTTTTTAAAGCCCCAGCCTCCGCCACCAAATCATCAACCAAAGTCAGTAACCCAGGCTCGACCCCAAGGTGGTTTTCCTGATCCGGTTTTCCCAAAACCATTGCTATATAGAGATAACGGGCCAAGCGCTCCCCGACTGTAGCCGGGGGAGCCGCCTCAGGCAATCTCCCGGTCACAAGCTCGGCCCGATTAGCAAAACCGGGATAGAAACGCTCTAAAAAAAACCGCACCCGGACAAATTCGCCCAGATTGAAAAGTTTTTCGGCCAGTTGCGGAGAGGGGAAGAGGGCAAAGAAAGCATAATAATCGGAAAATGCAAATTCCGCTGGAGGCTCTCCGCCAAACCCCGGCAGCAGACCTGTAATTTCGCTCTGCTGACGGTGCCAGCCCACAAAATCAAATTCAAAGCTTTGCGCCTCAATAAAGGCCAGCTCTAGACCGGCAAGCAATCGATAAAAATTTTTATTCCCGGCAACATCATCTCCCAGCTCCATCTCAGCGGGAAGAAAAATCTTTTTACCATCCGTACAACAAGCCGCCTCGCAAACCATTGAACTGCGGGGAATTTCGCGCAAAGGTCGCACCGCCAGAGCCCGGCCGCCCCGCGCCTGAAGATAACGCTGTAAAGCGGTAATTTGCGCACTCAAAGGCACCATGGTCTGCAACTGGCGATAAAGTTCACGCCCGGAGATCGCCTCCAGCCCTAAGAAACGGCGGCGGCGCTCACCCTGATCGTCACCTTTTAGAGCAGCATCGACAAATTCAACCAGATGACACTCTTTGAGAAAACCTAAACCCCGCTCCAAACCCCGTAAAAAGGGGCGCGCCAAACCATAGTCAAGCGCGACCACCCGCCCCAACTGATCAGCCTGCCAGACCCTTTTTGCCGCCGCCATCCCATCTATCCCGGCGACCAGATGTTCAACCAGGCGGATCAGTTTTTTCTCTGCAACCCCCTGCTCAAAGGCAGCAATCACCATCTTCGCATAGAACTTTGCAACCGGCACACCGCCGACCGCAAGCAATGTCAACAAACCATTGCTCACCTGCCCCAACAGATAAGGCCCCCAGGGGCCCAGATCACGAAAGAGACGACAGCTATAGTCATAGAGCAAAGGCTCTCGAGCAATGCAGATTTTAACAAACTTTTCCGCCGCCGATGCCGCCAGAATCGGCGTAATCACCCCTGCGGCCGCCACCGCAGCAGCGTATTTTTCAAGCTCGCTACCGGCACCTTCCACCAACAACTCTACAAATCCTTCAAGCAAACGTCTTCCAACCTCGGGCCGCTGCCGTAACCAGAAGACCGCAATCTCAACAATTTGACGCAGATCAACATCATCAATTTGCAGATCCTGGCGCTCAAACTCAGACCAGAGCTTCTCCGCCAAATCGGCATCAAGTTGAAAAAGAGGATCTAAGGTGCTTAAATATCTACTAACGGACATAAAAAACTCAACACACTCTTCCAATCATCCGAAAATATCGGAGATAATCTCATCCAGGGTTGCCAGGAGACCGAGATCATCGGTCAAAGGCTGGGCGATGGCGGCTTTGCAGGCCCGGGCGGGATCGATACCGCGCCGGATCATCTGTCCGGCATAGATCAAGAGCCGGGTTCCAGCACCCTCGGCCAGCCCCTGTTCCCGGATCTGACGGATCTTACCGGCAAGATGGACCAACCTTGTCGCTTCACTAATATCAATGCCACTCTCCTGGGCAACAATCGCACTTTCAGCCTCAGCTTCCGGGTAGTCGAACTCTAACGCGATAAAACGTTGTCTAGTGCTTTGTTTAAGATCTTTCAAAACCGACTGGTAGCCGGGATTGTAGGAGACCACCAACTGAAAATCAGGATGTGCCTTGACAACCTCACCACGTTTATCAATTGGCAACAACCGCCGATCATCTGCCAGCGGATGAATGACCACGGTCGTATCCTTACGCGCCTCGACCACCTCATCAAGATAACAGATCGCCCCACCCCGCACCGCTTGCGTCAA
>CAYWGC010000039.1:0-1303 GCA_964457755.1 uncultured Thermodesulfobacteriota bacterium | reverse complement strand
CAATCGAATTAAATCCCCAAATCATCCAGCGGGCTGACCACCCCCTGGCCTCCTTTGAAGAAGTCTGTCCTTTTCCAGCTGATTCTGCAAAAAAGGAATAGTAGAAACTGAGAAGGTCGTCAACCTCTCTTTATCACCTTTCCCTCCTCTGACAGTTAACTGCTTCATGGAAAAATCAATGTCATGGACTCGCAGACGCAAGGCCTGGTTTTGAGTTGCTGGAGCAACCTTACCATAAACCGCAAGGTGAGGCAAAAAATCTTCAACCTTGCGCTCTTTACCTTCCAGTAATTCCCGACTCTCTTACATTTCATGAAAATGGATATAGCGCTTGATCCAATCAGCATATGACCGTTCAGTATGGATGGAGTAATACCGCCACCGCATCACATTATAAAACTCATCCAACAACTTCGGTTTATCCGGGTTACCACTAGAATTTTTAATTGACATCCCACAACCTGCAATATATACAGATATTACATTTAATACTAAACATAAGGCGAAAACACCATAAAATGACTTATATATCAACTTATCAGGTCAAATAGACCTGATAATATATATGTTATACATAATCTCGATTCGAGAAGGTGCTAATAGTGGAATCTTTTTACACTGGTGAAGACGGTGAGTTTCATTACTATAAGCTGCGAGAGAAAAGTGGCCCAAACACTATCTATGTCTCTAAACTAACCGAATTCACAAATAGCTTTACCGGTGAAAAAACTAGTAAGCGAGATATTAGAAAGGTTTTTGGAGAACAGGAATCCTGTGAGATTGTACGTGTAAAGGGTGAGTTTATTTTACGCTGTTCCCCGACGGGACGTGACCAAATAAAAATCATTGTTCACGAAAACGATAATAATAAAATTGGGTTCGTACTACAGAAGTTTAGAGGAGATACCGGCAATCCTATAAAAAAAACTAGTTTCAGTTTCTACGATAATGAATTTCATGAGTTACTAGAGTTCTTAAATCTTGTACGATTTATAGATCTTTCTGATACGTCCAATTTCAAATTAAGCCTATCAAACCTCAGAGAAAAAGTTCTTGTAGATAGATCTGATAAGGAGCTAATAGATTCATTGTCCTCTCTCCAAGGAGATGACCGAGTTCACTTTCTGGAAAAGATACGAGAAAGCGCACTTACAAGACAAGATTTGGATATCTTATCAGGTAGAAAAAATGGCTTAACGCTTTTTCATCAAAAGCTATATGTAGAGCAGGACTGGGATGAGTCTAAATGGCAGAATTTCTTTGCTCAGAACACTTGGATATTCGGATACGGATTAGATTACAG
>CAYWGC010000038.1:0-32385 GCA_964457755.1 uncultured Thermodesulfobacteriota bacterium | reverse complement strand
ACCCCATTACCATTAACATTACTGATTTTTATCAGCCTTGGTGGTGATTTGCTGAATTCTGTCGATAGCTGTTCAGGGTTGGCATGGTGATTTTTTTGGCAACTCTCCAGTCTGAAATAGATATTCTGAAGCGCCATAGCCACGGCGGCGGCAAATTGTTGTTTTCTTCGGTTTGGCCCGAGTTGGTCTCCCAGTTTGTGGTGCGTTTGCCAGCCCGGCCTGAGGGGGCCCGGCACAAGAGCCCAGCAGGAGGGCCAGAAAAAAAGCGATCAGGTTTCTCATGGACCGTTTTACGGAGCTATCCTTTTGCGGAATAAATGAAAAACCATCATCTTTTACGACGGGTCGATAACCAGAGTTTTGTCATCTTTATCGGGCTGGGGTTTGTGGGTAAGTTTTTGAACTTGGCCAAAAGAGAGAATCCGGCTCTCTCTATCCATCACCTGATTTTCGCCGATTATAACCAAACCAGTTTTGTCGATGACATCTTTTTTGTATTGATACTGGTATTCGAGGTTTTTTTTACGCAGGTTGTAGCTTAAGAACATCCAGATCAGGCCGATGACCACAGCTACTGCAAAAACTATGGCGAGGCCGATAAGCAGATAGTGGGCCGTGAGCCCGCCGACGCGGCCGATGACGGCCAGGATATCGTCCAGTTTGTAGGCGATCCCAGAGATGGTGACCAGTAAGAGGAGGCTGAAAAGAAAGGGGATTTGGCGAATAACGTAGAGGAAAGCGTGAAACTTATGGATTCGACTGCGGGTTTCAGCGGCCGTTTGGAAGATGTCGCTGATTTCATCGTTGATTTCTTGATGGCCGGAGATGTAGCGGTCAAAACTTATGACGATGATGCCGAGCAAGAAGGTGATTGCCAAAGGGATGATAAACGCTGCGAAAAAGTATGATTTCCAGGGGAAGGGGATGGTTCCGGGGCCCATCTGGCCTAAGAAGCTGACAAAAAAGATAAAGACTTCAATAACGCAGATCGTGACCACGTAGGTGCTGAAGAGAACTTTAAGTTCCTCTTTTTCAAAGAGGGCGGCGAGTCCTTTGGGTTGCGCCGGATTCGGGGTCCGGGTTCTTTTCTTCTGGCTTTTCCCGGGGGAGGTTTTATCCGTAGTTTGCTGCTCAGGATTGTGATTTGATTCGGGTGTATCACCGGCGGAGGTTTCCGTGGTGGTTGTCGAAAAATTGTCGGAATGTGATTGTGGCATTGCTGGCAGCGCTATTGTTGTTTGGGGGTAGAAGTCATAAAAAAGGTGAAAAAATCAGTGGTTTTCTACCATTAGCACGGTTTTTCTGTCAAGGAGAATGTCGAGAATTTTTTTAGGGGGGTCAAATCTTTATCCTTGAAAATCTTAATGTGACGAGGTCTCTGTCAAGAATAAAGATTTGACCCCATTACCCTACTTTGTGCGATTGCCTTTGACTGAGGATGTCCCCCAAAAGTACTGGGGGAGCAGGGCTCGCTTTGTTATTGATTTTCCATCTGGATCAGGTGTTTACATCGACCACAATATGACCGGTAATGCCACTTTCCAAGATTTTTTTAGCGTACTTGGGCACTTCATCAAGTTTTATTATTTTATTGATATTTTCCAAGGCTGCGTCGGGAATATCAGTGGCCAATCGCTTCCAAGCTGCTATTCTTTTCGGAGTAGGACACCATACCGAATCAACCCCTTTCAGACTCACACCCCTCAAAATAAATGGCATTACTGTGACGGGCAGGTCAAACCCTCCGGCCAGCCCGCAAGCCGCCGCACATCCGCCGTATTTCATCTCTGAAAGAACTCGGGAAAGTACCAGACTGCCGACAGTATCAACTGCGCCGGCCCATTTCTGGCTTTCAAGAGGTGCGGGTATCTCTGACCATTCCTTACCGCTGATAATCTTTTTTGCTCCGAGTTGCCTGAGAAAATTGTGCCTGAATTCCTGCCCGGTTTTGATGAGAGCGGTTACTTCATAACCGAGCTTGGCAAGAATGGCGACCGCATTGCTGCCCACTCCACCGGCAGCTCCGGTAACGATGACCGGGCCACTGTCAGGTTTTACCCCGGCTTCTTCCAGGGCCAGAATCATGAGCATGGCTGTATAGCCAGCAGTACCTATGGCCATGGCCTTTCTGGTATCCATACCTTTAGGAAGAGGGATTAAAAAATCAGCTTTGATCCTGGCCATCTGCGCATAACCACCCCAGTATCTTTCCCCCACACTCCAGCCATTTAATATAACCTGGTCGCCCGGTTTGAATTTAGGAGATTTTGATTCAAGCACAGTTCCAGCCAGGTCAACACCCGGTACAATCGGAAAAATGCGAAATATTTTATTGCGGTTGGCAAATCCCAGACCCTCTTTATAATTCAAGGTGGAATAGTCTACTTTAATCAGCACATCTTCTGGGGGGAGATCTGTAATCCTCAACTGCTTTACGGTCGCCAGCAACTGGCCGTCTTCACCCTTATCTACCACAAGCGCCTTAAAGGTTTCTTTATTTGTCATACCGTGTACTCCTTCTAACTACAAATGTTGCCACCAAAATCAAGCTTCGTTGAACCAAGTGAAAAACCAGATGGCGGTTCCTTTTCATACTTTTGCTATTCTTTTAAACGTCGCAATTATGCCAACTCTTCCATTTCTACCGTGACAGACACCGGATTGCGGATTATGTCTAGAACCGGTGAGGTTTTCTGAACATAGGATAATAGTTCTATTAGCTTTTCCCTGGGGGCGTCAGCCTTGATCCTGTATTTTACTTTTATATTTTCATATCCAGGTCGCAGCTTCTCGGACAGGCCAAGAAAAGCATTAAGATTAAGGTTGCCTTCCAAACTAAAATTCAACGATGAAATGGAAATTCCTTGAGCTGAGGCATTGTAAACAAATCCTACGCATAAGCAAGACGCTATGGCATGCAACACCGCTTCAACGGCATTCGCTCCGTGATCTTCTCCCAGTAAAACGGCGGGTTCATCTCCTTCTATTACCAGCGATTTGGTTCGGGAAGTATCTTCCGCCTTAGCCCCGTAGAAGTTTTTGAATTTAGTTTGGCAATGCCCACCATTTACCCATTTAGTTTCCGCCCTGAATTGAAACTTAGCGATATCTGGATCGCCCTTGATAGCTTCGATTGTTCCGATTAACTGATCAACATTAACCCCGTTTATCATAGTGGCTTTTTTGTTCATTTTATTCTCCTTTGATTAAAAATGATTCAGGCCGATTTCCATGTAAGCCTCCGATAATCCCGTAGACTTTGCCAAATTGAGAAGCCGCGCCTATAATATGCTTCATTCTCGGATGTGAACATCCGGCTATAATTACTATACCTTTTTGTGTTTCAATGCAAAGGGATTGCACTATTTTTTCTAACTCACCGGTGGAATAAATTCCTTCATAGAGCTTTATGGGATTTTCTATTTCAATAACTTCTTATGCGTTTCTAACACCCCGGAAAGAGCGCGGGACCCATACCTTAACTTCATTTTGCATCTATAAGGGCTGAAAAACCTCAATCAGCCTGAAGGTCCTTTCTTAATGCCGATGTTATATTTCTCACCATTCAATTGCACATTCAAATAAACTATAAAACCTGCCATGTTCTATACTTTTTATCTTCTCGAATAAAATTTCAGCGGCTTCTTCTGGAGTTCTATCTGCATCGACAGAGGCAGAATCTGTTCTTAATCGACCAGGATGAACAGAGCAAAGTCTAATGCCCGAATCCTTGAACTCTCTACACATGCATTGCGTGAGCATGTTTTGAGCTGCTTTGGCTATTCGGTAGGAATAGGAACAAGCGACATTATCAAGCTCACCTGTCGATATTTTTGAAATTGAGCCAAATCTCGATGAAATATTTATTATAATTCCATCATTCATCATAAACGGCATCACCGCTTGGGTTACTCTTAATGCACCCAAACAATGAACATTCACCAAAGATAGTACCTCATAAGACTTTGTTTCATTTAAAGATGTACCACTACCTCCAATACCAGCATTATTTATTACGACATCAATACCACCATAAGATTTTATTGATTCTCGGATTGAAGATTGTACACCATTGCTTGTAATATCTGAAATAATAGGAAAACAATTCGATTTATTGAATCTTTTTAAAACTTTTGCGTCCTCATTCTTTCTTACAAGAGGGATAACCTTCCAGTCATTGGAAATGAACTGCTTTGTGAGAGCAAAACCAAAACCTCTGCTTGCGCCTGTAATGATTATTGTTTTTCTTCTCTCTGCAGGCATACTTGATCCAAATATAACGCTAAAATCACCGGTTTATCCGGTGCATTTTTTTGTTCTCTACAAGTTTAGATTTTTCGAATACCCATTTGTCAGGCCTGACCCCGGTCCTAGACCCCGGTCCTACACTCGCACAATCTGAACCTTATTCGTTAGGCAGCTGATTCACCTCGGAACCTTGCGACTATTTCGCTGAATGACGCGAACGACATATCAGCCGCTTCAACCGATCCGAAGCCATAACTAGCATGACCAAAGGTGACACCCGCTTCTTGCGATGATCTCTTATCGCCAACAGTGTCACCAATATACACTGCCTGACTTAATTCGTGCCGTTCTACCATACCGGCAATCATCTGAGCCTTGGGATTTCCAGAATCACCATGGCAATCCTGATCGACAAAGAACTGGCTTGTTTCTGAGTGTTTCCAAAACTCCTGGAGATACCAAGATTGACAATTACTCACTAGAAATAGCCGATACCGGTTAGCAAGCATCTCGAGTCCATACAATACTCCCTCATAAAGTTCTCCGCCCGAATTTTTTACCGTGTCTTTCTCGTGTACCTCGATCATTTCTCCGAGCTTTATCAGATCTCCCGATGGAAGTGAACCAAACAGACTTGATACGCACTCATTAAACGGCAATCCGGACACCGTCCTAATGTCATCTGCCGAAACAACCCGATCTGTTATTCGTTCTTTCTCCAACGCGGCATTCCATCCAGCTGCGCACGACGCCGACGCATCCCAAAGGGTTCCATCGAGATCAAACACTATTGAGTCGTAATTGGACATGATTCAGCTCCCTAACGTTTGAGGTAACTTGCGCCGTCTATATCCTTGCCGCGTCAGCGCCGCAGACGTTCTCGGCATCAAGTTAACCGACTGGTTCGGCAATCTCTATTGCAGTTTATATCCTGTGGAATTTCTAAATATTTCACGATTCAATTTTTGAAATCTTTGGCAAGTAGGCTTCAAGGACAGATATGATCTGTTTTGTAATTTTAACAGAGCATTACCATATTTCTTCCACCCTTTTTTGCCTTATAAAGAGCAACGTCGGCGCGCTTGACAAATGAGTCAGCGTCGTCATCAGCATGAAGCTCAGTAAGGCCGATGCTTACAGTTACCTGCCCGGCCGTAGGAAAGTCAAAGGTTGATATTTTTCCCCTCAACCGTTCTGCTAGCTGTAAGGCGGAGTTTTTTCCTGTTTGAGGCATCAAAAGTGTAAACTCCTCACCTCCCCATCGTGCCATAATATCTTCTTGGCGAAGGCTTTCCAATACAACACGAACTAAAAATTTCAGAATCTGGTCACCAACATCATGACCATGAGTATCGTTTATTTTTTTAAAGTGATCGATATCTAAGAGGAGCATTGAAAGTGGCTCTTGGTAGCGTTTTGCTCTACCAATATTTTTATTCAGATATTCATTGAATGCCCTTCGGTTATAGGCTCCGGTTAATTCATCAGTTGTTGCAAGAAGCTGCAACTTCTCCTCTGCCTGTATACGCTGTTCGACTTCATGAATCAGTTTATCACGGGAGGTCATGGTTTTTTGGAGATTCTCGGTCATTTTATTCAGCGATTGCGCCAGAGAGCCGATTTCATCATTTGAAGACACATTAGTTCTTATATCAAGATTTCCATCACCAATAGTTTTGGCGGTAACTGCAAGTTCAACGAGGGGCTTGGCTGTCAATTTACCCAACAATAGAGCAACGGTAGCGGTTAAAAGTGTAAAAATAATTCCGGCAATATTAATTAATCGAGTTGTTTCGTGGGCTGTCTCCATAGCTATTTCTTCAGGAAGAGAGATGACAATATGCCAACCTTCACCTTTATTGCCTTTTATGTGATCAATCGATTTATTGCTACCCCCAAAACCAAATTGTTTTGATCCCATTGTTGCTGAGATGGGAGAAAAAGCCACGAGCTGCTTTTCATTGTCATCAACAACTATTGCGGTGCCTATTTTTTTTGAGCTTAATAAGTCAACGATTTCCTCTTGTACCTTGGTCGAAAGAGGCGTGACACCAAGTTCGCTCACGATTAGACCACCTGTGCGCACGATTTTCATCTGACCGTGACTGCGCATGCCAAACTTCCGGATGGTATCGGTTAACAACCCCATGACATTGACATTGCATTTTATTATTCCAATGATCTCGTTTTGAACCTTAATTGGAATAACCACTCCAAGCACATAGCCCTGAACACTTGTATCAAAACCACGGTCATCAAAAAAAATTCTGCCTCGGCCATCATCATAGCACGCTATCCACCAATACTTGTGAGCATGCGCAAGAGTGGTCAATTTGCCAGTAGCTGCAATCATGACCCCATAACGGTTTGTGAGGAAAATTTCACCGTAAATTCCCGGCATAATTATTTGCTGGGATTTCAGATACTCTGCGATAGGATTGGTTATGTGGGACAGGATAAAGGGATCATTAACATCCGCTGTTTCCTTCCAGCGTTGATTACGGCTATTAATCTCTTGTTTTCGTTCAACTTCAGGTAATCCTCCAAATTCAGCGTTGCTTTTCAGCAAAGTATCCTTGATAATTGGAGCAGATGAGAGTGTAAGAGCGACAGCTGCTTTCTCTGAAAAATGGGATTCGATATGGAGAGCAACTTCTTCTGATATATTTTTGAGATTGTTCAACTCCTTGTCTATGACAATGCGGTAACTTTGCAGATTATACCCCCATAAAAGCAGAACTACAAGGGTCGTACCAAACAAAGTCATGACGACGGCAGCCTTATATTGTATTTTCAAAATTTTATCCAATTCTTCAGTAATGGCTCAACTAAGCCGTTTTCATACAATAAATATATGATACTCATATTTGAGTTTTTATGTATGCCGAACGACTTACACCACTTACCGGGCCGCAATGCTCAAAGGAACAACGGGTGTGTATTCCCGGTCAAGTGCAGGTTTTGGTTCGGCGCTTATTTGTCGATTAAGTTGTTGAGAGAAGACCGATTGACCCCATTGCTTCTTGCTTTCTCCAACAGGAGTCAACTGAAGATTTGCCCCCCTGCCTCTTTTTGGGGGAGGACCAATCTCCATTACTCATGTCTGAGGGCAATAAAGTGCCGCCCCTTGATCTTGTTTTTGGAGAGCGCTTTTTCGGCTTTATCGGCCATGGTGCGCTCGATGGCAACGTAGGAATAAAACTCAAAGCAGTTGATTTTGCCCACGCAGCCTCCGGCGATTCCCGCGTCCTTGGTCAGAGCACCCAGGATATCTCCAGGCCGAAGCTTGGCCTTTCGCCCACCGTTGATGGAGAAGGTCACCATGGGAGGCGTGGCGCTCTCTTCGGTTGAGGGCTCAAGCGCTTCGATATCAGACACCTCAAAAGCAGTGCCCATCAGGGTGTTTATCTCTTCCAGCCTGAAGCGCTCTTTGGGCGTCATAAGGGAAAAAGCCATCCCCTCTTTCCCGGCCCGGCCTGTCCGGCCGATGCGGTGGATATAGACCTCCGGCTCAAAGGGGAGGTCAAAGTTGATTACCGCACTTAAGCCTGAGATATCAAGGCCTCTGGCTGCCACGTCCGTGGCAACCAGAATGGGGGTGCTGCCGTTGGAAAAGCGCACCAATATTTCGGTTCGATCCTTCTGCTCAAGGTCACCGTGAATGGCCAGGGATGAAAACCCTTTTACCTCAAGGAACTTTGCAAGAGATTTGCACTGCAGCTTGGTGTTGCAGAAAATCAGCGTCGATGCAGGCTTATATGCGTCTAAAACCTGAGCCGCAACAACGGGTTTCAAATCCCATCCGGACTCGTAAAAATATTGGCGAATAACGTTTTCTTCGTGCTCAACATCTACCACCACCCGGTGCGCATTTTTCTGAAAGCGTGTGCTTAAGTTAAGGATCGGTTTTGGAAATGTAGCGGAAAAAAGAAGGGTCTGGCGAGTTTTAGGAACATAACCCATGATCACTTCAATACTGTCAGCAAAGCCGATATCCAGCATCCGGTCCGCCTCATCCAGAACCAGGGTGGTGACATTATCAAGGTTCATTGTTCCGCGCTTTAAATGCTGTTCAATGCGCCCGGGAGTTCCCACCACAATATGTCCCTGATGCTCCAGAGAAAGCTGCTGGGGCTGGAAAGGAACCCCGCCGCAGATGGTTACAATCTTGATATTGTGTTTGAACCGGGCTATACGCCGAAGCTCACCGGCCACTTGCTCTGCCAGCTCGCGGGTGGGACACATCACCAGGGCCTGCACCCTGAAGCGCTTCACATTCAGATTGTGCAGCAAGCCGATACCAAAAGCTGCGGTCTTCCCGCTTCCTGTCTTGGCCTGGGCCAGCAGGTCCTCCCCTTTAAGCACATGGGGTAAACTCTCCGCCTGAACCGGAGTCATCTCTTGGTATCCCAGGGTCTTCAGATTTTCGATCATTGGTTTGGTTAATGGTAACGCGGTAAAAGCACTCATGAAACCCTTTTTTTATTGAATCCAGGCCGACAAGGCCTTTGATGTTTTTATAACTATCCAGCGGTGTTTGATTTATAAATATAGCAGGCGAGTCATAGATATACAAGAAAAGTCACTATTTGCCGGTTCATCCGTCTGGATTTGATTCATAGCTAACCTTTCCAGAAGAGATTCTGGCTGCCCGGATTTCTCTGCCAATGCATCATATGGAATTTAATCTTCTTCGAAAAACCTGGAAAAGCAAACAGACTCCATTCCCTACTCCACACTCTCATTCTAGACATTTCGGCTTATCTGTACGGATGGGATGACTTTTTTTTGCTTGTAGTTGACGACGAAAATCCCGGATCCGATCAGGACCAAAGAGACAAGGATGTTTTTTGTGATCGGTTCTCCCAGGATAAGCCCGCCTAGAAGCACGCCGGACATGGGCATGATAAAGGTAAATGAATGGACCGTAACCACGCCGTAAATCTTGAGAAAATAATTCCAGACCACAAACCCGAATGCGGCGGTTACCAGCCCTTGGTACAATAGGGCGGCCAGTGCGATCAAATCAATTTGCCCTACCATCACCGGATCCCATGCAAAACCCTCCAAAAGAAACAACGGAACAGAGAAAAGCATGGGATAAAGGACAATGTGAAACACCCGGAATCCGTCAACAATGCGTTTGACGTATACGGCATTGATACCCCAGAGTATGGTTGCGCCGAGGATGAAAAAATCACCGGTTCGGATACCCGCCGATGCCCCGACATGGTCCAGGAACACAAAAGACACCCCCGCAAACCCGAGTACGAGACCAGCGGTCTTCTTTTTTGAGATGCTGTCATCCGGGATGAAAAAATTGGCCAGGATAAGCACGATAAACGGCTGAAAGTTTAAGATCAATATTCCGCGGGATGCATTTGTCATGGAAAGGCCGTGATAGAACAGAGACAGCTGCACCGTAAAGATGATCGATAGCACAAGAAGGTGAACACCTTGTCCTTTTTTAACTGCAAACGGGCGTCCCGTGGCCATTGCCCACAGTGAAATCGCCGCAGATGCCATGGCAAAACGAAGCCCGGCGGCTGTAAACGGTCCAAAACCGGCAAAGCTCATCTTTATTGCAATTGCGTTGGATCCAAAAAGCACGCACAGCCCCGAAATTGCCGCCACGGCCAGCAATCCCGGCTCACGCGTTTTGCTGCATTGATTATTCATAGAGATTTTGGGGAGATTGCTTCCCTTTGAAAGAGAAACGGTTTTCAAGGTTTTAATGTTAAGTACGTCCCCTTCTCCTACTGTTCGTCTCTGATTTTTATCCACGGATAGTACAAAGCTTGATTAGGCATCTTTAAACCTCCAGTGTTAAATTCGCAAATAACGCTTGAGTTCACTGGATCACCTGGTGCTTTTTTTGTTATCGACAAGTTTAGATTTTTCGAATACCCATTTGTCAGGCCTGACCCTGTCCCTGACCTGTCCCTCTGCTGTCCCTATCTTTTCTAATTGATTTGTTAGCAGGCGAATTACCCTCTAGCTACAACGCTCTTGGTTCTACGAGTAGGTGTAGCCCTGATAATATTTCTTCTAATCTCTCACTATTTACCTTACCTATCTTTTCAAAAAGATCACTTTTGTCTACGGTATAAATTTGAGTGATATTTATGACGCTTTTCTTTGGGAGATTTGCTTCTCCTTTTTTTAGCACTACGTTGCCGGGAGAAAGACCCCTTTTTAGGTTTGCTGTGAGTGCGCACATTACAACCGTATTAATATTACTGGAGTTGAATAGATTGTTTTGGATAACAATATGGGGATGTCTGTATCCTGGTGTTGAACCACTGGGTTCTCCAAGATTGACCCAGTATATTTCTCCTTGTTCGATTACCATGATTCTTTCTCGAGTTTTTGGGTCTGCTTTTTACGCATTTTACTTTGGATTTTAATTTCTTCAGAATCTGGAGGGTCATTGAATGCATTGTTGATTTGAGAAAGAAGGTTGTGGCTCTTCTTTTTTTCAATAAAATCTTGAACAGCCATAACAAACAACCTGCTTCTAGAAACATGCAGCTCACCTGCCAACTTGTTTACTTCTTTGAATAATTCTTCCTGCATTGATATGGCTGTTTTTATGCTAGTTGCCATGATGAAGCCTCCTTATGAATATTTGTCATATTTACAGTATGGCTACAAATCATACTAATGTCAATACTAAAGGTGTGTTTCTAGGAGTTTTGTTGTTGTTTTGGGTGTGAAACGCAATAGTTTTCATTAAATTGTTGCGTTTTTTAGACCTGCTAACGTTTGAGGTAACAGAGAGAGGGTAGGGTCAAGTCTTTATCCTTGACAACCTTGATGCAATGAGGTCGCTGTCAAGAATAAAGATTTGACCCCATTACTTTTTTACATTACTTTTTGACCCCATTACTTTCCATTACTTTACATACTGCGATGCATAGCGACTACCATTTTCTGGAGATATTCTTCATTCTTATTGAATATTTGCATAGTGCATAGTAAGCAGAATCGCTACATAGGAGGTTTAAACTCACGCCGCATGGCTTCGACTATTTCGCGGCTAGCACAGCCCTCCACATGATCGTTCACCAATCCCATGGCTTGCATGAATGCGTAGGCTGTCGTTGGGCCAAAAAATTTCCAGCCTCGTTTCTTCAGGTCTTTGCTTAGTGATTGAGAGGTCTTTGTGATACTGGGATGAGGGCGATCGTAGTCACCCTTCCCAATGTGCGGTTCAGTGGAGTTGGGCTCCCATTTCCATATGAATGCAGCAAGACTGCCAAACTCATCGACGATCTCAAGTGCGCGACGAGCATTATTTATAGTCGCTTCGATTTTTCCACGATTACGGATGATACCATCATTCAAAAGGAGACGAGCAACGATGTTGTCATCAAAGCTGGCGATCTTTTCGAAGTCAAAACCGGCGAATGCTTTCCGGAAGTTCTCCCGCTTACGAAGGATGGTCAGCCAGGAGAGCCCAGACTGGAAGCCCTCCAGACAAATCTTCTCAAAAAGCTTGATGTCGTTGGCGACGGGGCGGCCCCACTCTTCGTCATGGTAACGGCGGTAGTCCAGATGATCGCTACCCCACCAACAACGGGTGATGCCATCTTCAGCAGTATGTAAGTATTTATGGTTTAAATCAGACATTGATTATTGATCTCAGCCGGTCATAAAATCTACCATAAAATACACCGGTTCACCCGGTGTATTTTATGGTATCTACAAGTTTAGATTTTTCGAATACCCATTTGTCAGGCCTGACCCCGCTCCTACAAGAAGAGAACCGGAGAGATTAAGGCCCGACGGGTGCGGATGGTTGAGCCTCTTATTGAAATATTGGCCCAACGTTGCGTCCTGGGTAATGAGTATGTGTTTGTTAATCCGGAAACCGGCAAAAAATACTTTGATATGAGCACAGTCTTGCCACGATTATGCAAAAAGGTAAGAATAAAACCATTCACTTTTCATGCAATTCGACACTATGGTGCGTCATATCTTGCCAGCATAGGCACAGCGGCAAAAGAGATTCAACAGCTATTAGGGCATTCAGAATTAAGGACAACAGAAATATATTTGCAGGAATTGGCCGACGTTGCAGAGGTAGCAGAAAACCTCAAAAAAGACCCCTTTTCAGGGTGTCAAGGTGTCAACGAAGGTGTCAATAAAGCTTGTAAGATATTGAATATATAATGAAGTTTTTAGCGTCCCAAGCTGAAAGTCGCAAGTTCGAATCCCGTATCCCGCTCCAGAAAAAAAGTCGATATAATTAAGATAGTTATAAACAAAAAGGTCGGTTCTCAGGAATCGGCCTTTTTGTTTCTTTTTGTCCCTTTTGTCAGGTTTTCATTTTTTTCAATGCAGCTCCAGCTTTTTAAATTTCGACACTCATCATGCAGTCTCACCGTCTTACGTGAGGACATCTATTAAACTGTAGGGTAGACCGACAACCAGTTCATCACTGTTTATAATTCCATCGCTGCGGGATGAAGGACATCCGAGGGAAATATACATCTGTTCCTTCTGGACGATAGCTGACATTACCCCCCCACATATCGAAAGAAATGTGGATATTTCCATCTCAGGCCCTTTCCCGAAAACTGTTTGCCACTGTCGAACCATTGCCATGGCAATCCCCGGTTTCATAAAAGAAATAACCATGTAAGGGGCATCAAACCTTCCGAGGGTAAGAGAACTCACCGGCATAGCGGTCCGTGGCACCGTTTTTACCGCACTGTACACCGAGTCATAAGATACAACGTTTTTTTCCAAAATCATCCTGCATAATTCCTCATCATTGTCTGTTAAACCCATGCTTCGGCATGCCCCCGGACAATTAACCATATAAGCGGGTAAAATAATTTCTCTGTCAAACGACTCTGCAATGGCTTCACACACTCGCATTTCCCGTTTTACCCGGACACCGTCAGGGATATAACCGTAATTAAGGCATATCCCTGTCCACTTTGCTCCGAATTTATCTTCTAACAGCTTGATTTTTCTCATGATGCACTTCCTTTTCTCGTGTTTGCCGAAATCGCAACCTAGTGACTGTACGATGAACTAACTGCAACTGCCAGCTTCCTGCACAGGCCTAAGAAATCATTTCCCCGAATTATCCGCACTAACCCTGCCGGGAATATAACCGCCACACCCGTGCAAGTTCATCATCATCACTACGAATTTGCCGGTGGTACTCAATCTTGCTTTCCGACAGGACAATCACCTCGTCACCGTCGATGACTCTATCGATCTCAGCAAAAATAATATTTTTTTCTACAAATTTTTGTTTAGCATCATCGATTTTCTATCAGCTGCTTCCTCTTTAAATCTTATCCGGTCTTTGGTTACAGGATTAACGGGACCTTCCACCACCGCCCATACCACGACCACCACCGCCGCCCATACCACCACCACCGCCCATACCGAAATGGCTTTGTACATTGGGTTGGGATGCATTCGCCAGGGCACCGGATTTATATTGTTGAACAGCCTGTTGCACCTGGCCGCTAATTCCGGTAATCACCTGAATCTCGGCTGCACCGAAAGTCTGGAAGGCGTTGGGGCCACAATTTCCGGTCAGTACGACCGTTACATCTTTTTCAGACATAAGCTGGGCCGACTGAATCCCCGCACCACCGCCCTGTGCGATGTTGGGGTTTGGAAGGGCTTCAAATTCCATAGTGTCCGGATCGATAATCAAAAAATAAGCACAACGTCCGAAACGACTTTCTACCATATTATCGAGCCCAGGGCCGGTGGAGCTAACTGCGAGTTTCATATTTTTTCTCCTGTATATTAGTGCCTTATCAGCACTGTTTATTTACCTATTGTTTTAAAGTTCTTTTTTAAGTGTATTCCAGATGTCGTGCATGGCCTCAAAGGCCGGTCCCTTACCGTATTCAATAACGGTTTTTCCAGCCATCAGTGCATCATTAACATTTCGATCAAAAGGTATCTCGGCAATAACCCGAGACCCCATTTGTTTGGCAATGCTTTTGATTCGTCCGCTTTGTTCGGTATTGAGGTCGGCCTTATTGATGACAATAACTGCCGGGATGTTAAAATGCTTTGTCAGATTAAGGACCCGCTCCATGTCGTGAACACCGGAAACCGTTGGTTCGGTAACAATCAGGACCCGGTCCGCTCCGCTTACGGAAGCGATAACCGGACAACCGGTTCCGGGAGGGCCGTCACCAAGAATGTATTCTTTTTTGAACTTCTTGGCAAGGTCTACGGCAACCTTGCGTACCTGAGTTACAAGGCGTCCTGAATTTTCTTCGGCAATACCCAGCCGGGCATGGGCCATGGGACCATAGTCCGTTCCCGATACATACCATTTGCCCACCACATTGGGGCGGGTACTCACGGCCTCATCGTCGCATATGTACCCACACAAACCGCAGCCTTCGCAGGCCAAATCATCCACTTGGCAGGTGGCAGTTCCCTGGTCGTTCAGGGGGCCGTCACAGAGGATCGCATTAAAATGACAGTTCTCGGCACATTGACCGCAGCCGGTACACTTTGACACATCGATCATCGCTTTTTCTCCACCGACAAAATCATGGACTTCCATGACGGTCGGTGTGAGCAGCAAATGCAGATCGGCGGCATCGACATCGTTATCCGCCAGCACCTTGCTGTCGGCAAGCATGGCCAGAGAACTTACGACCGTGGTTTTTCCCGTACCGCCCTTGCCGCTGATAATCGTGATCTCCTTGTAATCGGTTGCATTTCCGACAGAAAGAGACGGTACGGATTCCGTATTTAAGGTTAACATTTCATCCTCGGGCGGAGCCGGGGGGATAGTCTCGGTCAAACGAGAAATATGATCAAAGATGCCAAGGAGATTATCTTTTAATTCAGGGAATTTATTTGTCAGGATTTCTCCTCTGGAATAGGCCTCGGCATATTCACGACTAAAGGGAATTCTACCCAAAATGGGAATACCGATGCGTTGGGCATACTCGGCAATGATCGTGTCCGTTCCATCGGACCGGTTGATTACAATACCTGTCGGGACCTTTTTTTTGAGTGCCAACCCCACGGCCAGCTTGAGATCATTCAATCCGAAAGGGGTCGGTTCCGTTACCATAACAGCCGCATCCGAATCCGTAGTGGTTTCGACCACCGGGCAGGACGTACCCGGTGAAGCGTCAAGAATATTAATGGCATTGGCATCGATATAATTTTTTACATTTCGAATAATGGCAGGCGCCATGGCTTCGGCGATGTTCAAGATTCCATGGGCGAAAAAGAACGGCCGGTTTTCCGGTGCCGCTTCAACGTGGCCGATTACGACGGGTTTTTCGGTCAGCGCCTTTTCCGGGCATATATAACTGCACACCCCGCAGGAATGGCAGAGCTCGGTGAAGATCAACACTTTGCCTTTTACCACTGCGATAGCGTTGTAATGACACGCCGATGCGCATTCTCCACAGCCGCTGCACAAACTTTCATTCCAGGTCGGTTTCATTACTTTGACGGGTGTTTTTTCGGTAAATTCCGGTTGAATAAACAGATGGTCGTTGGGTTCCTCAACGTCACAATCAAGGAGTCTGACCGAATGTCCGTTCTCAGCCAGTGCATGGGCCATATTGACGGAAAAGGTCGTTTTGCCGGTTCCGCCTTTGCCGCTGGCAATGGTTATGATCATTAAAAAATCTCCTGTTTAGGTTTGGTTATTCTTATTTGTTGTTGCCGACCGCAGCGTAAGACACGGAAATATTTTCGCGTTCCACATGGATTTGTCCGTTCCGCATCAGTTTTCCAAGATATTTAGATACTTCATTGAGATGCATGCCGAATACTTCAGAAATCTGTTCCGACGTGCACGGACGGCGTTTCAACATGGAAAAAATGGTCTCTTCGTTTGCCTCTACTTCTTTTATCTGCTTTGAACTGAACTCGGCAATGATCTCCGCTGTCGGATCAAAAAAATGGGTTAACGCCGTCATACGTTCTTTGGACAGGGCTGTGGCAAATTCCTCTGCCGGCGGACGAACACTTGTATTCAGTTGAATGCGGTCCGGTTTGATTTCTTCTGTGATGGCGGCAATTTTTTGGACATCGGCTGGCAGTGAGTTCATTCCACCGATCAGGAATACCTCCATCCATAGTTTTCCTTTGAATTGGGCACGAAATGCCTTTTGACCTTCAACCAGTTGATCAAACTGCAATTGTCCATGAGGTCGGTTCACCCAACCATAGGATGCCTGGTTCCAGGCACTCAGGGAAACCTTGACTACCTGGGCATGAGCGGCGGCATCCCGTACTTCCGGAAGATGCAGCAGGGTCCCGTTGGTTAAGAGCACGGCAGGAATTGTGCTGTTTGCATGGATGAATTCAAGAATTTCCCCAAAACGTGAATGGAGTGTCGGCTCACCAGAACCGGAAAGGGTGATAAAGTCCGCCTCACCGTCTGTTTTCAACCACTCTTCAAGTTCGGCAAGTACGGCCTCCATGGGAACATATTCTTTACGTGTGACCGTCTTTTTCAGGGTTCGTCCCAACTGGCAGAAAACACAATCGAGTGTGCATGTTTTGCTGGGCGTCAGATCGATGCCCAGCGATCGTCCAAAACGACGCGAGGGAACCGGCCCGAATAAATAGCGATACTTTCTCTTCATAATTTTTCCCCGTTAATTAAGATAAACCGCCGATTTTCAGGCGGTTTATCTTATAGAATTACGCTGCCTTCTGGTACGCAGGGTGGTTACTCCTTTTTTTCTGGCGTTATTAAATTATTTTTTCTTCTAGACACGCCTGCTTCGGCAACGCCTGCGATCTTTATCTTTGCAACCCGGCATACGGAAATCCGGGGTAGACAGGATCTTTTTCAGATAGGCGTGGAGTACCTGGTCCACTTCACCCCTGACAAAGGGGATGATTTGGATTCCGTAACCCTCAATCATATGGGCAAACGGTTGTGAGACGGCACCGCAGATCAAAATTTTTACATTCAGATCCGCTAACCTTGCGGCCCGTTTCATGGGTACCTCGGAAGAAAAAGGTTCATAGTATCTGCTGGTTACCACTTTGTTTTCAAGATCAGCGATAAGCAGCATGCGTGCGGAATCAAATACCGGAGAAATCCGATTTTCCCAAACGCTCATAGCCACTCTCATTTCTGACTTGCCTCCTTTCATTCAAGTAAGGATAGAGCAACTTGTGCGCCAATATCATGGTGCTTACTTAGTTTTTATTTAAAAACTAAGTATTATCAAATATTTAAAAATATTTGGAATGATAGAAAAGAGAAATGATTTGCACTGAGGGTAGTATTAATGCGACTATGTGCTTCGTTAGGGTCGTTTTTTGTGCGACCCTGCAAAATTATTGAAAGGGTGGGCTTTACGGTAATTCAACCTATCTTTCGCTATACTAAGCGGCCGGTTTCCGGCAGGGTGTTTTTAATTTAGGCTGGTACAATCGGTTTGACTTCTTTGCAGTGTTCTCCTCAATGAGATTTTTTGGGATTTGAGCGACCATCGATTTCGGGAAGATCAATACCAAGGGTTTTGATTTTTCTAAACAGCGTACTTTTGTGTATACCCAGTTCGCGAGCGGTTGCCAGGCGGTTGTAGTTGTTGCGTTTGAGCGCATCCAGGAGACCTCCGGCTTCAACGGATTTCAAGGTGACATCAATAGCGTCATGGGCAAGTGGAGGAGAAGCAAGGCTTGTCACTGTGTCCGGCAGGCAGCGGGGACGAATCTCTCCTTCAGGGCATAGCACAATGGCATGTTCGATGATATTTTCCAATTCCCGAATATTGCCCGGATAATTGTAGGACATGAGAAGTGAAAGCGTTTCCCGGCTGATTCCCTTGACGGCCTTGCCGCGCAATCGGTTCAACCGCTCAATAAACCGTTCGATAAGCAGGGGGATATCTTCTTTGCGCTTGTGCAGGGGAGGGAGATCCAGTTTGACCACGTTAATGCGATAAAAGAGGTCCTGGCGGAAGGTTTGGTTTTTCACCAGGTCCAAAAGATCTTTATTTGAAGCGGCAATAACCCGCACATTTGCCTTGACCGTTTGTGTGGCCCCAAGGGGTTGGAATGTTCGTTCCTGGAGTACGCGCAGAAGCCGTACCTGAAATGCAGGACTGACATCCCCGATTTCATCCAGGAAGATGGTTCCTCCTTTGGCCATGGCGAAATGTCCGGGCTTGTCTTTTATCGCGTTGGTGAACGCACCGGCCTTGTATCCGAAAAGTTCTGATTCCAGCAGAGTGTCCGGCAGGGCGCCGCAGTTGATTGCGATAAACGGCTTTTCCCGGCGGGGACTCAACTGATGGAGGGCCCGGGCCATAAGTTCCTTGCCGGTTCCGGTTTCTCCCTGGACCAATACTGTGCAGTCACTTTCCGCCACTTGGGGAAGTATGCTGAATATCCTGTGCATGGACGGACTGCAACTGACCATATCACCCAACTGAAAACGGGCATCCAGTTCTTTGCGCAGTTCTTCGACGATGCTGGTATCACGAAATGTTTCAACGCCCCCGATTACCGTTCCGTTTTCATCCATGAGCAAAGACGTAGACACGACGACCGGGATACGTTGTTTTTCGCTGTTCACAATGTAAGTCGAGGTATCAACAAAAGATTTACCATGTTTCATGGTACGGTGCAGGGCACAGTTCGTTTCACACATGTTGGACCGGAAAACTTCCCAGCAATGTTTGCCGATGGCTTCCATACGGGAAATTCCCGTAATCTCCTCAGCAGCGCGGTTAAATGATGTGACGCGCCACTTATGATCTACGGTAAACACACCGTCGGAAATGCTTTCGAGAATAATTTCCGTAACGTGATTGGGTATGGTGTAAGGCTTAATTTTTTTCATCGTAAATGGTAAGAGATATATACGGTACTGCCCGGTTCACAGCATGTTTTCATGGCTCCGGGATTGGGACAGTGTGCCGTCACGATCTCTCCATCCTCCAGTTTTATGTCAGCTAAAAACCGTTTGTATCGTTTGATCAGGGTGCCGGGTATGAGTTTTGGCCAGGCCAGTCCTGTTGATTTGTCGGAATCTTGATTTGGGTTCATATAAAACTTTATATTTTGTGTTGCATATTTTGTTTTGGGGGTTAAAAATAACTCGTTTACACTCTCTATATCATAAAATCTATGAAGAACAATGATTCTCATGTAATATTTTATTGTTCCATCACGATAGTCAAAACTATGGACTTTAGTCCAATTGCCGGGACTTGCTATAAAGCCGCCAACTGGCTCTATCTGGGCGACACCACCGGGCGCGGTAAAAATGATAAAACCCACAAAGTCAATCGCTCCATTAAAGCCGTCTGGGGCTATCCTTTGACCAAGGATTTTCGTGGACAACTTGCAGGGATAACGCCTTGAAAAAAATCAAAAAAATTGAACTGACGATTGAGTAAGTCGAGGCTCTCTTAAAACGGGCCAAAACATTATTGCCACCCGAAGATTATGAAATCCTTGAATCCATGGTCGAGACTATCCACTTATTAAGTCGGAGCGTAGGTAAAAAGTCTGCCGCTGTCCAATGCTTATTACGCATGCTTTTCGGCCAGACTACCGAGAAACTGGATAAGATAGCCGGTGCTAAAGAGGCAAAAGAGCCCGCACTCCCCAAAGAGAAGAGAAAAGGTGACGGTCGTAAAGCCGCCGCCGAATATACCGCTGCCGAAAAAGTCAATGTTTCAAATGCCGAATTAAAACCCGTCGACAACTGTCCGGAATGCTTAAAAGGCAAGGTTTACGAGCAGAAGATGCCCCGACGGCATACTTTCAACCAACGATGACCATCGAACTGCCCTGTTTTTCACCGGCCGCCAGCACGCTGGTGAAAACTTGAATGATTTGCTTAAGCATCGCATCAACCACAGCCCACCCATCAAGACCTAATAGTAGGGGGTAGTGCTTGGGCGATGGTGCGGGAGGGTTGATTGGTTTGATTTGTGAAAAAGAATTTATCCTTTGGGAGGGGTTTTTTTTTCTGAAGTCACTCTATTTTTTTGTCAGTTGATATTGAAATCTCATTCGTTAAGTCATTTTATATAATGTCAATATAAAAGTCGGACATATTGGTATTGATAAATTCAATAAACTGACCATCGTTTTTGTATTGAATGGGTGGGGTAGCGGTTATTGTGTCGTGCAAAAACAATTCTTTTCTGGGATGTTTACGATTGTGGCATGGCGAAACGATTTAGATCGGCAGGAAATATCTTTGAGGGATACTGCACTTATTTAATAGATTATTTTTTAAGCTTAAACCGTAAAATAGGTATTGCACCGAATAGCAATTTGTGGTTAAGAACGATTTACGATCAATCTTAAGTTGACGGTTAATCAGTGGAATTAAGGTTTCCAATTGCAATCTCTCAACTTCTTTCATCAAGATATAGCCACACATCACTAACAATATTTATTATTTTGCATACTGCATGCAGTATTGACATTGACGTTTAGCCGATTATAATTAGATTTGACGAGATAAAACCACACCTACCGTGAGGTGGGTTCGGAAAGCTTCGGATCTTGCGATAGTTTTATAAATCTATATAATGCAAGATGGCCGGGTTGCTTTAGGTAAAGGTAGTCCGGTTTTTTTATGAGAAGAAAGCGGCAATCTAAATAAATAATGGAGAGTAGCTATGAGCCATCGCATCTTAACTCTGATAAGTACTTTGTTTGTTGTCATCTATTTGTTGATATGGGTATTGCCTAGTAGTGCTGACAGTGGTTTAGTAAAGGTCTCCTCAACAAAACAGATCGCTGCTATGGAACTTTTCGGTCATTCTGTTTCCGGCACAACAGCCATAACTTCAGTCGCTGCCGCAAAAGAGATCTGTTTTCCTCATTTTGCCGGCGGCCTTTTATGGTGGACGGGGATTGCGGTGGCCAATCCCGGGCAAACACCGGCCTTGGTAACTATGATGGCATATAACGATAATGGAGTACAAATCGGTCAGGATTTCATCCGAATCATACCCTCCCAAAGCCAGATGGCACCAGCTGTCATAAGTACTCTTTTTTCTTTAGGAGAGAGCGAAACAGGATGGATTAAACTGACTTCAACCCAACCTGTAGTTGCATTAGAGATTTTTGGTCATACAAATTCAGGTGGGATAGCCGGTTTTTCCCCGGCTGCGGCCGCAACCGAAATCTGTATTCCTCATTTTGCTGAAGATAAGGACTGGTGGACGGGAATTGCCGTGGCCAATCCCGGAGCCGTTACCACTCAAGTTTCCATTGTTGCGTTCAGTGATGCTGGAAATCAAATCGGTGATACTTATGAGGTGTCAATTGCTGCTGGGTGCCGCATGACTCCGCAAATTGTCAGGAATCTGATTTCTTTGGGAGAACACGCTTCGGGATGGTTAAAGATCTCGGCGACTCAACCGGTAGTTGTCATGGAAATTTTTGGACAATCCTCCACCTCAATAATTGCAGGTTTATCAGCTGCGAAGACAGGTACTAAATTGTATTATCCCTACTTTCAGGAAGGTTCCGGCAAATGGACCGGAATCGCGATAGCTAACCCAGGGGCGACCGAAGCACGAGTCACTTTGAAAGCCTTAGATAGTGACGGAGGTACGGTAGGAGAGATTAATAATCGTATTGTTCCCGCCACCGGCCGGATGGCACCACAAACAATAATCGGACTTTTTGGCAGTTTAGATAATGAGACAGGGTATCTGGAAGTTACTGCGAATCATCAAATTGCCGGTTTGGGAGTGATGGGCGGTGATGGTTGGCTGGCTGCCTATACTGCAGTTGAAGGACAATCTGGTGCTCTCGCATTTCCCCATTTTACCGACAGCAATGGTTGGTGGAGCAAATTGTCATTGGTGAATATTTCTGATGACACTGCGACACTCTCTATGGCCGCCTATGGAGTTACCGGCACTCTGGTGGGAGAGGAAAAGAATGTTGATCTTGGCCCCTTTGCCGCCGTGGTGGGAAACTTGCCATTTTCCAACTCTGACGTAGACCCAGTTGCAGAAGCCACTAAAACGATTGGGATTTTAGGGGGAGCTCTGACTGTGACCAACTCGCTTGGGGATGTTATCTCATTGGAGATCCCGATTGGTGCCCTTCAGGAAGATACCGAAATAACTCTAAGATCTTTAAGCGTCCCACTAGCCGACCCGATAGCCAAAAATGTTTTCCCAGGGGTCAAAATTTTACCGGATGGGACAACCTTTCTTGTACCGGCAAAGCTAAAAGTTATCCTTACCAAACCTTTAACTAGTGGGGCTATAGCTGTTTTATATCATGTTAAAATGGCGGAATTTATTATCCCTATCGATGATTTGTCAGTAACTGAAACCTCCATCGAGGGTTACATCTCTCACTTGAGTGATTATGGCGGGGGAGAACCCTCCCCGTCTGAAGGTCAAGCTCTGTTAGATATTGCTTTGGGTGAAATTCCGACTTCTGATAATTATGGCGAATGTAATGAGGCTGTGAGTGATGCTTTGGCAATCAACAAAGAGATCCTATTAAAAGAAGGTGATGATTCGTATTTAGACGACATCGCAATGAGAGTTCTTAAAGAGGTACAAGATTTTCTCAAAAGATCTCGACCGGAACCACCTTGTAACCCCGACTATATAGATGAGGCGTTTGGTTACTTTAAAATGATGGCTATGTTTGGTTTGCCGGAGTTTGATAATCTAACGCTAACTCATGCAGCAGATGCCGTTCGTCAAGAGATTGCAGATTTAATTTCAGAAATTGTAGATAGATGCCGCTATCAATTCAATCTTTATATTAATATCGATATGTCATTCGATGAGGGGTTGGAGAAAAACTATAATGGGGTAACTAATCTCGGATGTTCTGACGGGGATGTAGGAATCTCTGTTTATGGCACGGAGATCTTGTCACTTACCGGTGGGGGCCAATTTGGGGTAGTGACTACTGAAGTTACTGGATCCTGGTATGTAATTGCTTCGGGCAGCATCGATTTCAAATGCGATAAGAATGACATACCGGTAGATTTGATACTGACACTAACCATAAAAGGTCAAGTACTTGAGATGATAGATTCCTATGCTGGTGATATGTGGATTTCTGCAACAACCAACGATTATCATCAAGAGAAAACTTTGACAATTCCCGTGAGGGGAAGCTATTCTCAAGTTGAAGTTGAGTCTTTTGATGGGGGAGAATCAATCACAACTGTAACGCTTGAACGAATCGATGATCCTATGGCTCAGTGAAATACTGCGAATCTGGGTTTCGTTGGTTTCGGCTCTTAGTATTTGACTACCATAAAAATAAACCATCAATTTAATATTGCCAGAGGTAAGAGCTGATTTCCCCCAATGTGTTTGTGCCTAACCTTGTCTGCGAGGGTTGAGGTTCTAAGATTTACGATGAAGGTTAGGTATGCCGCTTGGTTGATAGGTTGAGATTGTCAGGGGTAATGTTTGACAATTTAGCTATTTGACTTGGCTCATTTATGTAGACTATCTTGTCAATACCATCAAACAAAACAACCTCAAGAAATGCCAACTTGGCAAAGGGTTGATATCAAAAATCAGGTATCCGTAGATAGCCGAATTGCTTTTCAGAAAGTAGCTCGGCTATTTTATTTTGATGATATATCATAAGTTTTAATGTAGGACAGGGCGGGTAAGGTTTTGTGATAATGGTGGTCAAAAGGAGGTTAGCGATGAAACGAGATTCGTTACGTCAAAGCTTGGTTTATTTGTTCGTTGCTTTAGTGGTGTTTGCATTCGTTAATGTTAGTTGGGCGGATGGGGTTGAAGTGGAGGTGCCGTATGCCGTTACTAATGCTCAGTGGTGGACCGGTGTAGCTATTAAAAATCTTGATGCGAGCAGTGCCACTGGCACTATAGATGTAGAGTTCTTTGACCAGGAAGGCATGTTTATAGGGACGGTTGATATCGGTTCGATAGAACCGCAGGAAATCTATAGCGAAGTGACCTCAACCATCTACTCCCACTGTCTGCCGGTGTACTACTCTCTTAAGATTTCTCACCCCGACCGCCAAGAGTTAGTGTTGTACTCCCACTACCTGCCGTCGAACTACTCTCTTAAGATTTCTCACCCCGGCAACCAAGAGTTAGCGGTGACGGTTTTTGTCGGCAACTCCGCGACTGGTGGTTTTTCCTACCAGACCTACAAGCAAACACCGGCAGTGTTGCCCTCCTGGCACCAGAAAATACCCGGGGCCAACCGTTTTGAACTGGTTCTTGATAACGAAGCCGTGCTTGACCGGGAAACCGGACTGGTCTGGCAAAGAAATACCAGTGCTACGCTATATACTTGGGACAAAGCGATATTGTACTGTTACAATACTGATATCGGTGGTCGGGGAGGGTGGCGTCTGCCTTCAATTGAGGAGCTAAGAACACTTACGGATCGAACACGAAAAGATCCAGCGTTGCCACTTGGGCACTCTTTCACTAATGTCAAGTCGTCCCGCTATTGGTCGTCTACAACTCATGCCAATAATACGAGCCTCGCGTGGCACGTCGATTTCCACTTTGGTTACGTCAACGCCAGCTACTACGATAAGACAGATAGTCATTATGTACGTGCCGTAAGGTCGGGACAGTGATTGATGGTTTGTTTATTTGATCATTTAACGTTCAATTTTAGCTAACGTTTAGGCGATATCTTTGGTGAAAGGCAACAGATCCCAAGAATAAGATCTATTACCTGCCCTGCTGCAATTTTTTAGATTTCATGGCTCAGTTGAGAGTTGGCTTGTTTTTAATATCGCCCGAGGTAAGCTCTATTCGCATTCCTTCTATTGAGAGTAGAGGTGTTCTGCGACTTGTTACGTATATTACGATGAAGTTCAAGTTTAAGGAATGGCCAAAGGGTTGGGGTTGGCAGTGGTAAGATATGCCAACCTAACTATTTGACTTGAACCATTCTGTATCTTACATTTAGGGATGAGCAAATGAAATAACCTCAGGCAATGCTAATCTGAGAAAGAGTTGAGATGAGAAATCAGATGTCTGACTAGATAGCCGAGCTACTTTCTGAAAAGTAGTCCGGCTATTTTGTTTTGATGATATATCATAAGTTTTAATGTAGGGCAGGACGGGTGATGTTTTGTAATAATGGAGGTCAAAAGGAGGTTAGCGATGAAACGAGATCGGTTACGTCAAAGCTTGGTTTATTTGTTCGTTGCTTTAGTGGTGTTTACATTTGTTAACGTTAGTTGGGCGGATGGGGTTGAAGTGGAGGTGCCGTATGCCGTTACCAATACCCAGTGGTGGACCGGCGTTGCTATTAAAAATCTTGATGCGAGCAGTTCGACCGGCGATCTAAGAATAGATTTTATTGATCAGGAGGGTGTGTTTATGGGGGCGGCCGAACTTGCTCCGTTAGAACCGCAAGAAATATATAGCGAGATGACCTCAACCATCTATCCTGGCCCCCTGCCGTTGATGTACTCTATTATAATTTCTCACTCTGGCAACCAAGAGTTAGCGGTGACGGTTTTTGTCGGCAACTCCGCGACCGGTGGTTTTGCTTACCAGACCTATAAGCAAACACCGGCAGTGTTGCCCTCCTGGCACCAGATAATACCGGCAGCCGAGCGTTTTGAGCTGGTCATGAATAACGAAGCCGTACTCGACCGGGAGACCGATCTAGTCTGGCAAAGAGACACCAGCGAAACTATTTATGATTGGTATGCTGCACAATCTTACTGTTATAATATTATTATTGGCAGTCGTGGGGGGTGGCGTCTGCCTTCAGTTGAGGAACTGAAAAGCCTTGTCGATCCAACCCAAGTAAATCCTGCACTGCCGGATGATCATCCTTTTACTAACGTTAAGAACTACTACTGGTCGTCCTCCACCCGCGCCGACGTTACCACCTATGCGTGGTTCGTCAAGTTCTACTACGGCTACGCGGGCAACAACCTTAAGACAAATAGTTACTATGTTCGTGCAGTTCGCGGAGGACAGTGATTGGTTATTTGAAGATTTGATTATTTAAAGTTCAGTCTCGAGCTTACGTTCCGATGATGTATCTGGGTGAAAAAGTAAGAGTATCTGTAATGTGGGGGTAGCTGGGGGTAATAGCCTCCTGCTACAACTTTTTAGATTTTATGGTAATACGCTTTAACCGGGAGAAATCGTGGATAGTGGGGTCAAATCTTTATTCTTGACAGGAGCCTCGTCATCTTAAGGTTGTCAAGGATAAAGATTTGACCCCGGAAAGTTGACCCGGAAAGACCTATTATTTTTCAATCAAACGTTTTTCAATTAATTATTTCAAAAAGAATTTCTACTGGAGATAGATGTGAGCATGCTGAGTAGTGAAGCTGATAACGGAAAATGTCCAAAATGTTCTTCGGAATATGTGATGTTTAGTAAAAAACAGGAACTATATGTTTGTGAGGATTGTGATTTTAAATTCACTATTAAAAAATCTTTTGAGGCACTTCGTATCTTTCTCAGCTATGGTCATGATAATAATGAAGAACTTGTCCGGCTTATAAAAAACGATCTGGAAAAAAGAGGCCATAAGGTCTGGTTTGATGAACATGAAATTAAGGGGGGAGATGACTGGCGGAATTCCATTACTAATGGAATTCTAAAAAGCAATAAGGTAATTTCCTTTCTTTCTAAACATTCTACAAGGGATCCCGGTGTTTGCCTGGATGAGATTGCTATTGCCCTTGGTGCAAAAGGCGGGAATATAAAAACCATACTTGTTGAAGGTGAGAAGGAAGTCAGCACACCTGCAAGTATCAGTCATATTCAATGGCTTGATATGCATGACTGGAAAGAAAATCAGACAGCAGATAAAAATCAATGGGAAACCTGGTATAAGAGTAAATTTGATGAAATAATTGATATTGTGGAGAGTAAAGAGAGCAGGCAATTTGCAGGTGAGATTGAAAAGCTGAGCGGTTATCTTAAACCTATATCCTCTGATAACCGGATATCTTCTCTTTTAAGCAGAGGGTTTGTTGGTCGGGAGTGGTTAAAAGAAGAAGTTGAAGGCTGGAGTAATAATAATAAAAATTCCCGTGTCTTCTGGTTGACCGGTGCTCCCGGAGTGGGTAAAAGTGCCTTTGCGGCGCAATTATCCCATTTTGGTCGTGACAGGATTATTGCTGCGCAGTTCTGTGAGTGGGATAAACCTGATCACCGGGATGCAGGCCGAGTTATCCGCAGTCTGGCTTTTCAGTTGGCAACAAGATTACCGGATTATCGGAGTCTTTTATTAACCTTACCTGAGATAAAAGATCTGGATAAAAAAAGATCATCAGAACTTTTTGATTATCTCCTTGCAGATCCTCTCCGTTCATCTATTGACGGAGGCAGGGAACGGTATCTTATCCTGATTGATGCCCTTGATGAAGCCTCAGTTGATGGCAAAAATCCTTTGGTAGAGTTATTGGCCAGAGATGCAGGCAGATTGCCGGACTGGCTTGGATTGATTATCACCAGCAGACCGGAAAAATCAGTAACCGATCCTCTTCAGGGATTAAATCCCTTTATTTTAGATACAGAAACCGAAAACAACCGTGATGACATTCGTCTTTATTTAAATACAATGCTTGCTTCAAAATTAAAAGATCATTTAGATGCAGATAGTCTGGTAGAACAGATTCTGGATAAGAGCGAAGGGGTGTTCCTCTATGTTGAAAGGGTCTGTGATGATATAGAAAAAGGTTTTTTATCCCTTGACCGTCTGGAAGAATTTCCAAAAGGATTAGGTGAAATATTCTGGCAGTTCTTTAAAAGGCAGTTTCCGGATCAGGAAAAATTTAAAATAGAGATCCGCTCTGCCTTACGTTCAATCCTTGCAGCTCTGGAACCGTTGCCCTTGGAGATTCTCCAGCACCTGTTTAAATGGCAGGATGAGGAGTTAAGAGATTTTACTAGGACTCTTGGTTCATTATTTCCAATTACAAAAAAGGATGGGAAAGAAACTATCAGGCCTTATCATAAATCAATAATCGACTGGCTGGATAATGAAAATAGTGCAGGTCCATATTATGTCAGTATCAGAGAAGGCCATCCCTTACTTGCCAACTTTGGATACCAACAGTACCAACATGATTTAAAAACTCTTCATCTCTATTTTATAAAAAACCTTCCATCTCATTGTTTCCATGCAAAATTGTGGGATAATGTAACCGATTTGCTCTGTGATTTGAATTTTATTCAAGCCAAAAGTGCAGCAAAACTGACCTATGATCTGGTCAAGGACTATAACGATGTTTTAACTGTAATTCCGGATAATAAAGAAAATATTAGACAGAAAAAAGAAGGACAGGAAGGGGTGGAGAAATACATCAGGGATTTAATTGCCTATGCCAAAGGAGAAATTAAAGAGCTTGATATTCCTCAAAGTCAACCACCCTGGTCTAAAGAAAAAATTAATGAAGAGATAAAAAGGATTAAAACCAATCCGAATCGTCTGGATCGTTTAAACGCATTTATCAATTTCCTTGGGAATGAAGCCAATAACCTGCAAGATTATGCCATGGATTTTCCTTGTTTTGCCACCCAGCAAGCCTGGAATTACACAAATACTGGTCCTGTAGGTGAGGCGGCAGAAACCGACTCACCTGAAATTCGCCAATCTCTGCTTCTTCGTAGCCAACTCACACGTCCACCCTGGAATCCAATGCCCCAGGCACTCCAAACCCTCAAGGGACATACTGGAGACGTCGAGTCCGTATCGATCACCCCTGACGGAAAAAGAGCCATCTCAGGGTCTGGGGATAAAACCTGCATCCTGTGGGACCTTCAAACAGGAGAGAAACTCCAAACCCTCAAGGGGCATACTGAAGCTGTCGAGTCCGTATCGATAACCCCTGACGGGAAACGGGCAATCTCAGGGTCTTATGATGAAACCTGCATCCTGTGGAACCTTCAAACAGGAGAGAAACTCCAAACCTTCAAGGGACATACTGATTATGTCACATCCGTATCCATAACCCCTGACGGGAAACGTGCCATTTCAGGGTCAACGGATAAAACCTGCATCCTGTGGGAACTTCAAACAGGAGAGGCACTCAAAACCCTCAAGGGGCATTCTTCTGAAGTCTTGTCCGTATCGATCACCCCTGACGGGAAATGGGCCGTCTCCGCCGGGTCTTTTGATAAAACCTGCATCCTGTGGGACCTTCAAACAGGAGAGAAACTCCAAACCCTCAAGGGGCATACTGAAACTGTCGATTCCGTATCGATCACCCCTGACGGGAAACGGGCAATCTCAGGGTCTGATGATAATACTTGCATCCTGTGGGACCTTCAAACAGGAGAGAAACTCCAAACCCTCAAGGGGCATACTGAAACTGTCGATTCCGTATCGATCACCCCTGACGGGAAACGGGCAATCTCAGGGTCTGATGATAATACTTGCATCCTGTGGGACCTTCAAACAGGAGAGAAACTCCAAACCCTCAAGGGGCATACTGATGAGGTCAAGTCCGTATCGATTACCCCTGACGGGAAAAAAGCCGTCTCAGGATCTGATGATAAAACCTGCATCCTGTGGGACCTTCAAACAGGAGAGGCACTCCAAGCTCTTAAGGGGCATACTAACCGGGTCGATTCCGTATCGATCACCCCTGACGGGAAAAGGGCAATCTCAGGGTCTTCTGATAAAACCTGCATCCAGTGGGACCTTCAAACAGGGGAGAAACTCCAAACCCTCAAGGGACATACTAACTGGGTCATATCCGTATTGATAACCCCTGACGGGAAAAGGGCAATCTCAGGGTCTGATGATAATACCTGCATCCTTTGGGACCTTCAAACAGGAGAGAAACTCCAAACCCTCAAGGGACATACTAAAATGGTCAATTATTCCGTATTGGACACCCCTGACGGGGTCAATTCCGTATCGATCGCCCCTGACGGGAAACGGGCAATCTCAGGGTCTGATGATAATACCTGCATCCTGTGGGACCTTCAAACAGGAGCGGCACTCCAAACCCTCAAGGGACATACTGAAATGGTAGATGCCGTATCCATCTCCCCAGACGGTAAAAGGGCCATCTCAGGGTCTGATGATAAAACCTGCATCCTGTGGGACCTGGATAGTGGAGTAAAACTTGCGAGTTACCCGTCTTCATCTTCTATTCTTGTTATTGAATTTTTTCCCGGTGGAATTTTTATAGGAACGTATTCAGGAGAAACTCATATATTAAATGCCAGTAAAAAATTACTTAATCCTGGTAATGCTTTTGTAACCGTCCTCAAAATATGGGATTTTGAACTCTTGCGTTATATGCCGGTTACAGCGGATTGCCCTTTATGTGGACACCGCTTCACACCGACAGACTCCATTTTGAATACAATCATTGAAATTACCAAAAAAACGAAACTTAGACCTGAACAATCCCCCTGCTTAGACTTACCCAAAGAAGTCTGGAACAACCCCAGTCTTTTAAGCAAATGCCCAAAATGCAATGAAAAATTAAAATTTAATCCTTATTATTGTAGATAATGAGGAAAGTTATTTTAAAGAGAACATAGAGGGCCATTAAATATATAGAGGAAAGGCGATGGGGTCAAATCTTTATCCGTGACAAGACAACGTTTGGGCATCCTCTAACTTCAATGGATATCGAGAACACCACGGCCATTGCTTCGCCCCCTTCGACAGGGTTAAAGTTTGACAATTGACGGGCTAAGATTTCGGCATACGCGATCACCTCAGACCGCCAATTGTCAAGCACTGACCCCAACCGAGGAGGTGCGGGCAAAGCCAAGAAAAAAGTAACCAGGATCAGACTCGATTGAAATATATTGAGATTGCCACAGCAAATCTCAAGGGAATTGTTATATCCCAACACTTAACCTTATCTGCGAATATACCATAAGTGTTACGTATATTGACCAAACACCTTTAGCTATGAGCAGCAAAATATATAACCGGGTCGTAGACGCAAAGCCTATTGACTCGGTTTTTGTTTTAGATAGAGGGAAGTTTTTGTTGGTAGTTTTTTATGGGGTGCTGGTTCTTTGTTGGAAGCAATCTGCGGCACGAACAAAATCAATGTGTGGTTTTAAAGTGTATTGTGTAGAAAGGGAAACCCTTTAATAGCTTAAAATAAAGGGTTTTATGCCATAGGTGATCCGCATGGGGTTCAGGTGGTCGGTGGTTCAAATCCTTTGGTGTGATCTTCTTATTTGAATCAGCATTTATAATTTTCATGTTTGGTGGCTTGCTTGGTGGTTTTTCTGGTGGTTTTTGTTGTGCTTTAATGCCTCTTGATGATCTGTAACTCACTGAAAATACTGGCGGAGTACTCAATGAGACGCCCTTTCACGGCGGCGACAGGGGTTCAAATCCCCTTGGGGACGCCAACAAATTCAACCATCTAGATTATCATCTCAAATTCTTGCTTGGGTTTGCTGGTCGTCGGTGTGTATTTCGGTGTGTATTTCGGTGTTTTGGGGTGTTTTGGGGTCAAATCTTTATTCTTGGCAACCTTAATGTGACGAGGTCTCTGTCAAGAATAAAGATTTGACCCCATTATCTATATTAATCAGTGGCTGTCTCCGTTTCTGTTTCTTTTGGACTACGCTCCGTTTTGGGGTAAAGTGGCGTAGCCACCCCAAAACGGAGCGTAGTCCAAAATGTCAACTGACAAAATTTGTTATACATTTTTTGGCAATTCTTGATTAACAATATAATACGCACGCTCATATAGCTCGTCATATGTAAGTATTTCAACATTTCGTGAATCTCTTCGATACAACTCAAGCGTCTTCTGCTTAATCTCGAAATCTCTCGGATTATCTTCTATTTGATCTTTTCTGCCAATAATAAGTATCGCCTTTGGATCACTAGTCTTCTGGTTAATAAGGTTCCCATTATCATCATAGTTAGTTTGCGATGATTTTATTTCCCAAGCTCCTTTTTGAGCTAAAATCTGGGAAACCGCATGCATTAGGTACTGTGAAAGCCTCCAGCTATGTGAGCGATTTTTGCTATTTTCAAATAGTAATGTATCAGGTCTCTTTAGCTCGACTAACACGGTAAAATCTGTGCTACCCATTAGAAAATCGCTATTTACTGTATTCTTCCCGTCTAGATCGATATTAGATACTGCAGCCTCTTTTTGCAATATAGAAAGAAACCTGTAATCTAATCCGTATCCGAATATCCAAGTGTTCTGAGCAAAGAAATTCTGCC
>CAYWGC010000037.1:0-33307 GCA_964457755.1 uncultured Thermodesulfobacteriota bacterium | reverse complement strand
AACATTGTCAATAAGTGGAAACTTTCCATGATATCAATCGCAGTAGATGTTGAAATTATCCATCTATTGTGATATTGAAGAAGAAACATGGAAAAATATTTCATCTTATTTTTTCTCTTATTAGATTGTAAACAGTCGATATATATATACGGATAGAAGATGGAAAGTCAAGCTAAATTCAGGCCCAATCCTGACCTCAAATTAATGGATCAGGTTCGCGAGGTTTTGCGCTATCATCATTACGCATATCGAACCGAACAGACTTATTGTCAGTGGATATTGCGCTATATCCGTTTTCATGGCGGCAATACACATCCCCGTGATTTGACCTTCAGGGATGTGGAGCGTTTTTTGTCAGATTTGGCGGTTAGAGGTGAGGTGGCGGCCTCGACCCAGCGCCAGGCTTTGAATGCGCTGGTTTTTCTTTATCGCAATGTGCTTGATCTCCCCCTTGAAGGAAAGATTCAACCTGTACGTACGAAGAAGCCGCCCAATCTTCCGACTGTACTCGGTATAGAGGAGATCAAGTTGTTTTTTCGCCAGATCGAGGGAGCTCATGCCTTAATGGCAAAAATACTTTATGGTTCCGGTTTGCGGCTTATGGAGTGCGTGCGGTTGCGAATCCAGGATGTGGATTTTGATCGTAAGCGCGTCCAAGTATTGGGGAAAGGTGATAAGTGGCGCTCTACGATACTTGCTGAACCGATAATCCCAGAGCTTTACGATCATATTCAAAGGGTAAAAGCATTACACGAACGGGATCTCGCGGAGGGGTTTGGCGAAGTCTACATCCCGGCTGCATTAGCCCGGAAATATAAAAAAGCCGCCATGGAAACTGGGTGGCAATATGTGTTTCCAGGAAAGAAACGCACTATTGACCCCCGGTCGGGGCAGGAGCGCAGACATCATGTGATGGAATCAGGTCTACAAAAGGCAGTAAAAACGGCTGCCCGCCGAGCTGGAATCGACAAACGCGTTACCTGCCACACCTTGCGTCACAGTTTCGCAACCACTATGCTTGAAAATGGGATCACAATTCGCATGCTGCAAGAACTTATGGGCCATGCGGATGTCAAAACTACAGAGCGTTATACCCATGTGATGGATAAAGATATATCACGCCTTGCCAGCCCTTTGGATGGGCTGGAGCTTTAAAATGTTGCGGAGGTTGCTAAGCTATCCATGACGATGCCCCTGGTCAGTGCCATCATTCCGACATTCAACCGGGCTCAAGCACTCGAGAAAGCGGTCGCCTCGGTGCTGGCTCAAACCTGGCCGAATCTTGAAATTATCGTTGTTGACGATGGCTCGACCGATAATAGTGCTGACCTGTTACGCAACCGTTTCGGTTCGCGTGTCAAGGTTTTAGGCTTGCCTCGCAATCGTGGGGTCAGTTATGCTCGAAATCGCGGGATTGAGTTTAGTCGCGGCTCCTTTATAGCTTTTCTCGACTCTGACGATCTTTGGGAGCCCGAAAAAACCGAACGGCAATTCAAGTTTATGCGGGCCGCTCCCGAGATTTTGATCTCCCAGACGGATGAGATCTGGATTCGTAACGGTAAACGGGTTAACCCCTGCAAACACCACCAGAAGCCCTCCGGTTTGATTTTTGCCGAGTCCCTGCCGCTTTGTGCTGTGAGCCCCTCCGCGGTCATGATGCGGCGCCGTTTTTTTGCTGAGATCGGTTACTTTGATGAAACTTTGCCGGCTTGTGAAGATTACGACCTCTGGCTCAGAACTGCCTGCCGTTATCCAATTCCTCTTTTGTCTGAAAACCTGGTTGTCAAATATGGTGGTCATAACGACCAGCTTTCGCGCACCATCCCCGCTCTGGATCGCTACCGTATCCTTGCCCTCTTGAAAATTATCAAGTGCAAGATTCTCTCATCGGCCCAAAAAAAACAGGCCCTGGCCACGCTTGAAACTAAAAGCAAAATCTATCTCAACGGCTGTCGCAAACGGGGTCGTATGGCCGAGGTTTATGACCTTGAACAACGGTTGCGAGAGGTTGGTTTATAGGGGTGATTGTCAGAGCTCTTCGGGTGTGTTATATCGTTGTCGAGAATGTTCATTTTATGTCATCTCCGTTTGTCTACTTTTCTGTTATTGAATAAAATTGGTTGTCCGCGAGAGGAGTTTGCTGATGCGAGCTTATATGTTTAGTTCAGGTTCAGTTATAGCTGGGATTGCGAGTCTTTTTTTGTCTGGCCTGGTGGCTATTGCAGGGGCTTTTCTGGCCGTCGTTCTCGCGTTTTTTGCCTCCCGGCGCCGGGAAAAATTTTATACGGTTGGAATGTTGCTTGGTGGGGTTGTTATGATCTTTGTCAACCTGCAGAACATGGACATTCTTAAGAGCCCAGCCGAAACTGAAATTAATAAGGTTTACAGCAGTTTGCGTCTATCAAACCAAGTCTATACGCTGCTTGATGAGGGCAAAAAAGAGGCGTTGGTCGAGATTTTGAGTCAGGCGTTAAATCTGGCGCGCGGGGTTGATAAAGAACTGCTTGATAGGCAATTGACAGGGTTTGCAACTCACTTTTCACTTGAGTATATCGAAGGTTTTTCTTTGTTCAAAGAGGGGGTTGCCAGAGCAGATATTGGTAAAAAACTAAACGGGGGTATTCTGGTTGATGCTTGGGCCCGATGGAACCTTGAAAACGGTGAGCTTATGGAAAAGACTCGTCAATATCAACCCTCTATGGTAGCTTTTATCTTTAGTGGGTTTTAAATGATGTTTGCAGAAAAGATTATGATTAAGGCTCCAGTTCCTCTGGAAGGCGTGCTGGCAAAGGGCTCTTGTAAGTCGGGGGTGGTGTTGGCGCATCCGCATCCTTTATATGGGGGCGAGATGAATAATCCGGTGGTCATGATTTTGGCTAAGGTTTTTCAGAAGGCCGACTGGTCAAGTTTACGTTTTAATTTTCGCGGCGTTGGCGCCAGCCAAGGTGCTTATGACGAAGGCCGGGGTGAGGTTGAAGATCTGCTCGCTGCAAGCGCATTTTTGAAAGCTCAAGGGGTTGCGGATATCTATCTGCTCGGCTACTCTTTTGGAGCCTGGATTATCTATCAGGCCGCTGTCGCAAAGCGTATTTCGGGCATGGGGATAATTATGGTGGCGCCACCAGCGGCCATGGTCGATTTTTCGCCCACTATCAAGCTGCCTGATCTATGCCAGGTCATAGTCGGTGAAAATGATGAGATAGCCCCGCCAGGCCAAGTCAAATCTCTGGCTCAGGCCTGGAATCCTCAAGCTCTTTTCAACCTGATTCCCGATGCCGATCACTTTTTTAGCGGTTGTCAGGAGAATATGGCCGCTGCAATAGATCACCTGGTGGTGAAAAAAAAGAGATAAAACAGGAGAGCAGAGATGCCGAACTATGATTATGATATCGGGATTATTGGGGGTGGGGCAGCGGGGCTGACGGTGGCTTCCGGGGCGGCTCAACTGGGTGCTAAAACCTTACTGGTGGAAAAAGAGGCGGCACTGGGTGGTGATTGTCTACACTATGGTTGTGTGCCGAGTAAGACCCTGATTAAGACGGCTCATGTCTATCATCTCATGAAAAATGGTCCGCAATTTGGCCTGCCCAAGCTTGATTTGCCGCCGGTAGACTTTGCGGCTGTCTCTGAGCGGATTCGGTCGGTGATCGGGGTTATCCAGAAACATGATTCGGTGGAACGTTTTTGTGGGTTGGGCGTTAAAGTCGAGTTTGGCGATTCCCAATTCAGCGATGAACACTCGATAAATCTTGGCAGTAAATTGATCTCCGCCCGCACTTGGGTGATGGCTACGGGATCATCCTCGTCAGTGCCTCCGGTTGCCGGTCTTGATGAAACCCCCTATTTTACAAACCGCGATATTTTTTCTCTAAAAAAACTTCCCAGATCAATGATTATTCTCGGGGCTGGTCCGATTGCCACCGAGATGGCCCAGGCTTTTTGCCGTCTTGGAACCAAGGTGACGGTAATCCAGCGCAGTGGACAGATCTTAAGTAAAGAAGACCTGGATATGGCCGCTATCGTGCAGCAGGTTATGGCGGAAGAGGGGGTTGTTTTTCAGATGTATAGCGCGGTTGTCAGGGTTAAAGATCTTGGTTCTGAGCGGGAAGTGCTGGTCAAAAATCAAGCGGGTGAGATTTTATCTCTTAAGGCCGAAGCTCTTTTTGTAGCTATGGGTCGAACCCCGAATGTGGCAGGTCTCGGTCTCGAAAAAATTGAGCTGCCTTTCGATCAAAAAGGAATTAAGGTGAACAGCTATCTTAAAACCCGTCATAAACATATATATGCCGCTGGTGACGTTATCGGCGGCTACCAGTTTACGCATGTGGCCGGCTACGAAGGCGGGGTTGTTTTAAGTAATGCCATTTTTCACCTGCCTAAAAAAGTCAATTATACTTACGTGCCCTGGTGCACCTACACCCATCCAGAACTGGCCAGCATTGGTTTGAATGAGAAAAGTGCTAAAGCGGCAGGCATCGACTACACGGTCTGGAGTGAAGAGTTTAACGATAACGACCGAGCTCTTACTGAAGGTGAAGGTGTCGGGTGTATAAAACTTCTGCTCGATCGCAAGGAGAAACCTCTTGGCGTCCAGATTCTGGGGCCCCATGCTGGGGATCTCTTAAGTGAATGGGTGGCGATTATGAACGGCAATGTCGGTTTGTCAAAAATTGCTTCCGCCATCCATCCCTATCCGACCCTGGGCGAGATCAATAAAAAGGTCGTGGGCTCAATCTTTTCCGAAAAAATATTTTCCGATAAAGTGCGTAAAGGTCTTAAGTTTTTCTTCAATTTCAAGGGCCGCGCCTGTACCTGTGGGCAGGATGTTGATTGTGAAGGGTAACCTGTGATTTGAATGAAAATTATATCGCTATCAAGGTCGATCGTGAGGAGCGACCCGATATTGATGCTATTTACATGGCTGCGGTGCAAGCTGTCTCGGGTCGGGGTGGTTGGCCCATGACGGTTTGGTTGTTGCCGGATCGTAAACCTTTCTATGGAGGTACCTATTTTCCGGCTCGGGATGGCGGGTGATGTTAAATCTTATTGGCATCTATAAATTTTTCAATCTGGGTCTGAACTTTGCCGCTTAAATCAACGAACTGGATTCCTAAAGAGAGAGCATTGCTGTCTTGCGACATACTTCTTACGACCCCTTGCATTATAAGCTCATCTTCGATCCCTGGTAAAGAGAGAAATATGTTGACGTCGGACTGAATTTTCAGAGGCTCTTTGACCCACTCAAGCTCTTTCAGGCTGATTGTTGCTTTGCACCCACCTTTGCTGAGGTCACCAATACTTCCCTGAAAACGAAGCTGCCTGTTTTGATGACGAGTCAAAACCTCGAGTCGGGCCAGAAGGCTGCATTCAAATCTTTTATGAGTTCTTAGGTTGTGATCCTCAATTATTTTTGGGAATTTTACAAAAATTAAATTAATGGAGTTTCTTATGCATAGCATAATTGGTGATTTGAATCCGAAAACACGTCCCTGGTATACATATCTGATAACCAACTCTTGATCTTTTGTAAAAAAATCTTCAGGGTTTTGCATGGTCGGAGCTTTTATTATCAGATATTGGCCTTCCTCTTTTCCCACCAGATAACTTTTTAAGCGGTTGGGATAACCTTGAACTTGGATCTGCAATGCAGTATTTAAATCCACGAAATAAACCCTCATTGAATTACTATATTGAGCTAAGTATATTTCTCTTTATCATAAATAATATCTAATCAGCAACACCTATTTTTATTTAGTTTCAGGTTGCACCTGTATCTGTGGACAGGATGTTGAGGGTGATGCTTGTGTCGTAGATGAACGAGCCAGTACAGGTGGTTTTTACAATTTTGCGCTCGCTATAATGGCCGGCAAGTCGATACTGTAATCAATCCGGGCCAGCGTATTGTCAAGGTTGAAGTTTTGCGGGAAGGTTATTGGCAGGCGCTTGTCCCCGAGCAGATTTATAGTGTCTATGTTAAATCATGGCTGGCCGGCGGGTGAGATGGACACTATGTTTTTACGGGCCTTGAAAAGAGTGACTCGACGGTTCTGGCAGCGGATGTTCTGGCCCGTTATATTATGGAGAACACTCCGGTTAATCCGCTTGTCGATGGTCGCATTACAGAAGAATAGGGCACTTTAACTGGAAATATTTCTATGGCGTCGCTGTTTGCTCTGGTTGATTGTAATAATTTCTATGTCTCCTGTGAAAGGGTTTTTAACCCAGGGCTGGAGGGCAAGCCTGTTATTGTGTTATCTAATAATGACGGCTGTGCCGTGGCCCGCTCAAATGAAGCGAAAGCTTTAGGCATTAAAATGGCGGTGCCGCTATTTAAGATCAAGGAGCTTGTCGAGCGTCACAACGTCCAGGTCTTCTCCTCCAATTACGCTCTTTATGGAGATATGTCGCAGCGGGTCATGCAGACCTTGACCCGGTTTACGCCAGATCTTGAAATCTATTCGATTGATGAGGCTTTTCTCGATCTGGCCGCTCATCAACACCTCAACCTTACAGAGTATGGTCGTGATATAAAAAATAGGGTTGAAAAATGGACTGGAATTCCAGTTTCTGTGGGCATCGCCGGGACTAAAACCCTTGCCAAAATCGCCAACCATCTGGCCAAAAAATCGGCAAAAGCTGACGGCGTTCTCGATCTCAGTACGGCCAGATATCAGGACCTGGCCCTGGCGGCTGTGGCGGTCGGTGAGGTCTGGGGGGTTGGGAGGAAATATGCCGAGTTTTTAAAGGCTCAGGGTATTCTTAATGCTTTGCAACTGCGTGACGCAGACGAAAGTATGATCAAAAAAAAGATGGGTATTGTTGGTCTGAGGTTGCTCAGTGAACTTCGTGGGGTTTCATGTTATCCTCTTGAACAGTCCCCCCCTAAGCGCCAATCGATCACTGTCTCCAGGACCTTTAAGCGGGCTATCTTGACCCTTGATGAATTGCTTGAGGCGGTTGCCGCCTATGTCTCGACGGGGGCTGAAAAGTTGCGGCAAGAGAACTCGGTTGCCGGGGTTTTGCTTGTCTACGTGATGACCAACCGCTTTAAAGATGACTATTACTACAATAGTGTGACGTTGAAACTTCCGGTGCCGAGCAATGATACCCCGGAGCTGATTCATTATGCCCAACAAGGTCTCAAGAATATTTACAAAAAAGGTGGTCACTATAAAAAAGCTGGTATCTTGTTGCAGGATCTGGGGTCGGCTGATCTGGTGCAGGCCAATTTTTTTGATACGGTTAACCGCTCCCGTTCGAAAAAGCTGATGCAAACGGTTGATGCGATTAATGGTGAGATGGGGAGTGGCGCAATTGCCTATGGGGCGGTTGGTCTGGGTGATAAGCAAAACTGGAAGACGGCCTTTAAGCAACGTTCAAGATCTTATACAACCGATTGGGGAGAGCTCCTGGAAGTAAGCTGAGTTTGTTTTTGCCTTTCTCTGCATTTTTGCATCTCGATGCGGGAGATAAAAAGCAATTTCCCGCAGAGACGCAAAAATGCAGAGAAAAACTGCAATCTAAAACGATGCCACGTTTATTTTATTTGAGATAGCAAAAATTTAAGTCAGCTTATAAAATTGAGATTTTAAAATTACAATCAACTAAACCAGTAGAGGGTGACATGGAAGAAAAAATCAAGGTTGGTATAATTATCTGTGACCGCTATCGCCGGTGTGCCGGCGGAAAATGCTTTAAATCATTACGCAACCGTGAAGGGGCTTTCAGTCGCTATCGGGATATAGAGGTTGAGATGGTCGGTTACACCTCTTGTGACGGGTGTCCCGGCGGTAATGTTGAGTATGCTGTCGATGAGATGAAAAACAATGGAGCTACGGTGATACATCTGGCCACAGGCCTGGTTGTCGGCTACCCGCCATGCCCTTATATCAACTACTTCAGTGATTTTATTAAAACAAAATATGGTCTGGAGGTTGTTTACGGGACCCATCCTATTCCGCAAAAATATCTGAATATGCACGATCAGTTGGGAACTTGGGAAGGGGCTCAGTGGCAGGAGATTGTCGAGCCGACTTTGGCGGACGAAGAGACGCGTTTGGCCTATAATTGATAAAATTGAGTAAATTTTAAATCTGGCGTCACTTATTTCCGGGAAGTGTAAAATTAAGCGATGGAATACTTTAGTGAATTCGGTTATGCCGGGCTTTTTTTCGCCTCATTTCTGGCTGCAACCATATTGCCGTTGAGCTCTGAAGTAGTCCTTGGGGGGCTTTTGCTGAGCGGCCTTAACCCGACCCTTCTGGTGGGGGTTGCGACTTCTGGTAATGTCTTGGGGGCGTTTGTAAATTATGCGATAGGTTTTTGCGGCAGTGCCTTTTTGGCCAAAAAGGTTCTGAAAATAGCAGATGTTGAATCTCTAAAAGCTCAACAAAGGTTTAAGAAGTATGGAGTCTGCAGCCTCTTTTTTGCCTGGGTGCCGGTTGTCGGTGACCCCTTGACCTTTGTTGCCGGGGCTCTGAAAATAAATATCTGGCTCTTTTTTGTACTGGTTACGGCTGGCAAATTGATGCGTTATGTGCTCATCAGCTATGCGATCTTGACTTAATCAAAAGGTGTTTGGGGGAGAATCTTATGAGTGAAAAAGCCGATGTCTAGCGCTTGCAACATTACCATTTTAACCTCACAAGTATTTCTTGATGATGAATTTATCCTCTCTCATGCTGGCAGCGAGTGTGGGTGGTATCTGCTTCTGGAGGTCTCTGACAGTGGTTGTGGTATCTCTTAAGAGGTTCAGGAACGCATTTTCGAACCGTTTTTTATAACCAAAGAGGTTGGCAAAGGAACTGGTCTCGGCCTCGCAACCGTATACGGTATTGTCAAACAGAACGACGCCTGGATTGCCGTTGAGAGTGAGCCTGGCAAGGGAACTAAGTTTAGGATCTAGGTGTACCTTTTTTCTCGACAGTCGTAAATTTATGACGGTTTTGGTTCATCCTTAGAGGTTTTGGCGTTGGCTGCGGTCCAGAAGAATGATTGAACATCGATCATATCCTTAGGGGTCAGGTTCTCTCCGTAGCGACAGAGATCGGTTTTGAAATATTCACCGAAGGCTAAGAGGGCTTTATAGGTTTTCCAGTTCAGTTTGGGATCATAATGGAGTTGGAAATCACAAATTGCGGCGGCTTTTTTGGTCACCGTAGGTTTCAGGAAAAGATATTTATCGGGGTCGGAGAGATACAAAAAATATGTCTGAGTTGTCCATTTGTCGGCTTTCAGAGTGGTCAAAACCTTGGCAAAATCCATGAACCTTAATTCAATATTATGCTCTCCGTAGAGCAGTTGAAAAAGGGAGTGAGCAAATGTTTCCTGTTTCTCGGGATCCAAGAGACCGTCTTTAAGGCTCATCTTTTCATTGGGGAAAATGAGGGTTGTTTTGTTTATGACTGCGAGACTGAGTTTTGTGATCTCTTGAAATTTTTTCTCATCCAGCAATTTTTGGAAACTTTTCTGGTTAAGAGAAGTCTCCAGTAATGTTTGGGCATCTAGTTTAGCTGCTCTTTCGCTTTTCTGATATTTCTCATCATTAAAACCTCCGGGGAAGACATTTAAGAAGATGTCGACCATCTTTTGCATACTTTTATAAGTCGGCGAGGTTTTGGTGCTATGGGTGTCGATGTTGTCAAGTAGCGGGTGGGATTTTATCTCTTTTTCAATGCTGATATATTTAGGGCTGTAGAGCAGGGTGGTTATGCCGGTATTGACAAAAAAAGCTCTGAATTTTTTCGGCGACAAAACTTGAGTTACCTTGCCCAGGCCCCACTCAGGTTTATTGATGTGTCTTATGTAATTTGTATTATTCGGAATCATCTTATCTCCTTGGCGTAATAGTTTGGATGTTGGCAGGGCCTTAGGGCTCCGGCCTTACTTCGGTTTTGCCTGAGGTTGTACATTGATTCTGAACTATTTGCCGTCTAAAAGTCGGCCAATACCACCCAAAACCGAGCCTTCGCCCTTGTCACTGCCGCCAACGCCAGGGGCGTGGGCGAGGATGCGGTCGGCCATTCTTGAGAAAGGAAGGCTTTGCAGATAGACAGTTCCGGTACCGCTTAGGGTGGCAAGAAAAAGCCCTTCGCCGCCGAAAAACATCGATTTCAAATTGCCGGCTCGCTGAATATCGTAGTTAATGCCCTGAGTGAAGCCGACCAGGCAGCCGGTATCGACCAGGAGGGTGTCGTGGCTAAGCTCTTTTTTAACGATTGTGCCGCCAGCGTGAACAAAAACCATGCCGTCGCCATTTAACTTCTGCAGGATAAAGCCTTCGCCGCCAAAGAAGCCAGCCCCCAACTTTTTATTAAAAGTGATTCCGACTTTGGTCCCGAGCGCAGCGCATAAGAAGGCATCTTTCTGGCAGATGAACTCCCCATTGATACTTTTAAGGTCGAGAGCGATTATTTTACCGGGATAGGGAGCCGCAAAGGCGACCGATTTCTTGCCGTTGCCGCTATTGGTAAAATGAGTAAGAAATATCGATTCACCGGTAAGCACCCGTTTGCCGACACCTTTGAGGAGGCCGAAAATTCCTTCATTGGCTTCTGAACCATCTCCCATTTTAGCTTCAAAGGAGATTTCTGCATCCATATAGTTCATGGCCCCGGCTTCGGCGATAACCGATTCGTTGGGATCGAGCTCTATCTCAACGATCTGCATGTCGTCGCCGATTATTCTATAATCCACTTCGTGACAAATCAACGTAACCTCCTTTGTCGGGTCTGTCATAATGGTTGAGTGTGGGCTGTCTTGACCTCCTGTGACAATATACATGATTTTTAGTTATAAGGTTGAACTATTTTAAAATTATTTGCAGTATTCTCTTTTATCGTTGACAGCCCCAAAGTTTAGCAATAGACTTCCGTATATGCAAGCTCTTTTTCGACTTTTTTCCTGGTTGACAAATCAACTGAAATTGTCGAATGTTTTTTAAGTTGAGGTTTTTTTCGGGATGAACTCTTTTTTTGTCTTCATTATTGGGTTATGCGTAATCTTTTTAACCGTTCCGGGAGAGGTTATGGCGTTAGAATCGCTGGATGAAGTGAGGGCACTCCTTCCGGAGATGGAGGTTGGGGGTTTTGCGGGTACTAAAGGGGTTGAAGTTGTCTATGGTTTTATCGAGGTAGAAACGGAAAAAGGGGCGCTTGTGATCGTCAATGGCCGCAATGAGACCTTCGTCAAATATCGCGAAGTAATTAATGAACTGACCGCCGCCGGTTTTTCGGTCTATACCTTTGACCATCGGGGGCAGGGCTTTTCGGGTCGGATGCTGGCTGACCCTCATAAAGGCCATGTCGACTGCTTTGCTGACTATGTTGACGATTTTCACTTCTTTCTGGAAAACATTGTCAAGCGCTGCCCGCATAGCTGCTGTCTGGCCCTGGCTCATTCGATGGGGGGGACCATTACCCTGTTGCATGAGTTGCGTTATCCGGGAAGTTTTGCCGCAATTGCCATGACTGCGCCGATGCTTGGTTTTTCAACCGCGCCATGGCCTTTTTTTCTGGTGCCGCCGCTCTTGTCTCTCTATGAAGTTTTGGGCTTAAGGGAAAACTATGTTGTCGGTGGCGGCCCTTTTAAGTCGGAGTTGTTTACAGATGATAATCCTCTGACCTCAGACCGGGATAATTATAACCGTAATCAGCAGCTGATGCTTGATCATTCCCGCCTGCAACTGGGATCACCGACCTGTGCCTGGGTTAAGGAGTCTCTGGGGGCCATTAAAGAAATTATGGCTGGGGCGAAAAAATTGCCGGGTTCGCTCTTGATTCTGCAGGCCGGGGCGGATCGAGTGGTCAATAACCGGGCCCAGGAACGTTTTTGCCGTCGGGCTGGGAGCTGTGAGCTTCGGGTAATCCCGCAGGCCCGGCATGAAATTTTGATGGAAAAATCCCAGCTCCGGGAGCTTGCCATAAAGGCAATCTTAGAATTTTTTACTTTGGAGTGCAACCCCAAAACCGCCAAAATAAACCGCTAGTTTCTGATCTGGTTCAGGCCGAGATCAAGAGGAGCATGGCGGAGGTTCGTGGTTTGATCAGCACTGATCAAACCATTAGCATAAAGTTCGTGCCAGTTTGTCGGCACCGGCATTGTTTCATATAATTTTGTTCTTGAGGCCTCGAGAAGGAGACGTTTTTTTTCCATAAAATCGGCTGCGCAATAGACTTGTTTGCCGGCTTCTGTTGAAAGAGCTTCTAACCATGCAGGTCCCTGTTGGTCGCGCATGAGGTGGTGATCGAGGATTAAGGTCTCTACATTATGAGCCAAACGCAGGCCATTTTCCCATGCTGCTGTCCGCTGCTCATCCGGGAGTGTCTCAAGATAAAGTGGTGGGCCTGCCGCCAGGACTATATCGGCCTGCCCAGCGATGATAAAATCGATGGTAGCAGAATCCAACAGTTGAATATCCGATGCATGCAGGAAAACTTTATCGCCCAAATTAATTCGAGTCATCATGACAGATCCCAGCTTACTGTCTTTGGCCCCATGCGGCATGGCTTTTGAGAAGGTCATGGGGCCCTCTGAGAGGCCTTCAGCGATATGAAAATTTGGGCCCAGGAGCTTCCTTAAATCTTGGGCGCGCTGTTTCATTTTCTCTCCCAGAGAGTCCATTGATTTACTCCAACAGCAAATATCCTGAAAGTTTTCCGGGAGATCCCGAATTGCCAGTTGGTATGGATTCGCATTCTGAAGAGGAATATGATCACCGTGAAAATGGCTGAACACAACATCCGTTGCATTTTCCAATGCTTTAATGATTCGTTGTCGTACTCGTTCACCTTCTGCAACTTGGAGTGGATGGGGAAGCAGGCCATGCCGGATATATCCCAAGGCCACTCCCGGATCAATCAAGATCCGCCTTTCCCCCGTCTTAACAAAGCAACTCAAGCCCCGGACCCCTAAAGATTCCGTGCCGATAATTTCAATGGCTTTATTCACAAAACATTTTTTCCATCATTTTATCTCATCCGATATTTTTTGTGCAATTGATTGGAAAATAAGGCCGGTTGAAGAGTCTGGTGCTGACACCATTATTGGAACTCCATTATCGCCGCCTTGGCGAAGTTCGAGATCGATTGGAATAGTGCCCAACAAGGGAAGGCCGGTCTCTTGGCTGAGCCGCTCTCCGCCTCCATGCCCGAAAATCTCAATTGGTTCCGTAGAGTGACTGCAAAGAAAATAAGACATGTTTTCGACCAACCCGACAATCGGCTGTTTGATCTTGTTGAAAAGTCCGATAGCCCGACGCACATCCGCCAACGCAACTTCTTGGGGGGTAGTTATCATTAAAATCGAACAATGGGGAATAATTTGAGCAATTGTAATTGATGGGTCACCGGTTCCCGGGGGAAGGTCGATAACCAGATAATCGAGTTCCCCCCATTTTACCTGATCAAGTAGTTGATTAATCACCTTAGAAACAAGCGGTCCACGCCAAATAAAAGCTTCATTTTGTCCAACTGTCATGCCCAATGACATAACTTGTAAGCCATACTTTTCTTTGGGCATAATCATCTTGTCCTGCTGATTCAGTGTTTCTGAAATATCGAGCATCACCGGCACACTTGGTCCATAAACATCGGCATCAAAAAGCCCAACCTTATAACCCTGCTTGACAAGCGCCAGAGCCACATTGACTGCGATTGTGGTTTTGCCGACACCCCCTTTCCCACTCGCTACTGCGAGAAAATGTTTTACTTTTTCAATGCCTTTTAATGGAGGTTTAGGGAACAATCGCTCAATCTCTTCCCGGTTTAAAGTTGTGAATTCAATTTGGACGGAGGAAATCTCAGGCAACGTATCCACTACTTTTTCGATTTCGTGTATAAATACCTCTTTAAGGGGGGATCGCTCGCTTCTCAAAGCCAGGGTGAGTTTAACCACATCATCATTGATTGACAGGTTGCGAATCATGCCGATATCGATGAGACTCTTTTTTAACTTAGGATGCAGAACGGTCTGCAAGGCTTCCCGGATCTTTGTTTCGTCCATTATGGTTTCCCCTCTTTTGGTCAGTGTCAAGTTTAAGAAATCGCATTATCGGTCACAGTGCGAAAGCCCGCGACCAGGTCAAGCAGTTCTGAAGTGATGACGGATTGGCGGACATTACGGTAACGAGCAGTCAATTCCTCCAGATGTTCCTGGATATTTTTTTCCGCCTGTTGCAGAGAGTGCAGGCGGCTGGCCTGTTCACTGGTCAAAGATTGGACCTGGGCTCGATAGATAGTGACAAAGAGATATTGTTGGATCAGGGCGGAAAAAAGTTTATCCGGTGAGATGGCGTTGTAGGGGAGGCTTCTACCAGGCCACTCTTTTTGCATAAGTTCGCGTAGTCGCTGGTTATCCAGAGGCAGCAAAGGGAGTGTGGTTGGCAAACCGGAAGCGCCCGGTTCATACCGATTAAAAAAAAGATCGATCCGTTTCAGGCCCGGCGTTTGTCTCCAGCGATAGAGGATCAGGATTATCTCATAGACATGACGGTTTACCCCGGCCAGGGAACCGGGTGACCAGAGCGTATCCGTAAGCTTGAAACCGGCAGCCTCCAATCGAGCCGCCATCCGGGCGCCGGAGACCAGAACCTGAGATCTTTGCAGAGTTTCGGCACTGGCCTGGTTTTTTTGCAAAAATTCCACCAGTTTTTCGTTAAAACGCCCGCATAGCCCCTGATCTGAGCCAAAAATCACCAAGCCTTGTATTTCCCCCTCTTCACCGGCGCTATCCGGCAGACCGGTTTTTCTGATAACCCCCTGCAGGCCCGACTCAATTGTCTCCTGATAGCCATCAAGGGAGTGGGCGGCCTGCTCATACTGGCGAATATTTACGGCCGACAGGGTTTTCATGCTTTTGACAATGGACTGCAGTTTACCACTGGTGTCGATATGTCTTTGCAAGGCGTGAAGACTCTCCATCATTCTGCCTTTTCATTTTCGGCCAGGAGTTTACGGCATTCGGTAAGGATAGTTTCCTGCATGGCTGCACTTAGCTTTTTACCGGCCGTGATATCTGCACATATTTGGGGTAAATTGCGGGCTGCCATGGCGCATATTTTTTTCTCTGTCGGGCCAATCTGTTCCAGAGGAAGGGGATCTAAAAGACCCTCTATCAAGGCCAGCATGACCATAATCTGTTCAAAATCCTGTAGTGGATGATAGCGTTTCTGGCGTAACACCTCGCGTAAACGACGACCCCGCTCCAGGGATTTCCGGGTCTCTTCATCCAGGCGGGTGGCAAAACGGGCAAAGGTCTCCAACTCTTCAAATTGGGAGTAGGAGAGTTTGAGTTCGCCAACCAGATCACGAAAAGCCTGTTTCTGGGCTTTACCACCTACCCGGGAAACAGATTTCCCCACATCAACCGCCGGTAGCATGCTCTTGGCAAAAAGTTGAGGCGATAGATATATCTGGCCGTCGGTAATGGAGATAAGATTGGTAGGAATATAGGATGAGAGATTTTGCGCTTCCGTTTCAATAATCGGCAAAGCGGTTAGGGAGCCACCCCCAAACTCCTGGCGTAGGTGAGTGGAGCGCTCCAGCAGTCGTGAATGAATATAAAAGATGTCTCCGGGATAGGCCTCGCGCCCGGGAGGTCGTTGCAAAAGCAGTGATAATTCGCGGTAACTGCGGGCATGACGGGTAAGATCATCATAGACGATGAGAACATCACGCCCTTGCTCCATAAAGTATTCGCCAATGGTGGTGGCCGCATAAGGGGTAATAAACTGGAGCCCGGGACCATCCTCGCCCCCGGCCACCAGAACCAATGTATAATCAAAAGCTCCGTTTTCCTGTAATTCATGGAGCACTCGTGCAGTGGCTGATTCACGCTGGCCGATGGCAGCATAGATACAGATCACATCTTTACCACGCTGATTGCAAATAGTATCCAGAGCGATGGCGGTTTTGCCGGTCTGGCGATCGCCAAGGATCAGCTCCCGCTGACCTTTGCCAATGGGAATCATGGTGTCCACCACTTTAATGCCGGTTTCCAGAGGGCTGATCACCGGATCCCGTTTCATAATGTCAGGAGCCGGAAGCTCAATCGGACGCCGTTGATCCCCATTAAGCGGCCCTTTGTCATCAAGAGGAACACCGGCAGCACTAAAGACCCGGCCAATGAGAGAAGCGCCGACTTCCACATCGACCACCCGTTTCAGACCTTTTACCTCCATCCCGGCCCGTACCCCTGTGGCCTTACCAAAGAGGATGATGCCGACGGTTTCAGCCGCCAGGGAGGCGACCATCCCCAAGGTCCCGTCCTCACATTGGACAAGTTCTTCAAAGCCGACAGAAGCCAGACCACAAGCCCGGACAATGGGGCCGGTCACCGAAAGTATGCGGCCGACATCTTCAACCTGAATCTCCGGACTGAAAGAAGAGAGAGCCTGATTAAAGGCCTGCTGATTTTTGCTCAATGATTTTTCCAACATATCGTTTAATTACTGTCTTTGGAGAAAAAGCTCTCCATTTCAGTTTGAAAGTCATCAAGATACTGGTGCATATTCCACTCCATTTTATGGTCATTGGACGAAACCAGAATGCCGGCTATAAGGGTTGGGTCGATCTGGAAGTCTATTTCCGGCTGAGTCTTAAGACGCAACCACAACACCTCTCGGAGCGTCTTTTTCGAATCGCTGGAGAGAGGGAAGGCGGTGCAAACCAGGAGTTCGTCAAAATTTTTAAATTGCCGGGAAAAGTCCGGCTCAGTCTCGTCTTTGGCAAGCAGTCGACAAAAATGCGAAACCATACCTTTTTCCAGGTTTTCATCGGCCAGATCCCGGAAAGCACTTTTCGCCAAACGCTGAAACTGTTCGCCAATCTGAACACTCGCCTGTCTTAAAAAGAGAGTTTTTTCGCGGGCTAATTCATCTTGCCAACGAATCCGGGTCGTCTCAGCCTCAGCCTTAACCTCCTGGAAAAGTTTTTTTCGTAACTCATCAGCTTCCAGGTGAGCCTGGCGCAACTCATTTCTACTAAGTTCTTGAACCTCTTCCTGTAAGTAGAGATAATGTTTTTTTTCTTTCTCCGCCGATTTTGCAAGGGTGGCTGCCTGCTCTAACTCATCTTGGACCTTTTGCTGCCGGTTGTGCATGGCCGTCAAAACCGGCTTGTAAAGAAATCTTTTCAGGAGCCAGACCAGTATCAAAAAATTGACGATCTGGGCGGCCACTGTAAACCAGTCAACACTCATCCGGCTCCCTGGGCAATGACGTAGTTCCAGAAGGGATTGGCAAAAAGCAGGATCATGGAGATCACAAAGGCATAGATCGCGGTGGATTCGATCATGGCCATGGAGACGAACAAGGTTCTGGTTATGGTCGCCGTATGATCCGGCTGCTGGGCAATCGAGCGCAAGGCTGCGGCTGCGGCCATCCCCTCACCAATGGCGGAGCCGATGGCCCCCAAACCAATACAAAGTCCGGCTCCCAGAGCTGAGGCCATACCGATTAAAGCAATTTCAGTCATCTTGTTCCTCCTTGATTGGTTGCGATTCATTTGACATGGCCGAAGCGATATAGACCAGGGCCAATAAAGCAAAGATATAGGCCTGAATAACTCCGGTTAACAAACCTAAGGCTTGCATGATCACCGGCACAAAGAGCGGGGTGATAAGCAAGAGGACCATGCCGATCACGGTACTGCTCATAACATTACCATAGAGTCTGACGGCCAAGGCAAAGGTTCTGGATATCTCGCCCAGGATGTTAAAGGGCAGCATTAATATAGTGGGTTTAACATATTCTCCGAGATAATTGCTTAAAGTCCTGGTCGTCAGACCGTAAGCCGGTACGGCGACAAACACCAGGAGAGCAAAGGCACAGGTGGTCGATAGAGAACCGGTCGGCGGCTGGAAAAATGGCACCAGGCCTAAGATATTTGAAACCAGAATAAAGAGAAACAGGGTGCCCACTAGGGGTAGTAACTGGCGGGCCGGACGAAGGGTAATCTCTTCAATATGATCAACCATGCCTTGAACCAGAACCTCTAACAGATTCTGCCCGGCTGAGATGTTTGTGGAACTGCTCAGACGCCGGGTAATCCACCAACTTCCCCCGACCATTAACACCATAATGATCCAAGTGAATACCAGAGTGGCATTGAGTTGTCCCCAGCCCCAATCGAGCAGGATATAGTGATCCGGTGAATATTTCATGATGTCGGCAATGGTTTATGCTCTATACGTTTTATCGAGAAAAAACGGACTATGGTGAATCCTGTTGCCAGGGCCACGATTCGCTGCCAGTCACCGGCTGCCAGAAACCAGAAAGCGGTCATAGTTATGCTGCTGCGCACCAGAAAGCCAGCCCCCAACCAGAAAACCCAGCGCTTAGCTCCGGTCAGCTTATTCAAGGTTAGCCACAAGCCGCCAAAGTAGAATATGCCAATCATTACACCGGCACAGACCATGCCCAGCAGTATCGACAGGTTCATTTTTTTGCCCCTCCTTCTCGGTTAATCCAACGCCATGCCACCAGACATCCGGCCGCCATCCCGATTAACAGGCCGCTAAGTGTCCATGAGATTTGGCCCTGGTGCAGACCGTCAAGCCAACGTCCAAGGAGAGTACCCAGCACGGTGGGAATGGCAATCGTCCAGCCCACTGTACCAAACATCCCGAGTCCAAAAAACAACGATCCATGCTTCTCTTTGTCGGCCTTTAAGCGTTGATCGACTTTACGATGGATAATTTCAGGCAGATGTTCCTGATGTTTTTTCGGCATCGCCCGTTACTCCTTTCCGAGTTCGGCAAAACGCCGGATAACGCCATATTCTAAACCAAGCAGGGCACTGCGGGCCTTTTTTTCGAGATCGTCAATTTCCTTAAACTTCTCTTCTACGACTCGGTGCAATTGGGTTAGATCTTCACCCTCAATCGCGTTACGACAGGAAATTCGTACTGATGAACCAATTTTTACCAAAGTGCCGTGATCCACGGCAAAAATATGTTCTTGTTTTCCGCTAGTCAGTTGCATAATCCCCGGAACCAATACCGCGACATAATCAATATGAGCCGGCAACAGGGTAAAATGCCCCTCCAGACCTTCGGCCTTGAGCTTTTCAACCTCGCGGTGTTGACAGTATATTTTATGGGGCAGAATCAAAGAAACCTCCATCATGCTTTTTTGACCTCGTCAATGGCCCCGATCATATAAAGACTTCTTTCCGGAACCTGCAAGAACTCACCATCTAAGATACGCCGGCAGCCATCCAGGGTGTCACTCAGCTTGACCAAACGACCTTTTTTACCGGTAAACCGGGAGGTGGTAAAAAATGGCTGGGTCAGAAAACGTTCAAGGCGGCGGGCAATGGCCACGGTTTGGCGATCGTTTTCCGAAAGTTCCTCCAGTCCGAGCATCGCAATAATATCTTTGAGATCCTCATATTCAGCAAAGACCTTTCTTACCTGATGGTTAATTTGGTAATGAAGCTCTGAAACAATCTCCGGGGTTAGCATGTTTGAAGAGGATTCCTGAGGATCCATGGCCGGATAGAGACCCTGGCTGGCCCGCTTGCGCGACAGCACTACCGAGGCGGAAAGATGAGAAAAGGTATGGGATGCAGCCGGATCGGTGAAGTCGTCAGCCGGAACATAGACCGCTTGCACCGAGGTGATGGAGCCTTTTTTGGTCGAACATATGCGTTCTTCAAGTTCCGCAAGTTCAGTCGCCAGGGTCGGCTGATAGCCGACATGCGAGGGGATATATCCCATCAGACCGGAAACTTCGCTGCCGGCCTGAATAAAACGAAAGATATTATCAATCAGGAGGAGAACGTCTTTATTTTGTGAATCGCGAAAATACTCGGCCAGGGTCAGGGCCGCATGGCCGACCTTAAAGCGGGCCCCGGAGGGTTCATTCATCTGGGCAAAGACCATGATTGTCTTATCCAAAACCCCGGCCGTATCCATTTCCCGATAAAGTTCTTCCGCTTCCCGGCAACGCTCGCCAATGCCGCAGAAAAGACTCACGCCCTCTTGGCGACCGGCAATATTATTGATAAGTTCGGTAATGATAACGGTCTTGCCGACCCCGGCTCCACCGAACATCCCGGCCTTACCACCCTTTTCCAATGGCGCCAGGAGATCAATAATCTTGATCCCGGTTTCAACAATTTCCGGGGTTACGGTACGCTGACTTAGTGGCGGCGGGGTAGCGTAGATGGCACGTTGCTCAACCTCTGCCAGCGGCTTCCCCTGATCAATGACCTCGCCAAAGACATTGAGCATCCGGCCTAGTAAACTGGGGCCCACTGGCATGGAAAGGGGTTTCCCGTCGCTGTTTACCGGTTGGTCACGTTTTAAACCGGCAACCGGGGTCAGGGCAATGCTGCGCACCAGCGTCTCTGAGAGATGACCGGCGACCTCCAGCATTATTGTCTCCTTGTTCTGGGACTCAATCTTAAGGAGGGCCTGCATGGGGGGCAGGGGCGGCGTAAAGAAGACGTCAACAATAGAGCCGTTTACGGCCACAACCCGGCCTCGGTATTTTTCAGGCTCATTAGCTATCATGGTTTAAGAAATCCTCAGAGCAGAGATATAGAATATCGACAAGGGTAAGATCGCCGATTAAGCGCTCTTGGTCATCCAAGACGGGTATCTCTTTAATATTTGCCGAAAGCATACGTTCAAGGACAGGTTCGATGGTTTCAGAAAGATGGGCTGTGATAACTGGTCGATCGATAAAATCAGCAGCCGTCTCCGAGGTCGCCATGCTTATCAGATGGAGGTTGTCGACAATCTCGCTGCAATGATGAAAAAGAAGGTGTTTGGTCAGATTGCCTAAGGAAATGACACCGAGAAGTTGCTTCTCGTTATCGACCACGTAAACCTGACGTGCATGTTCAGACCTGGCAAAAGCGGTAATGATCTCTTTTACTCCGGCCAGGGGTAAGACCTGGGCAATTTGCCGTTGACCTACAGCTTCAATAAGTTCCGCAACCGTGGCGGAGAGATTTTTTTGTTGAATTTTCGTCACAATTATTCCTTTGGAATTTCGCCAGCCTTGTGTAAGGCATATTTTGCCGCCACTGGACCAATAATCTCAAAGATAATTGAGGTGGCGGTAATGGTCGAAAGAATCTGGATCCCCAGCATCTCTGCTCCCGGTATTTGTCCAAGTTCCTGTTTGACCAGCAGGGCCAGGCCTATGGCAACCCCAGCTTGAGAGAGGATACCAAAACCGAGATAGCGGCGAATTTTTTCTTCTATTTTGCAACAACTTGCTCCCAACCAGACCCCCACAAATTTGCCGCCAACCCTGGCAACAATATAGGTTAGGCCAAGCAGACCAAGAGCGGGTAGGGTAGACAGATTAAGGTGTAATCCTGCCAAACCGAAAAAGAGGACAAAAATCATTCCCATCACTTGTTGAAGTGGTGCCCTGGTGTCTCTGGTAAGATACGTCTCACTGACATTAACAAAAAGAAAACCGACCATCATACAGACCAGGATCGGGGAGAGATGCCAGCGCTCAGCCAATCCGGCACCGGTCAAGATGGCCCAAAAAATAATAATCAAGCGGTCAGCTGAGTGAGTGACTTTGCGAATGATCAAGGAAAAAAACCCACCAAGCAAAGCCCCTAAGGCGATACTGAAACCGATTTCTCGTAATGGTTGCCACAACTCGTTTAGAATAGCAGACGAAGCTGTACCTGAAGAGGCAACCAGGAATACTTTGGCTGCGGCCAGAGCGAAACCAAAGATAATAACGGCAAGTCCATCATCAAAGCCAACCACGGTATAAAGCGCTTTCGTTAATGTCCCTTTGGCATTGTATTCCTGAATTACAGCTACGGTACCGGCCGGAGCACTGGCCGGGGCCATAGCGCCCAAAAGAAGAGCCAAGGGAATATTTTTGGTTAAAAGAAAAATCCCAATTGCAACCAGGATAAAGGCCATCAGTGACTCCGCCAGAATAATAATAACAATCCCTCGACCCATTTTTTTTAATGCAGCAAGCTGTAGTTCCGAGCCAATAATAAAGGCGATACAGCCCAGTGAGATAGAGGTTATGAATTCAAGCTGGTGGAGTTGGGTCTTGTCCAACACACCCAGGATCGACGGCCCCAGCAGAACCCCGGCAGTCAGATAGCCGATCAGAGCCGGCAGTTTCAGATAGCGGGCCAATTGGCCACAGAAATAACCGCAAAAAAGCAGAAGGCCGAGGCCGGTGATGGAAGATAGGTGAACGTTAGCCAGCATAGCAACCTATTTTAAATGAAATAATTAACCAATCAATAGAAGATATTATCTTTTCAAAATCATCCTTTCCCTGAAACCTGCCGTCGCAATTCTTCTAATTCTTCGAGTAAATCCAAGGCCAGGGCCGCACCGGCCAGGTTGACCTCAAGGTCACGAATCAAACGCTGGGCGGTCTGTACACGATGAATTTCCTTTAAACCGAATCTCCACTGACGGGGGGAGGAGCCTGCCGGAACAATCATACCTTCGTCAATCATCTCCAGGATCAGTTTCGAGCTCTGGCTGCAGAGATCACTTAATTCCTGGAGAGTGCAATTGGTATTTTCATTAAGTAGAGTGAAAGTGTAATTAGACATTTGCTTTTTCATTTCGTTATCCTTTTCAGGGACTGACGGGGATCCATCGGCATGACTTCAGCCATATTCCGATAGACTTCTTTTTCCTTATCCGTTTTTGCTTCCGGGATAACTATTTGCAAGGTGACAATCTGATCGCCGTTATGGCTGGCGCTGCAGAGACCACGACCTTTCAAACGTAACTTCCTGTCACTTTGAGAACCCGCAGGAATATTTAATTTCACGGTACCGTTCAAGGTGGGGCACTCGACCGTTGCGCCCAGAGCCGCCTCCCAGGGGGTGACCGGCAGAGTCAGGTGAATATTTCGTTTGTCAGCCCTGAAAAATGGATTTTTCTCGAGCGAGATTTCCAGATAAAGATCACCATGGGCAGCACCTCCGAGTCCCGGCATACCCTGGCCTTGGAGTCTTATCTTTTGACCTTCAGTCATCCCTTTAGGAATCGTAACCGTAATGGCGTGATGACGGTTGATGAGTTGCCCTTGGTCATTGATTTCCGGTTTGGTCAGGGTAAATGTTTTCTTAGTGCCATGCCAGGCTTCGGTAAGAGTGATGATAATGCGGGCATGATGGTCTTCGCCTTTATTTGAAAATGACCCGGTACGGTTCTGTTGAAACTGGCCGGAACCGAAAAGTTGTGAGAAGAAATCACTGAAATCGGCCTGTTTTGCTCCGCCGGATCCGGTACCGGAGAATTCAAATCCGGCATCCCAGTCCGGCGGCGGCTGGAAGTCTTGTCCCGATTGCCAGTTGTTGCCGAACTTATCGTAGGCGGCCCGTTTTTCAGGATCACTTAAGACCTCATAAGCTTCACCAACTTCCTTGAATTTTTTTTCAGCATCAGGAGCTTTATTGACGTCGGGATGAAATTTGCGGGCCAGTTTTCGGTAGGCTCGTTTAATTTCATCCTGTGGCGCATCCCGAACAATGCCAAGGGTTTGGTAGTAATCTTTATATTCCATATTTAATGCTCTCTTTTGAATGATTCATAATGGTAGCTGTTGGTGACTAGGAGGTTGTCCGAGAATAGAAATTTATTCTCAGATCGAGGCATTTTTTGAAAATAAGCACAGATATACACTTAGTATTTCGAGCATTATTTTAAAAAAATAACGCTGAACTGGGGAAAAAGGGCATTCTCGGACAGCCTCCTAGACAGGGTTAATCGACATAACAGTCGGTGATAATGAGGGTATGAATAATTTGTAGCTGCAATCCGCTCACAAATGTATCCGTTGCATTTACCTTGGTAGTCTGACGGTAAACACAGAACCTTTGCCGGGAGTACTCTCTGCCGTGACCCGGCCACCATGCTGGCGAATTATGGATTTAACCGACGCCAGGCCAAGACCATGGCCACTTTCCCCCTTTTCTGATTTCCCTCGGTAAAAAGCATCAAAAATGTAAGGTAGCTCTTCAGGATCGATACCTTTACCCTGATCCTGGAAACGAATAACAATTTCGCGATCCGTTTCCCTGGCATTAATGATGATTTTACCTTTCCGGGAGGAATATTTTAAGGCATTGTTTAAAAGGTTTGTTAAGGCTCGATTGAGATAAGTAGCATCCGCATTAACAGGGGTCTGCATTTGACAATCACACTGTAAATCAATCTTCTTTTCCTCTACCATCTGACGATGAGCTTCAACTATTTCCTTTAGTATATTAGCGATATCAATATAATCCCATTTCAGGTTGAGATGGTTGCTCTCAAGGCGGGAATGTTCAAGAAATTCATGAATTAGTGATTCTAGTTTGTGTTCGGCATCATCTATCACTTGAAGGTATTTCCAGATTTTGTCATTATCCTTGCAAGTTGGTTCTTTCTGGAGGCGTCTGATGAAACCATCAATGATAACTATTGGTGATTTCATGTCATGAGCGATCATGGAGGCAAAATTTTCTTTTTCTCTCTCCATCTCCTTAAATCTGGAGATATCCTCGATTATTTCCAGATAACCGATAAAGTTACCGTCGGTATCTTCAATGGCTGTAGTACCTATCCGAACCGGCACTATTTCACCTTGTTGATTGGTCAACTCAGCCTCCAGGCCGGTTGTCGATTCCTGATATTCTCGCACTGTTTGCAACGGACATTCATTTTTACATTTATTGCTGTGCAAGACGTCTCTGCATAACTGTCCCATTGCCGCGCTAGCCTGGAAACCGGTCAACTCTTCCGCTTTCCGGTTAAAAGAGGTGATTTTAAAATTAATATCCATAGTCACGACCGCTACCGGTATACTGTCTAATATATAGCGGCGAAAATGCTTTGCTGGGTCAGGCATCTACTCCTCCCGAGGGCTCCTTAAATTACGCAAGTCTTCTTTTGAATTATTGCCTCACTATCTGCTTAAGCCGCAGACCAATCTACCAACTCTTCCATTTCACGGAATGGATCCCAGATTGTTAAACTAATAACAAATCTCCCTAATGCTGATTGTGTTTCAACTAAAAATTAAACCATAATATACAGTATAATAGCGTAGGGAGGAATGTCAAATTTTTCATTACCCTCATAGACAAAGTGCAGCCCTTAGATACTTTATAGAACCGTTTAACGATGACAACTTGGGGTAGTCGGTTTCCAAGATCTTGACGTCCAATCGCTTTTCGATATTCAAAACGAAGTGGAGAAAATCAATCGAATCCAGCGGATATTGGTCACGGAAATTTTTATCGTGATCCAATGTTCTGGCGTCGATCTCCGGTGCAACTTCCAGCAATGCGGCAAGGATTTCTTTCTTGACCTGTTTCTGGTTCATAATGACCTCTTACAAATTTAAATCGAGCGTCGGCAAGTCACGTTCCGGCAACCCCAACGCCCTGGCGCGCAGCAGTTTTCTCATGATCTTGCCGGAACATGTCCGGGGCAGCTTATCACAGAACTCAATCTCGCGAGGAGCTACAGCCGGGCCCAGAGCTTTACGCGTTTGCGCATGCAGATAGCACTTCAACTCGTTACTTGCGTTATAACCCGCGTTCAGTACGACATAAGCCTTGACGGTTTCATTAATGATGGGATCTGGAATTCCAATTACCCCCGCATCAGCTACCGCATCCTGGGCAAGAAGTACGCGTTCAATTTCATAAGGGCCAATCAAATGGCCCGCTGACTTTATAGCATCGTCTACCCGTCCAATGAACCAGAAGTATCCATCAATATCCCGTCGTACGATATCTCCGGTCAGATACCAGCCATTGATAAAGCAACGGTGGTAGCGTTCTTCGTCATCAAGATAGCCCACAAACATCGATGGCCAACCCCTGCGCAAAGCCAATTCCCCGTTTTGCTCAGGGACATCAATCACCTTTATTTCAGACTCAGAAAGGCGTTGGATAACAGCGCTTTCAACACCCGGCAGAGGTTTCCCCATTGAACCTGGTTTGATCTCCATCCTTGCGTAGTTAGCAATCATGATGGCTCCGGTTTCGGTTTGCCACCAGCTATCATGAAACGGGGTTCCAAAAGCCTCTTTTCCCCACAAAACGAGTTCCGCGTTGAGGGGTTCACCGACACTGGCCGCAAAACGTAGACTTGAAAAATCATAGTGACAAATCAAATCGTTTCCAAGACGCATCATCATACGGATAGCGGTGGGGGCGGTATACCAAACATTGACCCGATAGTTTTGTAGGATTTGACACCAACGCATGGGGTCAAATTCGGCTTCGTCAACCAGTAAAGTTGCCCCGATGACAAGTGGTGCAATAATTCCATACGAAGTGCCCGTAACCCAACCGGGGTCGGCTGTACACCAGAATATGTCACCCGGTTGCAGATCGAGTGCATATCTGGCACTGGCACAATGAGCCACGACCGCGTTATGCACGTGCATGACACCTTTAGGTTTTCCCGTAGTGCCACTGGTGAAATGTAAGAGTGCCGGGGTTTCGGGCTTGGTGGATGAGATTGTAAAGTGGTCGCTGGCCCGATTGAGCAATTGCCAAAAACTATCACAAGAGAGAGGAATCTGTTGATCCTGATCAACAATAAGAATATATTTCAGGCCCGGCAGCGATTGGCGCAAGGGCTCAATTTTATTTTCATAGAGCCGTTTCGATGTCACCAAGACCTTGGCGTTGCCTGAAATCAGGCGGGTGCGAATGGGCTCGGGGCCATACACCGAGAATAAAGGACAAACGACAGAGCCTTTCTTCAGGGTGCCAAGCACCGTGATGTACAGTTCAGGGACACGTTCCAACAGGGTGAAGACACAATCACCGCCAGCTACCTGTAATTGTTGTAATACATTGGCAAATTGATTGGTCAGTTTCCATAAGTCAAGGTAAGTAAAATCACGAGGTGTAGCGCTCGCGTCAAGACAGCGAATCGCTACCTGATGGCGGTGGCTACCAACGGCATGTCGATCGACGGCCTCATGGGCAATGTTGAGTCCCCCATTGGGCAAGCCGCTCATAGTAGCCTTTGCCTGCTGCCAAAATAAATCAGTGGAGGATGACATCTTGCTTCCGGACTGTGGTTGGTTGGGTTTCGGTATTTGCATATTCACAATCAAATAAAATCATTCAACTTGGGTGAATGTAACATTACTGCGCCGCTGTCAGGCTCTTGCGAAACAACGAAAGTGAAAGCAGAAAAAAGACCATGCCGATAACCGCAATGGCAAGCAGACGGGGCCACACCACCTCTATCCCCGCACCCCGGTAGAGAACCGCCTGGGCCAGGTTGACAAAATGGGTAGTAGGCGCCGCCTGCATGATGTTCTGAATGATATCAGGCATGCTTTCGTACGGGGTGGCACCGCCGGAGAGCAGCTCCAAGGGCAGGATGATCAAAATCATCATCAAGCCAAGCTGAGGCATGGTGCGCGCTACGGTACCCATGAAAATTCCCATCGAGGTGGTGGCAAACAGAAGCAACATGGCGCCGAACAGAAACAGCGGCACCGAGCCGGCAATGGGGACCCTCAACACCCCCTGGACGACAAACTGCAGAGAAAGACCGGCCGCCAGCAAAACCACCAGACCCATGGACCAAATCTTCGAAAGCATAATTTCCACCGCCCCAAGCGGCATCACCAGCAGATGCTCCAAGGTGCCGTGTTCCCGTTCGCGAATCAGCGCTGCGCCGGAGAGAATGATGGATAACAAGGTGATATTATTAATAAGCTCCATTACACTGCCAAACCAGGTGTCGGTCAGGTTGGGATTGTATTTCATCTGTACGGCAAGGTTGATGGGCAGTCCGGCATCTCCTCTGGAGTCCTGGATGTAGTTGGCAAGTTCCCGATTGATGATATTCTGAATGTAACCTGCGCCGATACCGGCCTGGGTCATCCGGGTGGCATCGATGTTGACTTGGATCTCCGGTTGTTTTCCGGCAATAAGATCTCTCTCAAAATCCGGCGGGATATCGACCACAAAAGTGTAAATCCCCGCGTCCAGACCCGGATCCACATCATCCGAGGCAATCAACTCCGGCAGATTGAAATAAGGTCCATAGAAGGCGTTGACCAGCCGGCCGGAGAGTATCGACTGATCTTCATCGACAAAAGCGATGGGAGCATTGCGCAGTTGTACTGATGCAGATGTCGCGCCGATATAGATACCGGCGGAAAATATGTAAATGATTAAAAAAAACAGTATCTTGTCATGCCAGAGGCTGCGCAGTTCCTTGATCCCCAAACGAAAAATATTAAGCAGATGTTTCATGATCACTTCTCCTGCTTCCTCAGCAAAACCAGACTGAGCAATATCAGCACCGGAGCGGCTGCGGCCAGAGCCGCGAAATCGCTATAGAGATCGCCAAATTCCAGGGCTTTGCTGAAAATGCCCCGGCTGATGTTGATAAAATAGGTGACCGGAAACACTGTTCCTACCACCGCCCCGACACCTTCAAGCGACGATACTGGAACTTTCAGTCCGGAAAAGTTGATGGTCGGAAGCAGGGTGAAAATGGCAGTCCCGGCAAGGGCCGCGATTTGGGTGTTTGTAAAGGCCGACATCAGCAGACCCATACCGGTGGTGGCTGTCACAAAAATGAGCGCGGCCAGGCTCAGGGTCAGGAGACTGCCCTTCAGCGGTACACCAAAGACAAAAACCGCCAGGGCGACAAGACCGAAAAAATTGATCATACTGATAATAATATAGGGCAGTTGCTTGCCCAGCAGAAACTCAAGTCTGGTGACCGGGGTCGCATAGAGATTGGTAATCGAACCAAGCTCTTTTTCACGGACGACACCCAACGCCGTCAGGATTGAGGGAATAAAGACCAGCAATAGCGGGATGACCGCCGGCACCATGGCATAAATACTTTTAAAATCCTGATTATAGCGGTAGCGCATCTCGATGTCGGCAGCCGAGACCGCGGGCACTTCACCCAGGGTACGGCGGGCCAGTTGCCTGAGATAATCATAGTTCATCCCCGTCATATAGCCACGGATCGTCTCCGCCCGAAACGGCATCGCACCGTCGATCCAGGTGCCAACCTTGACCCTGTGCCCGCGTTTGAGGTCTTTGCCGAAACCAGGCGGAATCTCCAGGGCCACGCTCAACTCATCGCTTGCCATGCGCTGGTCTAATTCGGCCGGGGAAGAAATGGGCGGATGTTCAATAAAATATCGCGAGCCGGAGATGTTTTGAATATAGTCACGGCTCTGCGGGCTCCGGTCCCGATCCAGTACCGCAAACCGGATATCCTCGACATCCAGGTTGATCCCATAGCCGATGATAAACATCAGGATCACCGTGCCCAGAAGCGCAAAGGTGAGTCGGATGGGATCGCGTATCACCTCCAAGGTTTCACGGTAGGCGTAGCCGAAAAGCCGCAACAGGCTGAAGACACTCGGGCGGCGGCGGTTCCGGCGCGATGGAACAGTATCAAGCTTAATGTCAACGGCATCTGCCTTTTCTCCGCTGGCCTCTTCCAGATAATCGATAAAGGTCTCTTTCAAGCTCGTTTGGCCCCGGGCTTTGACCAAGGCAGCGGGTGCGTCACTAACCAGTACCTTGCCGGCGTGCATCAAAGAGATACGATCACATCGTTCACCCTCGTTCATGAAATGGGTAGATATAAAGATAGTCACGCCGTCGTTGCGGGAAAGATCAATCAACAACTCCCAGAAGCCGTCCCGCGCCACCGGGTCAACTCCGGAAGTCGGCTCATCCAGGATCAGCATCTCGGGTTTGTGGATCACCGCTACTGCCAGTGAGAGCCGCTGCCGGATACCCAGGGGAAGCCTGGCAGCAAGGTCGTGCTCGTATATCTTGAGATCGAAACGTTCGATCATCTCGTCCACCCGTGCCGGAATCTGCTCTTTCGGCAGGTGAAACAGCTGGGCATGGAGCACCAGGTTCTGCCGGATCGTCAGTTCCGAGTACAGTGAAAATGCCTGGGTCATATAACCGACGCGATTGCGGATTTTCGGATCATGCGCTTTGGTCGGCTGACCGAAAAGCCAGGCTTTGCCCTCGGTCGGCGGCAACAACCCGGTCAGCATTTTCATAGTCGTGGTCTTGCCGCAGCCGTTGGAACCCAAAAAGCCGAAAATCTCACCCCGCTCGATCTTGAAATTCACGTGATCCACCGCGGTAAAATCACCAAAACGCATCGTCAGGTCTTCGGCAATGATGGCGTTTACCCTCTCATCCTTGATAATTCGCGGGGGAACCACCAGGGTTTTATGTCCCTGGCGTTTTTTCTCCGGCAAGAGTTGAATAAACGCTGCGTCCAGATCACCGGTTCCGGTTTGCTGAAGCAACTCCTTCGGCGTCCCGGTGGCCAGCACCTTGCCATCATCCATGGCCACCAGCCAGTCGAAATCTTCGGCTTCCTCCATGTAAGCGGTGGCAACGATCACACTCATCCCTTCGCGCCGCGCCCGAAGGCGCTCGATCAGCTGCCAGAACTGGCGGCGCGAAAGTGGATCGACACCGGTCGTCGGTTCATCCAGGATCAACAGGTCAGGATCGTGAATCAGGGCGCAGCAGAGCCCCAGTTTCTGTTTCATCCCTCCGGAAAGTTTACCGGCGGGACGGTCTCTGAACGGTGCGAGTCCGGTACTTTCAAGTAGTTCTTTGATCCGTATCTTACGTTCTTTCCGGGCTTGGCCGAAGAGCCGGCCAAAGAAATCGACATTCTCGAAAACGGACAAGGACATATAAAGATTTTTACCTAATCCCTGCGGCATATAGGCGACGCGCGGGCAGATCTCAGCCCGGTGGCGGGAGCTGCGCATATCACCCTCAAGCACTTCCACTGTACCATCCTGGATTTTGCGGACGCCTGAGATCAAAGCCAATATTGTCGATTTACCAACCCCGTCAGAACCAATAAAGCCAATCATGCAGCTGGCGGGGATATTCAGAGTAACATCATCGACGGCGGCGGTTTTGCCGTAATGATGACTAAGACCGGTAAGTTGGGCAATGGTGTTCATTACTCTTCAGCCGCCCTTTGAGGCGCATGGTTCGGGAGCCCATTCAGCTCCGGCGGCCACGGCGCGGATTCGTCAAGACGAACATAGGCCACCCCAGGAAGTCCCGTCTTAACTTTTTCAAGGTGTGCCTTGAGCAGTTCGGGATCGATCTTCACCTTTATGCGGAACATCAGTTTTTCACGTTCGGTCCGGGTCTCGACCGCTTTAGGCGTAAATTGGGACTGGGGTGAAACAAAGGAGACTTTTGCCGGGATGGCGACATCTGGCAAGGCATCGAGCACGATACGTGCCTGAGCCCCGAGGTTGACACGGCCGGCCTGTGCCATCGGCAGAAAAATGGTCATATAGACATCGGTCAATTCCAGCAGAGTCAGTACCTTGCCGCCGCTACCAAGCACTTCGCCGGCTTCAGCCAGTCGGTAAAGCACCCGGCCATTGATCGGTGCACGCAATACACAGTCATCGAGATTCACCTTGATGGTTTCCGTTTGGGCGATGGCTGCCTTGATGGCGTCCCCGGCACTCAATACTTGGGCCTCAACCGCAGACACAGCGGCTTTGGCCGTCTGGACCGCGGTTTCGTGCTGCTGCAGTTGCACCAGCGAAATGTTTTTGTTGACATAAAGGCTTTTCGAGCGCTCCAGATTCTTTTGGGCCAGTGCAAGTTCACTTTTACGTTGTGCGACAATGGCTGCAGCATAGTTTTTGTTCTGTCGTGCCTGTTCCACTTGGGCCTCTGCTAGTTTCAACCGGGCTTTCAACTCATTGGTATCAAAACGGGCAAGCACCTGGCTGGCTTTGACCATATCCCCTTCCCGGACCGAAATTTCGGACAGCCGACCGGGAAGCTTGGTGGCAATGTCCACCTCGGTCGCTTCGATTCGCCCGTTTCCAGAGGCAAATGTTTCCGGGAGAGTCGGTTTATTAAAGTAGCCGCCGCCAAACATCAATGCGGCAATCACACCGGCGGTTATTGCCGCATACATTATCCACTTCATCGTTGTTTTATTCATCTTATCTTCTTCCTGTCAGATTTCGTCAACAGAGTTTATCTCATTACTCTGGAACTTATCGCTGTTTTATGCTTACCCCGCCGCCGGCGATGAAAGCCTCCAGCCGTTCGCTCACCAGGTCACGGCGCGGGTCGTCTAGAAAAAAATCGAACTCGCCGATGTCGCGCTGCAGGGACATCAAATCCAGCAAAAATTTATAAACCGCATTGGCTGCAGATTGATCTGCGGCCAGGCTCGCATTCTGGGCAACCAGGAGATCCGTCATGGACCGTGTCCCTTCGCTATAGTTTTCTCTTACCAACTCGAAGCTCTTACGGGCTGCATCTGCCGCCTGGGCAGACAATTCAATCGACGGGTAACTGGCACGAATGGCGTGCAGATCTCCGCGTATACGTTGTTCAACAACTTCTCGGGTTCCCTGGTACCGGACCTGCAACTGCTGCACGTTCAATTCTGAGCGCGAGCTGCGGGCGCGACGGGCGCCACCTTCAAACAAGGGTAGCGACAGGTTGATGCCAGCCTGCCAGTTTGTTTGATCTTCAAGACTGAAGCCGGCCGCCGGATCACGGGTTTCATCGAAGGTGCGGGAGACCTCACCGATCAAGGTAATATCCGGCGACCAGTAGGCCCGCTGGTCGGATTCAAGCTGCCGCGCCTGGGCCGCAATCTGCGCCTCCAACTGAGCCAACTCCGGGGACAAACCGAATGCTTCAGTGATAAAAAACTCACCCATTAAATCATATGCTCTTTCATTGGCGATACTGTTCAGCAGCGCTTTGCGGCTGATCAACAGACTCGGGTCGTCGAGCGTCGCGGGTTCGGTTATAAAGCGGTCGCTTAGCGATCGGTGCAGGATGCGATTGAGCCCATCCCGCGCCTTTTCAAGGTTGGCATTGGCCTGTAAGACATTCTGACGTATCGTCGCCATCTCGCTTTCCCAGCGATAAACATCCGACATATCAGCCGCACCTACCTGCACCCGGTTTCTGGCCAGTCCCAGATTGGTTTGCGTCAGTTTCAGGTTGTTTTGCTGGATACGAAGGTGGGTCTGCGCAATCAGGACATTGAGAAATGTTGTCGTTGCCTGCTGCACGATCTCCAGCTCCAAGGTTCGTTGCTGGGCCTCCCTGGCAACCTGCAAGTGCTTCTGAATGGTTAGGTTTGCCAGGGTGTTTTCGGAAAACAAGATCTGCTCCAGTCTGATCGAACCAGCCGTACTTTTTTCAGCATAAAACCCGCTTTTGACAAAGACGTTGTCGTCATTGTTCTGAAGGTAACTGACATTCCCAAAGATCCGGGGGAAAAGAACCGAACGCGCTTCGGCGATATT
>CAYWGC010000036.1:0-33569 GCA_964457755.1 uncultured Thermodesulfobacteriota bacterium | reverse complement strand
GGTTTGGCGCGATCGCGGGTTAACGGGCTTAAACGTTTGCCCTCACCCCCGGCCAGAACTACTGCAAGAAGATCATTTAACATAGCCTGCCCCTTTTTTTAGTAATTTAGTAAATACTTGGTTTCGGGCTACTTCGACCTGCCGGGACTGGGGTCATTGCTGGTAAAAGGTGCGTTAGCACCCCAGCTTTGACCCCGTTTATGAGGGCGAAGCAAAGTTCGACGCTATTTGTTGTAACTTAATGTTTGAATTACTGGAAATAAGTAGCAAAGTGGGGATGAAATTGCAAGGTGCAAATGAATTACCTAATTTCGTAAACCGGCAATCAGGCGTTGCGGCTTTAAAAAAAGATTTAAGGCGTCAAGCGGGTTGTTGACGATCAGGTTGGCAACGTTCAAAGATAGTCTATGGGCTCCTTCACGACCCATAATGCAGATGCCTAAAACGGCTTCTTGCAACATTAAGTGATCATTGTAGCCGTTGCCGATGGCGGCATGGTTGGCGGAGCCCAGTTTTTTAAGAAACTCCTGCTTAGCTAGCGCTCCCGGAGTTTCCGGCGGCATTCCCACGAGTTCGACCGGCAGAGAGGCAAACATTTTGCGGGCCGTACCAAAAGTATCTGCCGTCATGACATATACATTTATAATTTTAGCCAACTTGCGTAAACTTTCAGCAACCTCAGAGCTAAGTTGTCCATCAACGGTCAAGGTCCCGTTCATATCGCAAAGCACACCCTCTATTTTAAGGACTTTTTGGCCGGGGATGTCAAGTTTTAGACTCATCTTATGAGTAAACCTAATATGAAATTAAATCATTGAAGATGGTTAACAGCAGTAAGGTTCTATGATTTTCCAACCACTGACCACTGACTACTGGCAGGGAGTGCAGATACGGGCCATGATATAGTTGTGGGCGGCATTGTGCAGGGCTTCGGGGCCCATTAGAGAGCAGTGAATCTTCGCTTTCGGAATGTCGCCTAGAAAAGCCACAACCTGGTTGCCGGCGATCATCATCGCATCATCTAATGATTTACTGGTAATCATTTCGGTAAAGGCACTGGTGGTTGCAATCGCATAGGGGCAGCCGGCGACCATGGCCGAGGCCTTAATGATAACATCTTTTTCTATTTTCAGGTAGAGTTCAATATAGTCGCCGCAACCGGGGTCGCCGCCTTTTCCCATGACTGTTGCATCAGTCATAATCTCAAGGTTGCGGGGATTTTTGAAATACTCTTTAATTTTTTCGTTCAATGGTTGGAATCTCCATCTGTTTTGTCATTCGGAGGTCTGGAAATAGCATTCACTGCCATGTTCCAAGCTTTTGATTTTATCTTTTTCGAGGAGCAATTCAACAATTTTTATAACTTCAACGGCTTTCAGGCCGAGGGCCTGTTCGAGATTTTTTTTGGTGCAGGGGCGGCGTTTAAGCGTTGCCAGGATAGTTGCTTCGAGCTTTTCGAACGAGTTATAGCTTTTTGATTTTTTAGCAAAAGGTGCGATAATTTCGGCCTGCGGTCCAAACTTAGGTAAAACTTCTTGCAGGAAAGTCTGGGTTACCGTTTTTGCCGTAACCATGGCTCCGGGGCGAACCACTGTATTGAGTTGTATTTTATCTGGTTGTATTGAGTTTGCAGCTTCCACCAATTTGTCGATTTCTGCAGGGGTGTCATTGAGACCTTGACAGAAAAGAATTTCCAGCCAGATCTGGCCCTGAAACTCCTGGCGCAAAGCCCTGAGTCCGGCGATTACCTCATTCGCTTTAACTCCTGGGGCCGGGCGGTTTACAGTCCTGAAAAGATTTTCTGATACGGTATCAAGAGATGGCAGAATTATATCCACTGCCGCCGCTTCGTAGCGGACTTCAGGGTCAGTAAAGAGGGTGCCGTTGGTAAGCAGGGCAATTGGAGTTTTACTGTTTTGGCGCAGAAGTTTAATGACCCGGGGCATGGCGCTGTTCAAGGTTGGTTCGCCGGAGCCCGAGAGCGTAATGTGATCAAGGGCGACCGGTTTCTTTGTATTAAAGAAGGTCTTGATCTCATTTTCGAGTTCTGTATAGGTGACATATTCTGCCCGGCGGGTTACCGGGATTGCGGTTTTGCCAAGTTCGCAGTAGATACAGTCCAAGGTGCAGGTCTTGAAGGGGACCAGGTCAATTCCCAGTGAGAGACCAAGTCGGCGTGAGGGAACCGGCCCGAAAATATGGGTAAGGGTTGCTTTCATTGGTATTGGGAGAGAGTGCAGTTTTGCTTTTCAGCTATCGGAAAGGCACTCTTCGACCTCTTGTTTTTGTCGGTGATTATTAATCGTAAAGCGAACCGGCAGATCCGGGGCTGCCTCTTTTGCGGCCCGCTTCATATCATCCCCAAGCTTGAAAATCAAGGGGCAGACATTCGATGATGGGGTCAAAGTGATCATTATACCCTTTTTATCAATATCGAGTTGGTCAAGCAGGGGGAGATCGGTTACCCGCATCCCGGTTGAAGGGTCACGGACAGAGCCTAATGCTGCCAGGAGCTTTTCATGAATTTTTTTCAGTTCTTCTGTCATCGCTTTTTTCCTGTCAATCATTAAAGATTTAACTCTTTTTCGACTTTACTCCACATCTCGCGAACGACTTGGCTAACGAGGCCGCAATCATATTCAACGACACTGAGGCGGGCCACTTGGGCTTTATTAACAACCGGGTCGAGAGGGATCTCACCGACCAGTGGAAGTTTATGTTCACTGCAATAGCTGCGAATCTTTTCAGTGTTAATAAGGTTGAGATCGTAACGGTTAACGCAGACTAAGGCTGGAATGTCGAAATGGCGGCAGAGACCATGGACGCGCTCCATATCATGCATCCCGGAGAGGGTTGGTTCGGTGACGATCAGAACCAGATCGACGCCGGTTATGGCGGCCGTGACCGGACAGCCAATTCCCGGAGGGCCGTCATTGATGAGCAGTTTCCGAGCTTCGTTTTTTGCCAAAAGTTTACCTTGCTGGCGCACTAAGGTAACCAGTTTGCCGGAGTTATCTTCACCGATGCCCAAGCGGGCATGAACCATCTTACCGGCTCGGGTTGCAGATATAAACCAACGGCCGTTGATGGTGTCAGCCATGGTGATCGCTTTTTCGGGGCAGGCCAGGGCACAGAGTCCACAACAGTCGCAAGCGAACTCATTAATCACATAACCCGATTCTTCTGAAAATTCAATCGCATCAAAGCGGCATAGACGTTGACACTCACCACAACGCGTACATTTTTCGCTGTCCAGCTGGGGGCCCCGGCCGCCGATAAAATCGGCACTGGAGATCTCGGTCGGGGACAGGATCAGATGGAGATCGGCAGCATCAACATCGCAATCTGAGAGAATCGTATTTTTTGCCAGAGTCGCGAAGGCGGCGGTCACCGTGGTTTTGCCGGTGCCGCCTTTGCCGCTGATAATTGTTAGTTCCTTCATTTATTTACCCCCGCGACAATTTTTTTATGCAGATCCTTAAAATCTTTCCTTAAACTTTCACTATTGATAACCGCAGCTTCACCATTTGAATAAGCGAAAGCGAGGTCACGATCAAAGGGGATCTCCATGAGAATCGGGATCGCTTCACGTTGGCAATATTTTTGAATCTGGTCATCGCCACTGTCAGCTCGGTTGATCAGGATGCCGCAGGGGATTTCAAGCTGGCGGGCGACGCCAACGGCTAACTCAAGGTCGTTGAGGCCGAACGGCGTCGGTTCCGTGACAAACAGGCAATAGTCGCAACCCATTAGCGTTTGAACCATAGGGCATGAGGTTCCAGGTGGTGCATCTAAAATTGTGAAACACTCTTTATTAACCAGTTTTTTGACTTTTTTGATGATTGGCGGGGAGAGTGGGTTGCCGATATTCGATATACCATGGCCAAAAATAAGTTTCTCTTCGCTAACCGTTTGGGCCTTGCCGATCTCCAGCCGGCCGACGATTTTGTTGGTTTCACTGATCGCCTTTTCCGGGCAGATGAAGGTACAGGCTCCGCAACCGTGACAAAGCTCGGAAAAAACCATTACCTTTTCGCCAATGACAGCCAGCGCATTAAATTCGCAGGCTTCGGCGCATTGGCCGCAGTGAGTGCAGAGCTCTTCGTCGATTTTTGGGATTGGCATGGTGGCATCATATCTTTCTTTGATCTCGGGTTTGAGAAAGAGATGGCCATTAGGTTCTTCAACATCACAGTCAAGGTATTGAGCGGCCGGTGCCACCAACGCCAGATTGGTGGCGATGGTGGTCTTGCCGGTTCCGCCTTTACCGCTGGCAATTGCGATAATCATATTTTACTGCCTTTAAAATAGTAGAGAATAAGAATTTACTTTATAACTATTCAGCCGTCGCCCTCAAACTGCCGGGATTGGGGGCATTGTTGGTAAAAGGTGCGTCAGCACCCCGGCCTTCGCTGTGAGCGTAGCGAGGAAGCACCCTTGGGGTGGTGGTGACCCCGTTTATGAGGGCGAAGCGATGTTCGGCGTTGTTAATTGCAACTTTACGGTGGGTTGGTTGAATAGTTACTTTGCGTTTATTGGTTTTTTTGGCGATCCGTTAAATTACTTAGGTTAGAACTTTTTTAAGCTCGTCCCCGTCCCTGGCCGCCGCCTCCCCGGCCGCGGCCTAAACCCTGGCCACCACCACCGCCTCGAGGCAAGCCTCCTTGACCGCGACCGTAAACCACCTGCTCACCACTTTGCGGTGCCGTCGGTTCAAGATTGTCGGGATCGACTTTTCTCAGTTGATCATTTTGTTTTTCATCACTGTTTGCCGGGCGACAATTGCCCAGCCCGCGACCACTCATCGGACCTTCATTTTGCGGTCCTTTTCCATTTAATCCTGGCATGACTTCCTCCTTTATCTATGTTTTCACTGGAGGTCTGTAATCTATCAACCTATTCGCAAAAACTGTTAAAACTTTTGGATAGCATACTCTTTGAACTCGCCCGCTTGCCATTTGCTGATGACCTCAGCGATGGGCATTTCGGGTGCCCCAAGCAGCATTTTGATATTGGCCGTGCCTAAAACCTGAGACGCTTTGGGACCGTATTGGCCGCTAATTACGACTTCAACCTTGCGGTCAAGCAGGGCCTGGGCGGCGCCGGTTCCGGCTCCTGATGCGGCTTTAATGCCACTGTTTTCAAACCATTCGTACTCTTTGCTTTCGCTGTCGTAGACTGCAAAATAGGGACAGCGGCCAAAACGCATCTCAAGGTTGGCTTCGGCGCCAGCTTTGGTAACACTGATAGCAATTTTCATAATTTAAAGTCCTCCATGATCGTGATTGCAACCGGCGGCGCCGGAGATTTCACCATTGAGATAAGCCTTCAAGACATTGCCGACCTGGCCGCCGACGCCGGTGACCACTTCGATGCCGAAGTTGTTAAACATATCAATCGCTTTCGGACCCATGCCGCCAGCAATCATTATATTAACCTCAATGGAACTAATAAAACGTGGAACCTCGCCTGGGGTATGTTGTTTGAAATAGGGATTTTCGACGACCTCGGTGGCAGTAATGTTGCCATCATCTTCAACCTGGGCCACGAGATATGAGGGGCAGCGGCCAAAATGCATGCTCATCTCACCCTCGAGGCCGAGCATGTCATCGGCCGCTAATGCAATTTTTCTCATTGTTTGTTTCTCCTGATGTTCTTATGGTTGGCTAACTTTTGTTGCCGAAAAAAAGCCCCGCTATCATAGCGGTGCTTTTTTTCGAGCTGGTCGGAAGTGACCATTTATACGTTATTTACTACATGCCTTCTTCGATGAAACAGAGATTCTGATCGTCACCGGAGACCCAGGCTTCCTCGTATCGGTTACTGAAAATAAATTCACACAACGGTTTGCGAGCCGGAGCTTTACCATCTTTTTTGACTGGAACCCCGAGAGGCATCATTGAGACAACTTTGACCGAATCGGGCAGGTTGAGAATCTTGCCAGCGGCATCAGCATCAAAAAGTCCCAGAATTACTGAACCTAAACCCATGGCGTGGGCTGCGAGGGAGATATTCTGGGTCGCAAGACCAACATCATAGAGGTACCAGTTGTCGCCTTTGCTGGTCGCAACCGCTCCTTTATAAAAACCGGAGGTGCCGAGTTTGCCGCAAGCAACCAGAAGAACCGGTGCACTTAAAGCCGCTTTACGGGCCGGGTTGCCTTCAGGCAGGGTTGCCGCAAGTTTCTCTTTGATCGCAGCATCGCGGACAATCACAAACTCCCAGCACTGGGTGTTAGCCCAAGAAGGAGCTAAGCGAGCGGCCTGCATGAGCTCTTTGAGTTGCTCGTTGCTGACCTCTTCGCCGGTAAATTTTCTAACACTACGTCGTTGGGCAATACATTCCAGTGTTTCCATCAAGTTTCCTCCTGTGTAGTTTGCGACCGAGAATTTTTTTCTACAATATCCCTTTGTAAAAATTAACTCTCTCTAGTATAAGCCCTTTTCTTGAAAAAAACAACAATTTGCTGTGATTTTTTTATTTTACTGCGGCTTCTACCTTGGCAGTGATCTCAGTGAAAGCCTTGGCTGCGGCTGTTTCCGGGAAGGTATCGACAAAAGGTTTGCCGGCATCGCCCTGAACGACAACCTGAGGGTCGAGAGGGACCGCTCCTAAAAATGGAACCTTGAGATCCTCAGCTGCTTTGCGGCCGCCGCCCTGTTTGAAGAGGTCGATAACGGCGTTGCAGTGCGGACAGTTAAAGCCGCTCATATTTTCAACTATACCTAAAACCGGGACCTCAATTTGTTGGCTGAAAACCACCGATTTGCGGGAATCTAACAATGCGACATCCTGGGGGGTGGTAACAATCACACTGCCGTCCATCGGTTTTACGACCTGGGCGACACTCAAAGGTTCATCGCCGGTTCCCGGCGGCAAATCAATAATCAAAAAGTCAAGTTCGCCCCATTGAACATCGGCGACGAACTGGCGGATAACAGTATGTTTTAAAGGCCCGCGCCAGACTACGGGATTATCGGGGTTGTCGAGTAGAAAAGCCATTGAAACCACTGAAAGATTATCCATAACCGGTTCTGGAACAATCCCACCTTCAGTAGCCTGCAGGCGTTTACTTTCGAGGCCCAGCATCTTCGGCAGGTTGGGGCCATGAATATCGGCATCAAGCAGTCCGACTTTATGGCCCTGACGCGCCAGGCAGACGGCCAAGCTGACAGCAACTGTACTTTTGCCAACCCCACCTTTGCCGCTCATGACGACTATGCGGTGTTTAATATGGGAGAGCCGAGATTGTAAAACCTCTTCTTCCTGTTTCTGTTTATCTTCGGCTGAACAACTTTCGGAACTGCTGCAACTACCGCAGGTCGCCCCATCTGCACAATTATCGCTCATTATAGATCCTTCAAAGTAAGGGTTAAAAATATGGACTCAGTTTCAACGAACCATATAACCACCAGTTTTATGTGGCTTCAGGTAAAATAATACTGAAAATCAACTTGTCAAGGGGCAAAGCCACGCACGAAGCTTAATTATAAGCATTAAAAATATTTTTTATTGCGAAAAGACTGGCTCTGGAATAATATGGGTGAAATTAAACTTGGCAAATATTGAGGTTTCTCTATGCGGGTTGCAGTAGTTGATGGGCAGGGGGGCGGGATCGGCAGTGCGATTATCCGGCGCCTGAAAGATGAATATGGTGAAAAGATTGAAATCTGGGCTTTAGGGACTAATGCGATTGCGACCGCGGCAATGATGAAGGCCCGGGCTAATCGCGGGGCTACCGGGGAGAATGCGATTGTTCGTTCGGTGGATCGGGTTGCAATCGTGATTGGCACGATTTCCGTGGTTATGGCGCATGCCATGATGGGTGAATTAACGCCGGCTATGGCTTCAGCCATAGCCGCCTGTCCGGCCAGAAAAATTCTTATTCCTTTAACTCAGGAGAATCTGACCGTGGTCGGCATTCAGAAAGATCATTTGCCGGTCTTGATCGATAACCTGATTCCTTTAATTAATGAGGAGATGGCAGCTGATGTGTGAAATGAATGCTTATATTAAACGGGATGATCATGAAACCTTGCTTATGGAAGGAGTTTTTATCGTTAAACCGGAAGGTGAAAAAGTTGTATTGGAAAACCTTTTTGGTGAACAGAAAGTAATTGACGCAAAAATCAGGCAAGTTTCTTTGATGGAGCATAAACTTATTCTTCAGTAGTGCTTTACCGAAAACTTATAATTGTTTTAAATTAAAAAATCACTGTAACTATTCAGCTAACCCGTAAATTTAGGGTACACAATCCCGATTTCCTTCGGAGAATCAGGTTATGTCCCCAGAATTTGCTGAATTTCATTACTATTAAGGTACTTCTCTACTTACGCTGAACAGTTACAACTTACTTTTATCACCCGCTAAGACACAAAGAGAAACTATAAAATAATTGGATTGTTTGAACTCTTTGTGCCTTGTCGGGAAAACCTCTCTGTTTCCGGTTCAACCACACGGCAAAATAGCCGTGCTGGGTGCGAAGCTATTTAGAGGTCTCTGCTTCCAAATCAGCAATCCTTTGCTTGATTGCCTCCAGCGATTGCTGCAGAGATGAAGCCTCATTTTTTAAGTTTGAGATTTCCGTGGTCCGGTTTTCCGTCACGTTGCCGGCTACAGTTGGTGGATACCAGCCATAATTGCGACCATAGCCAGCACCCCGACCTATACCGGCACCGCGAAAGCCGCGTCCATAACCGACGCCTCTACCTTGATTGTTGCCTCTGTTCATGCCGGGGCTGTAATCGGGACTAGCTGGATTGCAGAGTCCTCGGGCACCACCGGTCATGGGGCCAGCCCCATTCGGGCCGGTTCCGTTTAATCCTGGCATAATTATACCTCCTTTTTACCTGTTTATTAGCGGCGACGGCCTCGTCCGCCGTTTCTCACTTCTCTGCCACCCCGATGTCGGTGGCTACCGCCCGAGCCGCGTAATTCATAGTTGCCGCCCTCAATCCTGAGAATTTCTCCGGTTATCAGGGCTTGGGCTACAGTTGAACGGGCATTTGTAAGAATTCTTCCGTAAGTATGTCGAGAGATGTTCATCATTTTTGCCGCAGCCTCTTGATCCATATGTTCGAAATCACTCAGCCTGATGGCTTCGAGTTCTTCTACTGACATGAAAACCTCACCCCTTATAGCTACCCCTTCGGGAACAAAAGCAGCAATTGTCGGGTAGGCTGAAACCATTCTCGTCTTTTTCGGTCGCGGCATCTTTTTCCTTCTCTCTTTTCGCTCATATGATCATAATATAGCCATTAATTTCCCATTTGTCAAGAATTAATGCATTCGCACCCCAAAGAGCACTTCCTTTGGGGTGTAAAAAGTTACGGGATGGCTAGGTGAAAATTAATATGCTCATACGATCTAAACAGGGTTGTGTCAAGCGCTGTTCGTGGGGGATTTGATTTACTTAAACTCGTAATCGGGCTCATCTTGCAAGCACTCTTTGATCAGGGAGACCACCTCTTCAACATCATCGCAAATGGTAAAGAGATCAAGATCTTTTTCGGCGACAAGGCCGGTGCTGACCAGATCGTCGTGGAACCAGTCACTCAGGTTGCGCCAGAAGTGAGAACCGTAGAGGATAATCGGAAAGGGTTTGATCTTGTTGGTCTGAATCAGGGTCATAGCCTCAAACATCTCATCCAGTGTGCCGAAACCGCCGGGGAAGACAACAAAGGCGCGGGCATATTTGATTAGCATTACCTTGCGGACGAAGAAATATTTGAAAGATACCAGCTTGGTTGCATAATCATTTGGCTTTTGTTCCATCGGCAGGGTAATATTGAGACCAATTGAGCGGCCACCCGCCTCCTTGGCTCCCCGGTTGGCGGCCTCCATAATGCCGGGCCCACCGCCGGTAATTACTGTAATATCAGATTTGGCCAACAAATTGCCAAGGTAGACCGCCTGACGGTAGTCCTGATGTTCCGGGCTGGTGCGGGCCGAACCAAAAACCGATACCGCCGGCCCAATGTTGTTGAGCTGTTCAAACCCTTCGACAAATTCGGCCATGATCTTAAACATCCGCCAGCTCTCTTCGAGCTTGAAATCATCAATCAGATACTGATCCCGGCCGTTATTATTTTTAATCATAATTATCCCTAATGCTAAATTTGCCCACAATACCAGTTAAGAGACTAAAATTAGAGTGAATTTTGCTTCGCCCTTACTAACGGGGTCACATCTTGACAAATGGCGGGTTAACATTTAGGTTTTGTACGAATCTCACGGCCGCCAAGTGTCAAGAAATGACCCCAGCCGAGACAGTTCGAACAAAAACCGCGTCAAAAATCTCACTCTATCTCGGGCGGGGTCAATTCTTGACGATGGCGTGTCGAGATAATCGGGTTAGCCGAAGTGCTGCCAACAGCCATTGTCAAGAAATGACCCCATTTAAGAGGGCGAAGCAAAGTACACATTAACCTCAGCCGCTTAATTGGGTTTTCCTTTGTCTTCAATTTCTAAAGCTGGTTACCGGAGCCGGGATTTGCCCCTTACGCCAGATGAAGTAGTCGCTGCTTTCTTTATGCAGAGAAACGATATAACCTTCACCGAGAAGTCCTCCCCAGGAAATCATCTCGCCGGCCTTTTTGCCGGGTACCGGGATCAGGCGCACGGCTGTGGTCTTATTGTTCATTATGCCGATTGCGAGCTCGTCGGCGATAATTGCCGAAATCGTTGTGGTTTTAGTGTCGCCGGGTACCGGAATCATATCCAGTCCGACCGAACAGACGGTGGTCATCGCTTCCAGTTTGTCAATTGTCAGAGCTCCAATTTTGACTGCTTCGGAGAGCCCGACATCTTCGCTTACCGGAACAAAGGCACCGCTCAACCCTCCGATATGGCTGGAGGCCATAAGACCTCCTTTTTTAATAGCATCTGTGAGCAGGGCTAAAGCTGCAGTTGAACCATGAGTCCCCACCCTTTCCAGGCCCATCGCCTCAAGAATACGGCCGACACTGTCACCGACAGCGGTTGTCGGAGCCAGCGAGAGATCAAGTGAGCCGAAACGAACCCCTAAGTCACGAGCCAGCTCCTGGCCGATTAATTCCCCGGCCCGGGTAATCTTGAAAGCTGTTTTTTTGATGATCTCAGCGATCTCATCCAGAGGCAGATCGCGGGGGGCGGCCTCCACCGCGCGGCGCACAACTCCAGGTCCGGAGATCCCGACATTTAGAACATTATCAGCTTCCTGAACCCCGTGAAAGCCACCTGCCATAAAGGGATTGTCGCTGACAGCATTAGCGAAAACGACAAATTTTGCGGCCCCGATCGCATTTTCACTGTTGAAGGCCAGATCTCTGATGGTCCCGCCAATTTTTGCTACGCCACGCATGTTGATGCCGGCTTTACTGCTCGCCAGATTGATGAAACCGCAGATTTTTTCGGTTGAACCAAGGGCTTCGGGGATCGCATCGATCAGGGTCTGGTCGGCATAGGTCAGCCCTTTTTCCGACAAGGCTCCGAAACCGCCGAGAAAATCGACGCCGACCTCTTGAGCGCAGTGATCCAGCAGTTTGGCAAAGTCGACTACCCGTTTATGATCTTCAGCCGCAGCTCCGGTCAGAGCTCCCGAGAGGACCAGAGAGGCCGGGGTAATGGTCAGGCGTTTATTGATGATCGGAATGCCGAAACGGGCATCCATTTTTTCCGCTCTTTTGACAAACTGGCGGGCAGTCGTAACAATCTTTTTTTCAACCCGGTTGCAGAGTGTGGAAAAATTGTCCGAGGTACAGGGCAGCAGATTGATACCTAAGGTCACAGCCCGGATATCAAAATGCTCCTTTTCGGTCATTCGATAGGTCTCATAAATCTCTTCAAGGGATACATTTAACGGCATTGTAAGTCCTATTCCAAATTAAAGGATGAGGGGTGAAGGATGAAGGATGAAAATTCCGTCTTCACCCTTCACTCGCCTGCAGCGTTTCGCTGAATTCGATGTCTTCCAGGTTTTTGCTTAAGGTTGCCCGACCAGCCAGGGTTGCGGTTTCGTGGTAGAAGAGAATCCATGCCTTACGGCGGGCGTATTCGGGCAGAAGGCGTTCTTTTAGGGCGATAACCTCCATGGGATAGTCGTCGTAGGCGATGACCCATAGAGGGTGGAGATGGTTTGTTGAGGGCAACAGGTCGCCTAAATGAACTGCCGTTTCACCTTGTGAGATAATTTCAACCGCCTGGTGGCCGATGGTATGGCCGCCGGTAAGAAAGATTTTTACTTCCGGGGTAACTTGGAGATCGCCATCGATAATTTCCAGGTTTTCCCCTTCAACCAAGCCGCTGAAATTTTCCGGCCAGTACGAGGAGGCGGAACGGTGGTCGGGGTTTTTAATAACCTCCCACTCTTTTTTCTGCAAGATGTGGCGGGCCTGGGGAAAGGTCAGAAAAGATTTTCCCGTGGCATCATAGCTGACGATGCCGCCAGCATGGTCGAAATCGGCATGAGTTGGGATCACGATGTCGATATCTTTGGTGGTCAGTCCCAGTTGTTTAAGGCTTTCGGGCAGACGCCACGGTTTCTGCACCTGGAAATATTCATCTTGTTTGGCCATCAGCTTGTTGCCGATGCCGGTATCGATGACAATCTTTGCCGACGGGGTCAAGAGCAACAGCGCCGCATTGTCGATAGCGATACAGTTATCCTCGCCGACCTCGACCCGTTGCGACCAGAGAATCTTGGGTATGGGTCCAAACATCGGCCCGCCATCAAGTCTGATCTGACCACCGTCAAGCCAGAAAATTTCAACTTCGCCGATCTTTAATGAAGTTAGGTTATTACTCATGATAATTCTGTTGATATGGCAAAGTAAAATGTTCAGATACGAGGTGCGCTAGACTTGAGGAATGAGGCGTACGAGTAGTACGTCGCAGAGGCGAATATTGAAGCGGAACGACGTAGGTGGAAATTTTTCGAAGCCATATTCATACCCGGTGCATCGCTTCAAATATCTGATGATGCTGAATCTGGATCGAGAGGCCGATCTTTTCGCCCAGTTTTTCAAATTTTGGCGACAGAACCCCGAGATCGCTACGGGCGCCGGCAAGATCGACCAGCATCGCCATGACAAAGATGCCCTGCATGATTTTCTGCGAAATATCCTCGATATTGATCTCTTCTTTCCAGAGGAAGTCTGAGATTTGAGCGACAATCCCGCTCCGATCTTTACCGACCACCAGCACCACGGCCAGATCTTTGTTTTTATTGTTATCTTTATTCATTGTTTATTATATCCTTCAATTGTTTGTTTAGTAGAGGTTGGCTTAGTTACTGTGATTTGTTTGTTAATCGGTCACGATAAATCCCGGGAGAGGAGCCCTTTATGATGGTCGCCCTTACTGTCTTTGTGTAGAAATCGGTGGATTCAGTCCCACCGATAATGGCATAGGCATAGCCGTTCGCCGCCATTGCGTAGAGGCATGAGAGGAGCAAGGCTTTACCGATTCCGTGGCCCCGTTTTCTCTCGGCAACCCCTATGGGGCCAAAGAAATTCTTGTGCGTAGTGTCGTAACAGGAAAATCCAATGATTTTTCCACTCTCGGTCGCGATGAAGCAGGAAACAGGTTGATGGCTGAAGGCAACATCACATTCACTGACCCAGTGTTTACCGAAGAACTTTCGAACCCATTCGATGACGTCGTATTTTTCGTATGCTTGGGCAGTACGAATTTGGATGCTGAGATCGTTCAAAGTTTTGATCCGGGGTTCTATCTCCGGCAAATCGTATAATTTGACCAGCATATCAGTCATGTTGCTTGGTTCTCAATGTGGGTCATTTTTTTCACTTACCTGTTTCGATGATTTTAAGTTCTTATCATAAGTATCTAGTAAAGCAAACTAAAAGAACTGGGCAATAGCAAGGTTCGTCGCTATCCGCTGTAACTTAATCTCAAGAGCTGGACTACAATACGCTTTAATGTTATATCCGCGCCTTGTTTTACACGATTAAATATTTAGTTCCCTTTACCTTGAGGGCTGGATTGGAGGCTTGATTTTGAAAGATTTCTGGCGGGCAATTTATTCACCGCGAATGTTAGTCGCTCTGCTTATGGGTTTTGCCTGCGGAGTTCCCCTGCTCTTGACGATCTCGGTTCTGCAGGCTTGGATGAAGGATGTTGGCGTTGATATTAAGGTTATCGGGCTCTTTTCGTTGGTCGGTTTGCCCTATACCCTGAAATTTCTCTGGGCTCCGGTCTTGGACCGTTTCACCTTGCCTTTTTTCGGGCGTCGGCGGGGCTGGATGCTGCTTTTACAGATGTTCTTGATTCTGGCAATCGTGGCTCTCGGGTTGACTAATCCACTGGCCAGCCCGGGGCTGGTGGCTCTGGTCGCTTTTCTGGTAACCTTTTTCTCCGCCTCTCAGGATATTGTTGTCGATGCTTACCGGCGTGAAGATCTTTCTGATTTAGAACTGGGCCTGGGCTCTTCTCTATATGTCAATGGTTACCGAATCGGGATGCTGGTGGCTGGCAGCGGGGGCCTGATTATGGCCGATCATCTCTCCTATCGTTCGGTTTATTTGATTCTGGCGGCGACAATGCTGGTTGGCGTGATAACGACCTGCTGTTGTCGTGAACCGGAGCAATCGCAGGGTACGCCAACGACCTTCAAAGAAGCCGTAGTCGGTCCTTTTGTTGATTATTTCAGTCGTCGGGGAGCTTTGTTACTGCTCGCTTTTATTCTTTTTTATAAGATTGGTGACCAGATGGCCTCGGCTATGACAATGCCTTTCTATCTTGAAATTGGTTTTACAAAAACCGAGATTGGCACGGTCGTTAAACTCTTTGGTTTCTGGGCGACGATCGGCGGTGGTTTACTGGGCGGGATTCTGATGCTGAGGATCGGTCTCTATCGATCTCTCTGGAGCTTTGGTATCTTGCAGGCGTTTTCGACTGCCGGTTTTGCTTTGCTCGCCCATGTCGGGGCCAATCTTTCCTTGTTGGCCGGGGTGATTGCCTTTGAAAACTTGAGCAGTGGCATGGGAACGGCGGCCTATGTTGCCTATATGGCCAGCCTGACCAATAAAAAATTTACGGCTACCCAATATGCCCTGCTCACAAGTTTGATGGGAATTCCTCGGGTCCTGGCTTCAGCTCCGACCGGGTTTATGGTGTCGGCTTTGGGCTGGAGCTCATTTTTTATCTTCTGTACAATTATCGCCCTGCCGGGACTCTGGCTGCTGAATATGGTCAGGCGTGACAGTAGTCAGAGTGTCTGATAACTAGCCCTTAAGGAAAGGCAGCATAGCTTTAAAATCTGGCCCTTGAGCTGCGTTCAGATAGTTGTAAAGGACAGTCTGTAGGGTTATTGACCAACCTCCGGCACGGGTAATAAGGTCACAGCCAGCCTTCCAGTCGTGGCTGTAGCGGGAGCCGACGACATCACTTAAAAGGAAGATAGAGTAGCCGATATCAAGCAGGTCGACGGCAGTCTGCATGACACAGATATGGGTTTCAATGCCGATGATCAGAATTTGTCGGCGGCCAAGTTTTTCGAGTCGGTCGCTAATCAATCCAGCCCCGGAAAAGACCTTTTTGGCAATGGGTTGATAGTCATCACCTAAGACGGTCTTAACCTCTTCATTAGTGGTGCCCAAGCCTTGGGGATACTGTTCAAAGACGATAATTGGCAGCTTCAGTTGCTGAGCCATGCGAATTGTCAGAATTGTCTGTTTGTGGAGCTGCTCGCGAATTGTTGGCGCAAAGGTCTGGAGAACGACATCCTGATAATCAACAATAATTAAGGCACTCTCTTCCTGGACGGGACAAAATGATCTGCTCATAATAAAACCTCCATATTTTTTAAGGCACAAAGGCACAAAGTCTGAAGGCACAAAGTAAAAACCAAAGCACTTTGAGCCTATGTGCCTTACTTATAATGGGTTACCTTTTCTGGCATTTTGGGCAATAAAAGGTCGACCTTCCCCCAATAATAATCTTTTTTATGGGTTCTTGACATTTGACGCAGGGTTTTCCGGTGCGGCCATAGACCTGAAGTTTACGGACAAAGGCTCCTTCGCTGCCGTCTACTCCATGAAAATCGGAGATTGTGGTACCGCCGGTAGCAATGGCCTCATTCAAAACCTCTTTGATGGTTTTAACCAGCTGACTACAGCGTTTCAGGCCGAGACGGCCAACCGTTGTAGTCGGTCGAATATTGGTTCTAAAAAGGCTTTCGCTGGCGTAGATATTACCAACCCCGACAACCCGGCGTTGATCCATGATAAAATTTTTAACTGGGGTCGTGCGCTTGCGGCTGAGACGGTAAAAGTAGTCGCTTGAAAATTCTTCGCTCAAAGGTTCCGGGGCCAGTTTCCCGAGCTCTTTGATCTCACCTAGTTCATTCGGTTTAACCACCATTACCAGGCCAAATTTACGCGGGTCGCGAAAACGTAAACACTCTCCATTGTCAAGTTGCAGGTCGAGATGATCATGGCGTTTGGCCGCATCATCTTTGTCGGTTAGACGCAGGGTGCCGGTCATTCCCAGATGGATTACCAGGGTTTGGCCACAATTCATATCGATAAGTAGATATTTAGCCCGTCGCCGAACTCCACGTATAGTTACATTGATCAGGTTTTGTAAAGCTTTAACTGGCATGGGCCGGCGCAATTTTTCACAGCGCGTTGTGACCCCGGTAACCTTTCGGCCCGGCAGGTGTGAGCGCAAGGCGGTTGCCACGGTTTCGACTTCAGGTAATTCAGGCATCTATTTCTCCTGATATTTGCCACAGATATACACAGACACATACAGACGTTAAAGTGTTTTGTCTGCCTTTGTCAGTGTGTGTCTGTGGCAAAAAAGGGGTTATAAAGAACCCCAAGAAAAATTAACTAATACATTTTCATCATAGAGACCAGCGTTATGCCCCGGTCTCCAACCTGATCGAACCATTTTGAATCCTGCATTTCTAAGGCGGCCCGAGCAAAGTTTTTTTCTTTGATCGCTTTGATCATCTTTTTGAAACCTCTGAAACCGGAACCTCCGAGGTTGAAACGCATATCTATCAGAACTCTTTGTACGCCCTCTGGGAGGGTTGTGAATTCGTTAACATCGGCAAAAAGTTTTTTCAAGTCCGCAATACATTCGCTAATATCATTATTAAGCAGATAGAGGGCTTCATCTTCGGAGATGCCCCTTTCCTCAAGATTACGGCCTACGCCAATCGTCAACTTGCCGGCCGAGCAGTGGTAGGGCTTTAGTTTGAGACCCTCATGTTTAATAAGTTGATCAGTTATGATCTTCTTTAGAGTCGCCTCTTTACGGCTCCCATCTTCCCTGTTTGCTCCCGCCTGATCCACGGTTTCTTCTTTTGCTTTATCATCTACTGATGGCCGGTCGATAATCATGCCGACGGCGGCGGTAAAATTGGTGACCGGGTCGATCATTATAAAGCTGCCGGTTGTATGGTTTTTCATATAGGGGTCAAAAAAGAGAGGTTGCCCGCAAGTTATCGTAACCCGGCCGATTTCGTTTAAAGCCAGGCTGGTGGCTTCATTTTTACGTAACGTATTGACATCTGTTCGATATCTGATTCGATCAATGGTGGCCCGGGTTGTCCGGGTTGTATGTTTGAGGAAAAAAGCGGTGCTTTTTAGCATCGGTTTTTCATCCATCCAGACCAGCATCGCCTCAAAGGTTCGGGCTGTCCGCGGCAGGTTGTTGGGGTGCACCAGCATATCTCCCCGACTAATATCAATCTCATCCTCTAAAGTCAGAGCCACCGACTGGGGTGGAAAAGCCTCTTTTAGGTTGCCATCGTAGGTTGAGATGGTTTTGACCTTTGATTTTTTTCTTGACGGTAGCACCAGGATATCATCGCCGGGCCGGACAACTCCCGAGGCCACGGTACCGGCAAAGCCGCGAAACTCAGCATCCGGCCGCAGTACATATTGTACCGGGTAACGAAAATCGATAAAATTTCGATCTGAGGTAACGTAAACGGTTTCCAGGATCTCAAGCAGGGGTTGGCCCGTATACCACTTCATGTTTTGTGATTTTTCCACGACATTGTCGCCTTTTAAGGCTGACAATGGGATGAAGTGGAGGTCGGGAATTTTCAGGCGGGTAACAAAATCGCGGTACTCCTGACAGATATCGTTAAAAATTGATTCCTGGTAGTCGACCAGATCCATCTTGTTGACGGCGAGAATTACATGTTTGATGCCGAGTAGCGAGATCAGGAAGGTGTGGCGTCGGGTCTGGTTGATAACTCCGGTCCGAGCGTCAACCAGGACAATTGCGAGGTTGGCGGTCGAGGCACCCGTAACCATATTGCGCGTATACTGCTCATGGCCCGGGGTGTCGGCAATAATGAATTTACGTTTAGCCGTGGCAAAATAGCGATAGGCGACATCAATCGTAATGCCTTGCTCGCGCTCAGCCTGCAAGCCGTCCAGGAGCAGGGCATAATCGATCTCACCAGCGACACTGCCGACCCGTTTACTGTCTCTCTCCAGAGCTGCCAACTGATCTTCGTAAAGGAGTTTACTGTCATAGAGCAGGCGTCCGATCAGGGTTGACTTGCCGTCATCGACCGCCCCTGCTGTCAGCAGGCGCAGTAGATCTTTTTGCTCGTCACGATTGAGGAACTCATTAATATCCATTAGAAATAGCCCTCCCGTTTTTTCTGCTCCATCGAGCCTTCTTGGTCAAAGTCGATGACCCGGGTGGTACGTTCGCTTTTGCTTGTGGTCATCATCTCCGCAACAATTTTTTCAATCGTGTCAGCTTCTGATTCAACCGCTCCGGTCAGTGGATAACAGCCTAAGGTGCGAAAACGTACCATCTTGGTTTCCGCCTGCTCTCTGAGTTGAGCCGGCATGCGCTCATCATCAACCAGGATCAGATTGCAGTTTTGTTCAACCACCTTTCTTTGAGCCGCAAAATAGAGGGGCACGATGGGAATTTTCTCGAGTCTGAGATATTGCCAGACGTCGAGTTCGGTCCAGTTAGAGATGGGAAATACCCGGATACTTTCGCCCTGGTTAACTTTTGTATTGTAGACACTCCAGAGTTCGGGCCGTTGATTTTTGGGATCCCACTGATGAAATTGGTCACGAAAAGAGAAGATGCGCTCCTTGGCCCGTGATTTCTCTTCGTCGCGCCGGGCCCCGCCAAAGGCGGCATCAAAACCATATTTGTCGAGTCCCCCGAGCAGCGCCTGGGTTTTCATGATATCGGTATGCACCTTACTGCCGTGGGAGAACGGGCCGATCCCCTGGCGCTGACCCTCTTCATTGAAGTGGATAATCAGATTAATCTCATGTTCTCGACAGAAATTATCACGGAAACTGATCATTTCTCGAAATTTCCACTGTGAATCGATATGCATTAAAGGGAAAGGGATCTTGCCGGGCGCAAAAGCTTTTTGTGCCAGCCGCACCATTACCGAAGAGTCTTTACCGATTGAGTAAAGCATCACCGGATTGGCAAATTCGGCAGCTACCTCCCTCATGATAGCTATGCTTTCCGCCTCCAGTTCGGCGAGATGCGAGAGTGAATAGCGGTTCTGCATAGATTGTTGTTCTCCTTAAAGCTTTTTCTTAATAGTGGAAAAAATTATTGTGGCTGCTTCTTCCTGGCTGGCTACCGAGGTGTCGATGATGAGGTCAGGCTGTTTGGGAATCTCATATTCGCTGTTAACACCAGGAAAGTTTTCCAGAGTTCCGGCAGCAGCTCTGGAGTAAACCCCTTTCTGGTCACGGGCTGCGCAGACCGAAGCTGGAGTTGAAATGTAGACCTCAAAATAGCGGGCTGTAAGCTCCCGGACAAACTCTCGCGACTCAGCGTATGGGGAGAGGAAAGTTGCGACCACAACCACCCCTTGCTCTTCCAGTTTGCGGGCTAAAAAACCGACTCTTTTGATGTGCCGATTTACTTCCTTGTGGTTGTAACCTGTTTCCGGGAAAAGATTACGGATCGAATGGCCGTCAAGATGTTCGGCTTTATAGCCTTGGTGCCGTAATTTTTCTGTCAGTAAGCGGCCGATACCGCTTTTCCCGGAGCGACTTAAACCGGTAATCCAGATGACCAGCGGCTTGATTTTCCGCCGTCCGAAACGAATCTTCTCCCAGAGTCGTTCATGGATAAAATAGATCAGCATTTTCAAAAAGACTTCAATGCCGCCGATACTGAAGGCGATTTTGGTGTCTCCGACAAAAATATAGACAATCAAGATGGTTGTCATGGTCGCCAGCAGGCGCCATGATAGTGACTTGATTATCGAGCGGAGTTTGCTCTCCTTGAACAAATATTTATCCTTGTTTGAGCTGAACGTTTTCGATTTGTGTTTATTTGTGGTTTGAAGTATGAACCACAGAAGGACTAAAATTGACCCAGATTATAGTAATTTTACGGATTTTGGCAAAATCGGATTTGGGGCATAGCATGGCAGTTCTTATTTCACAAGTTTTTTTTAAGCTATAGTTGATGGGTTTTTCAAACCATGGTTAGCGAGAGGAGTTTTTAGTGTTTTACGGGATTTTGGGGCGCGGCCTGAAAAGTGGCCTACAGACAACGCGGAGTCTGGCGCTGATTATCGTGCCGGTTTATCTGGTTATTACGATTTTAGGAAAAACCCCGGTTTTGGGGATGATTGGCCGATTCTTTCGTCCTTTGATGGAGTTCTTAGGACTTCCGGGTGAAGCTGTGATGGGGGTAGTGTTGGGCAATGTCCTAAATCTTTATGCGGCTATTGGTGCAGTTACACCACTCCAGCTTAACCGCAAGCAGATGACGGTATTTGCCCTCTTTTTGTTGTTGTCGCACAGTTTGCCGATCGAAGCCGCAGTCAGCCGGATGGCCGGGGTCAAGGCCTGGCCCTTTGTTGTTTTACGTCTTTTTGCCGGCTTTTTTTTTGCCGCAAGCCTTAACTTTTTCTGGGTTTGATTATGGGTTTTGGTAGTTTATTACAGATTATTGGTGAGGGGTTGCTTGGAGCCGGACGTCAGGTTTTGCAGATTGCCCTAATTGTTATCCCTCTGATGGTAGTAATGCAATTTCTTGAAGAGCTTAAGGTTCTTGAAAAGATTTCACGGCGTCTTGAAAGGGTGGTTTCAGTAATCGGCATCTCCGGGGCTGGCGCTTTGCCCCTGCTCGTCGGCTTGACCTTGGGCCTCGCCTACGGGGCCGGGATGATAATCAAATATGGTAAGGAGGGGAAGTTGTCACAACGGGAAATGGTCTTGATAATAACCTTTCTTTCTTTAAATCACTCCCTCTTTGAAGATGTTCTGCTCTTTGTCGCGATCGGAGCTCAGGGTACGGTGTTACAGGTTATCCGAATGGTTGTGGCGGTTACGTTGACGGCCGCCCTGGCTCGTTTTCTTAAATCATTTGGTTGTGAAGTTCAAGGTAGTACGTAATTGAGAGATTATTCTTTTTTAAAGGTTACCGTCAAATCGGTTTCGGAGCAGTGGATTTGAGCACTCTTCCATTCCGGTTCGCCGTTCAAAGCGGCATCGATCATGTTCTGCCAGCCGAAACAACCACGGCAGAAACCAAAATCGGGCTTTAAACAGGGTGGCTGTTCTCCGGGTTGAATAATCTTCAAGCTTGGTGTGTTTTTAGAGGTGACTTTTTTGTCGGTTTTTTTTCCCATTTTTTATAATTTTCCACGACAACAATTTTGCTCGGAAGTTTTATGAGGACATCATAATCAAGTTACTGCAGAAGGTGTCGAACTTCGCTTCGCCCTCATAGAGGGGGACAGAACTCAGCCCGCTTAGGGCTTGAAAGCCCTCACTGGAGGTCTGTCCCCACATCGAGATAGTTTGAAAATAGTATATACTGGACAGCTAGTTTAGATCTTTTTCATGCCCGCTAGTATTTTCTGTGGTGTTAACGGCAGATCCATGCAGCGGTAGCCGGTGGCGTTGTAGACCGCATCGGCAATTGCCGGGGCCGTGGGTGAGACCAGACCTTCCCCGGCCTCTTTGGCACCGAAGGGGCCGTCGGGTTCGTAGGTGTCGATATGGACCGAAACCCCCGGAGGCATATCTTCGGCACAAGGGATTTTATAGTCCAGGAAGGTGGTGGTCAGGGTTTTGCCTTCCTTCATGATGAACTGTTCGCTCAAGGCGTAACCTAAGCCCATATGAACCGAGCCTTCGAGCTGACCCTCGACCGACATCGGGTTGATCGGGGTGCCGCAGTCGTGGGCTGTGGTCATAAATTTGACCTCAACGGCGCCGGTTTCTTTATCGACTTCACATTCGGCAACCTGGGCGCCAAAGCTGAAGGCCGGGGTTACCAGACCTTTATTGCGTGGCGTGTAAGAGCCGTAGCCGATAACCGGATCGCCCCGTTTGGCCCGTTGCGCCATTTTCACGGCATCGCCAAAAGAGATGGCCCGATCTGGTCGGTTAGCGGGATAGATCTTACCGTTGCCGCAACGCATATCATGGATGACGTTGAGATCGAATTTCAATGAGACCATTTTGAAAAGTTCCTCTTTGATCTCCTGGGCCGCTTTGCGGACCGCGTTACCAGCCATCAGGGTAACGCGGCTGCCCCAAGTACCGAGATCGGCCTGTGGGGTAACTGCGGTATCGGCCGCGGTCAGGCGGATATCGGAGACTTTAAGGCCCAGCTCTTCGGCCAGAATCTGGCGCAAAACCGTATCGCAACCTTGGCCGATATCGGAGGCCATGGTCATCAGATGAACAGTGCCGTCTGCAAAGGCGCGGACTTCGGCTCGGGTAAAATTATATTGGGTGTTAAACCAGTTAAAGACACCGCCGGAGATAAAACTGTAGCAGCCCAGGCCTAGGCCCTGGCCCGGTTTCAGGTTTTTGCGTTTTTCGCGCCAGTTGGTTATTTCGGCAACCTTGATCAGAGATTCCTTGAAACCGCAGCTGGAGATTGTTGCCACCCCGGGAATCTCGTCGCCGCTTTCCATGGCATTCATGAGGCGTATATCAATCGGGTCGAGACCCAGTTTTTCGGCTGCGACATTCATCTGGGTTTCAGCTACAAAAAGGGCCTGGGGAGCGCCGAAGCCGCGCATCGCCCCGGACGGCGGTTTGTTGGTGTAGACATGGGCTCCGTAGTAGCGGTAATTGGGGTAGTTGTAGAGCATGGCGCCAAAATTTCCGCATAAAAAACAAGCGGTCGGGCCCATACTGTTATAAGCCCCGCCGTCGAGATGGACGTTGAACTCTTTGGCTAAGAGCATGCCCTCTTTACTGAAGCCGACTTTTGAATGAATCCGCATCGGGTGGCGGCGGCGACCAGCGGCGAACTCCTCTTCCCGGGTCAGCGTGATTTTTACCGGGCGGCCGAGTTTGCGGGCCATGAAGGCTGAGCAGAATTCCCAGGGCCGCATCTCCATCTTGCCGCCAAAAGCGCCGCCGACAAAAGGTTTGATAACGCGGATATCATTTTCGCGCATCTCCATGGTTGAGGCCAGCAGGCACTGGACAAAGTAGGGGGTTTGGGTTGAGGTCCAGATTGTTAGGCGGCCGTCGTGGTCATACTCGGCGATACAGGAGCAGGGCTCCATGTAGGCGTGGCTTACGGCGTGGACTGTAAAGTGATCGTCTAAAATCAGGTCGGCCTTGGCAAAGGCTTTATCGAGATCACCATACTCAATCTTGCGGTCGAGACTGATGTTGGGAACGTCTTGTTTATATTCGTCATGGATTACCGGTGCGCCGTCGACCAGAGATTCTTCAACCGAATAGGCCCCGGGCAACTCTTCATATTCAACCTTAATTAGACGGATCGCCTCTTCGGCGCTGTCTTTGTCGAGGGCGGCAACGGCGGCAACTTCATCGCCGATGAAACGCACTTTGTCAATGGCTAAGGCGTATTCATCCTGGCTTTCCGGAATCAGGCGCCAGTTGCCGTATTTTATTTTCGGGATATCCTGGCCGGTGATGACACATTTGACACCGGGCAGGGCTTCGGCCGCACTGGTGTCGATGTTTTTAATCAGGGCATGGGCCACCGGGCTGCGTAAGAGTTTGCCGTGGAGCATGCCGGGTAGGAAGATATCATCAGCAAACTGGGCCGCGCCTACCGCTTTGATGCGACCATCGGAACGGGGCAGGCTTTTGCCAACAACGGAGAAGTTATGATCTGTGCTCATGGGAATAATCCTTTTTTTATAGTCGGCAGTGGTCAGTGGTCAGTCGGCAGTAAAATCTGCCAGTTGTTCGCTGTCCGCCGCTTTGGTCAATTTTGTTGGATATATCTTCGAACTGTCTCGATGTGGGAACTTTAGTTCAGTCCTCAGTTGTAGAGGGCGTGCCTCAAGAGTACTTTCTGACTACGTTCACAGCGAAGCAAAGTTCGTTGTTATCCTCTATAACTTAACTCTACTGCCCACTGACGCCTGACGATTGGCCACTGGCGAAGCCAGCGGCTTCTTTCAGGGCTCTGGTAGTCAGAACCTCAACCATCAATTTACGATACTCCCGACTGGCGCGGACATCGGAGATTGGCGAAGCATCTTCGGCCGCAAGACGACCGGCTTCGGCCAGGGTTTCATCTGTAATCTTTTTGCCAAGAAGATAGCTCTCTGCCTGAGTTGCCCGTAACGGGGTCGGGCCGACCGCGCCCATCGAGATGCGTACAGCCTGGCAGGCTTCGGTTTCATTTAAGGTGACCATAGCGCCGATGTTGACGGCCGCAATATCGACCTTGGAGCGCGCCGAAATTTTTTGGTAGCTGACGCCACTTTTGGGAGCCAGTGTCGGCACCTTGATGGTGATGGCGAGTTCATGGTTCTGTAGAGAGGTGCGACCGGGCCCAAGAAAGAATTCATCAATCGGAATTTCTCTTTCCTGGGTGCCGGAAGATACGACAATCCGGGCATTCATGGCGACCAGGGTCGGGATGTTGTCGGCCGAAGGTGAGGCGTTGCAGACATTGCCCATAACCGTGCCCATGTTGCGGATCTGGACGGTGGCAGTGGCATTAGCGGCGCGGGCCAGCATCTGTGCATGTTCAAGGATTAGAGGGTTGATCTCGACTTCGCGCAAGAGCGCCAGAGCGCCTATTTCAAGACCGGTCTCCATATTGTAACTGATGCCGTCAAGGTTCGGGATCTTTTTTAAGGTCATCAGATAGTCGGGTTTGACGGCTCGATGCGAAAGGCGCACAATCATATCGGTGCCGCCAGCTTTAGTCTTGATTTTGCCCTGATGTTTTTCCAGGAGGGCACAGGCCTCAGGTAGACTAGTCGGTGCCAGTAAAGTGAATTGTGGTAAGCTCAAGGTGTTACTCCTTCTCAAAATGTCTCGGTGTGGGAACAGAATTTAATTCTGTCCCCGGTTGCAGAGGGCGCACCCCAAGAGTACTTCCTCACTACGTTCACAGCGAAGTAAAGTTCGCCGCTATCCTCTGAGACTTAAGTGTTGTTACTTGTTTGGTGAAATCTTTTCCGCCGCATCGGCGATGCCATCGACAATTTTGTTGTAGCCGGTGCAGCGGCAGAGGTTGCCGGAGATGCCAGCGCGAATCTCGGCTTCACTCGGGTTGGGGGTATGGCTGAGGAGGAATTTACTTGACATGATCATGCCGGGGGTGCAGAAACCGCACTGAATGGCACCTTTGGCGATGAATGATTCCTGCAGCGGATCGAGTTCGCAGTTTTCAAGGTCACTGTTGGCAACCGCTTCCGGGGCCAATCCTTCGATGGTTGTTATCTTATGGCCTTCAGCTTCGAGCGCCAGGGTCAGACAGGAGGAGACGCTCTGATCATCCAGGAGCACCGTACAGGCCCCACAGTCGCCGGTGCCGCAACCGAGTTTGGTCCCGGTCAGGTTTAGCTGGTCCCGCAAAACCTCGTTCAAGGTGCGCCAGGGATAGACCGCGATTTCGTGGTCGTCGCCATTGATATTGAGAGTGATCAGTTCTTTTTTCATTTGTTTAACTCCTTATATTTACTCTGTGCCTTATTTCTATAATCTCAGCCATGATACTGATGGCGATTTCAGCCGGGGTCTGGGCTCCGATCTTAAGACCTATTGGTGAATAAAGTTTGGCTATTTCAGCCGCGTTGAAGCTCTCGTCAAGCAATCTTTGCTTGATTTGGCTGGTGCGGCGTTTGCTGCCAATCATACCAAGATAAGCATATTCAGTGCCGAGCAGTTGTTTAAGGAGGATATAGTCATGTTTATGTTCTCTGGTGATAAGAACTAAGTAAGAGTTGGGGCCAGGCTTGTAGAGGTTGCCGACATTCTCCATCGGGGCGGTTATAACCTCGTCGGCGTTTGGAAATCGATGTGGGCTCGAGAACTCCGGTCGGTCGTCGATAACCGTAACCGCAAAGCGGCACCAGATTGCCATCTCGGCCAGCGGTAGAGCCAGATGGCCGCCACCGAAGATAACCATTTGCGGCGGCAGGGTGATTTCGGAGACTAAGAACTCCTGTCCGTCAATGGTTGTGGTTTGCACGGGGAGGTTAAGCGTTTTGTTTGTGGGGCTTTCTGTGACCTTAAACAGGTTGCGCTGGCTTTTCGAGGGTTTATTTGGGGGTGGTAGACTTTCGCGCAGGCATTGGGGTTGGTTTTCTTTGAGGGAGGTGGCTATGGTTGCCGCCAGAGAACCATCATCAGCTTGCCCCCAGTAGCCGATAAAAACCGTAAAGTGACCTCCGCAGATGGCGGTTGAATCTAGTCCCTGCTCACCGGCCAGAGAAAAATCGAGCAAGCGGCTCCGGCCGAGTTCAATTATTTTCCGGGCAGCTTTGATAACTTCATGTTCACCGATACCACCACCGACTGTGCCGATGATGGAGCCATCGCTGCGCACCAGCATCCGGGCCCCGACTTCGCGTGGCACTGAACCTTGTCGCTCAATTATCGTACATAAGGCGACACTGTTCTCTTTTTCAAGGGCCGCATTGAGATCCTGCCAGCTGAATTCCATGATTTACACAATTATTGTCAGGTTAATTTTAAAGTTCTAAAGCTATAAACGATGTATGATGAAATTGCAATTATTATATATGTCAACTTGACTTTTTGAATTGTTTATAATGGATTGAATGTATGAGGGCAAAGCAAAGTTCGTCACTATCCTTTGTGGCTTAAAAGTGACGTATAAACGACGCATAGTGAAATTGCAATTAGTTATTCGGTTTGTTGTGATTGACGCTTAACCCACAGAGAAAATGAGTGAGTTTCGCTTCGCTCGGCGCTCGAAGGGGACAGAACTAAAGGTCTGTCCCCAATCCCGGTTGCTGGCGATAATAAAGCCGGGACTGTCTCGATGCGGGGATACCCCAAGGGCACTTCCTCACTTCGTTCGGGCGCAGCCTCCAGACCGGGCTTTCACCCTAAAGGGCACAAGAGCCCGTGGCGGGCTGAGTCGCGCTGTGAGCGAAGCGAGGAAGTACTCTTGGGGTGTGTCTCCTTCGAGCGCCAAGCGAAGCGAAGTTCGCTGCTTTTTTCTGTTTCTTAAACGTCAATCAAGGCGGTGGTGGGATAATCTCACCTGAGCCTTCCGGGCGCTGCGCAAAATAGCTTTCCCAGGTATCGATATCACGGCGGCCAGCCGAGTGGCTGACCGGGATTTTCAGCGCCGTGGGAAATTTTTTCTGGATAAAGGGGCGGATGCCACTTTCACCACTTAAAGATAAAATCTCACCGATATGTTCGGGTCGGATCAGGTAGGGGTGGGCCGGTCGGTCGGCCTCGCTGGCGATTAGTGGATGTGGCGATTTTTGCTTCGCGGAGTCAACGAAAAGAGTCAGGGTTTCCGTTGTGATAAAGGGCATATCGCCAAGTGTAACCAGAATCCCGTCATTTCTGGTGCGCTCTTGCCCGTTGCTTTTCAGGTCAAGATGTTTGAGTCCTGAACTTAATGAAGTGAACATCCCTTCTTGCCAGTCGGGATTGTAAATTATCTCAACTCTGTCCTGTTCAAGAGAGCTCCGTAAGGCGCTGTAAATCTCATCATACCAGGCTCCGAGGACGATATAGGTTCGGGAAATTCCTGACGTTGACTGTACCTGTTTGATAACATGGCTTAAAATTGTTTCTTGTGGTCCCCAGGGCAGCAGTTGTTTCGGGCGACCAAAACGTTGGGCCTGGCCGGCGGCCAGAATCAGGGCATTAATTTTAAAGTTTGCAGGATTTGGCGGTGAGCTCAATTTTTATTCCTTGACGGATATTATCACTCTATGGTTTACATGATTTCGGCATAACCATTAGAATAGGTAGCGTTTTTCAAATTATTGAAAAAGTTGTGAATTGTAATGAAAAGGACTTTTGTGCCGTTTTTACACTTGATGCTTTGTTTGTTGTGTCTGACGTGGTGAATATCGGCAAGAGACGTGCCGGAATTATGAAAATTACCGACAAAGCTGTTTCGGTAACCTCAGAGATCTATATTGTGCGTTGTTGCTTGGAGGTGGCATTACTACCCAAGTTGAGTCGTTGACTGTTAATAACTCAGTTATTAGTATTAATCAGGCTGGCAGTGGTGGTGGCATCGGGGTTTTTAAATGTGATACTTATACGAGTAGTGGGGTTTTACTTGTTGATGCCGAGGGCAACAGTTGTCTATGCAGTCATATTATTGAGCGCTGACAATTTATTGCAAGCGGTTTAATTTATGGTAATTTTTTGTCGCACAGACTGATATGTTTTGGGTAACTATTCAGCTTAACCAGATGGTATGCAGGGGGCTGAATTTTTTTCACAATCAAAGCCGGGAGACAGATTAAATTTTTCTCTATTGCTTGTTTAGTTAAGTTTTTCAAACTGAAGCTTTATGTGAAAATTATTTGCGCCCTGAGCGGTAGCGAGGAAGTGCCCTTGGGGTATCCCCCGGTTGAGAAAAATAAAATCAGTCCCCTTACGGTAAAAAGCTAATTATAGATCCACGCTGAGTAGTTACTGTTTTTGTTTTGAAAGTTTGATGCATTGGTGAGCTGAGATGTTGTTATGAATTCTTTTTTGAGTGAGTTAATTGAAGATCAAGTAGTAATTTGCCCTACTTGTAATAGTTCGAAACTGTCTTTAAATGAAAATCAACTTCGTTGTTCTAGGTGTGGAACAAATTGGCCTGTAAGTAATTTGGTACCTGATTTATTTAATCAATATAGAAATAATGAATTGTCAGAAGTGAGTGTTTCAGAAAAACAGAAGCAAGAAAATAGTCATCTGAGCCGGGAAATTATTCAGGCGCTGGAACTAAAGACAGTTAAAAATTTAGCTGCGGTAGAGAGCATTGTCGCTAAAGCGAGTTTGTTGTCATGTGCAGATAATGCATTGGCTGCCGAGATTCGTGATTTGCGCGACCGTTTTTTACCTCAGCCAAACAGACTTTTGTACCCAAAGGTTTCTGTAGAGGCAAATAAAAAACCGGAGATACTGCTGGAAAGACACTATTTCCCCAGGGAGATGTTTGCGAATACAAAAATTACTTGCAATATCAGAGTTAAAAATACAGGGTCTAATTACTGGTCATCGAGAACTGAACAACCATTGAGTCTGTCGTTGTATTGGACGGATAACCGGGCCGTAGAATTGGCTCTTCCAGTTAACCCTGTGCGCTTTCCGGTCGACATTCAACCCGGTCGAAGTATCAGTGTGCCGATATTTATTCGGGCTCCATCTATGGGTGGTAGGTACCAGTTAAATGTCTGTTTGTTATCTGGTATTAAGCGGGTGAATCAGGGCTGTGGTGGTTTTTTCGCGATCGAAATTATTCATAAAAACTCTGCGGGTAGGCCAATAAATATTTGGGGGCAATCAGCACAAGAGATAAAACTCCTAAGCGGGAAGGGGATACGTGATTATGGTAAAGATCATAGGTGTGGGTGCGATATTTTTACAGCTGAACTGTTAAAATTAAAAGGCCAACATTGCAAACATATACTTGAAATTGCCTCCGGCTCTCATCCTCAAACAGCTTGGATTCCCGATAGCAAAGTGCTGGCTTTAGATATAAGTTTACCTTTGTTGGAGCTTGGAAACCTGTTTTTTGCGGAAAAAGAACTAACTTCAAAAGTGACTTTTATTTGTGCCGATGCAATGAATCCACCTCTAAAAGAGAAAAGTTTTGATGCGATTGCCATGTTCAGCGCACTGCATCATTTTCCCGAGCCGGAAAATTTACTTAAGAAACTGGCTCTATTGATAAGGGATGGTGGATTTATAGCGGTAATGTGTGAGCCCGTCAGTGATACCCTGGAAGCGACAGAAACCGTGAGGGATTTACTGAAAGGAATTAATGAGCAGGTTTTCAGTTGGCAGGAGTATGTGTATATTTTTTCTATGGCGGGGTTGTCCGTGGTCAAATTACAGTTGGATGGGGGGTCTTTAAAAGCTATTTTGACTCCCCAGCGTCATAACTTTTTTGAACCAATGCTAACTCAGCCGAGTGATGTGGATATGCATGCAGCAGAAAAAAGTATTGCTAGCGAAGGCCAAACTGGCTATAATAAAATAGTTAGGGATCGTAATGATTTTTGTAATCTGATGAAGCTTGTCAAGCTCGCAGTAACCGTGAAAGACAAGAAATATTTTGTGACTTTGCTGTATGTGGTTTTACTGAATAGAGAACCAGATTCTGAAGGGCTTAGTCATTACCTGAAAATGTCTAATAATATATTTTCCAGATTGCGTATACTGTATTCATTTTTAGTTAGCAGTGAATACCGAAGCCGGTTATGAATAGATGGGCTTTATTGTGATTGGGGTACAGTTTTTTAGTTTTCACATAGGAATCTTAGAATCATCTTGACATCAACCCGATTATTTGTTAGTCGGTGCGGTTCCCCCAGCCCGGAGAGATGACCGAGAGGCTGAAGGTGCACGCCTGGAAAGCGTGTGTGCGGGTAACCGTACCGAGGGTTCGAACCCCTCTCTCTCCGCCATTTAATAAAGGCGCTTTTTTGAAGCTGTTTTTGTCCCCATGGGTGATAACCAGGTCCTGTGCAACGGCGACGGCGTGAACCCCGTCAGATCCGGAAGGAAGCAGCGGCAGCACCGCTCTCCGTGTGCCGCAGGGTAGCCTGGTTATCTCTCATGGGGATAATTTCTTTGTAAGGTATATAGTCATGGCGGAGGCGTATCAGGTTCTGGCCCGAAAGTGGCGACCGCAGCTCTTTTCAGAGTTGGCGGGATTGGAGCATATCGCTAGAACCCTGCAAAATGCGATCAGCCGGGAGCGGGTCGGTCACGCCTTTATTTTTACCGGTTCGCGCGGTGTGGGCAAAACCTCGGCGGCCAGGATTCTGGCCAAGGCTTTAAATTGTCTCAAAGCGCCTGTGGTCGAACCCTGCAACCTGTGTGAAAATTGTCTTGCTGTAACCGCCGGCAACGCCGCCGATGTTATCGAGATCGATGGAGCTTCCAACCGTGGCGTCGGTGAGATTCGTCTGCTGCGTGATAATGTTTCCTATCTGCCCCAGAGTTCCCCTTATAAAATTTACATTATTGACGAAGTCCATATGTTGACGACGGAGGCTTTTAATGCTCTCTTGAAAACCTTGGAAGAACCGCCGAACCATGTCAAGTTTATCATGGCAACGACCGATGTCCACAAAGTGCCGATGACAATTTTATCGCGTTGTCAGCGTTTTGATTTTGGTCGTTTGACGGCGGCGACAATTGCTGCGGTCTTGACCGAAATTGCCAATCGCGAAAACCTGACATTTGCCTCCGGTACGGCTGAACTACTGGCCCGCGAGGCGCAGGGCAGTATGCGGGATGCTTTGAGCCTGCTTGATCAGGTTCGTTCCTATGCCGGTGAAGTCATCTCGATAGAGGATCTCCGCAGCGCCTTGGGATTGATTGAGGCGCGCCACTCTTTTACCTTGCTCGAAAAAGTGGTAGTTGGAGATTTAAGTGCTGCAGTCACTTTGGTTAACGATCTCGAACAGGCCGGGGTGGATCTTAAAAAGTTTAGCGAGGAGTTTCTTTTTTATCTTCGTGACGCTCTCTTTTTAAAGCTTTCTGGTGATCTTAAGGGGTTGCTCGGTATCAGTGTTGACGAAATCAATCGGCTTGAGCCTCTGGTTCAAGCCAGTGCGCTGCCTTATTGGCAGCAACTTTTTGATCTCTGGCAGAAGCACTATTCCCAGATCAAGGTTTCACAGACCCCGAGACTGGCTTTAGAGATGGCTTTAGTTGAGTTAGGTATGGCTCGTGATCTGGTGCCGGTGGAGGAGTTGCTGGGGCGTATTGAAAATAGTTTAAAGATGGTTCCGCCACCGGGGAAGGCGCAAGATTGCAACGCTCTTCGCCAGAGCGTTGCAAAAAATGTTTCCCAGAGTCATGTTGCAGCTGTTAAAACGGCTGTTCCGGCATCTGAGGTGCACACTCGTAAACCAGCCCGTTCCGGAGGTTCGATTGTGGCGGATTCCCCGGAAAGATCTATCCAGCCGCAATCACGGGAACCAAAATCATTAGCTCTTTCCCGGAATCACTCCATAAGTCAGCCGGACACCGGCGGCTATTGCCATAAAGCTTCCGCGGTTGCCAAACCTGTAGTTGCGGAAAGTATCCCGCAAGAGGATAGTGGTGGACTTTCTGCGATTCCGCCGCAGGCTCCGGTGCCGGATGATTTCAGCGAAGCTTCTTTTTTTGACGGTGATAACGGTCAACGACCGGAGTTTAGTGAGTCGGCTGTAGCTGAGCCTGCAGCAAAAAAGATAAGTCCCAAAACGAGCTCTTTCGAAACCCGCAGTCGAGTTTCATTGCCGACGGAAAATATCGAACCGGAAAAGATTGAACAGGCCCAGTGGGAGACCTTTTTAGAGCGCTTGACCAGTAAAGATGCCCGCTTAGGGGCGATGCTGCAGCGCTCACGCTTACAGCCTGCAGCCGTCGGCAATCTTGTTTTGGAGGTCGCGTCGCATGCTCTGGCTCTACTTGATCAAGATAGTGTTAAGCAGGACATTTTATCTCTCTGGGCCGAATTTAAAGGTCGTAATGAGAGTTTGGCGTTGCAGTTTAAGTCTGCCTCTTCTACTAACGGCGCTTTAGGTTCTGGTCGCAACGGGAGCTCTTCAGGCTCTAGTCGACAGCGCTCTTTGCCAAGAAAGGAAGAGATCTTTAACGATCCCTCTGTACGTTTTATCAGTGATCATTTCGGTGGTCGCGTCACTGAGATTAAAGCTCGAACATAGAAAAATATATTTACAACTACATGTAGGAGACTAAGGTCATGGCTAAAGGTATGGGAAATTTAATGAAGCAGGCGCAGCAGATGCAGGCCCGGATGGCAAAAATGCAGGAAGAGGTCGGTAAACGTACAATTGAAGCCGCCGCCGGTGGTGGCATGGTTAAAGTTGTTGCCAACGGTAAACAGGAGATCCTTTCAATTGTTATGGAGCCAGAAGTGGTTGACCCTGAAGATGTTGAGATGTTGCAGGATCTGGTTTTGGCCGCTATTAATCAAGCTTTACGAGAATCCCAGTCGATGATGACAGACGAGATGAGCAAGCTTACCGGCGGTCTCAAAATACCCGGTTTATCTTGATCTAATTTAGGCCTAACCAAAATAAACACAAATTGTAACTATTCAGCCTAACCAAATAGTATGCAGGGGACTGAATTTTTTTCACAATCAAAACCGGGAGACAGATTAAATTTTTCTCTATTGC
>CAYWGC010000035.1:0-33641 GCA_964457755.1 uncultured Thermodesulfobacteriota bacterium | reverse complement strand
CGGGATTCGCACCCGCTTGAATATGCGACCTAGGCCCGGCCGCACTAACTATTCAACTTGGAGGGCGTTCAGGCGCTTTCCCGGAACGTCTCGTAAAATTTCGTCGTTTTTCCCAGCGAATGAAGCGCCCGAAATTGAAGCTGTTTGAGCGAGGTACGAGTGAGTTCTTCAATTTCAGCATAATGAGCGCTGGAAAAACAGAAATTTTACGTAAGAAGTGGAGGGAAATCGCCTGAACGCCCGGTAGTGGTTTCAATCACAACAGGATGCTGAACAGTTACTGAGAATGAACAAAAAAAACGGCACCCTTTGCGGAGTGCCGTTCTCTAATACTCTAAGAGTACAAACCAATATCAGTTCAAGAGTAAGCTATTGATCCATACCTTTACGGGAGAGGCGAATCTTGCCTTGGCGATCAACTTCAATCACCTTGACCATAATTTCATCTCCCTCTTTCATAAAGTCACGGACGTCTTTTACGCGCTCTTCAGCAATCTGCGAGATGTGTAAAAGTCCGTCGGTGCCAGGAAAAATCTGCACAAAGGCGCCAAAATCCATAATTCTCTGGACAGTGCCGAGATAAACTTTACCGACTTCAGCTTCCTGCGTCAAATCACGAATCAGCGCAATCGCCATCTCTGAAGCCTGACCATCGACTGACGCGATCTTGATCTCACCGCTATCGTCAATATCGATCTTGGCTCCTGATTTTTCGGTAATGGCGCGGATATTTTTGCCACCAGGTCCAATCACGTCTCTGATTTTGTCGGGATCAATCCGAATTGTCATGATGCGCGGGGCAAAATCGGAAAGTTCGGCCCGAGGCTCAGTCAGAGCTGCGGCCATCTCACCCAGAATATGGAGCCGTCCGACTTTGGCCTGAGCCAAAGCTTTAGCCATGATCTCACGACTGATGCCGTTGATCTTAATATCCATCTGAATGGCAGTAATCCCATCTTTAGTACCGGCAACTTTAAAGTCCATATCGCCGACATGATCCTCGTCACCGAGAATATCACTCAAAACGATAAAATCATCACCTTCCTGGACCAGACCCATAGCAATACCTGCAACCGGAGCTTTAATCGGCACCCCGGCATCCATTAAAGAGAGACTGCCACCGCAGACTGATGCCATTGAGGACGAACCATTCGACTCAGTAATATCGGAAACGATACGAATCGTATAAGGAAATTTATCAGCTTCTGGTAAAATTGCCTGCAAAGCCCGGCGCGCCAGGGTTCCATGACCAATTTCACGACGCCCGGGGCCTCTTAAAAAACGGGCTTCACCAACACTGTAGGGCGGAAAGTTATAGTGCAGCATGAAATTATTAAAGCTGTTGCCACGCAGAGAATCGATCCGCTGTTCATCAACCGAAGTCCCCAGGGTTGTGGTAACAATCGCCTGGGTCTCACCCCGGGTAAACAGGGCCGAGCCATGGGTTCTGGGAAGCAGTGAAACTTCACAGGCAATATCGCGAATCTCATCAACCTTGCGGCTGCCGATACGTACCCCTTGAGTGCTGATCTGACGCCGGATAGCACTGCCAAGACGCTCTTCAAAAACCTCACCGAGATCATTGTCGGGAATTTCCAATTCGGCCAGGCGCTCTCTGATTTCACCTTTCAAAAAGGAAAAATAGTCCTGACGCTCAAGCTTATCGGAAACCTTGATCCCTTCGGCAAAACGATCGCCAAAACACTCATCGACCAGAGCCACCAAATCACTATTAATTACCGGAGCGACAACTTCACGTTTTTCAATAGCAACCTGTTTGACCATCTCAATCTGAGCATCAAGAAAGGGCTGGGCCGCGTTATGACCCAGTTCCAGGGCTTCGAGCATAACCTGCTCGTCAACTTCCCGGGCACCACCCTCGACCATCACCACAGCTTCCCGACTACAGGCCATAATGACATCAAGATCACTCTCGTCAGTCTCGGCAAAGGTCGGATTAACCACCATTTCACCATTGACCCGAACCACCCTCACAGCGGCAACCGGACCGGCAAAAGGGATCTCTGAGATCATCAGAGCAGCCGAAGCCCCAGTTAAGGCCAAAATCGCCGGATCATTGACATTATCGGTCGACAATACGGTCGCTATAATCTGGGTTTCACAAGTGAAACCTTTTGGAAAGAGGGGCCGTAAAGGCCTGTCAATTAGACGTGAAGTCAGGGTTTCACGATCACTCAAACGACCTTCACGCTTAAAAAAGCCTCCGGGAATTTTCCCGGCGGCATAGGTTTTTTCTTGATAATCAACCGTCAGAGGAAAAAAATCGATCCCCTCACGCCCTTTGCGAGCGGCTACCGCGGTCACTAAAACCATGGTATCACCTTTACGAACCATGACTGCGCCATTGGCTTGTTTGGCGATCTTACCGCTCTCAAAACTAACATCACTGCCCGCAACTTCGACTTTACAATACTTTTTCATCTCTTCTCCACTTTACTTTTCCACGTCAACCTACAATAACTCAACTCGCTCTCCAAGTAACCGCTGCTTACCCAGCCTATTCCGGGCAAACTGTTTAACGCTTGACAACGCATAGGAATAAAAAAAGAAAACTGCCTCCAGCCTATGCCTGAAAGCAGTTTTGAATATATCTTACTTTTTGCTTATTACAATCCAGCCCCGAAGCAACGCTTAACGACGCAAGCCCAAACTGCCGATCACATCTTTATAACGTTTGAACTCTTTCGTCTTGAGGTAGTCAAGCAGACGACGTCTCTGGCCAACCAGTTTCAACAAACCACGACGTGAATGAAAGTCGTGTTTATGAACCTTGAAATGATCGGTGAGATAGGTAATTCTCTCGCTGATCAGAGCTATTTGCACTTCAGGGGAACCGGTATCACTTTCGTGCAACCTGTATTTCTCAATTATATCATTTTTTTGACCACTTACAAACGCCATTGAAACTTTTCTCCTCGCTCTTCTTTTTTTTAAATAGTATATTTAAGTAACAACTCTGCTGATTAACATCTAACACGCCCCTGCTAGCATAAAAGACAGGGTTTGTAAAGATTTTGTTTTAAATTTCTTATTGCGGCATCATCACCCGCACCATCCGCAACTCTTGCTCCGAGCTATTTTCAAGGCATTCATATCGAGCCAGGGCCAGGAGGGTTCCGACCCCATCGACAAGGACAACCTCTTCATCCAGATTAATCCCGGACGACGGAATTAAACTTTCTGTAAGCGGCAACGCCACCCCATGAGCGATCTTCTCCTGCATTTTGGGATCGGCGACAACCACCGTCTGCAGATGACCAAGAAACTCCAGAGGAGAGCGTAACGGCATACTTTCACCGGCAGCTGCTTTTTCTAACAGTTCCTCCAGCGAAATCGCCTGGTCGAGCCTAAAAGAGCCACTTGCTTCACGGCGCAATGACCATATCCGGGCTCCACAACCAAGCTCACGGCCAACATCGGCAGCTAAAGATCTGACATAGGTTCCCTTTGAACAGACTACCCGAAACGAAACCAGGGGAGGCTGGTAGGATAAAAGGGTAAAAGAATCGATCTCAACCTGACGCTCAGGCGGCGTCACCTCAATCCCGGAACGTGCATAAGAGTAGAGAGGGCGTCCCTTACTCTTGATTGCCGAATAGATCGGTGCCACTTGGGTTATGCAACCGAGATAACGTTTAAAAACATCGGCAATCTCTTTTTCACTATAGTCAAGAGACCCCGCATAACGAGCGACAATTTCGCCATCCCGATCGAGGGTATCACTCTCGATACCGAGTTCAATCTCCCCGCTGTAAACCTTACGGCTCTCGTCAAGGTATTGAATTAAACGAGTGGCCCGGTTCAGGGCTAACGGCAAAACCCCGGTCGCCAAGGGATCAAGGGTTCCAGTATGACCAACCTTACGACAACCGAGATGGCGCTTAACTCGAGCCACCACCTGTTGCGAAGTCAAACCCTGAGGTTTATCGACAACCACAAAAACGTCGTCGGTCATATTTAATGAGACTCTGACAAAGAGTTATCGATAATTGCAAAAACCTGCTCAATCAAATCCGGCAAAGCCCCTTGCAGACGACAACCGGCAGCATTATGATGACCACCGCCACCGAACTCTGCCGCCAAAGCTGCAACATTAACCGTGCCGCGAGAGCGAAAACTTATTTTATACTCTTGAAAGCCGACTTCGCGAGCCGTAAAAGCAACCTCAACCCCGGCGATTGAACGGGGATAGTTGACCAAACCATCCGAATATTCACTATTCGTACCGGTCTCATCAAACATCGCCTGCGTCACCCAGACCGCTGCCCCTTTACCTGAATCAGAAATCTGCAAGGTTTCAAGAACGCGACCGACCAATTTGATCCGCTCAAGCGGTTGGCTTTCATAAACGTGCTGGGCCACACTCCAGGGTTCAACCCCACGCCGAACCAGGTCACCAGCTATCTTAAAAGAGCTCGGGGTTGAATTGGAATAACGAAAAGATCCAGTATCGGTAAGGATTGCGGTATAAAGATTGACCGCGACATCAAGCTTGAAATCGGGATCAAGAGAGAGAGCAAGCTCGTAGATAAGTTCCCCGGTAGCACAAGCTTGAGAATAGATAAGATTTATATCGGCAACCGGATCAGCAGTCAGATGATGATCAATACAGAGAGACTTTGCATAGCCTCGCCAGACAACTAGATCTTTACCGCCCCGCTCTAACTCGCTAAAATCAAGCAGACACAGAAGATCACAGGTTAGAGGCAGCTGATCAACCAATAGTTCTGAGCCCGGCAGAAACTCATAGCTATAAGGCAAAGTACCCTGGTTGTAAACCGTCACCTGCTTACCCATTTTTCGTAAAACCAGAGCCCAGGCCAGCGAGGAACCAAGGGTATCGCCATCAGGATCAATGTGACTGGCAATCACAATGGTCCTGGCTTTTTGCACCGCGGCTAGAGCCAGGGAGCTTTTTTCAACTTCGATCAGGCCCATCTAAAGTTCATCTTCCTTTTTGATCTTAATAAAAATATCTTCCATATGAGCCCCATCAACAGTGGTCTTATCATAACGAAAATGGAGCTGCGGGATTCTTTTTAAATGGAGCTTACGCCCCAGTTCTCGGCGCATATAACTGGCCGTACTCTGGAGCCCTTGCAAACTGTCACTTTTTTCTTGATCACTGCCAAAAACCGTAAAGAAGACGTTTGCATGACTCAAATCGGGAGCCACCTCGACATCCATAATCGTCACAAAACCGATACGGGGATCTTTAATATCGCGTTGCAGCATAGTTGAGATTTCGCCTCTAAGCTGATCTCCAATACGCTGACAACGTTGAGTACGTGTTTTCATTTAAATATCCAACTAACTGCGACCATTCATCAATAAAAAAAATGATGACGATTCTGCTATTGTATTCGTAAAAAGTCACGGGATGGCTAAGTAAAAATTTCGAAAGACAAGGCGATGTACTTTTCCAGGCGCGAGACTATACATACAGTATGTCGAATGCCTGGAAAAGTGCAACAACGCAGGCTATCGGAACTTTTTACAACGCCATCATAATTTAGCGGCGACCGCTTCGATAGTAAAGGCTTCTATGACATCTCCGGGTTTGATATCGTTGTAGTTCTCAATCCCGATACCACACTCAAAACCGCTGGCCACCTCTTTCGCGTCATCCTTAAAACGTTTAAGGGATGATATTTTACCCTCGACAATAACCACATCATCACGCAGCAAACGCACTTGGGCGTTGCGTTTCATCTTGCCATCGATAACCCGGCAACCGGCGATCATGCCAACCTTGGAGACCATAAAAGCCTGTCTGACTTCGGCCCGACCCTGATAGACTTCACGCATATCGGGAGCTAAGAGCCCTTCCATCGCCATTCTTATATCTTCAAGCAGCGCATAAATAACCGAGTAAAGTCTAATATCAACCTTTTCATGTTCCGCCAGATGCTGAGCTTTAAGATCCGGGCGCACATTAAAAGCCACAATGATCGCCTGTGAGGCCGCCGCCAACATGACGTCAGCCTCTTTAACGCCACCGACTGCAGCATGGACAACTTCGACCTTAACCTTGGAGGTTGCCTGCTTTTTCAAAGCCTCACTGACTGCTTCAACCGAGCCCTGAACATCACCTTTAATGATAACGTTAAGCTGTTCGACTTCACCCTCTTCCATCTGTTCGAAAAGATCCTCAAGGGAGATTTTACTGGTTTTGGAAATATCATGTTCACGGGCCTTATGCTGACGGTTTGAGGTCAACTCTTTAGCTTGTTTTTCCGACTTGACAACATTAAAATCATCACCTGCCGAAGGGGATCCGTTAAGTCCTAAAATCTCTACCGGAATTGAAGGCCCGGCACTCTCAATCTGTTGACCCATATCATCAAGTAAAGCTCGAACCCGGCCACTGTAGAGACCGGCAACAATAAAGTCACCCTGCTTAACCGTACCATCCTGAACCAGGACTGTGGCCACCGGCCCTTTGCCCCGATCAAGACGAGATTCAAGGACTACCCCTTGAGCCGCTTTATCGGGATTGGCAGAGAGCTCCATAACTTCAGCCTGGAGAAGAATCATCTCGAGCAAGGTATCAAGATTAGTCTGCTGCTTGGCTGAAACTTCAACAAATATTGTATCGCCACCCCAATCTTCAGAGATCAAACCATGCTCAGAGAGCTGACGCCGAACCTCGTCGGGCCGGGCGTTCTCTTTATCAATTTTATTAATCGCAACAATGATTGGTACTTCAGCCGCTTTAGCGTGGTTGATCGACTCAATCGTCGTCGGCATCACGCCATCGTCAGCAGCAACCACAAGAATAACAATATCGGTAACCCCGGCGCCGCGTGAACGCATCGCCGTAAAAGCTTCATGACCCGGGGTATCGACAAATGAGATATCACCTTTGGGCAATGAGACCATATAAGCACCGATATGCTGGGTTATCCCGCCAGCTTCACCGTCAGCCACCTTGGTCAAGCGAATAGCATCAAGCAGCGAAGTTTTACCGTGATCAACATGACCCATAATTGTTACTACCGGGGGCCGCCCCGAAAGGTCTTCAGGCTTATCGACTTCTCTTTCAAAGACCAACTCTTCGTCAAAAGCAACATTTTCTACCGTATGGCCAAAATCTTCAGCAACCAGGGAGGCAGTCTCAAAATCAACCATCTGGTTGATGGTCACCATAGAGCCCATACCCATGAGTTTGCCGATCACCTCACCGGCTTTGATACCCATTTTTTTAGCCAATTCACCAACACTGATAGCATCAGTGATCTTAACAACGCGCTTGATCTCTTTAGGCATCGTGATCTCAGTTTTCTGACCGACTTTCTTTTTGCTTCCGCGCCCCCGGCGACCCTTGCCCCGGTCATCATTATACTTAAGGTTCTTTATAACCGAGCGCCGCTGCCCCTTACGGCTGCGACTTGCAGCATCTCCAGTGACGGCAACAGCATTATCAGCGCCGGGCTGAACCCCATCTTTTTTACGTGACTTACGACCTTTTTTAGCTGCGGCAGCTTCAGCACCAGCAGTATCAGGTGCCGCGGCTGCAGGCACATGCGGCCGCGGAGCAGTCCCTCTTGCAGGCGGTTCTGAACTTTTGGTTTTCACTTTACTGCGTGGGGGCCGGCCTCCAGGCTGAACCCCTAAATCACTCAAAGCAACCCGGCCGATGACCCTTGCGCCGCGCCCCGCATTCTTTTTCCCGGCCTTTTCCACAACCACCGGCGGCACCACATCTTCACCCACGGGCAAATCCACATCCACCACAACTGGTGCACCATCATCCGGCCCCGAAGCTGTTTCAGTTTCATCTGATCCGGCAACTAGATTTTCACTTGCAGAATCTTCAGTCGGCTCTGTTCCTGAGACGGTCTCAACCGTTTCAGACGAGCCGCTTTCAGGAACTCCAGATTTTGTCTCGGAATCCATCTTTGCCAAATCCGGAGATTCAGTTAACGCTGCAGTTTTGAGCTTTTGCGATGCACCATCCTCTGATTTGCTCACTTGCGGGCTGATCTCCTGCGAAACCGCAATATCGTCTTCTGCTTCAGACTCTTTAACAACCTCTTCATCAGTAGAGGAAAAAAGTGCAGCTGAATCATCTCCAGTTGCCACTACTTCAGCAACCTCAACCTCAGATTCTTGAGGGCTATCATCTACCAGAACCTCGGGTTCCTTTTCAGTCACGCTATCAGACTCACTGGAGATGGTCTTCTGTGGTTCTGGAGCGGGCTTCTCGATAACTTTTTTACGGCGCCGACGAACCCCTGTACCAACCCGTTTTTCAACGACATCAGGCCCCTGGTTCTCACGACACCAAGCCGTAACGCGATTAACCTCTTCATCGTTCAGAGGACTGAACTTAGTACTGACTTCAATATCTAATGTCCCTAAAATCGTAATAAGTTCAGTTTCCTTCAATTTCAGAACCCGCGAAAGTTCATAAACCTTGGTTTTCTTTTTTTCCCGCAGAATCAAGGTTGTCTACCCCCTAAATATCAATTATTATTTTTACATTCAGACTGTAAAAGCGTACGGCTTTCCAGATCTAAGGCCTCAGAACCTAACGGCAAGCGACCATAACGGCGTTTACCGACTAGAAATTTACTCAGGCATTCAGCTTTATGGCAAATATAGTAGCCCCGGCCCGGAGCCCGAAACTTACTGTCGTAAATAAGTGTACCCTCTTGCCTGACTAGACGACAAAGAGTTTTTTTTTGAGCCCGCTGACGACAGACCAGACAGGTACGCAACGGTACCGCCACAGCATCACCCCTCAAGGTTTTCCGGGACAACACTTTTCTCTTCTTTAACTTCGACATCAGCAACTACGAGACTATCATCTTCGGGCTGAGAATCAGCTGGCAAATCAGGCTCATCAGCAGCATTATCTTCGTTGACATGGCCTTGATTTTCATCTTCATCTAGAGCCACAGTCTCGACCTGAGACTCAGGTTCCGGAATCTCTACATCTGATTCGGCTTCACTTTCGACCATCTCCAAGGCTTCACTTTCGGGCTCCGGAACAGGATTCTCAGCAGCCTCTTTCAAAGCATGGAAAACGCTGACAGCCCGTTCGATCAAGAGCTGCGGATCAACCCCTTCAGTACCAATAATATCGCCAAGTTCAGCGACTGTACTGCCGGCAATATCCTCAATTTTACGGAAGCCGTTATCATAAAGCAGCTCCATCGCCGTATTATTAAACCCTTCAAGATCAGCCAGCGGTGAAAAGAGCTGGTCGAAATCACTCGCCACTCTTGAGGCTGACTTAACATCAAGCTTCCAACCCGTCAATTTAGCCGCCAGCCGAACATTGAGTCCGCGTCGACCAATAGCCAGAGAAAGCTGCTCATCAAGCACAACAATCTCCATCATATGACGATCTTCGTCAAGAATAATTTTATTGATCTCGGCCGGAGATATGGCATTACAGACATAACGAACCGGATCCGGGTTCCAGCGAATAATATCGATCTTTTCCCCTTTTAATTCCTGGACAACGTTCTGCACCCGGGAACCCCTGACTCCAACACAGGCTCCAACCGGATCAACATCATGATCATTGGTCGAGACCGCAATTTTGGATCTGATACCAGGCTCACGGGTGGCCCCCATAACCTTGATAATTCCCTCAAAAATCTCGGGAACCTCAACCTCAAAGAGTCTTATCAGGAAACCGGGATGAGTTCGCGAGAGCACAATTTTCGGTCCTTTGACTGTAATCTCAACCTTTAACAGGTAGGCCCGAATCCGTTCACCCTGACGAAAGTTCTCCCGGGGAATAGTTTCGGAACGGGGCAGGATAGCTTCGGTCGTCCCCAGATTAACAATCAGGTTGCCGCGCTCGACCCTTTGCACTGAGCCGCTGACAATATCACCCACCTTTTCGTGGTACTCTTCGTAGATACTCTCCCGTTCGGCTTCACGAATCTTCTGCATAATGACCTGCTTGGCCGTCTGCGCCGCAATCCGGCCAAAATCATCGGTCTCAAGTTTAAGGCCCAGACTATCCCCAACCTCAGCTTCGGGATCAATCTCAAGAGCTTCATGCAGAGATATTTGATAGTAGGAGTTTTCTACTTCTTCGACAACTTCGACAAATTCGAAGAGCTCAATCAATCCTGATTCTTCATCATAAGAAGCCTCGATTTCTCGAGCCGCACCCAGCTTTTTCTTGGACGCGGTAACCATCGCCGATTCAATTGCCTCAACCAGAATCTCTCTTGGAATATTCTTCTCTTTACTGACCTGATCAAGTATGAAGTTCAAACTCGAGGACATAACTTTAAATTTATCTCCATCTATAAATAATCAATGATCAATAACAATCATCAACGGTTAAAATTATTTATTAAAATCGTAAACCAGATTACACTTGGCAGTATCATCCAGCGGCACCACAAAAGTTTCACCATCAACATCGACAGTCAAAGTCAAAGGTTCTTCCTGGCAAGCAAGCAAAATCCCCTTAAAACGCCGCCGGCCATCAAGGGGTTTTAGCAGAGTTATTTTAATGTTCTGCCCCAAACGTGTCTGAAAATCTTTCGGTCGACTTAAACGACGATTCAAACCTGGCGATGAAACCTCAAGCGTGTAACGACCCGGAATCGGATCCTCAACATCAAGCAAGGCCCCCAGCATACGACTGACATGGGTGCAATCATCAAGGGTGATACCCCCTTCCTGATCGATAAAAAGACGCAAAAGTGAGCTATCTTCCCCTTGGCCAAACTCCATATCAACCAGTTCAAAACCAAGATTCAGTAACAAATCTTCGGCCAGAGCCCGAACCTTGACCCGCCAGTCATCGTGTATTTCCAATCCCTCAACCATCGTCAAAAACGCTTCAATTTTATATTTAAAAAGTTTGTTTTGGTATAAAAAAAGTGGGCTCCTATTAAGAGCCCACTTGCAAAAAAGCTGTCACCAGCCAGAGAAATTTCGCAAACCGAGGCCGCAATACCATCTCAACTAATAAAATGCAAGCTTTTATTAGTTGAAGTACTAAAAGATATCAGCTGAAAAGATATAGAGTTTAGTTCCGGAACGACGCCAACATTCACTGTCCAGACCGGCTTTATTACAAGTATGAGCCAGAAATTCCTCACGGCTCCAACCGTACTCAAGCGGCACCTGTGGCAAGAGCAAACCAGACGATGATCCATGGCGAATCAAGAGACCATGCTTACCGACTTCGACAATATCGGGATCATCAATCTCCCGCAAAGGGGTTAAAACCGATAGTTCAACCTCGATCTCCGGCCACTCTTCAAGTTCAAGCCCAGGAAACCGGGGATCATTGAAAGCCGCCGCCAAGGCCATCTCGCGAATGGTTAGATAGAGCGGTTTATAAGCTTCGATATAACCAATGCAACCTCGCAATTGGCCATTTTTTTTCAAGGTCACAAAAGCCCCGCGTTTTTCCTTGAGTACCGCACTTTCAGGCACTTCATCGGGCGTTTTAACACCCTCAAGCCGAGCTTTGATCGCCACACTCACCTGATCACGGAGATACTCTTTTTCTTTCGCAGTAAGACTAAAATCAACAACTTCATGATTCATGACATTAACTCCTAACTCGGCCAAGACGAACCCAATTTTTTTTTAGACCACTGATTTCACGGATGAGCACGGATAAAACCGAAACTCTTTTCGGGTTTCCGTGTTATCCGTAAAATCCGTGGTTAACTGAAAAATGCAGCCGAGAGATAGCCCACCACCCGGCTGTTGTCACCGCAGACCTCGCCAGAGTGGCGATAGCTAAGAATTTGGGCACGCTCGGCTCCGAGTTTTTGAGCGGCCAACATGACACTGAGCAGGGGCCCGGCCCCGCAAGCTTCGGCCTGATGGTTTTCGATTAAAGACCAGAAGGCTGCGGGATCGAAAGCGGCGACAGCTTCGACAATTTTATGGTCAAGTTGAACCGCCTGAGCTGCATCATGAAAATGAGAGAGATCGGTACTGGCAACCACCAGAAGACGGCGCGTACGGGCAAGACCATTTATAATTTCAGCCAGTTGTAAAGATTGAGCCCAACCCGATTGCCCCATAATTATCGGCAACAGAGTAAATTTATCAAGCGCGGTCTGCAAAAACGGAAGCTGTACCTCTAAAGAGTGTTCATAACGATGGGCTTCGGGAATGAAATTAATCTCCGGATAGTGGCTGATCAATTCAGCCGCCAAATCAAGGTCAACTTCAACCTCTCCTAACGGGGTCAGATAATTTCCCGCAGTATATATAGAGAAACCTGTGAAATAGTGGTGATGCGACGGCGCCACGACGACAACCAGATCAAAACTGTGACCCTCGACCAAGCCATAGGCTTCGGCGGCAACGGCCCCGGAATAAGCGTAACCAGCGTGGGGTGCGACCAAGGCCACCGGATTTAACCTCTCAACCCCGGAAGTTTGAGCCTGGTCCAGAAAACCCCGAATCTCGTCACGCAAAACTTGAGGATTATCACTATAGAAAGTGCCTGCCACCGCTGGCGGCCGCAAAATCGAGCGTTTCATAAAACCTCCTTCAGCCGCCTAAGCGGGCCCCTAAAAAATTGCAATAAAGCTGCAATAAACGTTTTTCATCATCACTAAAAGAGACCGTCTTAAGATTTCGTAAAACCAGTAAGACACCGCGAACCCCAGAGGACTGCAAAGACTTTACGGGGAAAGCTAAAACTCGTTCAGGAGCCCAGAATTCGACGGCAAGATCAGCCTCAAGAGCTCCCTCGGGAGGCATGCCGGAGGTCATCATCTCACCCCTGCCAAAAGCTTGATTGATAATATTTTTAGCTTCTGCCGGCAGCGCTTTGCGGCCCAGGATTTCAGCGATCTTGCCACTCCCGAAGCAGAATCCGGGTGCCAGCCCAGAGCCTTTCGAACCGGGAAGATAGATAATCAAGAGTTCAAGTCCCAAAGCTGAAAAAAGCTGACCGGCGGTGCTCTCAACATAAGCCGAAAAACTTTCGTGAAACACCGCCAACTCCGAAAGTTTCATGGTGATTTCAAAGAGCCCATCGCGATCTACCTGTTTGCGTACAACCTCAGAGCCCAAATCACCTCTGGCAGAGGCCGGACCTTCATCTAAACGTAAATCATCAAGAGCAATATCGAGAGAAGCAGCAATCTCGGTGATGCCGTCAGAAAGATTTTCCAATAAATCCAGAAAATCGGGAAAGTTGATCCCAAATGCGGTTGCGGCACGCGGACCTAAAGCTTCAATTTTTTCCCGATATAGAGATTCATCTCCAACAACCGCTAATTTTCCATCACGACCCTGCAAATCCAGGAGATGGGCCATCTGGTTGGCTAATATAACATAAGCTCCAAGTCCCGGCAGAGCCGCATCAAAATAGCGCCAGTCGGATCCCGGACGATGGCGGCCGATAACCCGCACCAGCTCAATCGGCAAGCCCCAGAATTGAGCCAGCAAGGCCCCGACCTCCTGATGATTGCAGTAAAAGGCTTCAGCCTCGGCCCGGCAAAGATCAAATGCCGCTTCCTGTAAACAACGTTCAAGAATCTCGGCATATGCCTCGCCATGGAGATGACCAATAATAAGTTTGCCGACATCATGCAACAGGCCACCGACAAAAGCGACTTCGGCCTCTTTAAAACCGTCAGCCTGGGCGAGCTCGCGGGCAAGCAGGGCGACGGCTAAAGAGTGGCGCCATAAGCGACGATAGACCGACCAGCGCGGCATCAACGTAAACATCCGGGAGACGCTCAAACCCAGAACCAGGCGCCGGATATTGTCAAATCCTAAAATCACCAGCGCCCGGCTGACAGTACTGATCTTATTTCCCCGGGGGTTATAAAAAGTCGAATTCGCAACCTTTAAAACCTGCGCTGTCAAAGCCGGATCTTCAAGAATCACCCGACCCAACTCCTGACCACCAATCTCGGGATTTTCAAGGGCTGACTCAATCCGCAAAAGAATCTGCGGCAGCTGCGGAATCCGCTTTTCGGTCTCAAGAAAACGTTTAACCTGAGCCAGAGCTTTAGATTTACTATCGACTACCGACATCTCATTAACCTTGTCGAACAGAGTTGGAGGCGACCCGTACTTCAACTTCAATGATAACCTGATCAAAGGGCAGGGCCACAATATAGAAACGTTTCCCCCATATATGCTCATTCAGATAGTCAGCCAGCGGCTGCCAGCGCTTAATACAGATTGCAGGACTGCGCTTGGCCAAGACCCCAATAAAGACATCCTGGGGACCAGTGGCAGGGGGCTTGGCAACAGAGGGTGCCGCCGGAACCAGCAGCAGAAAAAGCAAAACGAAAGTAACAAGCGGATAAAAAAACCGTTTCATAGCCATCTTCCAAGCCTCATACTACACCAAGGATAAATTATCCGAGTTACCGGGATTGGGGTCATTGCTGGTAAAAGGTGCGCTAGCACCCCAAGCTTCGCTGTGAGCTTAGCGAGGAAGCACTCTTGGGGTGACCCCGTTCATGAGGACGAAGCAAAGTTCACGAACACCCTCTGCAACTTTAACAACATACTCCAAAATTTAGGAGCTAAAACTCTTCTCCATCTCATACTAAAATACACAATAACAGAAAAAAATAGTTTTCTCCAGATGAACTTATGGTCTCCGCCGCTCTTTTAAAGCCATCAAAAGGTCCCACTCTAAAGGCACAATAAAAAGAGTGAGAAAAGTCGCCGTACAGAGGCCGGTGACAAAGGTTGAAGCCATGGTACCCCAGACCAGCGAATAGTAGGGAAAACCGATCGCCATCGGCAAGAGACCTAAGGTGGTGGTTAGGGTGGTCAAAAGAATCGGGCGCAAGCGAATCCTGATCCCCTCGCGGATCGCGGCCCGGCGATCGCCGAGACGTAAATAGGCACGATTAATAAAATCGATTAAGACCAGAGAGTCGTTGACAACAACTCCGGTAACCCCGACGACTGCGATAAAGCTGTTAACTGTAAAAAGACCTTGCGTCAAAAACTTGCCAAAGACTACCCCAATCAAGGCGAAACCGACGGCGGAAAGGATGATAAAGGGCTGTAGGTAGGATTGAAACTGCAACGCCAGAATCATATAGATGGCTAAAAGGGCGATGATAAAAGCGTAGGCCAGTGAGGTATAAGAGCGTTTGGTGCTCTCAAACTCACCGGCAAAATCAACTTCGGCCCCGGGATAGTCAGAAGCAATGGTCCGGCAGTAATCTTTAATAATCTTAACCACGGCCGGAATCGAAAAGCGGCTATCGTTTTTAATATTGGCGGTCAGGGTGACAGCCCGATTCGAGTTATAACGATTAAGATAACCGGGTTCAAGATAAGCTGAAACCTCGACCAGATCACCCAGTCTGAGAGCGCCACCGGGCCCGGCTGATACTGCAATTTTCAGAGCATCTGCCGGTTGTTTGAGAAAATCAGGATCAATTTTCAGTTTAAGGTCAAGATCTTCATCTAAGGCCCTGAATTTTCCGACATAACGACCGTCAAGGACAGAGCCCGCCAGTGCTGCAACCTGAGCTCTGTTTAAATTATATTCAGCCGCTCTTTGCTGGTCAACTTTAAGCCGGTAGATCCGGCCAGGCTCCCCCTGATTACTGCTGAAATCGGTTAAAGACTCACCTAAACGGGGATCCCGCCGGAGAAAATTATCAAGCTTCAAGGCCAGATGCTGAACCGATTTGACATCGGCACCAACGACCCTGACATTGAGGTCTTTACCCACCGGCGGACCGTCCTTTTCGGCCCGGACCCGCAAACTCCAGCCGGGTTGAGCCTGGGGTGCAACCAGCCGCCGGACATAATCAAGAAAAAGCATGGGCTCATTATCGGGGTTATCAGGAAAATCCTGGAGCCGCCGGGCCGGGAGGGTAACCGCGAGATGGCCGACATTATTGCCCCAGACCGGCTGATAATCCTCATTAATATAAAAACCGGCCTGGGCCGTTACCGAACGGAGTTGACCCGGACCACCCGCAAGCAACACCCGACTGCCCGCCTCAAGCTGTTTAACCGTCTCCGCCAAAGGAGTCGCCGGCGGCCCCTGAAACTCAACATAGTAGAGGGTATAATCATCGGGGAAAAATTTAACCTTGATAAGCGGGACAATACCGCTTACCGAAAGATAAAGAATCGTCAGGGCGGCACCAAAAAGAGCGACCACACCAAATAAAGTCGTGAGCCGAAAGCGCAGGGTCAAAGCGACAATATGTTCATTAAAACGCCGCAACCAGGTCAATATCAAACGTTCACGACCGCCACCGACATAGCTTGAGGCAGTCAAGCTATGAGCTCCCGGCCAGTCGAGAAAATGGCCCGGCAGGATCACCAGACACTCAAAGAGAGAGGCTATAATTGCAAAGCTCACAGCCTTTGGAATATAAGCAAAAAATTCGCCGGTAGAGCCCGACATGATCAACATCGGCAAAAAAGCGGCAACAGTTGTTGAGGTCGCAGCGACCACCGGCCAGGCGACCTCAACCGCCCCGTTGAGCACGGCCAGACGCAAGGGCTCACCCTCCTGGAGGTGGCGATAAATATTTTCCAAAACCACAATCGCATCATCAACAATAATCCCGCTAACCAGAACGAAAGCAAAAAGAGTGATCTCATTTAAGGAGTTACCGGTAATGTACATGATAATCATCGTACACAGGAAAGAGAAGGGAATACCTACCATCGTCAAAAGAGCGTTGCGCCAACCCATAAAGAGCCAGACCGAAAGGGTTACCAGAATAATCCCGCAGACCAGATTAAAACCCAAAGTCGTAATCGAATCATCAAGATGAATCCGTTGATCCTGGGTCAAGACCACCGCCACTCCTTCACGCTGCAGGCGTGCGGAAAAACGCTCAATGACTTTCTCAATCTGAGCCACAATCTTTAAAGCACTGCCCTGGTCATTCTTGATAACTTTCAGACCAACACTGGCCCGACCGTTAACCGATGAGAGATAGGGGGGATCACGATAGGCTAAGCAGGCCTCACTCATAACCTCGCCAACAGTGACAAAAGCCCCATCCCCATCCCGCCGGATAATAGTCGCTGCGATATCAGCGCGACTGCGAAAAAGTTCATCGACAACGACGACAAACTCACCCGCTTCATTTTCATAGTCTCCGGCCGCTAGTGAAAGGTTGGCGCCTTTTAAAGCCGTCGCCACATCCTCATAGGTCAACCCTAAAACTTCAAGCCGCACCGGATCGATAAAAACATGAAACTCGCGCACCAATTCGCCGCCAATCTCAACATTTTCAACCCCTTTAATCCGTTTCAAAAAAAGTTTCATCTCCTCAGCCATCAGGGAGAGAGTGTGATTGTCACGATCACCAACCAAGTTAACAGTGACCACTGGCAGCCAGTAACTGACATCAACCTTTTTAAATAACGGCGGCTCAACCCCCGGCGGCAAATTCGGCATCGCCCCGAGAACTTTTAAGCGTAACTCTTTATAGAGTTCTTCATAATCAGTATCGTCAACAAATTTGACAACCAGACTCGAACGTCCGCGATAGGAGGTTGCTTTGATGAATTCAACCTCCTCAAGATCATCAAGAGCCTCCTCAAGTTCACGGGTCACTAAAGCTTCAACATCTTGAGGTGAAGCCCCGGGCAAAAAGGTGGTAATCAGCACCTTGCCCATATTGACATTGGGATAGCGCTCCACCGGCAACTCCAGCAGAGAGACTAGGCCGGCGAACATCAAAAGCAGAAAAAGGAGGTTAACCAGAACCTTCTGGTTGAGAAAAAATTCGATGAATTTACGCATAAATGAGATGATTATCCAGGCTTAGCGACAGCGGAAACGATCGCCACTTTTTACATTTTCGCCTACGATTCTGAAATCGCCATTGGCAGCTTGACCGAGTTTGACGACCTTAACCTCTGTGCCATTTTCCCGAACCAGCCAGAAAGCACCGTAACGCTCAAACACGGCTGGTGCCGGAACTTCAACCACTGAGCCTGCTTCTGGAAGTTTGATGGCAAGTTCCAGAGCGATGCCACCACGCCTTGCGCTCAACCCTTGACTCACTTCCAGCTCAACCATAATCTTTCTGGTTTTTTGATCAAAAGCTGGCGAAGTGCGTAACAGGCGAGCCGGTACCTTTGTGGCGCTCCTACTTTCGTCATCCAATATGAGAGAGACTTTGCCCCCGGCACCCTCATTTTTTAACCACTCATACTGTGCCGGTGTTAAAGAAAACGGCACCAGTAAACTCCGATAATCGCCGACCAGGCCCACAACCCGTCCCCGCGTCAACCATTCACCGGGCTCCAGCTTACGTTCTAAAAGATGCCAGCCAGCCGGGGCTTTTATGGAACACCTCAAGCGACGCTCTTTAAGTACCGCCGCCTTAACTTTCAACTCAACCAGACCCAGCCGGGCCTGATCATACTTCAATTCGAGCTCCTGGACCCGGGTTTCAGAAACCGCCTTGCTGCCGCTTAATTTTCGATAGCGTTCAACCTCACGCTGCCAATACTCTTTTTGATTTTCAAGACGAGCACAGGCGGCTTGGTTAGCTTCTAACTCAAGTTCGATAAAGGTCGTATCGATCTTTGCGAAAAGAGCGTCTTCCGGGATTAAATCACCCATTTCGGCCCGGACCTCAAGGCAGCGCCCAGGCTCTTCACAGGTTAAAAAGCGGCGCCAGCGAGCCCTGGTATAGCCGCGCAGAACCGTAGTCTGAAGTGCTGCCCGCGCTGTGCAAAGGGTAAAGGGTTGCTCTTTTTGCGACACTGCTGCAAAAAGCGGGGATACAGAGAATATAAAAAGGGGAAAGAGGAGTAAGAGAAGAGAAGTGAAAAAAATTAATCTACGCATGACAAATATAAACCGATAATAATTCATAATTTAAGTTGCAACAAATGACGACGAACTTTGCTTCGCTCACTTCGAGGGGGACACAGCTCAGCCCGTCTCGGGCTCTTGTACCCTTTAGGGTGAAAGCCCGGCCTGGAGGTATGTCCCCGCATTGAAGCGGCTTGAAAATGGCATCAACATAGTTTATCTATTTGATTTGAAATAGTCGTTAAGAATTTGGCGGTGATCAAAGGCGATATTTTCGGGGAGGTTATCCTGCTGGTAAACAACCGCTTTTCCGGCATCGTCACCGGCTTGTAATTGGCCTCGACCAATACCCGTAAAGATGGTTGAGATGGTATGCTGTCGGGGATCACGGGCGGGGTCTGAATAGGTATGAAACTGCCCCGTCAACTCAACTTCAAGATTAGTCTCCTCAAGGGCTTCACGAACGGCAGCAGCCTCAAGAGATTCGCCGTAATCGACAAAGCCGCCCGGCAAGGCCCAGCCCGGCGGCGGATTGAGGCGTTTGATCAAAACAATTCCACCTTCGTAGGCAATCAGGATATCAACGGTCGGTACCGGATTGCGATAGCGGGTTGTTTGCTGGTTACAGTTTGGACAAAAAAAGGTTTCGCGCATATATTTCTCCGTTCAAAGTCCAGAAGAGGGCGGCACCGAGAGCATAATTTTTCAGGATTTTGTCATTTCCAACCGAAAGAAATTGTTTTTTCATCGGACATGCTCTAGAAATTGTTCAATTATTCAACATCTCAGCAATACGGACGGTCAAATGCGGCATGGTGTAGGGTTTATCGAGCAACATATTCGGATCGAGCTCTTTCAGTTCATCCCGATCGGTGTAACCTGAGGTATAGAGTACTTTAATCCCAGGATAACACTCCTTTACCTGACGAGCCAGCTCAATTCCCGAAATCCCCGGCATCACAATATCGGTAAAGAGTAGATCAGGAGAAACCTGACAACCATCGAGCAACAATAGAGCCGCCTCTCCGCTGTCGGCAGCCATAACCTGATAACCGGCCAGTTCGAGCGCCTCGACCGAAACTTTTCGCAGAATTTTTTCATCCTCAACCACTAAAAGCAGACCCCGGCCAGAGGTCAGACCAGCCTCTACTTCAGAAGCTATCGGCATAATTTCATCAGGCTGTCGTAGGGCCGGCCAATAGATCGTAAAAAGCGCCCCTTCCAGGTTATTTTCCACCTCGATCAGGCCGTGGTTCTGCTCGACAATGCCGTAGACGGTTGAGAGCCCGAGACCCGTGCCTTTGCCCTGAGCCTTGGTTGTAAAAAAAGGTTCAAAAATATGTTCAATAAGCTCCGGGGCAATCCCCGGACCACTATCTTGGACTAACAGGGAGACATATTTACCGGCCCCAAATTCCCCCCAGCCGGCCGCAGGCCTCTGATTAAGAGTGATTTCAGCGGTGCTGATGTCGATAAGCCCGACCGTTATCTCGGGACCATCTTTAACCGCATCAGCGGCATTAACGACCAGATTAATAAGAATCTGTTCGAGCTGTCCGGGGTCAGCTAGAATCGGAGAGAGCTCTTCCTGAAGATTGGTGGTCAAGACTATATCTTCACCAATCAAACGCTTGAGCATCTTCTCCATCTCTAAAACCTTGTCATTAAGCTGCAAAAGCACCGGGCGCACCACCTGCTTACGACTGAAGGCCAAAAGCTGACGGGTCAAATTGGCCGCCCGTTGGCCAGCCTGATGAATCTCATTAAGTTGATTACGTAACGGAGTCAACTCTTTCAGATCTTTACCTTTCATCTTCATCAGAGCCATCTCACTATAGCCGTTGATAATCGTTAAGATATTATTAAAATCATGAGCCACGCCTCCAGCCAGACGCCCGACCGCTTCCATCTTCTGGGCCTGCTGATACTGTTCGGAGAGTTTTTTCTGCTCACTTATATCGTGACAGAAAAGAGTCAGGGCCACGGTTTTCCCTTGGGGATTAAGAATCGGTGAAACTGAAACAATAAGGGTGCGACCCCCTTGCAGATGCACAATCTCAGCACTATGCGCCACTCCCTGGGCCAGCACTTTCGGTACGGGGCAATCAACACAAGGCTTGCCCAAATCACCGAAAAGATCATAACAATGCATACCAACAACCTCGTCGACCGCTCTCGCAGCTAAAGAGGCGGCCGCACGATTGGCTTTAAGAATGGAGAACTCGGTTCCCAAAATGGTTATCGGTGCAGCCACCGCATCAAAAGTGGTCTCCCAGGAGCGTTCAGCTTCGCGGCAGCGTTCCAGAGTCCGCTGCAACTCCTGATCAAGCTCGACACTCACCTCAGCACAGTGACAACTGCGCCAATGATAAAGCAGCAGAAGGATGACACCGCCACCCCAGAGAATCAGAGTTGAACTCTCCTGCCAACAGTTCACGAAAAAACCAAGACTGATCCAGACCATCATTAACAAACCATTATATAACCAGACAATCTTCTCTTTTCCTATATTTTTCATGCAGAGGTTTCCTCTTCCACACTTCTCTCCATAATTGCAACCAAAGCCAACTCCTCTGACCGATTATTGACCTCACCGTCGAGGCGGGCAGCCCTGACTTTATCAAGGATCTCCTTGAAATAAGGGCCGGGCTTAAGGCCGGCGCTAATTAGATCGTGGCCGTTAATCTCGATCTCAACAAACTGAAGCCGGGTAATATATTTGGAGAGAGCCTTTTTAACCCGCTGGTTCTCATGACCGGCCATAATATAGAGCAATATCTCAAGCGGCAGGTCACTGACTTGAGCGCAAAGTTCGGAGTTACGAAAAACTTTGCCATCGCCACAAAGACGACCAAGTTCGGCGGCAATTTCAATACCGCGTCGACGCTGAGCCACAAAACGCTGACCAGCATTCTCATCAAACCCTAAACGCAAGGCACAATAGTGGGCCTGAGCTGCACTCATACCGTCCAGAAAAGCGAGAAAATAGACCTGCCAACCGGCAAGTTTTTCTTCCAAGTAGAGGTATTCATACCAGGAGACCACCTCTTTAGCTGCCATCAGACGGACCAGGCGCCGCTGGTTTTTAAACTGACTCTTTAACTCAGGAAAAACTTCGTGCCAGAGTTTGAATTCACCGATACGAGCGAATATGGGCAAGGGATCGGCTTCGGCCGAAATCAATTTCAATTCATGGAGAATTCGAAAACCGGAAACCCGGCGCACAAAACCGACCTTGATAGCATTATTAATGAGATGCAGGGTCTGACGCCCGATAGCGAATGAAAATTTCTGTTCAAAACGAATCGCCCGAAAAATCCGGGTTGGGTCTTCGACCAGACTTAAATTATGGAGAACTCTGATAGTGCGCTCTTTGAGATCGCGACCGGCGCCAAAATAGTCCAGCATCTCACCATAGTTTTTACGATTCAAAGAGACCACCAAAGTATTAATCGTAAAATCTCGGCGATAGAGATCAACTTTTAAAGAACTTGTTTCAACTTTGGGAAGCATCGCCGGCGCATCATAATACTCCATCCGGGTACTGGCGATATCGAGTTTATAGCCTTCTGCGGTCAAGATAACAGCCGTGCGAAAAGGTTCATGACAATGGCAACGGCCAGCGTAACGTGCACTATAAGCCCTGGCCAACGCAATACCGTCACCTTCAACCACAATATCGATATCAAGGTTGGGCCGCCTGAGCATTAAATCACGGACCACGCCACCAACCAGAAAAATATTGAGTGACAACTCGTCGGCAAGATCACCAAGTTGTCGAAAAATCTGGATCAGGTCTGCGGGAAAGCTCTCATTTATTAAGCCTTTAACATTTTTTCGCCGCATTTTACGCGACCCCTCGTGATCCTCATCGGATTTCACACTCTCCAGATTCTCCTGATCATAAAGAGCCCTTAAAAGATCTTTTCGTGTAATCGCCCCGACAATCGCCTGTTTATCATCAATCACCGGTAAAAATCGCTGATTTCTTTCGATAATCAGCTCTTTAATCTGATTAAGATCGGCCCCTGCTGTAATCGGTTCAAAATCGGTGGTCATATATTCACTGACATCAAGCTCTTTAAGACCGTGATAGAGAGCTTTCTGGACAACCTGGCGGGAAATAATTCCGGCCAGCCTGCCATTTTTTTCATCAATAACCGGCAACACATTGATATTGTAACGAGTCAATAATTCAGCCGCCTGGGTCAGCGGTGTTGCCAGGGTGATCGTCAATACCGGTGAAGTCATCAGATCCGCCGCCGTAAGCTGTGGCACGACCTCTTGATCAAGCAATGTCAGAAGCTTCTCCCGGCACTGAATCAAGGTCAACTCACGGGTCACTGCAGCCGCCGCATAGTGATGTCCACCTCCACCGAAATGGGCCAGCAACTGCCCCATATCGAGAGCGGAACTGCGGCTGCGGCCAATCAGATATATTTTATCATCGAGACGCAGAAGAGCGATGACGACCTCAAGCCGCTCAATATCACGCAGACGATGGACCACCATCGCCACATCTGAGATATAACGCTCACGGGAAGCTTCAACCAGAACCACTTTCTGGCCCCGAGGATAGATTGTTAGCTGCGATGACAAAAGATCGTTAAGCAACGAGACCTGCTCCCGATCGAGAGGATTGTTGATAATCTCGGCCACGATTTCAAGATTACCACCCTGCTCCAGAAGCCAGGCGGCAGCCATAAAGTCACGGACCGTGGTTCCCTGAAAGGTCAGAGAACCAGTATCCTCATAGAGACCGATCAACATCACGGTTGCCTCATCAGGCGGAATCGTCAATTTCTGTTGCCGCAGTTTCTCCGTCAACAGAGTAATCACGGCCCCAACCTCAGCGACCTCACTTAGAGCAACCCCTTCAAGATCATCACTTGTCGCCGGGTGATGGTCATAAACAACAACCTCAACTTCTGGTCGGGCCGCAACCTCGGCAAAGGGACCGATGCGACTTTTCTGACGGGTATCAACTACAATCAATCGTTTAATTTCTGAGAGATCGATATCTTTAAGACGTTTAAAGGGATAAGCATATCCGCAGGAATGAAGAAAAAAATCGTGGAGGCTGCGCTCGGGACTGCCGGGCAGCACCATCTCTGCCTGGGGATAGAGATGCCGCGCCGCCAGCATCGCCGCAAGACCGTCAAAATCAGTATTGATATGAGAAGTGATAACTTCAGTCATCCTTCATCCTTTCACGAGGGTAATAGCGGCGATAGACCTCTTTCAGACGCGCGGCGTCAACCTGGGTGTAGATCTGAGTAGTAGCGAGGTCGGCATGGCCCAAAAGGGTTTGCACGATTCTTAAATCGGCACCACCGGAGAGCAGATGGGTGGCAAAAGAGTGGCGCAGAAGATGGGGGTAGACCTCCTGTTTGATCCCGGCTTTTAGAGCGTAACGCCGAATTGTCTTCCAGAAACCCTCACGGCTCAAAGAGTTCCCCGAACGGTTGAGAAAGATAAAGGTAGAGCTTTTGCCCTTTAGCAATTTACGCCGCCCTTTAGCAATGTACTCTCTGAGATTTCTGATAATCGGCAACGGCAGCGGGATAATCCGCTCCTTATCACCTTTACCGATCACCGAAATAATCCCGAGGTTGAAATTTATCTGCTGCAACTCTAACTTAACCAGTTCACTGACCCGCAGACCTGCCCCATAGAGCACCTCAAGCATCACTTTGTCGCGTTCCCCCAGTGTCGTCTCGGGGTCTGGGGCTGCCAGCAGCAATTTCATCTCAGTAACACTTAAAACCTCAGGCAGATTTTTATCGAGTTGCGGCAGCTCCAAACCGGACAAGGGCTGGCGTCGAATCTCACCTTTAGCAAGCAGAAAACGGAAAAAACTGTTGAGTGCCGAAAACCGCCGCCGAATCGTGCGCCGGGCATAAGCCTGCTTTAAGAGCATAATATATTCACTGACCTGGGCTTGAGAAAGAGATTCGGCCTCAGGATTACCTTGAGCCTCAAGAAAGAGACCAAAATGATCGAGATCAACCTGATAGGCAGCAACTGTCGCGGCCGCCAGGCCGCGCTCTAAAAGCAGATGATCGAGAAAGATTTCAACCTGTTCAGCATACATGATTAATTGACTATTTCTTCTCTTTCTCTTCGCCAAAATCGCGCATCGCGATGCCATCCTGATCGGTCGGGGTGAGCATGGCGATAGCATGTTTGTAGATCAAATGGCTGGTAAACTCGTCATTTAAGATCAAGCAATGGTTGTCAAAACTGCTGATCCGTCCCTCTCTCGCCGTGCCGCTGAGCAAATCCACACTGACCCGCCGCCGCTCCCTCCGCAACCGATTTAAAAATTGTTCCTGCACATTAGCCTGATGTCTGGTCATAACTCTCCTTCCTTCGTACATCTATTACATCAATAATCAACCACTTAGCATACGTTACTAGAATAATCAACCTAGCACCCACCAGCGTATATAGCAAATGAAAATATTAACTATCTCGCAACAATCCTAAGGATATGCCATTCTCGGAAATTTTTTGCCGTGACATCAATCTCTCAAACTGCTAAAAGGCGACGCTGTCAAAAAAAAACAACTCAACCTGATTAAAGAGAGTATTATGAAAGATTTTACGCGCTACTCCGGCACCAGTGACTATATCGTTTCCGAAGATTTACAAAATGATGTCAATGTCTCCATCGCTCTGGGGCGGCCCCTGCTTATCAAAGGGGAACCCGGTACTGGCAAAACCCTGCTCGCCAAAAGTGTGGCTGCAGGCCTTAACCAGGAGCTTTTAACCTGGAACATTAAATCGACAACCAAGGCCCAGGATGGACTCTATCTTTACGACACCGTCCAACGCCTGAATGACTCCCGTTTCGGCGGCAATGATGTCGCCAATATCGAGAACTATATTAAACTTGGAAAACTCGGTGAAGCTTTTGCTCGGGAGACCCAAGTTGTTGTTCTGATCGATGAAATTGACAAAGCTGACATCGAATTTCCCAACGATCTCCTAGCCGAACTTGACGAGATGAAATTCTATATTCCAGAGACCAAAAAGACGATTACAGCAAAACAGAGACCCGCGATCATCATTACGAGCAATTCGGAAAAAGAGCTGCCCGACGCTTTTCTGCGCCGCTGCGTCTTTCACTACATCGAATTCCCTGACCAGGAACTGATGGAAAAGATCGTCCGCGTCCACTTTCCCGACCTTGATAAGAAGTTGATCAAAGAGGCGATGGCCGCTTTCTACCAACTCCGAGAGACCGACGGCTTACGCAAAAAACCTTCGACCAGTGAGCTGATCGACTGGCTTAAAGCCCTGCTCGCAGCTGGTCACAACGGCAAAGTTGACCTGCAGAAAGAGCTGCCTTTCTTAGGGGCACTCTTAAAAAATGAGAACGATTATGAAATTGCCGCCAAACAGCGTCAAGCCTTCCATAAACGCAGCACCCTGGCCTCATTTAGACGGTAATTAATGTTTACGAGTTTTTTTTATTGCCTCAGAGCCCATAAAGTCATGGTCACACCGACCGAGTGGCTGGCTTTGATGGAAGCCTTAAACCGCGGCTTTGGCGGTCACAGCCTGATCTCGTTCTACCACCTGAGCCGTTCCCTGCTGGTCAAGAGCGAAGCCCTCTTTGATCATTTCGATCTGGCTTTTCGTGAATTTTTTACCGGCCTTGAAGTGCCACCCGAGATTTTTGAGGAACTCTGGCAGTGGCTCGGCAAAGAGAGTCTGAAGCGAGAGATCGATGCTGACGCCCTGAAAGGCTTGCCTGAATTTGACTGGGAAACCGTCAAGAAGATGTTTGAGGAGCGCTTACAGGAACAGAAAGAGGAGCATAACGGCGGCAACCGCTGGATCGGCACCGGCGGGACTTCGCCGTTTGGCCACGGTGGCAACCATCCCGGAGGTTTGCGGGTTGGCGGTGAGAGTGGCGGCGGCATGGCCGTCAAGATTGCGGCCGAGAGACGTTTTAAGGGCTACCGGCGCGATATCACATTAGACGTGCGCCAGATCAAGGTCGCCTTAAAAAAACTGCGCCATCTGCGCCGTACCGGCACCCGCCTGGAGCTTGATATCGATGAGACTGTCGATCAGGCCTGTAAAAATGCCGGTGAGATCAACTTAATATTCAATCCCGAGCATAAAAATGATGTTAAGGTTCTACTTTTAATGGATGCTGGGGGCTCAATGTACCCTTACGCCAAACTCGTAGACCGACTCTTTTCGGCGGCCAATTCAGTCAACTATTTTGCCGAATTCAACCACTACTATTTTCACAACTCAATCTACGACTATCTGCGGCCCGAGATCGATGGCCGCGAACGGATTCCGACCGCCCATATCCTGAAAGAGCTCAACCCCGACCATAAAGTAATCCTGGTCGGCGATGCCAGCATGGCCCCCTTTGAACTCTTCATGGAGAACGGCATCATCGACTACTACGACAGTAACGAGACTGCCGGGATTGTCTGGTTTGAGAGAATTGCTAAACACTTTCGCCGCAGCGTCTGGCTCAACCCGATGCCTGAACGCTACTGGCGCCACCCCACCATCAGCGCCATCAGCCAGGTTTTCCCAATGTTTCACCTCTCCCTGGAAGGACTTGATGAAGCCATCAAAAAACTGACTGCCTTCTAAGCCTAACTGTTTTTTGATGAAAGATGGTCGACCAGGGCCATGAGACCGTGAATGATGCGGACTTCTCGATGAGTCATTGAGACACGACCAAAGAGGCGGCGAAGATATTCCAGGAGATGATCGGGATTACTCTTGTCGAGGAAATCGTTAGCCTCTAAGGTTTTGCGCAGATGACCATACATGCCCTGAAGTTCGCTATGAGAGGCGAAGTCGGCTGCGACCTGGGGGTTACGCTCCGCACTGGTTAAGCGGCTCAATTCATAGCCGTACAAAAGTACCGACTGAGCCAGATTAAACGATGAGAACTCTGGATTTACAGGAATTGATGAAAGAATATGACTGTGGCGACGCTGTTCCCGGGCGAGGCCGAAATCTTCACGACCGAACATGATGGCAACCGGGGTCTGGCGGCCGAGCTCCGCAATTTTTTCAGCCGTCTGGGCCGGCGTATAGACCGGCTGACAATATTTTCCGAGCCGGGCCGTAGTCCCGACGACAAGTTTAAAATCGGCCAGAGCGGTATCCAGATCGCTAAAAACCTCGGCCCGTTCCAACAGATCATCGGCCCCACAACTTAAAGCCCGGGCCGGGTCGGAAAGGTGATCACAACCCGGCGAGATCAGCAGCAAGCGGCCAATATTAAAATTTTTCATGGCCCGGGCCACAGCCCCGACATTCTTGTTAAGTTTTGGCTCAACCAGAACCACGGCCAACTCCGGCCAGCAATTTTGCATAGGTCACTAATTTTTAGACTTTATAAGAAAAAGGTATCGCTATGAATAAAAAACCAACCATCTTTGAACCCTACCCGTTTACGGTCGGGGAGAGAATTTTACGACGCCGCAAAGGCAAACTGGAAGATTGGGACGTAATCGCGATAAACGACGAAGAGATCAAGGTCAAATGCCCGTTTCACGGCATGGAACTTACGTGGAAGAGGAATCAGTTCTGGTATGGCGGCGATAACGATTGATCTCAAAAAGGGTGACTGCCGCAGCAATCCCGACATTAAGGGACTCGCTCCGGCTGACTAAAGGAATTGTCACCTGCAGATCGCAATTTTTCGTAACTATCGGCCGCAAACCTTTGTCTTCAGAACCTAAAACCAGGACCGCAGCCAGGGCCCACTCAATATTGTAAAGATCTTCCCCGCCAGCGGCCGCCGCACCATAGATCCAGAAGCCGGCTTCCTGGCAACGCTTAAGCGCATCGGCCAAATTTACAACCCGGCTGATCGGCAGGTTTTCCAGGGCGCCAGCGGCGGTTTTGGCAACCGTCGCCGTGATTGCGGCACTGCGCCGCTCCGGCAGAATCAGACCTGCCGCCCCGGCCGCCGCCGCTGAGCGGATAATGGCCCCGAGATTACGGGGATCGGTAACCCCGTCGATGGCCAAGAGCAGGGATTCTTCAGAACTCCTGGCCACCCGCAAAAGCTCAGCCAAAGGCGTAAAAACAAAGGGTGCAACCGCAACGGCTACACCCTGATGGCGAATCTCCCCGGCCAGACGATCGAGAGCTAAAACCGGAACAGATTTAATGGTCACCCCATCCCGGCGCGCCCGCTCGACAAGCTCCTTTACCCGCCGAGGCGGATTTTCAATACAATAAAGGGTCTGAATCCGGCGTTGCTGCCGCCGTAAAAGCTCATCAACGGCATTGATGCCACAAACCAGATCCTCCCCCTTTTCTACAATTCCCAAAAAAACACTCCCTGCATATCATGCATAATATAAGCAGAAAAACTTTGTTTCACTTAAATCAGTTACCAAAAAAACGCAGATGAATAAACTTTGACCACCAGGAGTTGGGATCGGTACCCGCGACCAGAGTTTTGGCTTTAGGCGCCGCATGACCACCACCGTGGGGCGTTGCCGCCTGAGTCAGGGCCGAGACCGGCGCGCTCGACTGGGTAATCGGAGGATGCATAATTACCCGCGGTTCGGGACAGCGCTGGTAACAGGGCTGTTGGCAGGGGCGACTGGCCTGAAAAACCTTTGGCGCAGTACCAGCAATCTCCTGCTCAAGCTTCTGCTCTTCTCCGGCAAGATCGTCAACCAGCCCTTGAACCTTAGTAACTAATTCCTGGTTATCAGCCATCAAAGCCTGGAGATTAAGCAAACCCTTAAGCGAACCCTTAAGCTTAGCCAAACGCCCTTTAAGGCTAATGACCACCAACTCGTCCTCTAGAGCCAGAACGCGATTACCGATCGCCTTATCACCGGCTTCTAAAGATACCACCTGACGCTCAATATCGACAATCTGCTTATGCAATTTCTGGTTATTGAGAAAAACTGAAACTACGGCCAGCGCCAACAAAGCAAAAATAATAATAGCAACAAAGGTAAAAGCACCACCACTCTTCTTTTTTTCACTTTTATTTTCTGGAATAGTGCCGCTATTTTCTACTTTTTTTTCAACTTTTTCTGCACTCACAAGTTCTCTCCTGAAAATCTATTACTAAAGTTTAAGCTTTTCAAATTTGTATCTGGCCAAGGTCGTTGATTATAACCTTTCTTGGGACTTCGGTCAAGCCGGAGATTTTACAAATCAGTCATTTTTCCAGACCTTCCAAAAGATCAAGAATCTCTCGGGTTTTACTCTCCATTAACGCTTGGTCGCCCCGACTCTCAACGTTAAGCCTTAACAACGGTTCGGTATTAGAGGTTCTGATATTAAACCGCCACTTTGCAAATTCGAGAGTCAAACCATCGATTTGATAACGCTTTTTGACCTCTTCCCGGGAGCTGAAATGTTTCTCGACTAAAGCGATCGCCGCCTGCGAATCATCCAGACGCCGGTTAATCTCGCCACTGACCGGAAAACGCCTGATTCTCTCGTCGACCAGTTCGGAAAGGGGACGGCCACTTTTTGAGATCAGTTCCAAAACTAAAAGCCAGGGAATCATTCCGGAATCGCAATAGGAAAAATCTTTAAAATAGTGATGGGCACTCATCTCCCCACCATAAAGAGCGTCAAGTTCTCGCATCTTATCTTTGATGAAGGCGTGACCGGTTTTAGAGACATGAGCCTGGCCCCGGTTTTCAGAGACCAGTTCGATAGTATTCCAGGTGAGTCGCGGATCATGGACAATCCTGGCCCCGGGATGATTAGAGAGCAGGGTCTCAGCCAGGAGTCCGACAATATAATACCCCTCAATAAAGCGGCCATTCTCATCAAAAAAGAAACAACGATCGAAATCACCATCCCAGGCAAGGCCGACCGCGGCCTGATGTTCGATCACAGCCTGGCTGGTCAGGGATCGATTTTCAGGTAATAAGGGGTTCGGGATGCCTTGCGGAAAAGTACCATCGGGCTCATTCAGGAGTTTAATCATGGTAAACGGGAGCCGGTTTTCGAGCTCATCGAGCACCAGACCAGCACAACCGTTACCGGCATTAACCACGATTTTCATGGGTTTAAGCTGATCCCGATCGATATAACCGAGCAGATGTTCGATATAAGCGGGACGAAAGTCTAAAGGGGTTACCCGAGCACAGGGTATAGAGTCCGGAAACTCCCCCTTTTTAACCAGCGCCTCGATCTCGGGCAGACCGGCATCACCACTTAAAGGACGCGACTCCCGGCGCACCAGTTTCATCCCGTTATAGTCGCCGGGATTGTGACTAGCGGTGACCATAATACCACCATCCAACTGATAATTAAAGGTCGCAAAATAGACCTCTTCCGTCCCGCAGAGACCAAGATCAAGAACCTCAACCCCGCCTTCATTAAGTCCTCGGGAGAGGGCTGCAGCCAGAAAACCACTGGAAGGACGTATATCCTGGCCAACCGCAACCTGTTTGGGCTTTAAAAAGGCCGCAAAAGCCCGGCCCAGCCGATAAGCCAACTCTTCATTGAGCTCATCCGGCACTCGTCCCCGAATATCATAAGCCTTAAAACAGGCAGTTGAAATCTCTTTGACAACCATCAATTTACTCCTTGCAAGTAACTTGCGTAAGCGGCCCGGATACCCTCTTCCAGGGTGAATTTCGGGCGCCAACCAAGCTTGGATAAGCGTGAAACATCTAGTAATTTTTTCGGCATACCGTCAGGCTTTGAGGCATCAAAAGCGATACCGCCATCATAGCCGATCACGCGGCGAACAATTTCGGCAAGTTCACGAATCGTTGCATCAACCCCGGTGCCGATATTGAGCAACTCGGTAGAGTTATAGTTGTTAATGACAAAAAGCAGAGCCTCTGCAAGATCGTCGACAAAAAGAAATTCCCGCATCGGCGTACCGGTTCCCCAAAGATCAACCGTTGCCGAGGCTTTACCTGAAACTGGCAAGAGCTTGTCCGCGACCCCGCCACCACTTAAACAATGCCCATAAAAATCAGCAATCCGCAGCAAATTTGCGTAAAAATCATTCGGAATTAAACCATAAGTTTGAGCATCCGCAAGCAGTCCCATATCATCGCCAGCGGCCGCCATTTTGGCTAGGTTGAATTTACGGATCATTGCCGGCATGGCATGCGAGCTCAAAAGATCGTAGTTATCAAAAGGTCCGTAAAGGTTGGTCGGCATCACCGGCACAAAATGAGTTTGATACTGACGGTTAAAGGCGTAACACATTTCAATACCGGCAATCTTGGCCACAGCATAAGCCGAGTTGGTCGGCTCTAGAGGGCCGGAGAGCAGATACTCCTCTCGCATTGGCTGCGGCGCCAAGCGCGGATAGATACAGGAACTGCCCAAAAAAAGAAGTTTCTGCACCCGATATTCAGAAGCCGCTCGCAAGACATTATTCTGAATCATGAGATTATCATAGATAAAATCGGCCGGTTGAGTGTTATTGGCATGAATGCCGCCAACTTTAGCTGCGGCAAAAAAAACATACTCCGGTTTTTGGGCGGCAAAAAAATCAACCACCGCTCCTTTTTCGGTCAAATCGAGTTCAGAACGTGAACGCAAAAGCAGATTATCATAACCATCTTTTTGCAAACGGCGAACAATTGCCGAACCAACCAATCCACGATGCCCGGCCACATAGATTTTATCGCTCTTATCCATAAAAAACACCTCGGCCAAAACAAGCCAAACAAATCAAAAAGCACCGATAATAGGCTTTAGCAGTTTAAAGAAATTTTTGTGTTTTAGCTTTCAATCCTTTACCCGGCAGTATTTTCAAAGTTGATGTGCCGTGGACAATAAGTTCATTATTTTCGTTAAATACTTTGGCCTCAGCATAACTTATCGACCTACCTGATCTGATTGCATAACCTTCAGTGGTCAATTTGCCGGTAGCCACCGCTTGAAGATAATTCAATTTGAGATCGATGTTCACGAGACCCGCATCTTCGGGGATTCTCATAAAAACAGACCAGAATGTCGCCGTATCAATCAAAGTTGATAAAACACCCCCATGAACAATGCCGTAGGGCTGAAGATGACAATTTTCAATTTCAAGTTCTACAGTAACCTGATCCAACTCCAAAGACATCAACCTCATTGACATATGGCTTGGATATGGACTACTATTGACGATACTGATTATCTCACGGGCATATTCTGGATTTGGTTTCAACATTGATTTTACCATCTATTAAAATACCTTCTCCGCACCCAAATAAACCTCTCCCACCTTCAATGCTACCGCCGCGTGACCAGGATGTTTTTCCGGATTCCAGGTTTTCATATCATCAAAGATTTCACCATCTCTGTGATATTCAATAGTGCCTTTAGCTTGATATGCTGTGCCTTCTTTGGTGATAAACAAGAATCTATATACCTCACCAACATCACCCGTTCTCAGATTTTCACAAAATACGGTATCGCCACCAAAACGACACCTGTGATTACCAACATCCAGACGTTTGGCACAATATAAGGGATAACAAATAAAGCGACACCAACAGATAAAGGAACTACTGCTTTTTGCTTTTTCCCATAGGTGAAAAATCCGAGACCGATTGCCCCGAATACCATTCCCCAAATCAGTAGAGTTGTACTATCCATTTTTAAATCAACTGCTCTTACCTCACGAACCCTTTATAATTATTATATAGGGTTGATGAGGTGTTTTGAGTTGTATTGATAAGAAATTAACCACTTCAAAAATTTTATTTTATGGGTTCAACTGCTCCCGCAACAGATTACTCGGTTTAAAACTCAATACCCGCCGGGGTGAAATTGTTATATCTTCGCCGGTCTGAGGATTACGCCCACGTCTGGCTCGTTTATACTGGATATTAAAACTGCCAAATCCCGAAATTTTTACATTTTCACCGTTTTCGAGAGTTTCTTTGATGATATC
>CAYWGC010000034.1:0-34351 GCA_964457755.1 uncultured Thermodesulfobacteriota bacterium | reverse complement strand
GAACCTGCGGCCTTTGGCTTCGGAGGCCAACGCTCTATCCACCTGAGCTAATTGCCCAAAATTATTGCGAGGACGCACCTGATAGCACAGTCCGCTATACTTGACAAGAAAAATGATTACTTGAAAGCGCAACGACCATAAAACAAAGATCTTCAGTTACTTTTGCGAATAACCACAAGAACCCTTATGTTTCTAAAATCATACCAAATGCAATTTTTCCCGCAAGCAGATTGCACTCAGATTTGCTCCCTGTCGAGCATGAGTTTGCCATTGTTGGTGGCCATCCCGACCAACCTGATTTGCAACCGCAAAGAGTACCGCCCCGGAAATTTCTTGCATTTGACATGAACGGGCAAAAGCGTAAGCTTCCATCTGCTCAAAATGGGACTGATAATAGTTTTCGATACGAGTCGCAGTCTGATCGTTGGAGGTTATTGTCGCCAGAGTTAAACAATGTGTATCCAAATCTGGTATCAAGTGGCGGGAAAAGCTTTTATCGAGGTTGCAGGTGGCGGTTATAGGTGCCGGGAAATAGCCAGTTTTGTTGACTTCAGAAAGATCTCCGAGAGATATTTTTAACGGTGCAACGAGAGAACCAATCGGCCATTGCCGAGAAGCTTCGGGGTAAACGCCACAGGTTCCGGTCAGCAGGGCCTTTTCGATTTGATAGCGGTTTAAGAGGGCTTGAAAACCACTGGTAAAATCGACAAGACCGACCCCTAAGGCTGCCAATACTACCGGTTTTTGATGGTGGATGAAAAGATCCTTACCCTCCTGTTTGAAAGTAGCGGATTGCAACAAGGGCTCGAGCTCTTCAATCACGGCCGTGCAAATCAACTGCATATCTTAGCTTTGCACCGAAAGACCAGACGACAACTTAGCCGCTTTTTCGGTCTCAAGTAAGCAACGCTTAACCAGATCTTCACTTTTTTCGCCTTCACAGGCAGTCACGGCCCCAACCGCAACCGATAGAAAAACATCGATCGCTTCGACCTTCATGGAGCTGGCCAGACGTTTGACTTTATCCGCAACCACCTGGGTTCCATCGATATCAGAATTGGTCAGAACCATCCAGAAAGTAGCACCATCATAAAGCCCCACACTATCAGCCATGCGAACAAATGCACTTAGTTGATCGTAGACCGCCCGGTTCGTGATTTCCCAGTTCTCGGCACCGAGAACTTCAACAAAGGTACGGAAATTTTTCATCCGTAAAAAGAGCAGGGAGAATGGTGTCTTATAACGGCTTTGATAAGCCAGTTGACGTTGCAGGAGTTCAAGCAGCGCTCTCTGACTGGGAATTCCAACCGCGTTTTCAGTTGCAAAAGGAAGATCTTCACCGTCTTCAGTAAACTGCGAAGTCAGGCGTAAAACCCCAACCCTGCGAGCTGGCTGGAAAGAACTTGGAGCAACCGGATAAAAAGTAATGCCCGGCAGGATCGTCGCCGCTTGCGCAAAATCGGGATCACAACTATCAGTCTCAGCAAAACCACAGGGCAGTACCAGCCCAGACCAAGCCTGACCAAGAATTTGATCAGCAGCAAGCCCACTAACCTCTTCTAGTTGAGGACTCCAATATTCAACCAGACCATCCTCATCGAGGATAACCAGGCCACATCCGGTTCCCGATGCGATTGCCGCCAGAAGATCATTTTCCAAAATAGCCACTGGTTCTACTCCGCTGTTTTTGAAAAAGGAAGATTGACGATCACCCCTTTTTCATCTAATAATAAGAGATTGTAACAATCTTACACTTACAAAGGTCATGATAATGATTGAAATGCGCCAGATCCAGGTTTTTCTTGCGGTCAGTGAACTTCTCAACTTCAGCCGAGCCGCGGAAAAAATTTACCTGACTCAACCCACCGTCAGCGGCCACCTCAAAAATCTTGAACAATATCTCAGGGTACAACTTATTGAACGCGGTGGCAAAGAGGTTCGTCTAACTCCGGCAGGGGAACTTTTTCATCCTTTCGCCCGGCGTATCTTCTCGCTCCAGGAGCGCGCCCAAAGAGAGATGTTGCTCTATGCCGGGGCTGAGCGAGGTAGTCTTGAAATTGGGGGCAGTAACACTCCCGGACAATATATTCTACCCCAGACAATTGGGCTCTTCACGGTCCAACATAATCAAGTTAAAATTACCCTTAAAATCGGCGATAGTAACTCTATTATTAGACAAGTCGCCGATGGTGAACTTGAGTTGGGACTGGTCGGCACTCCGGCCCCTGAGGCCAATTTTATCTCTCAAAAATGTCTTGGCGATGAATTAATCCTGGTTGCCAACCCGAAAACGGCAAAAAATTTGTCTAATCCAATAGAGCTTGGCGAATTGCAAAAACTACCTTTTATAATACGGGAAAGAGGTTCTGGAACTCGCCAAATCATGCAGTCTGCCCTGCAAATAAGAGGTTTGGAGCGCCTCGATAAGTTGAATCTGATTGCTGAAATGGGTAGCGCTGAAGCGATCCGACAGGCCTTGAAAAGTGATCTTGGTGTGGCGATTGTTTCCAGTCTTTCTGTGGCCGAGGATCTCAAGAACGGTAACCTTATAAAAATAACTCTTCCGGATGAACCCATTCGTCGTCATTTTTATCTTATCCACAATCGCGACCGCCGTCTCTCACCCTTGGCGGAAGCCTTAAGCCAATATATCCTACAAGAAAACCAGAATTAATAAAGCACTTCCGGCAGACCCAGCATGTCGAGCATATCGTAAACTCCAGAGGGCTGGGTCACAACCCAGCGGGCGGCCCGCAAAGCTCCCCGGGCAAAAGGTTCAAGTGATTGACTGCGATGGCTGATTTCAAGGCTCTCACCTTTTCCGGCAAAGATAATTGAGTGTTCACTGATTAAAGATCCACCTCGAATACTGGCAATCGCGATCTCTTTTTGCGGCCGTTCTCCGATCATGCCCCAGCGCGCATTATGGCGCAGAGCTTCAGTTAAAGACCAGCCCCGTTTTTCAGCCACGATCTGGGCCATTTTCAAGGCTGTGCTGCTGGGTGCGTTGCGTTTGTCGCGATGATGTTTTTCGACAATTTCAACATCTACGACATCATTAGGTAAAACCGTAGTCGCATTGGCCATCATGCGCCAAGCAAGATTCATCATCAGACTCATGTTCGGACTTAACAGGGCCGGAACTGAATACAGGGTGTTGGCTAATTGATCAAGTTGCGCGATAGTGAAACCAGTTGTGCCGATAATCATCGGTACTTTTTTAGCGGCCGCCCAAACTGCATAGGCCAAAGTCGCTTCTGGAAAACTGAAATCGACAATGACATCGCACAACTGCTCACGACAAACCCTATCCAGACAGGCAAGTCTTTCGACCATTCCTGTCTTTTGTTTATCTGTAGACGCTGGCAACGTTGATATCCCGAGCCCTTGAACATCTTCCAGTCCTGAAAGGTGCTCCATGAAAACTCCGCCCATGCGGCCCGAAGCCCCTGTGACTGCAACCTGCAACATACAATTATACCTTTATCTTTATAACTTTGATGAAGCTTTTACGTTATCAAAGTTCGGATTTGAGACTTCTCTGCAAAAGATCAACCACTGCCTGACGGGGATCTTTGCCCTCTTCCAGGATTTTGTAGACCTGTTCCGTGATCGGAGCTTCGATTTGCAGGCGGGAGGCCAGCTGATATGTGGAGATCGTCGTTTTCACCCCTTCAGCTACCATTTTCATGCCATCAAGAATCTCTTGTAAAGGGCGTCCACGACCCAATTCAAGACCAACCGTCCGATTTCGTGAAAGGTCACCAGTACAGGTTAATACCAGATCTCCCATCCCGGCAAGGCCCGCAAAGGTTTGCGGACAAGCCCCGGCGGCAACGCCGAGCCGGGTCATCTCAGCCAATCCTCGCGTAATCAGGGCGGCCCGGGTGTTGGAGCCAAAACCCAGGCCATCGGCGATTCCGGCAGCCAGTGCCATGACATTTTTTAGTGAGCCGCCAAATTCAATCCCAATAACATCATCGTTGGTGTAGACACGAAAACGTTCACCACTAAAGACTTTCTGGACTAATTCAGCCACCGCTTCATCTTCAGATGCAGCAACCACTGCCGTCGGTAACCCACCGGCCACCTCGCGCGCAAAAGAGGGGCCTGAAAGAAAGGCCAGATGGGCTTTGCGCCCGGCTTTTTTGAGTTCTTCCTGTAACACCTGCGACATCGTCATCAAGGTCTGATTCTCAATCCCTTTCGAGGCCGAAACCAGAACCACACCATCTTCTAAATGGGGCAGGAGCTGACTGAAAACCTGGCGCATGAGTTGTGAAGGTGGCACCAGAAGCAAGAGCTCCCGACCTTTAACCGCGACTGCCAGATCGTCGGTAAACTTAAGATCTTCATGGAGACAGATGTCCGGCAAGAAAACATCATTCTCGCGGGTTTTACGCATCCTCACGACAAGGTCTGATTCGTAAGCCCAAAGCGTCACCTGATGTCCGATACGAGCCAGCAGGTCAGCTAACGCGGTTCCCCAACTGCCTGCACCAATAACTCCGATGTTCATAATTTGTCCTCAGCCGGAAAAACCGGAAATTTAAGCCCCATGGGTGATAACCTTAGATAAGTTCATACTCTTTAAGAACCTGCTGTAACTGTTTGCGGGTCTCGGTTTCCATCAACGCCAGAGGCAGACGGATCTCCTCTTTGAGCTTACCCATCAGGGCCAGCGAGGTTTTTACCGGCACCGGATTAGTTTCCAAAAACATGGCGCTGCAAAGTTTCTGCAGGCGCTGATGACCTGCGGCCGCTTCTGTCCATTGACCGGCAGCAAAAGCATCATAAATACCAGCAATCAGAGTCGGTGCAATATTCGCGGTCACCGAGATGACACCGCGCCCGCCGACACACATCTGGGGGAAAAAAGTAAAATCATCGCCCGACAAAAGAGAAAAATCGGGATCGCATAAAGCCACAATTTCGGAGGCTCTCTGCATCGATCCGGTTGCTTCCTTAATCGCCACAATATTGGGCAACTGAGCTAAACGAGCCACCGTCTGCGGCAGCATATCGACACTCGTGCGACTTGGCACGTTGTAGAGAATAATTGGGATATCAACACTCTCAGCAACTGCTTTAAAATGTTGATAGAGGCCTTCCTGGGAAGGTTTGTTGTAGTAGGGGGTTATCAGCAAGACGCCATCAGCTCCGGTATCCTTGGCATACTGAGTCAAACGGATGGCCTCGGCCGTATTGTTGGAACCGGTTCCGGCAATAACTGGAACCCGACCGGCAACCGCATCGATCACGATATCAACCACCTGCTGGTGTTCATTATGGGAAAGGGTTGCTGACTCTCCAGTGGTACCGCAAGGGATAATCGCATCCGTGCCGCCTGCGATTTGAAATTCAACCAGCTCCCTTAAAGCTGTTTCATCAACCACTCCGTCCTTAAACGGAGTTACTATTGCCACCATCGCTCCTGCAAACATCATTGTTCTCCTTGACAACTGCAGCCGTTATTAATCGACCTTTAAAAAATCTGATTCCAGAACCCCTTTATATACGATTACCGCCCCCCCTTCAAGGAAAACTTCGGTAAAAGAGGAGTCCGTTTTTTTATAGTGCACCAGTAAGCTTTCACCAGCCCGTGTAAGCACCTCTGTCGGCGACCTGACAACTCCATTTTTCGAGGCCAACAGAGCAGCGGCCACCGAACCGGTACCACAAGCTAAAGTTTCATTTTCTACCCCACGTTCATAAGTGCGAATTGACAAACGTTGTTCGTTAAGCACTTCGATAAAGTTCACATTGGTCCCGGCCGGGGCAAATTCCCGATGATAGCGTATCCGTGCCCCGCGTTCATTGATTGCCAAGAATGCCAGATCATGGTCAACATTTATTACCACATGAGGGACGCCGGTATTAATGAAATCAACTATTTCCGGCTCGCCATCACAGTTGAGATGGATCCCCTGGCGCAAGCCGAAGGGGGTGGTCATCTCGAGCCTGACCCGCTCGCCATCAACCTGGGCCCGGATTAAACCGGCCAAGGTTCGAAAAATCATTTTGTTGCTGGCAATTTCATTTAAAGTGGCAAAACGAGCCACACAGCGGCCGCCGTTACCACACATCTCAGCCTCGGAACCATCGGCGTTATAAAAACGCCAGAGAAAATCGACTCCAGGATCAGGATCATTCTCGATCAGAAACAGACCATCAGCCCCAATGCCAATGTTCCGACGGCAAAGGCGGGTTACCAGGAGAGGGCGTTTTTGCTCTGGAAAAGTTTCGTGACGATTGTCGATAATGATAAAATCATTACCACTGCCGTGCATTTTCCAGAAAGAGAGGTTTTTACTGCAGGACAAATTTTCTACCTCCAGGCCCTCTGCTTACGCAGGCGCAAAATTTTATTTCTGACATCACCGCAGAGTTTGCGAACATAGTCGCTGGCATAATCTGGATAACTCCAACGCAGAGGAATATATTGACCACACTCATAGACCAGGGTCAGATCAGCATAGATCCCTCTACCCAGGTATGGTCGATGGGGTACGGCTTTGGTTGAAGCCAGTACGAGTTGGTCTAAAGCCAGATAACCGGGATCAAGATTGACCCGCCGCCCTTCAGGGCCGGCCAAGTCGACTTCTAATTGATCGGTAAACAATTTTGCCTCAACCAGTAACTGTCGGGGCAGAGGCTCGGTAAAAAAGAAAATATAACGCCCTAAAGAGGTGCCCATCTCAGCTTCATAGTAACGGGAGTGGGCAAAAGAGAGCCAGAAAGAACAGAGATCCAGCGGTCCAAATTCAAGTTCCAGGCGCTCGCCAACCCCTAGAGCCAACTCTTCGTTGCCAGCCAGAACACTGACCAGAAGAGCCCCGGGTTCCGGTTCACGATATTCAACTCCGGGCCGCATGCGGCCTCAAACGATCATAATAGGCCAGAACTTCCGATTCTGCCGCAGTTGCGGTTCCGGTCTTACCGACAACCACTCCGGCCACCAGATTGGCCAGCATCGCCGCCTGTTCCAGGCTGACATCTTTATCCAGGGCTGCCAAGGTCAAAACTGCAATTACCGTATCACCCGCCCCAGTCACATCAAAAACTTCGCGGGCCTGGGTTGGCAATAGGAGCGGATGCCTTTTTTCCGGGAAAATCGCCATACCGTCCTCACCCCGTGTGATAATTACAGAACGGCTCTTGAAACGTTCTTTGATCTGAGCCCCGGCCGTCAGTAAATTATCCTCAGTCACGGCAAAACCGCAAGCTTGCCCCGCTTCCATAGCATTCGGAGTGACCAGATCAACATCATGATAGATATCAAAGTTTGCCACCTTGGGATCAAGGGCAACAAAAAGTTTACGGCGGTGGGCTTCATCCAGCAAAAGATCAAAAAGCTCCCGTTCAACCACCCCTTTGCCATAATCGGAGATAATCACCCCGTCGACTTCAGCACAAGCCGCACTGATCGCTTGGCGCAATTGTTCCCGTGAAGTTTTACCAAAAGGTAAGATGGTCTCCTGATCAAATCGGACGACCTGTTGTTGATGTGCAACTACTCTGGTTTTGACCGAAGTTTGCCTTTCCGGATCGGCCACTAGACCGATGACCCCGCAACCATTTTCATGCAGTTCATTTCTTAGAGTTCGACCATCATGATCATCCCCGACCAAGGCGATAATCTGGGGTATTGCCCCTAAAGCGAGAAGGTTTCTTACCACGTTGGCGGCTCCTCCCGGCCGGTGATCACGGCTCTTAACCGAAACTACCGGAACCGGGGCTTCCGGTGATATCCGTTCGACCACACCCCGGATAAAACAGTCTACCATAACATCGCCGAAGACCAGAACTCGCCGCCCCCGCAAAGCGGCCAGCAAAGCCTCAAGCTGGGGTCTTAATAAAATATTTTGACTAGTTTGCATAAATCCCTAACCGAAACCCAAAAAAAGAAGATAAAAAAGTTATTCACGATAGCCGAAGCGCTGTATCTGGGCCGCATTTCGGGTCCAGTTTTTGGCGACCGAGACATGCAGTTCCAGATAAACCGAAATCCCAACAAAAGCTTCAATCGCCAGGCGGGACTTAATCCCGATCTCTTTCAACATACTCCCTTTACGACCGATAATTATCCCTTTTTGCGAATTCTGCTCGACATAAATTGAGGCACCGATACTCAAACGCTCCTCAAGATCATGGTAGTAATCGATTTCAACCGCCACCGCATAAGGGATTTCATCCCGGGTTAAGTTGAATATCTGTTCCCTGATGACCTCCTGGACCCAGAATCTTTCGCTGATTTCGGTCTGCACATCATCCGGGAAATAAGCCGGATGCACTGGCAAGAGCTCCTGCAGCTGCCGACTTAAAGCAGAAACCCCAACCCCATCCCGGGCACAAAGAAAAAATATCTTTTCAGGTGCGATGCCAAACTCTTGAACAAGCTCAACAAACATCGGTATCTTTCGCAGAGAATCCCCATCACGGGCTTTTAAAAGATCAATTTTGTTAAGGGCCACCAGAAAAGGAACTTGTTCAGCCAGAGCCTGACTCACGATCTCCCGCTCACCTTTACGCATACGCCCAGGTGACGACTCAAGCAGGATCAGAGCGAGATCAGAATCACGCCAGGCACTTTGCGAGACTTCAACCAGCGCCTCATTAAGCAGCCCTTTCGGCGTGTGCAAACCCGGCGTATCAACCAGGATGAGTTGCGATCCGGGACAATTTTTGATGCCGACAATCCGGTTTCTGGTAGTTTGCGGCTTATCGGTTACAATGGCGATCTTTTCATCCAGGATATTGTTGAGCAGAGTCGATTTGCCAACATTGGGACGCCCGATCAACGAGACAAATCCACTGTGAAATTCTGTCATCTTAGAAACCTATTTTTCCTTAAATTGTTTACGTAAACTGCGAAAAAAAACCTGTAACAGAGCGGTTGACTCTTTTCCGAAAACCCCACTGCGTACTGGGAAACTATGATTTAAGCGTTGATCTTCAGCCAAACTGTATAAGCTATCAAGCGCCCCGCCCTTAGGATCCGGACAACCATAGACCAAACGACCAATACGGGCCTGCAAAAGAGCCCCGCTACACATAATACAGGGTTCAAGAGTCACATAGAGGGTGACCTCCGAAAGCCGCCAGTCACCAAGCTTTAAGCTGGCCGCTTCGATCACCTCGATTTCGGCATGCGATAAGGCTAACCCTTTCTCCTCTTTACGATTACGCCCCCGGGCAATCACGCGGCCCCTGCAGACCGCTACAGCGCCAACCGGAATCTCACCGGCAAGCCAGGCCAGCCGAGCTTCATCCAGAGCTAAAGACATAAAGAGGTGATCGAGCATACAAGAGTCTATAAACTTTATCTTTAAGATTTGCAATGGTCAAAATTGTTACTTTTTGATTGACTGTTACTGTGCTAATATGTTCAAGGATGAAGTTGAAATGAAATTACCATGGTAGAAGATAAAATTGAATAAATATGATTCTGTTTTCAGGTTCCGGCCTTAAGCCGGATTGATTAAAGCGAGGATGTTGATGGGAAAAAAATATTTTTTTGTGGTTTTTGTGGTCGCGGTGTTGACATTTTCCGGGTGTGCTCAACTGCCTAAAACAGATGTTGGCAAATCCGATCCGGCCGGCAGTTTGCAAAGGCCTTCTGATTTGAAGCTTTTAGAAACTGTGCCGCTCTGGCAAAAAGAGGCCGATCAGCTTGAACGTTTGGGGGATTATAACGGGGCTTGCCGAGTCGTTAGGGAACGCTTCTTACGTTCTCCAGATATTGAGATTGGTGATCGTTTTTCACTGTTACTCTCCTATTTGAGTGATGAGCAGGTTGCCGAGTGGTGGCTTCAGGAGAGTGACACAGAGTTGTCTTGTCGAGTGACAGCTGAATATTTTTTGCGCTGTCGGCGGCAGTCAGGCAGCGACTTGCCAGCGACATCAGAAACTCTTCTGTTAGAGCTGGCTCGCAAATTGAGCTCAGAGTGTGACGTTAGTGAAGATCTTAGGGCCGAGGCCCAGGATTTCATTCTGTTCCAACAAACTTTAAGCAGCAAGGCGGAGGTGACCGTTGGTTGTCTGCTACCTCTGAGTGGCTCCAATGCCGCCTCTGGAGAACGTTTTTTACGGGGGATGGAACTCGCTTTAGGGGTTTATCCGGAACTATTTAATAAAGAAATTTCTAGTCCTGAAACTCTTGCAGCACCAGTGGGTGAAGTTGTTGTCGGCTCAGAGGTTTTATATATATTGGTCGGGCCTGGATCTCGGCCTCTTCCTGGTCTACGTTTACTGTTATACGATACCGCTGGAGAGGGTGAGCGGGCCCGGGCCGGGGTTCGTTATCTGGTGAATGAGAAAAAGGTTGATCTGGTGATCGGGCCCTATACTGGTAAAGCTGCCAACTATGCGGCGGCAGAAGCTCAGAGTATGGGGGTTAGTATGATCAGCTTGAGCCCTCTGCTGCGTAACCTTGGGCGTTATCCCAATGTTTTTCAGCACTATCCGACAATTCGTAATCAGGCGAACTCTCTGGCAACTTTGGCGATGACTCGTTTGGGTCTGCATGATTTTGCTCTGCTGGTTCCTAAAAACCAATATGGGAGGGCGTTTGCGGAAAATTTTGCCACTCAAGCCACAGCCTGGGGAGGCCAGATAGTGCGGCAGGTTTATTATGATTCCAGTCGTCCCGATTTTGGCCCTGCCATCAGAGAACTGATCGGGGCAGAGCATTATCGACGTTTTAAAGAAAAACGCCAGGTGTACGAAGCTTGGGTGAAAGAGCGTCAGCAGCAAGTGGCAACGGTTGCAGAGGGGGTGGAGGAAGAGGATAAATTGGCTCAGTTGGCCCGTGAAATTGGCATCGAGGGTGAAGGGCTTGATCTTTTAGCGAAAGAGGATATCCTGATGCCGCGTCCTCTGCTCGATTGTGATTTTGAAGCTATTGTCGTGCCTGACCGGGCTCAGACCCTGGAGTTACTGATTCCCCAGCTCGCTTTCTATGATCTTGAAGAGTCTTTTCTCTTGGGAGGGCGTTACTGGAACAGCCAAGAGCTTTTGACATCGACCTCAGAATATGCAGATGGTGCTCTCTTTGTCGATGCCGTATGTATGCATTGTGAAGGTGCATCGGCAGAACTTATTGATTTTCGAGAGCGGTTTATGGCTCTCTATAAGGGTGAGGCTCCTGGTTTGTTGGAAACTTACGGTTTTGATACGATTATGTTGGTGCGTAAGTTGAGTGTTGAAATTGGCTCCGAAGTTGATGCCGAGGCTTGGCGCCAGGCCCTGGTTAATTGTCGTAACCTGCCCCTGGCATCCGGCCTTACGACCACCCTTGGTGATGGTGAAATCGCCAAACAACTCTACCCGTTAACTTTTAATAGAGGGAAAATTAAAGTTATCAGAGACATCTGTTATTAAAGGGGGATGGTTGAGACCACCTGATGAAAGAGATCGAGGACAAATTTCGGGTAGAGTCCCAGGCTTACTGCTGTGGCAGCTATAGCCAGGAGAGGCAGGCTCATTGACAGTGGTGGGTCCTTGATATGGTCGTCGTTTAAAAATTTTTCCGGGGTTGGGCCGTAGAAGATTATTTTTACAGAGCGAAAGCAGTAGACCACAGACAGAGTTATAGCTGCTACTCCGCCAATGGCAACTATTAATTTGCCGGTCGAACCGATAATCCCCGCCTTGAAAATTCCAGTAAACATAACCCATTCAGCTGGAAAACTGCTCATTGGCGGAAAACCGGCCAGACCCATTGCTCCGATAATCCAGAGAGCCGTGGTCAAAGGCATTTTCCGGGCTAGTCCTCCAAGTTGACGCATATCCCTGATGCCGGTGGTGTAAACAATAATACCGGCGGTGGAAAAAATAATGGTTTTTCCCATGATGTGGCCTAGAAAGAAGAACAGGCCGCCGTCGATTCCGGCTTTGGTCAGAGAACATACGCCGAGCATTGAGTAAGCCAACTGGCTGATAGTTGAGCAGGCGGCAAAACGTTTGATATCGGTTTGCCCCAAGGTTAATAGTGCACCATATACCATAGTAATCAAGGCCAGAGTCATCAGAGGCAAAGAAAAAAACTGGAAATCTCCAGTTAAGGGAATAATTAAAATGCGCAGCATGACATAGACGGCAATATTTGCATAAACTGCCAGAAGCCCGGCGATACAGGTGGGGTGCTCGGCATGAACCCATGGCATCCAGACTTGAAAGGGAACAACCGCCATTTTTGCCATGATTGTCATCATGAACATTAAAATGACCCAAAATGCAGCCGGGGTCCCCGCCATGGTTGAAATATTGGCGACGGCAAAACTGCCGGTATGGTAGTATACGATGATTGAACCGACGAGAAAAAAACCGGCTCCGAAAATTGCCCACATAAGACATATCATGGCCACCCTGACACGGTCGACATAGCCAAACATGGCCATAATAAAATAGAGTGGTAAAGGTAAAATCTCGAGGAAAAAATAGATACCAATCAGGTTCGTGGCGAAACAAACCCCCATGAAACCGGTTGGAAAGAGCAGAAAAAGAGCATAAAAACGGGTGTAGTGGTTAACCGCTATAGTCTTATTGACATCACCATAGATAGCTTCAATACGATGGTCTATATAGTGATCGGCATAAAATGAGAGGGCTGTGCACAGGAGGTTGATAATCAGGGCGATCGGCAGGCTGAGTCCATCTCCCAAGAGGTCCATTGTGATGGCGGGTCCGGCAAAAGGGTGGAGCTCAATCAGGGGGTTGCCGGTAAGTGAAAGTTGCAAATTAGCAAAAAGCAACAGCAGGGTTGAATAGGAGAGCCCCACTCGGGCTATCCAGGCCGTTTTCTTGCCGAACACCCGGCGTCCCAGCATGATGGTTGCCGCACAAAATACAGGGATAATTATGGCTTGTAGAAGAAGATATTTTATCATATCAATGCCACAGGGCGAAACCTATTGTCGCCATTATTATAGCCATCATGTAGGCTCCGATATAGAGAAAATTTTCTGATTCGGTTTTAAGTTGTAGAAAGAGTTCGGGTAATTTTTCAGTTACCAGAAATGGCAGTTTCCGGTGTACAATAGTGTCGAAATTATTTTCAATGCGTAAAGCTACGAAATCAGCTAATTTCAGTGTTCCCTTAATGAAAATCCAGTTGTAAAAAGGTTCAATGTACCAACGTCGCCAAAACAGAACATAGAGTTCATTCAAGATCGATTTTGGTGCGAGTGTGAGTTTTATTTTATGAGAACCATAGATGAGCCAGGCCGGAACGGCCCCTGCCAGAATACCGCCAATTGACAGGCAGGTTACCAATAAGTGGTAATTGAAGGCATGTTCATGTTGCGGCAGAACCGGTAAATGTAAGCTTTCAGTCAGATTGACTGTGAAATTGTGAGTTAAGAAATGTTCTAACCAGGGGCCGGCCAAGCCCAGGCCCAGTATCATGACAGCAAGAACAGCACAAGCTGCCCACATGATAGTTGGGGCTTCGTGCGGGGTATGTTGTTTGGAGTGTAAACTTTTCAGATGCTGGCTCTCGGGGCCATAAAAAACGTTTCCTATCATTCGTGTAGTATAAAAGGCAGTTAAAGCTACAGAAATGATGGCGATTGTGAAAATTGGGTAATGGTGGGCTTCCAGTCCTGCGAGCAGGATTGCGTCTTTGCTCCAGAAACCCGGTAGGGGGGGGACTCCCATCAGGCAGACCGCGGCAATCATCATGCAAATCCAAGTGTAGGGCATATAGCGGCGCATACCTCCCATATCCTGTGTGTAAATCGAGTGGGCAGCATGGATGACGGAGCCGGCGCAGAGAAAGAGGCAGGCTTTAAAAACGGCATGGCTGATCAGGTGAAAAATGCCAGCTGTAGTTCCGGCAATCAGGGTACTTTGGGTGAGACCCGCAACTCCCAAACCGATCCACATATAACCAATTTGGCTGACAGTTGAGAACGCCAGAATTTTTTTCAGTTCTTTTGCGACTAGTCCTTGAGTCGCTGCGACAAAAGCCGTGATGGCGCCAACCCAAGCGGTGATCGTGAAAAACAGTGCAGCCTGAGGGCAATTTGCGACCCAACGTCCGATGTAGAAGATCGGCATTAATCGGGCGACCAGATAAACTCCACTTTTTACCATGGTCGCGGCATGAATCAGGGCTGATACAGGGCCCGGCCCGGCCATTGCTTCGGGTAGCCATTCATGCAGTGGGAATTGGGCCGATTTGCCTATAGGACCGGCTAAAAGCATGAAACTTACCAGGATAACCATGCCAGGATTCTGTGCCATTACCGGAAACCATGTGGCGGCAGTTTGGTAAAGGAGGGTAAAATTCAGGGTGCCGGCATAAAAAAACAGTATCAGAATACCGCCCAGCATAATTAAATCACCGACTCCGGTAACCACCAGAGCTTTAAGTCCACAAAATGATGGGGAGGTTAACGGAGCTTCTCCTTCAGGGCCGCCGATCCAGTATTGTCGCTGATCCTGATAATAATATCCAATGAGTCCGTAACTGCAGAGACCAACCAGTTTCCAGCCGACAAAAAGCAACATGAGATTGTTGGCCAGAACCAGGAGTAGCATACTGCCGATAAAAAGATTAACCAGCATCATAAACCGGTTGATGCCGGGATCTCCCTTCATATAGCCCAAGGAGTAGACGGCGATGATGGCACTGATAATTGAGACTACCAGGGTCAGGATAAGGCTTAAAGGGTCAAGTAGAATTCCGACTTCCAGGGTGATTGGTTGAGTTATCCATATCCAACTGCTTTCCAGTGGTAACTGGCTGGGGTGCAACAGTAAAGGGGCTAAGCGCAAAGCACAAAGGGCGGCCAAAACCGGGAAAACAATGGCCGTGGCATTACGCGTCCATTCGTTTATGCGCGAAGCGGCAAATATCGCCGGAACTCCGATCAGGGGTAAGATGATGGCGAGCCATGCGTAAAGTTGCAAAAGCTATTCTCCTTGATATCTAGAAGCCAACGGGGATCATTGGGTTTATCAGATTTGCGACAATCCAGTGACTACCCAAACCGGTAATTACTATAGAACTGGCGGCAATCAGTATGGGTATCAACATTGCCGCTGGAACCTCTTCGACCTCTATTTCCGGATAAGCTTCGGTCCGTCCGTAGTCGGGTTTGGGGTCTTCAAAACAGGCGACCTTAATAACCCGGAAAAAATAGATAACATTAAGTATTGTGCTGATTAAAAGGGCAGCGATGAAAGTCCAGTGGCCACCGGCGATACAGCCAAAGAGCAGGTATAGTTTGCTGAAGAAACCGCAGGTAGGTGGCACTCCGATCATTGAAAATGCCCCGATTGTAAAAGCCAGCATAGTATAAGGCATGCGGCGGAAAAGATGCTGTAAGTTGTCAATGCGACTGTTACCGATGCGGTAGATGATGGCTCCTGTTGCCAGAAAGATACAGCTTTTGGTACAGACCTCATTAATCATGGTCAGGATGGAACTGGTGAAACCGGCCCGGTTCGCCAGGGCAATACCGAGAACAATGTAGCCGACCTGGGCAATGACCGAATAGCAGAGCATCTTTTTCAGATCTTTTTGGGCTATTGCATAGATTGAACCAATCAACAGTGCAATGATGGCAACCCAACTCAGAAGTGATGTGAGAGGCACAATCTCAGTGAAAAACCGGGGTTCAAATAGGTTGTACATAATCCGGATCATCAAGTAGCCGCCAACCTTGGTGTAGAGAGGAGCCACGACTCCGCTGACCGCCGATGGGGCTTCGTAATAAGCTTCAGGCAGCCAGGCGTGAAGAGGAAAAAGAGCCATTTTCAGGGATATGCCAATCAGCATCAGGGCTCCAGCCGTTAAAATAACTCGAGAGTGGTAGAGTCCGGGAAGCAGATTGTGCAGGTCGGCAAGGTTGAGAGATCCTGTAGAGATATAGAGGTAACCGACTCCCAGCAGATAGCAGGAAGCTCCGATTGTACCCATTATAATGTAGCGAAAGGTTGCTAAAGGGGCGTCAGGCGAGCCACAGGCGAGTAATCCATAGCCTGACAGGGATGCGATCTCAAGAAAAACAAAGATGTTAAAGAGATCTCCGGTTATGACGATACCCAGTAGACCGCATATCATCAGAAGATAGAGGGTCGTAGCCGTTGTCAGCTGATCGGGCAATTCTTTAGCAAAGCTCGGTCCCGAATAAATGGACCCCAGAAAGCCCGCGCCAGTTATCAAAACCATCAACAGAGCATTGAGCTGGTCAATTCGATATTCTATGCCCCACGGTGGTGCCCAGTTACCCATATTGTAACTGATTGGGCCGGACATTATCACCTGTGCCATGAGGGCAATTGCTAAACACCCTGTCAGTCCGATGCTCAGAACCAGCCAAGGGTAACATAAACGACGGTTGAGAGGCCCGATCAGCGGGGTTAATATGGCGGCAAGCAGGGGAATAACTATTATTAGAGCCGGAAAGTGCTGAGTCATACTATTTTAAACTCCCGTCTCCTGGCGTGATTGTTTGATTTGGATGATTTCATCCTCATCCAAAGTGTGATATCGTCGATATATTTGGATTAGAACGGCCAGCGCAACTCCGGTTGTCGCAATGGAAACGACAATCGCCGTCAGCATCAGGACATGGGGGAGGGGGTTCAGGTAATCTGCAGCATGTATTATCTGGCTTTCATGGCCATGGCTGCCAACAATGATCGGCACATTAACATTGCCTTTCTTTACACCAATGGACACGTAGAACAGGATGATAGCGGTTTGAAAAATATTCATGCCAATCAGTTTTTTGACCAAGTTGCGTTTGGCCAGCATGGCATAAAGGCCGATCATCATGATGATGACATAAAGCCAGAAATTATATTTACTGATGATGAAATCTAGAATCATTTCCGGACACTCTCCCAATTATCACTGAATTTGCGTCGCAAAATCAGAATGCAGGCAATTGCGGCAGTGAAAATCACAGTGACTTCTCCCATGGTGTCGAATCCCCGGTAGTCAGCGAGAACCGCGGTAACAATGTTGGGAGTGTTGGTTTTTTCCAGTGCTTCCTCAATATAGCGTGGGGAAACATAACTGTTAGCCGGTGATTGAGGATCACCCCAGGCTGGCATATCCATAGTGCCGTAGATGAGTAAACTTCCAGATATGATGACAAAAATCAAAATTATGGTTTTCAATCTTTCGACCTCCGGGTAGTTCTGTTGACGGCCGCGATGAAAAGAACCGTGCCGATGCCGGCCCCAACTGAGGCTTCGGTAAAAGCGACGTCAACCGCACCCATCTCCGTCCAGAGCAGGCACATGAAAAAGCTGTAGGCTCCCAGGATTATGACCGCGCTTAAAAGATCCTTGATATTTATTGCGGCAATTGCACAGATGACAATAAAGAGTAAAAGAATGATATCGAGTTGCCAGATCATGGTTTGCTCTCCGGTTTACTCCAGGGCTTGATCTTGCATCGAAAAGCGGCCCGACAGATGGAGTGGGTGCCAGTTGGATTGGCCATGAAAACGAAAGCCGCAATCATAACGATTTTAAAGCTGTCAAGGGTTAATCCATGATGTATGGCGAGGCCGCTGAGGCAGAGAAGAGCCGCCAGGGTATCGCTTTTGCCAGTAGCGTGCATGCGGGTATAAAAATCGGGGAAGCGAACCAGGCCGATTGAACCGGTCATGAAGAAGAAGCAACCCGAGCAGATAAAAATAATAGAGATAATGTCTGTGATAGTCACTAAATTTCTCCTTCACTTTCAAAGTAACGGGCCGCCGCCAAGGTTCCGATAAAATTAAGGATAGCATAAACCATGCTGATATCGATAAACATGGCAATACGATCGTAGAGAAAACCCATTAAGATGAGGATGACTAAAGTTTTGGTGCCGATGGCACCAACGGCGACCATGCGGTCGATAACCGTGGGGCCAACAATCATCCGGTAAAGACAAGGTATAACCAAAAGGCAGAGAAACAGGCTTATACCAAGAAAAAAGGTATGCATCAACTTAAGTGATCCTCAGATTCCGGTTTATTGTCGCTGGAGGGAGGGGCTTGCTGGAGCCTGCCTCCAGTGGCAATCTCTGAAAAAATGGCTGTCATGCAGGCCATGACGGCCATGCCGACACCGATTTCAACTCCCAATATGCCAAGAGAACGGGCTTGAGGAGTACCAACTTTCAGGAACAGATCAAGCCTTGCGTAATCAAGAAAATTGCCACCCAGTAAGAGACATAAAAGACCGATCCCGACATAAATAAAGACACCGGTACTCCGGAGTTTATTGATAATTCTTTCGTCTATCTTGTTCATGGTTTGTTTCAGGCCGAAAGCCAGAGCCAGCAAAATAATGCTGGCCGCAAGGATAACCCCACCCTGAAAACCACCGCCGGGAGAATAGTGGCCATGGGCGATGACGTACAGTCCGTATACCTGAATGAAAGGTGTAAATATTCGGGCAATAGTTTTAACAACCAGGTTGTCTGACTCCTCGGCCAGTATGGCGCGGGCTCTTTCTTGTTTATGATCGACCGGTGAAAAAATATTAGCAATCCTTTTCTCCATATCCCCGGATGATAGATCTTCAGCTACTGCGTTGTCAATTGCGTGAACATAGAAGGTAGAGTCTTCGATCTCTATGGTAATCGTGCCCGGGGTCAGGGTTATAGAGTTGGCAAAAGTAACCAAGGCTAATCCATTGGTGAGTTTGCTGTCGAAAGAGATTATGTGCGGGTTAAGTTTGTGGATTGGTGAAAAAACCAACTTTGCCAGATAGATGTTGGATTTAAAAATCTGGTAAAGATGCCAGGGTATATAGGTGAGGAAGCGGGTGATAATCACATGAGAGTCGCGGGCTCCAACGTGAACGAAAAAAAATTCACACGATGTGTAGGTGATAAACAGACAGCATAATATACCAATTGAAACATGAAAAACATCGTAGTGACCGGAAAGAATCAGCCAGAATGAGAGTAGTAGAATGAAAGACAGAAAAAAATGTCTGAGCTGCTCGAAACGATTCTGTGAAAACACGGGATTGTAGGCTGTTGGAGGAGTGCGCGGCCGGGTGTCGTTCAAGGGAGGGGTGTGATACATTTCAGAACCGCTGTGTCTTTGGTTTTGCTGACTACCGTTAGATTGTCTATATTTAATGATATAAGTGCATTAAGAATCTAATTATAGGGAGAAAGTACAACTAATGACGATTTTTTGTCAAGTTATTTTTTCTGTAAAATTAGACTCTTAGGCGTTAAATAAGCATATGAAAAAAAACTTGACTTGGAAAGCAACGGTATGTTAACTATGCGCCCGCTTATGCCAAGATTAATGCCTTAAAATTCATATGATTGTGGAGTAGAATACAGTGATTGAACTTAATGCAACCTTGCTGGTTCAGTGGGGTATTTTTATAGCCCTGATGATTTTTTTAAAATACTTTCTCTTTAAGCCGGTGTTGCGGGTGATTGATGCCAGACAAGCCAAGGTTGAGGGAACGTTTGTCGGGGCTAAAGATCTTCAGGTTAAAGCCGCAACCAGTAAAGAAGAATATCAGGCTAAACTTGGAGCCGCAAAAGAGAAACTCTTTGCGCGGGCCGCGGCTATCCGTGAAAGTGCGGCAAAAGAGTCTAAAGGGCTCATGGAGAAGGCCAGGGAAGAGGCTTTGTCCCAAGTGGAGTCCACCAAAGAACGGGTTCAGCATGATTCTGAAATTGTGCGCAGAGAGTTGGTAGCGAATGTTGATAGTCTGGCACGCTCAATAGCCGGCAAGATTCTTGATAGACAAATTTAACCTGCTGTAAGATTTTAAGGGATAAGATGGGATGAATAGTCGTATGATGAGCAGGATCATAAATATTCTGCTGATTGCCGTGGTTGTTGGCTTGATGGTTGCTGTGGCCGGAGCTGCAGAGCATGGTGGGGCTGAGCATAAGAGCTTATTCGCTTTGCTGGTTGAGGATCCGATGCCATTGCTTAAAGATTTTCTCTGGCGCGCGCTTAATCTTGGGGTTTTACTCTGGGTGATTATTAAATACGCTGGTAAGCCGGTGCGGGAATTTTTTGCCGGTCGTCGTGAAACCTTGTTAAAGGGAGTTCAGGAAGCTCAGGCAGCAAAAGCTGCAGCGGAAAAAGTCTACAGCGAGTTTCAGGAAAGACTTACTGGGCTTGACAGTGAGTTGCAGGCTATGCAAAAAAGGTCTCAGGACGAGGCTGAACGTGAAAAAGAGAGAATGCGTCAGGAGACTGAAGCTTTAGTTGCTAAGCTCCAACAGCAGGCCCGGCAGATGGCCGATCAGGAAGTTGCTACTGCGCAGCGTAGTTTGCGCAACGAAGCCGCCCGTTTGGCGGTCGAAGTGGCTGAACGTTTGGTGACGGAAAATGTCAGTGATGCCGATCGCCAGCGAATGGTAGAAAACTATCTCGAAAAAGTTGTGAGGGCATAAGTTGATTCGCGATATTATTGCTAAGAGATATGCCAAAGCTTATTTCGCTTTGGCTCAAGAGCAGAATCGTTTACTAGAAGCGCGGGCAGAGTTAAGTACGTTTGTCGCTTTTCTGAATAAACAGCCAGAGTTAAGCGGAGTACTCTACAAACCGGTTTTTGAGGTTGTGGAACGTAAGGCCGTGCTAATTGAGGTCCTCGAAAAATTGGATGTTTCATCTTCACTGCGGAGCCTCCTTAGTATCTTGGTCGAAAAGAACAAGATCTCCTATGTCGCACTTGTGGCTGAAAATTTCAGTAATCTTGCGGATGCAGCTCAAGGCCGTATGATGGTGGAAATTTCAAGCGCTACGGAGCTTGATGAGAATTCACAGGAAAAGTTGCGCTGTGAGTTCTCGCGCTTGACCGGCAAAGAGGTCGAGCTTGAAGTTGAAGTTGATGATTCGCTTATTGGCGGTATCGTAGCCCGTTACGGGGGTATGGTCTACGATGGTAGTGTCAGAACTCAGTTGAATCGTTTCGGCGAGTCCCTTAGTGTTTAGGGCAAGGTTTGTTATATAAAAAGAAAAGATAACCTGTGATGGCAGGTTGTTTGAAGTTTTGAATAGGGAAATTTGGAACGGTTACCTTTATAAGAACTGTTTTTAGGGAGTTGTAAGAGGCCATGGAATTACGCGCTGAAGAGATAAGTCAGATAATTAAAGATCAGATTGAAAATTATGAAAAGAAAGTTGAGGTCAGTGAAACCGGAACCATCTTGACGGTGGGTGATGGTATCGCGCGTATCTACGGGCTCGAGAATGCCATGGCCGGAGAGTTGTTACTCTTCCCCCATGATATCTATGGGATGGTGCTTAACCTTGAAGAAGATAATGTCGGAGCTGTCCTCTTCGGTGAGGATATTGAGATCGGCGAAGGCGACGAGGTCAAACGCACAGGTCGGATCGTTGAGGTTCCGGTTGGCGAAGCTCTTTTGGGGCGGGTCGTCAATGCTTTGGGACAGCCGATTGATGGTAAGGGGCCGGTCGATACTGACCAGAGCCGCAGAGTTGAAATTAAAGCTCCGGGGATTGTTGATCGTCAATCGGTTCACGAACCTTTGCAGACTGGCCTTAAAGCGATTGACTCAATGGTACCCATCGGCCGGGGCCAGCGTGAACTGATTATTGGTGACCGGCAAACCGGTAAAACCGCAGTTGCTCTTGATACAATTATCAATCAGAAAGATACCGATGTTTACTGTATTTATGTTGCGATTGGTCAGAAACGTTCGACCGTTGCCCAGGTTGTGGCCAAGCTCGAAGAGTTTGGGGCTATGGAGTACACGACTGTGGTTGCGGCAACCGCCAGTGAACCGGCCCCTTTGCAGTTTATCTCCCCCTATGCCGGGGTCACAATGGGCGAATATTTTCGTGACAATGGCAAGCATGCCTTGATTATTTATGATGATCTTTCCAAACAAGCTGTCGCTTATCGTCAGCTCTCCCTCTTGCTGCGTCGTCCGCCGGGCCGTGAAGCTTATCCAGGGGATGTTTTCTATGTTCACTCTCGCCTGCTCGAACGGGCCGCGAAAATGAGTGATGAACGTGGGGGCGGTTCTCTGACTGCATTGCCGATTATTGAAACTCAGGCTGGTGATGTCTCGGCCTATATCCCGACCAATGTTATCTCAATTACCGATGGTCAGATTTTTCTCGAATCGGATCTCTTCTATTCCGGTATTCGGCCGGCAATCAACGTCGGACTTTCGGTATCCAGGGTCGGCGGCTCGGCTCAGGTTAAGGCTATGAAACAGGTTGCCGGTACGCTACGCCTCGATTTGGCCCAGTATCGGGAAATGGCTGCTTTCGCACAGTTCGGCAGTGATCTTGATAAAACGACGCAGGCTATGCTGGCGCGTGGCGTACGTCTGGTTGAACTGTTGAAACAGGATCAGTATTCACCGCTAACGATGGAGAAGCAGGTTTTCATTATCTATGCTGCGATTAATGGTTTTGTTGATGATTATGAAGTTTCAGTACTGCTGCGTTACGAAGCTGAACTTAACGACTTTGTCGCGGCAAATTACAGTTCACTAATGGCTGAAGTCAGTGATAAAAAGAAAATTGATGATGACCTTAAAGCCAAGATCGAAGATGCTTTAAATGCCTTTAAAGAGGTTTTCAAACCTTAAAGGCTTTCCGTTTTTGAATCCTCCGATTGACGATTGAATCGGAGCTTGGTGCGTAAAGACTTTGGCTGAAGCAGGGTTATAGATAGATGGCAAATCTAAAAGATATCAGAAAACGCATAAGCAGCGTCAAGAGTACGCAGCAGATCACTAAAGCCATGAAGATGGTGGCCGCCTCTAAATTAAAAAAGGCGCAGGATGGTGTCGTTCAGGCCCGCCCATATGCCAGCAAAATGAGTGATGTACTGGCCAGTCTTGCGGTTCGTGTGAAGCCCGGCAAACATCCCTTACTCGAGCGTCGAGATGAAAAAAAGGTCGAGTTGTTGGTTATCACTTCAGATCGGGGATTGTGTGGTGGCTTCAATACTAATGTTACCAAAGCTGCCGACAATTTTTTACAAGAGAAGAAGGCAAGTTGTGAAGAAGTTGTCATGAGTGTTGTTGGGCGTAAAGCTCGAGATTACTATCGGCGTCGCAACTGGGAATTTAAAAATGAGGATCTCAATCCGGGAAGTACGAGTTTCAGTCAAGCTGAGGTTATTGCCCGGCCAATAATAGATCGTTATGTAGAGGGTGAGATTGATGCCGTCTATGTTGCATATACTGAGTTTAAGTCGGCCATGACCCAGAATATTGTCGTCAAACGCCTGCTTCCGCTGGAACCCAAAGTCTTGGCTGAGGATGAAGTTCCGGTTGAGTATCTCTATGAACCATCCGAAGGCGCTCTGCTGGCGGATATTATACCACGCTATATCTATACGCAGATGTTCAGTATGTTGCTCGAATCAATTGCCAGCGAACATGGTTCGCGCATGACAGCCATGGATTCCGCAACTAACAATGCGACTGAGATGACAGCCAAGTTGACGTTAATCTATAATCGGGCTCGGCAAGCGGCGATTACGACGGAATTAATGGAAATTGTCAGTGGTGCGGAAGCGCTTAATTCGTAAATCAGGTTCACGGACTTTAAATTTTAGTGATAAAAATTGAATAAGAGGTACAAGGGAATGAGCGAAAAGAATATTGGTAGAATAACCCAGGTAATTGGTCCTGTTGTTGACGTGGAGTTCGAAAAAGGAAAATTACCCCAGATTTTCAATGCTCTACGGATTACCAATAAATCGCTTAACGACGATGATTGGAATCTGGTGTGTGAAGTTGCATCGCATCTAGGTGAGAACACGGTTCGAGCGGTTTCGATGGACTCGAGTGATGGTCTGGTTCGGGGCATGGAAGTCTGGGATCTGGGCGAGATGATGACGATGCCGGTTGGTCATGAAGTTTTGGGTCGGATTGTCAATGTTATTGGTGATCCGGTTGATGAAATGGGTCCGATTGGTGCGAAGAAACGCTACCCGATTCATCGTCCGGCCCCTACCTACGAAGAGCAGAGTACCGAACTTGAAGCTCTGGAGACCGGGATCAAGGTTGTCGATTTGTTGGCCCCCTATGTCAAGGGTGGCAAAATCGGTCTCTTTGGTGGTGCCGGAGTTGGTAAAACCGTCGTCATTATGGAGCTCATTAATAATATCGCGACCCAGCACGGGGGCTTCTCGGTCTTTGGCGGGGTTGGCGAACGGACGCGTGAAGGTAATGACCTTTGGCACGAGATGAAAGACTCAGGCGTTCTTGAAAAAGCGGCTTTGGTTTACGGTCAGATGAATGAGCCTCCCGGAGCCCGTCTGCGGGTTGGCCTTTCGGCCCTGACCGTGGCCGAATATTTTCGTGATGAAGAGGGCCAGGATGTGCTCCTCTTTATCGATAACATCTTTCGTTTCACGCAGGCCGGTTCTGAAGTTTCAGCGCTACTTGGGCGCATGCCTTCCGCAGTTGGTTATCAGCCTAACCTGGCTACTGAAATGGCTGAATTGCAGGAGCGGATTACGACCACCAAGAAAGGTTCGATTACCTCGGTTCAGGCGATCTATGTCCCTGCGGATGACTTGACCGATCCGGCCCCTGCAACCTCTTTTGCCCATCTCGATGCGACCACCGTTTTGTCCCGTCAGATTGCTGAACTTGGTATCTATCCGGCCGTTGATCCACTCGATTCGTCTTCCCGAATCCTCGATCCCCGGATTTTAGGAGAAAAACATTACAAAGTTGCCCGTGATATTCAGCTGGTTCTGCAGCGTTATAAGGATCTTCAGGACATTATTGCAATTCTGGGTATGGATGAACTTTCTGAAGAAGATAAACAGCTTGTCAGCCGGGCCCGTAAGATTCAACGTTTTCTCTCGCAGCCTTTCCATGTTGCGGAAGAGTTTACTGGAACCCCGGGAGTCTATGTCAAACTCGAAGATACGATTCGCGGATTCGAAGAGATTCTCTCCGGCAAATATGATGATCTTCCCGAACAGGCTTTCTATATGGTTGGTGGAATAGAGGAAGTCGTTGAGAAATCTAAGAAACTTGGGGTTTAATCTTTATAGTTGAACCTTGAAGACTCTTTCATAGTTAGCCTAAGTGAGATTCTATAATAATGGAAAGTGATAAAATACATCTTGAGATTGCCAGTCCTTATCGCCAGGTCTTAAATGTTGAGGTTGACGAAGTTATTGCCCCTGGGGAAGAGGGACAGTTCGGAGTTTTGCCCGGGCATACCCCTTTTCTGGCGACTATAAGTGTGGGCCAGTTGATCTATCGACAGGGCGACCAGATGAAATATGTTGCGGTATCCCATGGTTATGCCGAGGTTGAGTACCATCGCGTGATAGTTCTGCTTGATGCCGCTGAACTTCCGGAAGAGATAGATGTGGAACGGGCCGAAAAAGCCCGTCTACGCGCCGAGGGTCGTCTGGCTGAATTGGGACATGAAGACCGCGATTATTATGAAGAGTTGGCCGCCCTTGATCGGGCTATGAATCGGATATCTATAGCTAAAATCTGATCGTAAAAGCAAAATGACCAATAAATTTATACAGGCCATCTGAGCCTTGAAACGGGAGTCGAAAAACTCCCGTTTTTTTCGTTTTAAAGGGGGGGATTGTACATGGAAAATATAATTGCTATAGTTTTGGCTGCTGGACGCGGTACGAGAATGCTCTCAACGTATCCCAAAGTCCTTCATAAAATCCTTGATGAGTCCATCTTGTCTTACCCTTTGCGTGCTTTAGAGGAGCTTGCTGTTAGCCGGCAACTTGTGGTCGTAGGAGCCGATAGCATTGGTGATAAAGTGGCAAGCTCAATGGCTCACATCCCTGGCTTAGAGTGGCCCCGCCAGATTCAGGCTCGAGGGACTGCTGATGCAGTTGCTGCGGCCTTGAAAAATCTCGATGGGGTTTCAGGAACCGCTCTTATTCTGTGTGGTGATGTGCCTTTGTTAACTTCTGAAACCCTGCAACTTTTTTATCAAAAACATCAACAAAACCAGACCCAACTATCTATTCTTACCGCAGTTTTTAATGATGCCGGGAGTTATGGCCGGATTGTTCTTGATGATAATGGGTTACCTGAAGAGATTGTCGAAGCTAAAGATGCGACTTCCGAGCAACTCTTGATTAATCGTATAAACAGCGGAACTTATCTGGTTGACCTCGATCTTTTACGTCGGGCCCTGGTTGAAACTGATTGTCAAAATGCTCAAGGTGAGTACTATCTAACAGATATGGTGGCATTTGCCAGGCGAGAAGGGGCTTTGACAGCTATTTTAGATGTTTCTGACCCGCGTGAAATACTTGGCATTAACACGCGTCTAGATTTGATCGATTTAGAAAAAATTATGGCGTCCAGGATAGCCAGATATTGGCTTTTAAATGGAGTCACCGTGCGTTTTCCCGAGACCGTTCAGATCGGCCCTTACGTTAGCCTCGCTCAAGATGTCGAAATTGGAGCGGGCGTTGCTTTGTTAGGAAAAACTGCAATTGGCACTGGTAGCCTGATCGGGAGTGGCTCGCAAATCAATAATTCCCAAATTGGGGAAGACGTCGAGATTAAGCCCTATTCAATTTTGGAAGAGGCTATGGTTGATAAAGATTCTCAAATCGGTCCCTTTGCCCGGTTACGTCCCGGAACCGAGATCGGGGCTGGAGCAAAAATTGGTAATTTTGTTGAAACCAAAAAGGCCCGTTTTGGTAATGGGGCTAAAGCTTCACATCTTGCCTACATCGGTGATGCTGAAATCGGTGAGGACAGTAATCTTGGCGCGGGCACGATAACTTGCAATTATGATGGTTTTAAAAAGTATAAAACAGAAATCGGTAAGCGGGTTTTTGTCGGCAGTGACTCGCAGTTGGTAGCTCCTGTCAAAATTGGTGATGATGTTCTGGTTGCTGCGGGTTCTACGGTAACCAAAGGTGTTTCTGGAAATGCATTGGTGACGACTAGAACCCGGCAGAAGGAAATTGCAGGTCGGGGCATGGCCTGGCGTCGACACTCTTTGGAGGGTAAATAAAATGTGTGGAATAGTTGCATATATGGGGCCGAAAAATGGGGTCCCGGTGGTGCTTGACGGTTTACGTAAACTTGAATATCGGGGTTATGATTCAGCCGGAATTGCACTTTTGCATGATCATAAGATCGATATTTATCGTAGTGTCGGCAAGTTGATTGGTCTTGAGGTCAAAATCCATGAAAAAAATCTTAGCGGAACTCCGGTAATTGGGCATACCCGCTGGGCTACCCATGGCCGCCCCACTGAAGCTAATGCCCATCCCCATAACTATGAGGGGATTGTCGTTGTTCACAACGGTATTGTCGAGAATTATTTGGAGCTTCGGCAAGAGTTGATGGCCTTAGGTCATAGCTTTTCTTCCGAGACCGATACTGAAGTTATAAGTCATCTGATTGTGCGGGAGTTAAAAGCGGGTGCCGATTTTGAAAATGCGGTCAGAGGGGCTCTTCTTAAAGTTCGGGGAACCTATGCTTTAGCCGTTCTTAATGAAGCCGAACCTGACAAAATGATTGCTGCCCGGCAAAGTAGTCCTTTGGTCTTGGCTCTCGGGGAGACTCCGGGTGAATATTTTGTCGCCTCTGATATCCCGGCTCTTTTGGCCTGGTCTCGGGATGTGATCTTTCTCGATGATGGTGAGTTGGCGGTTTTTGAAAAACAAGGTATGCGGATTTTAGGTATAGTCGATGGTGATCTGCGGGAAAAAGAGATCCGGCGGATCGCCTGGGATCCGATTATGGCTGAGAAAAGCGGTTATAAACATTTCATGCTCAAAGAGATTTTTGAACAACCCGATGCTGTCAGCAATACCCTGCTGGGTCGTCTCAATAATGAACGGAGCGGGGTAAATCTTTCTGAAATTGGTTTTAGTGACAAGCTCTGGCAAAGTTTTAAAGAGATTAAAATTATTGCTTGTGGAACCTCATGGCATGCCGGGCTGGTAGCTAAATATTGGTTTGAAAGTCTGGCGCGGATTCCTGCCGAGGTTGATATCGCATCTGAATTTCGTTACCGGGATCCCTTGGTGGGTCCTGAGACCCTGGTTATTGGTATCTCCCAATCTGGAGAGACGGCCGATACCTTAGCCGCGCTCCAGGAAGCCCAACGCCGAGGAGCTTGTTTGCTGGCAGTTTGTAATGTTATGGAGAGTAGTATTGCCAGGCTCTGTGATGGGGTTTTTTATACCCACGCCGGGCCTGAGATTGGGGTCGCCTCAACTAAAGCCTTTACGACGCAGTTGACGGCACTTTTTCTCCTGGTTTTGGAGATGGCCGCCCGCCGACAGAGTCTGAGCCCGGAAGCGATAGGCCTACAGGTAGAGGCGCTTTTGCATATTCCAGTTGCGATTGAGAAGGTTCTGGCCCGGGCCCCGGAACTTGAGAAAATGGCTCGTAAATACCACCACGTCAACGACTATCTCTATCTTGCTCGAGGGCTTAATTTCCCGATTGCTCTTGAAGGGGCGCTGAAACTCAAGGAGATCTCATATATTCATGCCGAAGGTTATCCGGCCGGCGAGATGAAGCATGGACCGATCGCCTTGATTGATGAAAATATGCCGGTTGTGGTTTTGGCTCCGCCGGATCGTCATTTAGAGAAGATCGTCAGTAACTTTCAGGAAGTTGCTGCTCGAGAGGGTCGTTTGCTTTTGTTTTCGGCTCCTGATTTAAAACTTTCGGAAGATGTTTCCGGGGTTGATCGTTTTTTTGTTGATGTTGTCGGTGAGCAGCTCAATCCTCTGCTCTATGTTGTGCCATTACAACTTTTAGCTTACTATACGGCTGTCTTAAAGGGGACCGATGTCGATCAACCTCGTAATCTGGCCAAGAGTGTGACGGTGGAATAAGAAATTTTATGATAACGCGTAAAAATCTTTTAAATAAAATAGTTCTTCTGAAAAAACGTTTTGGTGTTTCGGAGAACTATTTTCTCATTTTATTAGCTGTTTTGATTGGGATCTTGAGCGCCCTGGGCAACTGGGGTTTACGTTTTGCCATTGAATTCTTTCATGAATATATCTTTGTTGCGGGTTCTGGTCTGCTTGGCGTCAGCCAGGGAGGTTGGAAATTTTATCTGCTCCCCCTTTTGCCAATGCTTGGTGGTCTTCTCCTGATTCCCTTAGAGATGGCTTGTCCTGGCTACGTGTGCGGCTATAGTCTACCCAATTTCTTGAAAACCGTCAACCTTGGCCGCGGTCGAATCGCCCGGCGTAATATTTGGCTCAAGATCCTGGCTCCGGCGATCACTATCGGTAGTGGTGGTTCCGCCGGTCAGGAGGGGCCGATTGCGACGATTGGTGGTGCCATTGGCCAAATGGTCGCCGGATTCTTTTCCTTCAACCAGGCCAAGGTTCGTTTGCTGATAGCCTGCGGGGTTGCTGGCGGTATCGCCGCAACTTTTAATGCTCCGATTGCTGGAGTCTTCTTTGCTCTTGAAATAATCATGATGGGTGATATCGGCCTGGCTATTTTTACGCCTGTAGTCATCGCAGCGGCGACTTCGGTGGTCTTTACCCGTTTGATTTTTGGTGAAGGGAGCCTTTTTGCGGCTCCGGCCTTTGCTCTGGGAAGTTATCGAGAACTCTTTGTCTATATGGTAATGGGTCTGGTGATTGGGGTTCTGGCCGCTTTTTTTGTCCGTTTTTTCTATCTCGTCCAGGATTTTTTTTCCAAACTCACCTTTCCTCGTTATCTGAAACCTGCGCTCGGCGGTCTCTTGGTCGGGGTGATCGGGCTTTTCTTCCCTCAGGTGATGGGCGATGTCTATGAGCATATGGGGCATGTCTTTTATCACTCTCCGGTTTGGTATATGGTGCTGGCTCTGGTTTTTATGAAAATGTTGGCGACCTCGATTTGTCTCGGTTCCGGGGGCGCCGGCGGCCTTTTTGCGCCGATTATGTTTATGGGAGTGTTGATTGGCGAAAGCTGCGGTCAGGTTGCCAGTCAGTTATTCCCTGAATTAGTGCTTTCGCCTGATGGCTACGCCGTTGTCGGCCTCGGGGCCTTTCTCTCGGCAGTGACCCACGCCCCCTTAACGGCAATCTTTTTAGCCTATGAGCTAACCGGTAATTCTGAGATTATTCTGCCGGCCATGTTTGCAACCGTGGTTGGGATCATGGTTGCCCGCAGCATTGAGCGTGAAGGGGTTGATACCTTCGGCCTAGCTCGAGAAGGAATCCACTTAGAAGATGGGCGGGAAGTTAACCTCCTCCGTGCGATCAAGGTTGGGGATGTCATGTTTCGTGGTTCTCTGGAAACTATTCCAGAAACTATGAAGCTTAAGTCACTGCTCCAGTTTTTACCGAGATCTCACAAGACCACCTTTCCGGTGGTCGATGCTGAAGGCTTATTGAGTGGTATTTTAAGTATTCAGGATTTGCGTGAACTGGTTTATGAGGAGGGCCTCGAAGATCTTATCGTTGCCAAAGAACTGGCTCGCGATAAGGTTTTGACGGTGACCGCCAAAGAGAACCTGGATGCTGCCATGCAGAAGATAGGATCTCGAAATATCGACTATCTACCGGTGGTTGCTGATGATAACCCCCTTCGCCTGGTCGGCATGGTTTCTCGCCAAGATATTATAGCCGCCTACAATCGTAGTATTCTGGAAAGAGAACTGCCAGGGCATTAGATTCAATCTGACCCTGATTAATTTTATAATCTTATTATGAAAAAACTCGAAATCGAATACCCATGTGACTGGACTTTTAAAATTATAGGTCAAGATGAGGGATTGCTTAGAAAAGTTGTAGCAGCCTTGTTACAGAGTCGGATGCACACTATTAACAGTTCAAATGCCAGTTCAGGAGGAAAATATATTTCCTTAAATTTAACAGTAAATGTAAAAAACGAAACGGATAGGAATGAGATTTTTAACAGCCTTCAAAATGATTCCTCAATAAAACTCATTTTGTAAATTCTGAAATTTGAAGTTTTTTTAGATGAAAAAGAAGCAGTAAAAAAATGGATTCTAGATGCCAATAACGAGTAAACAACTAACCAGCATCAGACGGACCTTGTTGATGTCAGGACGCTGATGTGAGTGCTGTTCACCAAAATTTAAGAAGTTCTGAGGTCGGGTGAGGGTTGCGTGTTGACGATGAAGTTAAAGTTTGAGGAATGGCCAAAGGGTTGGGGTTGCAGTGGTAAGATATGCCAACTTAACTATTTGACTTGAACCATTCTGTATATTACATTTAGGGATGAGCAAATGAAATAATCTCAAGAAATGCCAATTTGGCAAAGGGTTGAGATGAAAATTAATGAATCCTTGTAGTTAGCCGGACTGCTTTCCATAAAAGCGGCCCGGCTATTTTTGTTTTGGTGGTATATCTTAAAATGCTCCGTCTGACAGGAAGGTTGAGGTTATATGACAACGACAATTAGTTTAATAAGGAGATTAGCGATGAAAATGTGTTTTTTACGTCAAAGTTTGGCTTTTTTGCTCATTGGTTTGGTAGTGTTTTCATTCATTAACGTTAGTTGGGTGGTGGCGGGTGGAGTTGAAGTGGAGGTGCCATATGCCACTACTAGTGCCCAGTGGTGGTCCGGAATGGCTATTAAGAACCTTGATGCGAGTAGTGCCACTGACACCATAAAGATAGAGTTCTTTGATACGGAAGGCGTGATTATAGGGACGGTTGATATCGGATTATTAGAGCCAGAAGCGACCTACATCAAAGCGACTTCGACCATCTATGGATTCTTGCCGGAGAGATACTCTATCAGAATTTCTCAGCCCGGCCTCGAAGAGTTGGCGGTGACGGTCTTTGTCGGCAACTCCGAAACCGGTGGCTTTGCTTACCAGACATAGTGGTTATGAAGTGGTATCAGCTAAAGATGGGGATGAAGCGGTTGAGCTTTATAAAAAGGCTGAGGAGGCTGACACTCCGATTGATCTTATCATTATGGATTTAACTATTCCGGGTGGTGTTGCGGCAAAGATGCAGTAAAAAAAATTCATGAAATTAATCCGGCAGCTAAAGTTATTGTCTCTAGCGGATACTCTAATGACCCGGTGATGGCTGATTTCAGCAAATATGGTTTTTGTGGTGCGATGGGTAAACCATTTCAAATGTGAGTGTTGAAGGAAGTTGTGAGTAAGGTTTTATCCAGTTAACCGAATATTGCCATAGCGAAGCTCAAGTAAGTTGTTGCATACCCAAACAATAGCTTCTCTGCGATATGCGTAAAAAACTATAATCATTACCATGAGGGCGGAGGCAAAAAACTTCCGCCTTCAATTGATCTATCCGTGCAGGTTCTCAATCCATCTCATGGCCTCAGCATCATTAACCTTGCCCAAATACCGTTGAGTAGTTGATAAAGTGGTATTCGACTGCCTGAGAAACGTTCATTTTTTCTCCTTTACAAAAATAATGTTTTAAGATAGCTATCTATATTGGTTTTATGATAACAGAAATTATTTATCAAAGACAGTCCGTTTCTGGGTGCTTACGATAAATCTCAATCTTGACAATTATCCGAAAAGTTGAGATTGGTTGCGCTAATATTAACCTATTCCTATCGACTTCCAGCTGAAAAAAATAACGAAATTCTATTAGATTGATATTTTTTATTGAGAGAGCCCCTCCCTCCGAAAGACGGAAGTCGGAAATCCATGGGTCTTGTCTCCAAAATCTAAAAGACAGCCGGGTTGCCTTGGCAATGTTTGCAATAACTAATCAAAAAAAGTATCAAAAAGCCATAAATCGAAAGCTTTATTGTTGACAACTGATATAAACTGGAGGCAAACGTGAAAAAAAAGCTGATAGGGTTAATCGTGGTTTTGGTCTTATTAAGTATGATCGGGATGGCTCAAGCGACTTTGAAGGTTATCGGCACGGGCACCTATAGTGGTACGGACTACAACCTGATCTGGGACAACGACAATAATGGTAATTCGGTCATTTGGCTCGACTACACTAATGCCGAGACAGATTGGCAGAGCCAGATTGACTGGGCCGCCGGTCTCGATAACCAGTTGACTATTAACTGGAATCATGGCATCAGCGTATCCTGGAATGATGCCGGCTGGCGTCTGCCAGCCACGGTTAATGGTGCATGGCAATATAGTTGTGAGGGCACGGTGTCATCGGCAACAGCCACGGCCGGTTACTATTTTACCAATTCTGAAATGGGTCATCTCTACTATACGGAGCTGAGTAAACCAGGTTCTACACATATGAGTGGCGGTGATTGCCAAGATAATCCAGCTTGGATTGATAATGTTACTCCGCCTTATGTTTTGCAAGATGCTGGCTCTTTCCATAATTTAATTGCGTCGTCGTGGTACTGGTCCGGTGTGGGGTCTTCCATCGATTCGGCTAACGCCTGGCGCTTCAGTTTCTGGGACGGACACCAGGATCTCGGCCCCAAGAATGACCGCGATGAATATGGGTTGGCGCTGCGCAGCGGACAAGTTGCTTTCGCCATCATCTATATCTGCGACGACAATTATTGTGATAACAATTCACCTTGTTACGACACTATAGGTGAAGGCTATCTAGCTTCCACTAATGGGTATGCAATAAAAGTCAGCACTGATTTATACATAGAAGATTTAATTTTCAATGAAGATATTGCAATCACTTTGACCTGCGGCTGGAACGATGATTACAGTGATAATGCCGGCGGCCAATCAACGGTCGCTGGATGTTTTACAATTACTGCGGGAACAGTGATTGTCGAAGGGATAGCTATCGAAGGTACAACTTATTTGACAAAAACTAAAGAATTACAATTTGGTCGCTGGCAACCGGAATACTGGACGAGATGGGCGTCGTTACGTCAATAAAGAACTGGTGTTGGCATTGGATATCTATTTATGACTGCCAATTTCTTCTAAGTTGAGATGTTCTGCGATATGCACAATTTGCTACGTATATTGACCAAACACCTTTAGCTTTGAAAAGCAACAAAGTATATAAGCCGGGTCATAGGTTTGAAAGCTTATAGGCCTGGTTTTTTTGTTGGGTGTGGGGTGCGGGTGGGGTTGGGAAGGTCAGGTGGTTTAGAGTTAGCTTATATGGCTTGAATATTGCCTTTTTGAGCGCATTGATTGCATATTGATGTGTGTAGATGCAAATAGCGTGTGCAACTCATTTTGCACACACTTTGCACACAGACTTTTGCCCTTGACAGCAATATGTCTTTCGTATATATGCGTCATCGTTAGCGTTTTCTCTGGGCGGTTAACTCAGTGGGAGAGTGCCACCTTCACACGGTGGAAGTCACTGGTTCAAATCCAGTACCGCCTACCAGGGCGTTGAAAGTAAAGGGAACCGATGGTTCCCTTTTTTGTTTGCAGGGTCAATCTGCAGAATTGTTTTGCCCTTTTTTAGCCCATGTTTAACAAGATTTTAGCTGATTTGTCCATTTTTGGCATTTTTAGAGCGA
>CAYWGC010000033.1:0-34413 GCA_964457755.1 uncultured Thermodesulfobacteriota bacterium | reverse complement strand
GTGTTTTTGAATCCCATTTCTGTACTCTGGGTTTTTGCAACAAGAGAATACTCGACATGGGGGGGAGAGATATTGAAGTTCAGGTTGATACCTGCCCGAGTAATGGCACGCTGTGTTTCCACTCGAGCAAACATCTCAAAGAGGCGCTGTTTAGTGGTGTAGTGTTCGATAAGCGGTCGGCCGCCCTGAACTCTCTCTTTGCAATAGTTAAACGCCTCCTCAAACGCCGCCCTTGACAGACCGGTGGACCAGGTCGCCATACAAAGATTGGCCACAGCCAAAATAGTATCTACACTCGCCACGTAGACGTCAGGGTCAATAAGCATGTGATCTTTGGGAATGCGCACATCGTCAAGGTAGATTTCGCCCTGATTAAGATCTCTTTGGCCGATCTTTTCCAAAGGCTTACCTTTGCTAACGCCGGGAAGATCCATCGGGACAATACAGATCCCGCTGCCGGCAAACCCTTTTGAGGGGTCAAGTTGGACATGAAGCAATGCATGCGTTGAGATAGTGCCACCGGAAACCCAAGCCGATTTTTGGCCATTGATCACCCATTCATCCCCCTCCAGTTTTCCCCTGACAGCCCCTTTCGCCTGCGCAGAGTTGAAAAACTCCTCTCCCACCGCCAGGGTATCAGAACCATGTTCAGACTCAGTGATGCCCCAACACCCCCGAATACTTCCGTCCCTGCAATCACAAAAAGGTTTAACGTATTTTTCGATCAATTCAGCATTGCCGGTCATGCAAATCAGGTAAAAGGGGAAAGAGACAACCGCAATCTGAACGCCCAGGCCAAAGCTACCCCATCCCAACTCTTCGTAAACAAGATTCACCTGAAGTGGAGTCAGACCAAGCCCCCCGTAACATTCAGGTAGAAGGATTTTGTGATAACCAAGCTCATAGGCTTTTTTCAGAAACGGCCACAAAGGAGAATTTTCAGCCACCCCTTCTTCGGCGCTCATCTGATCTAACAGCTTGCCAACGGGTCGCATCTCCTGCTCTGCAAACTGACGCGCAGCATCCCTTAAAGCAATATCGTCTTCACTTAGATTAGGATTAATATCAAAATACTTCATACATACTCCTCCTTGTTAATTATGTTGATAAATTAAATTTCTTACAATATTCCAGATACAACTTATGTCCCGGCTCCAGCATTTGCAGAAGCTGCAAAAACTTCCCGACAGATCCATTTACTTCGATCTGCTTTGCGGCCAATGCCTTAGGAGCTAATATTTGCTTAAGCCAAAACTTATGAACTGTATCACCGTTCATTTTCATTACTACTTCAGGAACCTTAGCCTGCGCCTCTTCATCAAAACACGGACCCTCAGTATCCACAAACATGGCAACATTCGGATCATCAATAAGAAATAAAACACTCATATTTGACTTTTTGAGATCAGAGCCGAACTTCGTCTCTCTGATCATTCTCAGCCAAAAATCTTTGAATGTTTCTATGATTACTTTTTTTGTAAAAACCGGCATAATGTCATTTCACCACAAATCACAAAGACTACCTTGTTTTAAACCAAAAGCATTAAGAGCCTGTTTCGTTCGTTTTCCAGACCAGCGAGCTCCAAGCTCGCTGGTCTGGAAAACCTGGGTGACCCAAAGGACTCGTCCTGCCCTTCCCTCTAATTTATTGTAGCTGATTGATTTCAAAACATTGTCACTTTTTACATAAGCTGCAATGCCCGTGCCAAAATTTAAGGGTCATGCAACACATTAATATACAATGATTTATAGAGATGTGAACTTATTTAAAAACGAGCTATTGACTTTATGCAAACAGCTCATTGCCGATATAACGCCACAAGCCCCACAGCGGCACTTCCCTAACACACAAAGGTCAGAAATTTACCGGCGCCTTCAAAACCTGATAAAACAGATAAGAACCTAAACAACAGATATACCGTTCAGCATTTCGCCACCCTCGTGTCGCTATTTCGACACGAGGGTGGCGAGAGCCTCGGTAGGCGCACGTAACCCACTGAAAAAACAGGCCATACCAAAGACAACATGCTGGCACGCTGTTTGCGTGCTGCCTAGTAGCTCGAGAAAGCAGCCTTCAGGTGTAACCTTAGAGATTGACAACGTGGTTTGATACACCCTTTAAAGGTATTCCGGCGACCTCTGTTTATGCAGCACATGCAAAAATTAAAATCAGCCGGCCTTAAAACACTTGTTGTTGATACACTAAATAGGAGACTTCCGGCACAATGGTCAACATTAAGATAGATGAGTCAGCATGCTTAATGGATGGACTATGCTCAACTGTATGTCCTCTGCAAATTATTTCGCCGCCAAAAGGCAACCTTAAGCCGGAACCTAAAGCGGAATTTTCTACATGGTGCATCAGTTGCGGACACTGTGTTTCTATCTGTCCAACTGGAGCGTTGAGCCATTCCCGCATGACTTCGAAGCAATGCCCAACAGCAAAGTATCAATCAATACCTAGCTTGGAGCAAATTGAACAGACACTGCGTTTGCGGAGATCAATCCGCCGCTTCAAGGAAAAAGTCCCCAAAAGAGAGGTTGTCGAACGCCTGATTGGGTTGGTGAGTTACGTGCCATCGGGTCACAATCTACAGTCTGTCAGATGGCAAATTTTCGCCAATCGGGTCGATTTAGATCAACTTGTCAATATGGTTTGTGATTGGATGGGTAAGATGCTGGAAGAAAATCCGGATTCGCCCCAGGCCCCCCTTTTCAGAAAGATCATCAAAGCATGGTCTGAAGAGATGGATCTAGTTTTACATCGGGCACCGGTTCTTATTCTGGCACACAGCCGTATACAAACGGGTACTGAGGTGACTGATGCCGCCATAGCACTGGCATATCTTGACCTTGCCTCACTAAGCCTTGGCCTGGGATGTTGTTGGGCGGGGTTGATTAAGATGGGGATAGAGTCTTGGGAACCCTTGCGACAGTTTATCGATCTACCTCATGGCCATCAGTTACATGGAGCAATGATGGTTGGCTATCCTAAATATGAGTTTCAAAGGCTCCCGTTAAGGAATCATCCCAAAGTTAGGTGGCGATAGCTATGCGAAGCATGCAACAGTTTCGCAGGCCTGATTGAATACTCAGAATTTGCAGATTAGTTAAATAGTTACCAAATTATTTCAAAATGAGGTAAACAAAATGCTTATTAAAAATGTAATGGTTGCAGGCGCAGGTTTATTAGGTTCGCAAGTATCGTGGCAGGTAGCCTTTAACGGTTTTAATGTCACCGTTTACGATGCCTTTGAAAAAGGCCTTGAAACAGGCAGGAAATCCCATGAACAGTATGGGGAATTATTTATGTCAACCAGGGGAGCTTCTCAACAGGACATAGATCAGACTATGGCGCGACTAAGCTATACCACAAATCTGACCGATGCGGTAAAAGACGCCGATTTAGTCAGCGAATCAGTCCCGGAATCCCTTGATATAAAAAAGAAATTTTATCGTGATTTATCTGCAGTTGCCCCACAAAAAACTATTTTCACAACAAACACTTCGACCTTGCTACCAAGCTTATTTGCTGAAGATAGCGGCCGACCTTCAAAATTTATGGCTTTGCATTTTTCCAATGGTATTTGGGACCGCAATATTGGAGAGGTGATGGGACACGACAACACAGATCCTGAAGTTTTCAATCAGGTAGCAGACTTTACAAAAAACATTGGCATGATTCCGATCCCAATCCACAAGGAGCAAGCCGGTTATATACTCAACTCATTGCTTGTTCCCTTTCTTTCTGCAGCTGGGGACCTTCTTGTTAACGGTGTCTCAGATCATAAAAACATTGACAAAACCTGGATGATTGGTATGGGCGTTCCCATGGGGCCTTTCGCATTTCTTGACTTGGTAGGTATTGACCTGGCTCATGATGTTCATAAATACAGAGGCGAGTTACTAAATGATCAGGCCGATTTGAAACGGGCTGATTATTATAAAAAGAATTTTGTCGACAAGAATAAACTCGGCATAAAAACAGGCCAAGGCTTTTATAAATATCCTAATCCTGCCTGGGAAAACCCCAATTTTTTGAAATAGTCAACCTTGAGCTATAATTTGAATAGGTTTACCCCACCGTTCAAAAGGGACATAGGTCATCCAGGCGGGTCGATTCTTTGACTTGAAATTGTTCAGAAAGTATCCAGCCAATACAAGAATAAGCTTATCCCGAGCAGCCTCGGTACTTATCAAAGCGTCAATCTCTGATCTCTGTAAACGATAAAGATAACGTCCCCGTCCATATTGATAGATCTCAGTGACAAAGATACGACCATCGCCAAAACCATTAAGGATATTTTCAGAATTCTCATGATAATTCTCCTTTTTTAAAAATTAGCATTAGTGTCATACTAATGCTATCAAAGAGAATTTCTAATTTTCAATGCTAACTTTTCTCCGATGTAAGCTCTTTTTCCCCGGCTTTGTATAGATTACTTCTTTCCTTGGTCAGCTTGGCAATGTAGTCCCTGGCTTCCTCGGGTGAAACCGCTCGGCGGTTGCCGTCAGCATCCTCAATCACAACCCCGCCTTCCCTGAGCATCCGGTAGCGGGCGGCTCTGACTTTTTTGTCGGGATGGCAGACAAAATGGCAGTTGGAACAGGTATACTCCATTCTTGAGCCTTCTATTAGGCAGATAAAAAAACCGCCTTCAAACTTCGGTCGTTTGAGATAAGCTTCCGTTGCGCCTGGGATTGTTGCGAGAAAGCCTTCTTCTTTATCCGGAATCTCAAACCTCGCTGGCGACCAGGTTGACCACTCTCCCGAACGATCCAGTCCGGACAAACCACCACAAACCAGATAACAGCGGCTGTTGCTCCGGCGTTTTCCATAGCTGAACTCCCGCCCTCCCAGGTTGACACTGACCTTCTCTTTAGGATCAACGTAACCGGAAGCGCAGACGGAAAGGCATAACCGGCACTCGTCGCAATAATTTTCCGCCTCTGGCAAAGGCTCGGTCGGCAAAAGTTCAGCATCGGTAACCACCGAAGCAAGAACAATCGCAGAACCGTATTCCTGTGTTATAATATTGCCGGAATAACCAAAATGCCCGACTCCGGAACGTGCCGCCAGATAGCGATGCGAAAGCGGCGGATGCATATCCATCATCCAGTTGTCCCCTTCCTGCCGATAAACAAAGTTGGCACCGATCGGAAGCGCCCGGCAACCCTGCTGTTGCAGGAATTCGGCAATTTCAAGGGCAATCCCGTTGGCCAGGGTCGTGGTTCTGACTTTATCAGTCTCAAGCGATTTATGATCTTCTTTTCTAAAATAGGATTCAATAAGACTCTGATCAAAAGCCAGGGCGAAACAAACAGCCGACCGCGCCCCAGGTAAGACATAACCAAGGTCAACGGATGGCGGACCCCCTTTCAGGGTTGCAGTGGTAACAACGCCGACCTTGAACGCCCCCAGGGTCAGGGCCATTTTCTTGAGATCTTCAGTTAACTCTTCTTTAGTTCTCATCTTCTCAAATCCTTTTCATTCTTGGCTATAAAGATATTTATTCTCGATTTCCCCGCCGAATTTTGACGGCTTTGGCCAGTTCGGCAAACAGGGTAGCTGTCTGCTCGATCGAGATACAAGCATCGGTGATACTCTGACCGTAACAGGCTGACTCTTTATCCTTATAATTCTGGCGGCCGGCAACCAAGTGACTCTCTAACATCAGACCACAGATATGCTGATTGCCATCTGCCACCTGACGGGTTACCTCGCCTGCAACATCAATCTGCCTGAGATGATCCTTAAAACTGTTACCATGACTGCAATCAATCATCAGGTAAGGGGGCAAGCCAGCTTTCAATAGGGCCGCCACCGCCGCTCCCACTTCTGCAGACTTATAATTAGGGCCACTTTTACTACCACCCCGCAAAACAATGTGGCCCCAGTCATTACCCTTAGTTGCCAGGATAGCGGCCACTCCTTCACGGGTAATCGAGGGGAACCATTGAGGTGTACGAGCCGCCCGAACGGCGTCAATGGCGATTTGAACATCACCATCCGTGCCATTTTTAAAAGCCACTGGCATTGACAGACCGGAAGCCAAGTCACGATGAATCTGACTTTCGGTAGTCCGCGCCCCAACCGCTCCCCAGCTAATCAAATCGGCAATAAACTGGCCAATAATCGTATCCAGGAATTCGGTGGCTGCCGGAACCCCCATAGTGGTAATCTCAAGCAGCAGTTTCCGGGCAATCTCAAGACCTTCATTGATGGCGAAACTGCCGTCGACCTGAGGGTCATTGATCAAACCTTTCCAACCCACCACGGTCCGCGGTTTTTCAAAATAGACCCGCATCACCACCAGAAACTCTTCGGGGTATTGATCGGCCAAATCTTTCAGGCGACAAGCATAATCTAAAGCTGCCGCAGGGTCATGAATCGAGCAGGGCCCGACAACAACCAGAAGTCGCGAATCACTTCCGGTTATAATGCCGGCTATCGCTTGCCGACTCGCAAGAATAAATTGGGATCCAGCTTCCGGCAGGGGGTATTTATTAAGCAAAACCGCTGGCGGAGCCAGGTGTCGGGTCTCTTGAATACGAAGGTCACTGGTTTTCAGATTTATCATGGTAACTCCTTAAAACAGTGGGCATTCTGTAGCAAACAGCCTCATAAAGATAAAGCAAAAGTGTCGAACATCGCTTCGCCCACTTCGAGGGGGACACACCCCAAGAGTACTTCCTCGCTTCGCTCACAGCGCGGCTCAGCCCGCCACGGGCTCTTGTACCCTTTAGGGTGAAAGCCCGGTCTGGAGGTTGCGCCCGAACGAAGTGAGGAAGTGCCCTTGGGGTATCCATCGCATCGAGACAATTTGAGAACAAAACGCGCTGAGTAGTTATCCTATTTACAGCCAACCGGAACCAGGCACATCATCCGCATGCCATTTTCACCAGCCGTAAAATTATGAGTGGTACCGCCGGGCAAAAAGATCACATCACCTGACTTAAAAGGACGCTTTTCACCTTCAACTGTCAGATAACCATCCCCTTCTAAGATAAAGGTTTCATGCTCCCACTCATGAGCATGGTAGGGTGAATGGCCAGCCGCTTCAAAGTCAAAGATCCGCATGGCAAAATTAGGTGCCCCATCGGCCTCACTAATAACCCAACGAACCGTTACTTTATCAGCTCCTTCAACAACAACAACCTCGGCCGGAACTTCAGTGTAATGTACATGTTTAAACATTTTATCACTCCAGAAAAAATCAGTGATCAGTCGTCAAGATTTTACTGACAATTGACCATTAACTATAATTATAAGTAACTATTCAATCGTCGCCCTCTAGCTGCCGGGATTGGAGTCATTGCTGGTAAAAGGTGCGTCAGCACCCTAGGCATCGCTGTGAGCGTAGCGAGGAAGCACCCTTGGGGTGTGACCCCGTCCATGAGGGCGAAGCGATGTTCAGCGTTGTTAATTGCAACTTTACGGTGAGTTGGCTAAATAGTTATTATAACTGCTTTAAACAACGGGGGCAGATTCCAGGAAATTCGGCATCCGCCGCCGTGATCTCTTCGCTGTAACACCAGCAACGTTCACATTTGTCGCCGCTGGCCGGACTCACCGTAATGAGCAGGTCGGGATTCTCAGCACCCCCGGTTTCACCCTCCTCAAGTTCTTTCAGAGTAACCTGAGAAACAATTAAGATATCAGCCAATTGGGTCTCATAGCGCGCCAACAATTCAGCCACAGAACCTCGAGCCTTAAGTTCAAGACAGGCCCCCAGTGAGTTGCCGATAAGCTTAGCTTGACGAGCCCCTTCAAGCTCTTTCAAAGCCAAACGCCGGACCCCTAGCAATTCATTCCAAGTTGCCGCCAGTTGCGGATCTTTATAATCTTCGGGCAACTCTAAAAACTCTTGCAGGTGCACACTTTCAGAAGCCTCCGCCAGCGGCATATAGGGCCAGACCTCCTCTGCCGTAAATGCCAGAATCGGAGCACAAAGCCGAACCAGAGTATTAAGCACTGTGAAAAGCATGGTTTGCGAAGAACGCCTAACCGGATCATCCTGGCGCAGGATATAGAGACGATCTTTACCGACTTCGAGATAAAAACTACTTAAAGTAACAGCACAAAAGTTATGTATGGCATGATAGATAACATGAAATTCATATTCATCATAGGCTTTTAACACCCGTTTTTGCAGTTGGGCCAGCTCATGCAGAATAAAGCGGTCGATCTCCTGGAGATCCGCATAGGCCAAAGTATCCGTCTCCGGTTTAAAGTCTTTGAGGTTGCCAAGAAGAAAACGAAAGGTATTGCGAATGCGGCGATAAGCTTCAACCAGACGGGCCAGGATCTCATCCGAAATCCTGATATCGTCACGATAATCCTGGGCAGCTACCCAAAGTCTCAGGATTTCAGCCCCATAACGTTTAATCACCTTCTCTGGGGCGACTACATTACCGGAGGATTTAGACATCTTCTTGCCCTTACCGTCGACCACAAATCCATGGGTCAGCACTGCCTTATAGGGCGCTTTGCCGGTTACCCCAACCGACGCCAGCAAAGAGCTATGAAACCAGCCCCGATGTTGATCGCTACCTTCCAGATAGAGATCGGCAGGGATTCCGCCAAGATAGTCTCGATTCTGCAGCACTGCAGCAAAGCTGATTCCTGAATCAAACCAGACATCCAGAATGTCAGTCTCTTTTCTAAATTCTTTGCCACCACAAGCGCTACAACTAAAATCTTCGGGCAGAAAGTATGAGGCTTCCTGTTCAAACCAGATATCAGCTCCATGTTCAGTAAAAAGGTCGGCAACCCGCTCCATGACAGACTCTTCGATGCTAACTTGATCACATTTCTGACAATAAAAAGCCGTAATCGGCACACCCCAGATGCGCTGTCTCGAAACACACCAGTCGGGACGATTTTCGATCATCCCATAGATCCGTTCACGACCCCATGAGGGAATCCATTCGACCTGATTAATCTCCTCAAGAGCTTGTTTACGCAACCCCTCTTTCTCCATCGAAATAAACCACTGCTCAGTGGAACGAAAGATTATCGGTTTTTTACAACGCCAACAATGAGGATAAGAGTGACTTACGGGTTTTTCTGCAACTAGTTTACCCAACTCATTTAACTTTTCAATAACCAGTGGATTGGCGGCAAAAACAAATTGCCCAGCAAAAAACCCCACATCTTCGGTAAAACAACCTTTATCATCAACCGGCGCATAGACTTCAAGGTTGTAACGCAAACCTACTTCATAATCCTCCTGACCATGACCAGGAGCCGTATGAACGCAGCCAGTACCAGCTTCGAGGGTAACGTGATCTCCCAAAATAACCAGTGATTGACGATCATAGAGAGGATGCTGACAGTGATAATTTTCGAGATCAGAACCTCTGATAAGACCCAGAACCTCAGCTTCATCAAGTTCGGTCTCTTTAAGGAAAGTTTCGCGTAAACCTTCAGCCACAAGCAACACCCCAAGCTTAGTCTTCAGCGCCACGTAGTCAAAATCAGGGTGCAGGCAGACGGCCAAATTAGCCGGGATCGTCCAAGGGGTTGTAGTCCAGATTACAAGAGAGCTCTCAAGATTGGCCAAGAAAGGATATTTTTCACCCAGATCCTCGATCAAACTGAATTTAACATAGATCGAGGGTGAACTCTCATCTTCATACTCAACCTCAGCTTCAGCCAAGGCCGTGCCACAGGGCGCACACCAATAGATCGGTTTTTTACTCTTAAAGAGGCTGCCGTTAGCGGCAAAACGACTGAGAGAACGCACAATCTCCCCCTCATAAGGGTAGTTCATCGTCAAATAGGGACGATCCCACTCCCCAAAAACCCCAAAGCGCTCAAATTCATCCCTTTGTATGGCAATAAATTTCTCCGCATACCGCCGACAGGCTTGGCGGATTTCGGCTTGCGTCATCTCGGCTTTGCGTTTTCCCAGATCTTTATCAACCTGATGTTCGATCGGCAAACCATGACAATCCCAGCCGGGAACATAGTGGCAAAGGCGACCAGACATGGTTCTTGATTTAATAATCACATCTTTTAGAATCTTGTTTAAGCCATGCCCCATATGCAGATGGCCATTGGCATATGGCGGACCATCATGCAGAACAAAGGTCTCTTGGCCCTGGTGACGCTCAATGATGGCCCGATAAATATCTTCCTTCTGCCAGCGAGCAATAGTTTCAGGTTCGCGCTGCGGCAAATTACCCCGCATGGGGAATTTGGTCTGCGGCAGGTTTAAAGTATCTTTATATTCCATCATCAAACTCCTAAATCGTTATGGCCTGAACCAAACTGTTTTCAAAATTATTGCGTGACAACAAACAAAAAAGAGCTGCTTGCCAAAGGCGAGCAGCTCTTTTAAAGATTAATGGCGGGAGCGACGAGACTCGAACTCGCGGTCTCCGGCGTGACAGGCCGGCGTTATAACCAACTTAACTACGCCCCCAAAATATAGCAATAGGCGGAACAGGGCTTGAACCTGTGACCCCCGGCTTGTAAGGCCGGTGCTCTCCCAACTGAGCTACCCGCCCACAAACACTTTCCGTCTAGTTCAAACTATCTTTCAAAGCTTTACCAGGCTTGAATTTAGGTACATTGCTAGCAGCAATCTGAATATTCTCGCCGGTTCTGGGATTACGTCCTGTCCGAGCCGGACGAGCAACCGCATAAAACGTTCCAAAACCAACCAGAGCAACCTTCTCACCTTTACTAAGCTCATCTTTTACAACTTCAGTAAAAGCCTTGAGTACCTTTTCCGAGGCGGCCTTGGTAACATCTGCTTTTTCGGAAATTGCCTCTATCATTTCGGCCTTCGTCATCGTCATCCCCTCCCCTCAAAGTTATTGTCTTAAAGTAAGCGCCGTTATAGCAAAACAGATTGTCCTAGTCAAGCCAAAAAATGCTGGTTTATGCTGATTCTGCCTTATTTTCCTGCTTATTCTCATTTTCGTAAAGATAGAGTGGCTGCGCACCGCTGGCAATCACCTCTTCTTCGACAATACATTTAATCGCGTCACTTTCCGGCAGGTCAAACATCACTGAATTCATTACACATTCTAAAATTGAACGCAAACCCCGGGCCCCGGTTTTCTGTTCGACTGCCAATGCCGCAACTTTTTCCAGGGCAGCCTGACTGAATTCAAGTTCAACATCATCCATATTAAAGAGTTTGCGATATTGTTTAACCAGGGCGTTGCGCGGCTCCGTCAGGATCTTCACCAAAGACTCCTGGTCAAGCTCGCTCAAACTCGCAATCACCGGCAAACGACCAATGAACTCCGGGATCAACCCATACTTAAGCAGATCAGGTGGAGTCACATCAGGAACTTTGCCCGCACTACCTAAAACTTGCTTTTTATTTTCGGCCTGAAAACCGAGAACATTCCCGCGCAAACGCCGCTGGACTATCTCATCAAGACCGTTAAAAGCACCACCGCAGATAAACAGAATATCCTTGGTATCGAGTTTAATAAACTCCTGCTGCGGATGTTTACGCCCACCTTTAGGCGGCACATTGGCAATTGTCCCCTCAAGGATTTTTAATAACGCCTGCTGAACCCCCTCGCCTGAGACATCACGAGTGATCGAAGGACTATCTCCTTTACGGGAAATTTTATCGATTTCATCGATATAGATAATTCCACGCGAGGCTTGATCAACATCATAATCGGCTGCCTGCAAGAGAGAAACAAGAATATTCTCAACATCCTCACCAACATAACCGGCCTCGGTTAGATTGGTAGCATCGGCTATGGTGAAGGGAACTTTCAAAACCCTTGCCAGGGTCTGGGCCAGTAGAGTTTTACCGCTGCCGGTCGGACCGGTCAGCAAAATATTACTCTTCTGGAGCTCAACTTCATCATCACCGCCGATTCCGCGTGAGGCAATGCGCTTGTAGTGATTATAGACCGCAACAGAAAGCTTACGTTTAGCCTCTTCTTGACCAATAATATATTCGTCCAAACTCTCCTTGAGGACGCGCGGCGGCACCAAAGTTTCGTGGAGATCAGCCAAAGTTTCGCGCTCACTCTCGCCCACAATAATATTGGTACAGAGATCTATGCACTCATTACATATAAAAACTGAAGGGCCGGCGATCAATTTCTTGACGCTGTTCTGATCCTTACCGCAGAATGAACACCGCAACATATCTTGATCTTTTTGGCGCGCCATTATCAGCTCTCCTCCGCAACTCTTCGAGTCTTGATAACCTCATCAATGACCCCGTATTCAACCGCCTGTTCAGATGACATAAAAAAATCTCGATCAGTATCCTGCTGCAGGCGTTTCATTTCCTGCCCCGTATGCCGTTGCAGAATATCATTAAGATCCTGCTTTAAACGCAAGATCTCACGTGCATGAATATCAATATCAGAAGCCTGGCCGGAAAAACCGCCCATCGGTTGGTGCAGGAGAATCCGAGAATGAGGTAGAGCATAACGTTTTCCCGCGGTACCGGCGGCAAGCAGAAGAGCCCCCATACTGGCTGCCTGTCCAACACAGATCGTCGTAATGTCGGGTTTAACAAACTGCATAGTGTCATAGATCGCCAAACCGGCGGTCACCGAACCCCCTGGCGAATTAACATAGATATTAATATCCTTATCAGGGTCATCGGCTTCGAGAAAAAGGAGCTGGGCGACCACAGCATTAGCAACATTATCATCAATCGCTGTGCCCAGAAAAACAATCCGGTCACGCAACAGGCGGGAGTAAATATCATAGGCCCGTTCACCACCCGGACTCTGTTCTACCACCATCGGCAAAAAACTCATACAATCATTCCTCTTATTATTATTAACATATTATTCGGCAACAGCATCACTCTCGGCGGCTTCCGAGCTCTCAGTTTCAGGAGCACTCTCTAGCTCTTTATATGAGACTTTAGCGAGAAGATGTTCAATCGTTTTTTCCATCAGAACTTCGCGCTGCAACATCCCGGTCAGTTCACCTTCACGACCTTTGAAACGCTCAAACACCTCTTGCGGATTCTCACCCGAACCCTGGATAAAACGCTGAAAACGGGCACTTATTTCTTCGGGAGTGCTCTCAACTTTTTCAACTTCAGCAAGTTGCTCGAGAATCAGGGTGTTCTTAACTGTATTTGCCGCATCCTCTGCAACCTTCTCACTATTGGCAGCTATCAGCTGGTCGACCATCTCCGGCTCAAGCCCCTGAGAAAGAAAGCGGGAGCGAGTGGTGTCAAGGGCCCGCTCTTTCTCTTCATTCAAGAGAGACTCAGGCAACTCAAAGTCGACCTTAGCCCGCAAACAGGAGAGCAGCTCCTCTACGTTTTTGTTTTTCACTTCTGAAGCTTTCGAGGAGGTCACATATTCGGTCATTTTTTCGCGCAACTGCACCAAGGTCTCCATCTCACCATTGGAAATCTGGAGCGCCAACTCATCATCAAGCTCCGGCACATCTTTTTCTCGGATTGACTTGACCGTCACCGTAAAAACCGTCGATTTGCCAGCCAGCTCTGCTTTATTGTAATCTTCAGGAAAAACCGCTTCTAGATCATAACTCTGATCCAGCTCAAGCCCAGCTAACTGACGTTCCAAATCCGGGATAAAGCGGCCACTGCCAACCTCTATCGAAAAATCTTTGGCGCTGCCGCCTTCAAACTCATCCCCGTCCAGGCGCCCGACAAAATCGATAACCAAGGTATCACCTTCCTTTGAAGAACGCTCATCAATGGTCTTAAACTGAGCCATACTCTGACGCAGTTTTTCGAGCTCAGCGTCAACATCAGCAACATCAATCTCGCTGCTATGTTTCTGTAACTCAATGTCATCATAAGTGTCAATCGAGAACTCCGGCAATACTTCTACCGTCGCTTCAAAAGAGAAGGTGCTGTTATCTTCAGGAAAATCCAGCTTATCAATGGCAGGCTGAGCGATAGGAGAGATTTTCTGCTCTGCCAGGGCGGCGCTATAGGAATCTTGGACCAACTCCTCCATAACCTCCATCCGCACCTGCTCCTGATAGAGGCGCTTGACGACATTCAAAGGCGCTTTACCAGGCCTGAACCCCTTGATCTTCGCTTTTTTACGAGCTCCTTCATAAGCCTTATTTAATTTTTTATCGATCTGCTCGGAATCCAGACTGATGACCAGCTGTTTTTTTACTGTGCTTATATCTGTAACTACAACATTCATGAAACCAAATCCTCTGCTTGAGCTGCGGCCGGACATAAGCCGCCGCCAGTCTCGAAAAATAATGGTGCGAGAGGGGGGACTCGAACCCCCACGGTTAACCCGCTAGATCCTAAGTCTAGTGCGTCTGCCAATTCCGCCACTCTCGCAATAACTCTAAAGCCAACAACAAAAATGTCACTACAAGGCAGTGACATTTTTGGAAAACGTCTAACTATACATCACTAAACCATATTCGGTCAACAGAAATCACAAACCTTGGTCGCCCCTAAACGAAGGCTCCCTTAAAAAGGTTGCCACACCTATTGAGCCATAGTCAAAAAAAGTCCAGCCGCAACCACAGTACCGATAACCCCGGCGACATTTGGCCCCATGGCATGCATAAGAAGAAAATTACGGGGATCTTCGGCCGTGCCCATCTTCTGAACGACCCGGGCAGCCATTGGCACTGCGGAAACCCCAGCCGCACCAATCATCGGATTAATTTTCTCTTTCGAGACAAGATTCATCAATTTAGCCAAACATAGACCACCAATCGTACTGAAAGAGAAGGCCACCAACCCCATCGCAAAAACCATTAAGGCTTTGGGGGTCAGAAAAGCATCAGCACTCATGGTACCACCGACCGCAATCCCCAAAAAAATGGTAACAATATTCATCAGTTCATTCTGAGCTGTACCACTTAAACGTTCAACCACTCCAGACTCACGAAAAAAGTTACCCAGCATAAACATCGCCATCAGGGCGGCTGAAGCCGGGACAAAGAGACAGACCAGACCGCAAGTCACCAGCGGAAAAATAATTTTCTGGCGCTTGGAAACCGGGCGTAACTGCTTCATCCGGATAAGACGCTCTTTTTTAGTGGTCATCATCTTGATAAGCGGGGGCTGAATAACCGGCACCAGAGCCATATAAGAGTAGGCCGCTACCGCAGTCGCGCCAAGCAGATGGGGAGCCAGAGCAACCGTTGTAAAGATCGTCGTCGGGCCATCGGCGCCCCCGATAATGCCAATCGAGCAGGCCTCAGGAATTGTAAAGCCAAGCCCTAAAGCAAAAAAGAAGGCAATATAGACTCCAAACTGAGCTGCAGCCCCTAAAAGCAAGGTTTTAGGATTAGCAATCACCGGCCCGAAATCGGTCATTGCCCCGAGACCGAGAAAGATAATTGGCGGAATGATCTCCCATTCTAACCCGTAATGATAGAAAATATGCAGTATCTGATGATCCTGCATGAGGTTGGTCAAAGGCAGGTTGACAATGAAGATGCCAAACCCTATCGGAATCAACAAAAGTGGTTCGTAACCTTTCCTGATCGCCAGAAACATCAGAACAAAAGAGATCGCCCACATAATCAGATTGCCCACTGTCAGATGGTAGAGCCCCATCGAATGGATAAAATTAAATAAAGTATCTGTCATAACCCACTCCTAAAAATACCAAGACCAGCAAAATAATTAAGTAAGGATACCGAAAATCAAACAAATTCGGAATTTTTCATTTTTTGGGACTATCCCCAAACTTGACGATCAAGGCCCGGGTAATAATCACGGATAGAGATAAAGCCCCCAAAACAAAGAAAACCGACGTAAAACCAAACGTAAATATTTTAATCGCCTCAGACCATACACTCATAACAAACCTCTTTCTCTAAACTTTAGACCTGATTATTTGTCAAAGATGGGGCCTTCTACCTCATTCGCCAGGTAAAAATCAACCAAAAATCTTTCTGCAACCATTTAAAATTTAATCAATCCTGCTAATTCACGCCAAAATACTCAGGCAAAAAAATATTGACATTTTTAGCCAGTTTATCTAAAGGTAACCCACTTGATGATGCTGGTTTAGCAACCAAGAAGGTTGCAGCCAATTTTTCTCAGGTTGCTATATATCACATTCATTTAATAACAACTGATTTAAATATCGACCACGAAGGTCAGCAGGCTCCTTAATTATAGATGAGCCCGCCTCTTTCGTGGTCTTTTTTTTGCCTTTTTTCTCATTTAACATCGAAGGACTAATCGTATGGTTCACAGATCTCAGACTCTCTCTGGCGGGCTAATTATAGCAACGTTTTTTTTATTGCTCAACACCAACGTATGTTTGGCGAATAATGAAACCTCACTGCCTCCAGCCACGAAATTGGAGCAGATCACAGTCGAAGCCCAGCCCATCAACCCCACTAAACAGGAAGGCGATCTGCTTTACACCGGCAGCGAGATTACTCCTGCAGGCTTAAAACTGGCCGGTATCGGCGGTCTCAGCAGCGTCTATCAAGCTTTCTCCATACTCCCAGGCCTTAACCCGGAGCTTACCGACCCCACCGGCATTGGCGGGGCTGAGATCCGCCTGCGCGGCATCAAAAGCCTATTTACCGGGATGACGGTTGAAGGCATCCCCAACTACGGCATCATGAGCATCGGCCCCAGAGATTACCTCTACGACCTCGAAAACATGGCCTCCATCAAACTCTACCGGGGCGCCACCCCGGCCGCCTTAAGCAGCGGCACCGGCAATCGCGCCGGCACGATCGCTTTAAGTTATGCCCGACCAAACGATGAATTTGCCCTGCAACTGGACCAAAGCCTGGGCTCAAACTCTTTGACCCGCAGCTTTTTTCGATTAGATTCCGGCATCCTGGCAAACCAGAGTAAATTCTTTATCTCCGGCTCTTACACCGAAGCCGATAAATGGAAAGGTGCGGGAGAGGTCGGGGGCCGCGACCATCTCACTTTAGGCGTTAGTCAGAAATTCAACGACAAACTTGATGCCGAGCTCTTCTACAACTACAACCAAGTTGCACAGGATCTCTATAAAGGGCTCAATTACGATCAGGCCCGCCAGATCTCCAACCATTATGATGATGACTATCTGGAAGAGTTAACTGCAAGCCCGGCCGATGTTGACTATTACAAATACCATCACACCGACACCAAAAACCACGACGTAATGACGATTATCAATTATGATCTCAAAGAAAATCATAGCTTATCGTTTAAGCCCTACTACTCTACGGAAGATAAAAAATGGATTGATGGTGGTGCCGACAAATATGTTGAGGCTGAACGGTTCGGGGCAAAATTGGAATATGTCGGGGATTGGGCTGGAACTTTAATCAGTACCGGCTACTGGTATGAAAACCATGATCTCGAGAAGTATATCCGTAAAAACAAAATCAATGATCAGGGACGCAACTATGCCGGCTGGGCCTATTTAGGCGAAAACCGGGGCGGCGGTCACATTCACACCCCCTACCTGCAGCTCGGCCGTAGTTTCGGGCCTTTCTCGTGCCAGGCCGGAATCAAATATTTCGCTTACCACGAGCCCGCCAGTCAAGCCTACCGGAGTGACAAAAACACTCCCTACTCATATAAGCAGGCTCTTGATAGTAACCTCGGAATCGACACCGAGATGAGCCTTAAAGCGATGGACTTTCAAAAATGGCTACCCTCTTTGAGCTTCGGCTATGAAGCCTCCCCGGCCCTCGAATTTTACTTAAATTACGGCCGCAACTACATGCGCCCCTACGCTTACATGCCGATCACTTCGATCTTCAGCCGCAACCGCAGCAAATTTCAGGCGGCAGGCCTTACTTTGCAGAATCTCTTTGACAATTGGAAACTTGAAACCTCAGACAACTTCGACTTCGGCTTCCGCTATCAACACCGCTGGTTCAGCCTCGCCCCAACCCTGTTTTATGCCCGCCATCAAGACCTGCTCTTTGTCGCCTACGACGATCAGGTCGGCATCAATTATCACCAGAACATCGGTGACGCGACGATCTGGGGGGCTGAACTCGAATGCAACCTCTACCCGACCCAAAACCTGATGTTCTACTTCAATCCCAGTTATACCAAAGCGACTTTTGATGATGACCTGGGCAGTCGGGCCAGTACTATCGAAACCGACGGCAATGATCTGCCGGACACCCCGCGCTGGCTGGTGAAAACCGGCCTCATCTACCACTACAAAGGCTTCACCATTTCGCCCAGCCTGAAATATGTCGACAAGCGCTACGGAGATATCGAAAACCAGGAGCAGGTTGATGATTATACAACCGTAGACCTGATGCTTGGTTATAAAATAAAGAATCTCTGGTTTCTGCAAGAAGCCAACCTTGAACTCGAACTTACCAACCTTTTTGATAAAAAGTATGTCGGTTCCATCAAGGCTGACGATGACGGTTTCAGAGCCAGCCAGTATTATGCAGGGATACCTTTTACGATCGTCTGCAAAGTCAGCGGAAAGTTTTGAAAATATTTAACCAACAGCAGACAGTGCCATCAAAGGTTTCAGCCTTTTCCAAGCCTCCGCAGGCGGGGTCAATGCAGGACAATGGCGTATTAAATTATTTGTTTGAGCCCCTGCACCTCGAACAGCCTTTGTCAAGCTTTGACCCCATAAAAGAGGGCGAAGCAATCTACCAAACCTCCACAGGTTAATGTAATCATGAAAATTTCCAAGATTTTTTTCATACTGATTTTCCCCATGCTTTGCATCGCTCCAGCCCAAGCTCGAGAAGTTGTTGATCTGGCCGGTCGCACAATCACGGTTCCGGAGAAGGTTGACCGCATCGTGGCCCTGGGACCGGGAACCCTGCGCCTGGTAGTTTATCTGAAAGCCCTTGACAAAGTGGTCGGCATTGAGACGATTGAAACAAAATCCTTGCCCCCCTTCTTTCGCCCCTATTCCGATGTCAGTGCCACTCACATTGCCCATCTACCCCAGGTCGGCAGCGGCGGCCCAGGCAAACTGCCGGATCTTGAAACCGTGCTCGCCTGCCAAGCCCAGGTGATCTTCTCAATCGGCCTTGATCGCGGCCAAATCGAAAATCTGCAGGCCAAAACCGGGATTCCAACAATCATTTTAAGCTATGGCAAACTTGGTGTCTGGCGCGAAGAGGCCCTGCAGTCTCTGAAATTGATGGGAGAAATTCTTGATCGTCAGGAAAGAGCCCGAGAGATTGCACTCTACCTTGAAAACTCCCAAAAAGAGCTGGGCGAGAAAACTGCAGCAGCCCAAACCTCTTCCCCGACTGCCTATTTTGGGGGCCTGGCTTATAAGGGCATTCACGGACTTGAAAGTACCGAAGAGGACTATTTCCCAGGCTCCTTGGTCAAAGCCAACAATGTTGCTGGCAACCACCCGGCCCAAGGCCACCTTTTTATTGATAAGGAGAGGCTGTTAAAGTGGAACCCAGAGATCATCTTTATCGATCACAGCAGCGCTCATCTGATCAGCCGTGAATATCTCGAAAATCAGAATTTCTACCAACTGCTGCAGGCGGTAAGACTGAAACAGATCTACTCACTCCTCCCCTACAACCAGTACAACACCAATCTTGAAAGCGCTCTGGCCAACGCTTATTATATCGGCAACAAGCTCTATCCACAAACTTTCAAGAGACTCACCGTCGAGAAAAAAATTACTGAAATCTTCGCTTTCTTTCTGGATCTGAAAATTAATATTGCGAGCCTGCCGGCCTATCAACCATTTTGCCTCAAAAACGTTGCCTGCCGCTGATGGAACCAGTTGCAAACTCAACAACTATCAAGACCTATCAGAAACGACTGGGATGGCGTAACTGGGGCGGGCTATTGCTCTGTTTGAGCCTCATCTGCCTGTTTCTGCTTTCGCTCAAAATCGGCACCTATAAGATCTCCTGGCCACTCCTGGCAGAAACCTTAGGCGGCAAGAGCAGCGACCCTCTACTGACCCATGTCATCCACCAAATCCGTCTCCCCAGAGCCCTGGCGGCCCTGGTTGCCGGCGCCGCTCTCGGCTGCTCCGGTGCCGCCATGCAGAATGTTTTGCGCAACCCTCTGGCCTCACCCTTCACCCTTGGGGTATCCCAAGGGGCCGCCTGCGGGGCCGCTTTTGCGATTATTGTTTTAGGGGCAGGTTTGCCATCTGCCGCAAGCCTTATCCCAACCTATCTAGCCCCCTATATTATTGTTCTGGCGGCCTTCAGCGGAGCCCTTCTAACAGTTGCAGTTTTAACTATGCTCGCTTTTTTTCGCGACATCAGTCCCGAATCGATGATTCTCGCAGGGGTTGCTTTGAGCGCTTTTTTTGGCGCGGTAACAATGCTTTTACAATATTTCGCGACTGATATCGAAGTTGCCGGTACGGTCTTCTGGACCTTTGGCGACCTTAGCAAGGCCCGTTGGCGTGATCTTTTTCTGATGCTGGCCCTGCTGGTTCCAGCCCTCCTCTATCTTTGGCGCCAGGGCTGGAGTTTCAACGCCCTGCTCTGGGGTGATGAAACTGCGGCCAGCTTAGGGGTTCGGGTCGGTGTCCTGCGCCTGACAACCCTGATCATCAGCGCCCTCTTAGCTGCGATAACCATCGCTTTTTTAGGCATTATCGGGTTTGTCGGCCTCATTGCTCCGCACCTGATGCGCCCTCTGGTGGGACAGGATTACCGCTATCTGATTCCCTATTCGGCCCTGGCTGGGGCCGTTTTACTGCTCGCCGCCGACCTTCTCGCCCGAAGCGTCATGGCCCCGACCGTTCTCCCGGTCGGCATCCTCACCTCTTTTGCGGGGGCCCCGCTTTTTCTCTATCTGTTAGCCCGGAGACAGAAGGGCCAGCAATGAGTATCAGAGCCCAAGATATCAGCTTTGCCTACCCCAAAACAGAGGTTCTCAAAGATATATCTTTCACCCTGGAGCCCGGCACTCTGGCGGTGATTATGGGTACCAACGGTTCCGGTAAATCGACCCTTTTAAAAACCATTAACCGACTTATCGAGCCGCAAAACGGCACGATTTTTATCGACGGTGATGATTACCGTAAACTCGCCCGCCAGGAAATTGCCCAACGCTGCGGTTACATGCCTCAAAAATCAGCCGCCGTCCATTGCACCGTCTTTGAGGCTGTGCTTCTCGGTCACCAGGCTCTCAATCCAGAACGTTGCGATGCCGAAAAAGGGTTGCAGCAAGTCGATGAAATTCTCAAGCTGATCCATCTTGACCAACTCTCCGATCGCTTCACTAACGAGCTCTCCGGCGGCGAACTGCAAAGGGTAGTAATCGCCAGGGCCCTGGTCCGAAAACCCAATGTCCTGCTGCTCGATGAGCCCACCAACCATCTCGACCTTAGCAACCAGCTCGAGGTCATGTCACTACTTAAAAATATCACCCACAAGTTAAATTTGACAACCCTGGTCGTCACCCACGACCTCAACAGCGCCCTGCGCTTTGCTGACTTTTTCATACTTTTGAAAAACGGCAACCTCCACGCCTCCGGCCCGAAAACCATCATCACAGCCGAAATCATTAAGGAAGTTTTCAATTTAAAAAGCGTAATTGCCGAAGTTGCCGGTTTTCCGGTTGTCGTTCCACTCGAACAGAAGTGAAGAGATCCTTAATTGCGAATGAACTACAAATGCAACGGAAGTAAAAAAGAAAACAACGGCAGGGGTTTTCTGAAAGCGGGAAAAGCAACAAAAAGAGAGTGACCCTCTAATTTCAGGACAACAATTAACAACGATACAATATTGTAGAAAGCTTCATAAGGGGCGGCCCCGATCTAACGAAGCCAACCGCCCCAAGCTTGATTCAAACAATCACGGACCACTCTCCGCCAACCAGATCGTATGCAGCTCACCTTTGTTATCATGCTCCCGCACCCGAGCCTGATTGACCTTAAAGCCGATTTTGCGCAAACGCTCTGTAAAACTGCGATCCGGACCAGCCGACCACACCGCCAGCAGGCCCTGCGGCTTTAACGCCGTATATGATGCCGTCAAACCATCCATTGTATAGAGCCAGTTATTTTTTTTGCGCGTCATCCCCGCCGGGCCATTATCAACATCAAGCAAGATCGCATCATAAGCCTGCCGTTCACTCTTCAGGATTTTAGCAACATCCCCCTCACGAACTATAGCGCGTTCATCGGCAAGTGGATATCCGGCACGTTCACCGAGAGGCCCCCGGTTCCAGCTGACTACAGCCGGAATCAGTTCGGCCACCACGACCTCGGCATTGGCACCAAGATGATGCAGGGCCGCCGCCAACGTAAAACCCATACCCAACCCCCCAATCAGCACCCGGGGCTGAACCCGACCAGCAATTTTACTGCAAGTCAGTCGAGCCAGTGCATCTTCCGAACCATGCGCCCGCGAACCCATCAGGATACCTTCACCGACGACACTGATCGAAAATTCCGTATCACGCTGGGAGAGCTGAAGTTCACCCCCATTTCCAGGTATTTGAACGCTATCAAGCAGTTTCCAAGGTTTCATCAATTTCTCTTTTATTGTTAAAAAATTTGTAACTGTTCAGCGTAAGTAGAGAAGTACCTTAATAGTGATGAAATTCAGCAAATCCTGGGGACATAACCTGATTCTCCGAAGGAAATCGGGATTGTGTACCCTGAATTTACGGGTTATCTGAATAGTTACAAAAATTTAAAGTAGAGCGTTAGATGTCACACCCTTTAAATAAGTCAGTCAAAAGGTAAAATCGGCCCGCTAAATAACACGAAATACTCTATAAAAACAGAAAAAGTTGGCCACCATGTAAACGCTGCAGTACCATAACGCAAAATCAAAAAGATCTCCCCGCCCAGCCTAATTATTTTTCTGAAACTTCACAATTCCTTCATAAACGACATGTTAAAAGTGACCCATCAACAAATCAAAAGGGAGGATATTGAGCCGGAGTTCTACCGCACCGGGTTTACGATCGCAACCTATTACGGTCTGCTTCCGGGCTACTCTATGTGGCGGACCTATGTTTTACAAAAATAGGCTCTACTGCAGCTTTCGCAACAACCGGGACTCCACTCAGTCAAGGCGCATGTTATGACAATCATTCTCGCCAATCTCAGGTTTATTCTCAGTCTGACAACAGTTTTGTTGCTTACCCTCTCGTTCATGCGGCTCTTGCTGTTACTGCATAACCGCGAGCTCTCGACCGCGATCCCGGCAAAAGATATTGTCCGCTCTTTTGCTATCGGCTGCCGTTTCGATATGATTATTATCGGAGCTATAATGCTGCTCCCGATAATAATTCAGTTCTTTCCTCAAAGTTCGATCAACCGTTCACTGCCCCTTTACTGGTGTAGCGCCATCTGCGCTGCTGTTGTTTTTTTAAGTGTTGTTGAACTTGAGTTCTATCGCCAGTTTCACACCCGTCTCAACAGCCTGGTCTTCGATTACATCAAAGAAGATCCCAAAACCGTTACCAGCATGATCTGGCACGGCTGTCCGGTTTTGCGCTATCTGGGCTTATGGATAATCATCATAGCTCTGATGATTGCCGGTTTTCTCGTCAGCAATGCCCAGGCTGCCATAATTATCAATACCAACAATCAGGGAGCCCTCTACCAACGCCTGCTGGTTTTCATGCCCCTACTAGCCTTGCATGCAATTGCCTGCCGCGGAACTCTCCGTTCCGGGCCCCCGCTACGCTGGGGGGATGCCTACCATTCGACCCACCTCTTCGCCAACCATCTCGCCTTAAACGGCATCTACACCTTGATCAAGGCGGCACTCGACGTTAAAAAGCAGAAAAGTCGCAAGAAATGGCTTCGGGTCATGCCCCCAGCCACAGCCCTCGATAAAACTCGAAGATTATTACTGCAGACCGGAGACAACCTCATAGAAGCGGAGAATATGCCGCTTAAAAGAGAGCACCAGCCCCAACCCACCAAGACAACCATAAAAAATGTCGTCGTCATTATGATGGAGAGTTTTTCAGCCCAATATGTCGGGGCCAGCGGAAAACAAAACGGGATAACCCCTGAATTTGACCACTTGGCTGAAAAAGGGGTGCTTTTCGATCACTTCTTTTCCAACGGCACCCACACCCATCAAGGTATCTTTGCCTCACTGGCCGGTTTCCCCAATCTGCCCGGCTTTGAGACCCTGATGCAACAACCCCAGGGCGCGACCGGCTTTTCGGGGCTGGCTGAACTTCTCAGAAAAAGAAATTACCAGAGTACCTATGTCTATAACGGCGACTTTGCCTGGGACAATCAGGAAGGTTTTTTCCGCAACCAGGGAATGACTGAATTTATCGGCCGTTTCGATTACGACAATCCAAAATTCATTGACCCGACCTGGGGCGTTTCTGATAATGAAATGTTCAACCGAGCTCATCAGGAGCTGGAAAAACTATCCCCTGATAAACCCTTTTTTGCCATTCTCCAAACCCTCTCCAATCACCTGCCCTTTACGATTCCCGAACCTTTACCGATCGCCAAAGTCAGCGGCCATGGTTCATTGAATGGCCACTTGACGGCAATGCGCTATGCCGACTGGGCCCTGGGACAATTTTTTGCCAAAGCGAAAAAATCCTCCTACTTTAATGAAACCCTTTTTGTACTGCTCGGGGATCACGGCTTCTGTATCCCGCAGCAGCTGACCGAGATTGAGCTCTTACGCTTTCATGTCCCCCTCCTCCTGCTGGCTCCCGGCCTCCAGGAACAATACGGTTCCAAGCGCTCGATTGTCAGTACCCAAGTTGATGTCGTGCCGACAATCATGGGACTTTTAGGCAAACCATTTCTCCACCATTGCTGGGGCCGCAACCTCCTGAACACAGCTGCCGACGACCCCGGTTTCGGCATCATTAAACCCTCCGGCAGCGACCCCACGGTCGCCATGTTGAGTGGCGACCGTATCCTTATCCACCTTCCGGACGGCCACAACTCACAACTTTACCATTACCAACTCTACCCGCAGGCCGAGGCTGAAATCTACGATAATAAACCCGTCACAACTGATATGGAATCAACCTTGAAGGCCTACGTCCAGACCGCGATGGACGCCCTACTAACAAATCGCTGCGGAGTATAATTTCAACCGAAAAAACTCTTCCCTTCCCCAATCTATTCTTGATGCCACTGTTACGGCGGTCTCACTGCACTCCCCGATTCCATCCAAAGTTGCTCCAATATCAAAGAAACTGAAGTTGCCCGGCCCTCCCACCTGGATACCCTCAAAAAAATCACTACGACTAGCCTGATAAACTAGAAACAATCTCTCTTCATCAAATCTTCATAAACCCTTCACGAACCCTTCATAATAGACGGATTATAAACCGATTTAAACTATAATACTCAACTGACAACTCGACCCAGACAATAAAAGATGAATGTAAAACTAACAGAAATTTTTAAGCTGCAGAAAAAAAGAAGCAACGCTCTTTCGGCCTTCACCCTTAATGGCAACGTAACGCTTATTGCCCTGTTTTCAGCCCTCCTGCTGGCGACTGCCTACAATCTCTCTTTCTGGCAGCAACTCCTGAACCTACCGGATGTATCAGTCAGCAGCAACGCCGCTTTCCTGATCGGCACCGGCATCGTCATAAGCGGTATCTTTTTCACGTTCTTTTCCCTCTGCAGCTACCCCTACATTTTCAAGACAGTCCTCATTTCCAGCTTTCTTCTGGCCTCAACCATATCTTACTACAGCCTCAAATATGGTGTCGTGATCGATTATAATATGATCAGTAATATAATTGAAACCGACATCCAGGAGGCCCGAGAACTTTACAGCTTTGGTTTCGCCTTACATATGCTGATTTTTGCCGGTCTACCGACGCTGATCATCGCCGGCACCCGGATTACGTGGAAAAAGCCATTACGCCAAATGGCAACCAACCTGCTCACCATCGCCACCATTTTTCTGACAGTCGGGGCGACGATCTATCTCAACTACAGCAGTTTTGCCCTGATCGGCCGCCAGCATAAATATCTGCGAATGTATATCAACCCAACCTACGCTATCTACTCAGTCGAGAAATATTTCAGCATAAATCAGGCCCATGCCCAAACCCTCATACCCATCGCTGAAGATGCCATTTTAGCTAAAAAGGAGACTCTCCAGCTAAAAAAATTACTAGGAATTTTTGTTGTCGGCGAGTCCGCCAGAGCTCAGAACTTCTCACTGAACGGCTACGCCCGCAACACCAACCCCGGGCTCAGCCCAAAAGATGTAATAAGCTTCACCCAAGCCTATTCTAGCGGAACTTCAACCGCAGAGTCACTGCCCTGCATGTTTTCCCATCTGCCCAGAGAACATTATTCCGTTAAAAAAGCGGCTGCCTATGAGAATATCCTTGATCTCTTGCAACGACTGGGAACCAAGGTTTTGTGGCGCGACAACAACTCCAGTTCCAAAGGCGTGGCCACGCGAGTACCCTACGAAAAAATCTCGTCCGTGACAGTTCCAAAGGCCGAGGAACTTGGCTTGGCCCGGGATGGTGAATATTACGACGAGTCATTGCTCTTTAACTTACAGAAATATGTTGACCGTAACCCAAATTGTAACCACCTCATCGTACTCCACCAGAAAGGCAGTCACGGGCCGGCCTATTATAAACGTTACCCTGAAAAATTTCGCCGCTTCTCCCCTGAATACCAGAGCAATACCCCACAAAAAAGTCTGCAGGAAGAGCTTACTAACGCCTACGACAACACCATCCTCTACACTGACTATTTCCTGTCTGAAACCATCGAATTTCTTGAAAAAAATACGGAACAGTACGACACTTTCCTGTTCTACATGTCAGACCACGGCGAATCGCTGGGCGAAAACGGCATCTATCTGCACAGCCTGCCCTATTTCATAGCTCCTAACGAACAGAAACATATCGCCGCCGTCGCCTGGCTTTCAGAAAGCTTGGCCCGCAACCATCATTTAAATTATGCAGCTCTTAAAGAAAACAGAAACCAACCGATCTCGCACGATCATATCTTCCATTCGCTCCTCGGTATCTTCGGAGTCAACTGCAAAATTTACGATCGCAAACTGGATATCTTTAACCGCAATGACAATACCGACGAAAGAGATCATAGATAAGCTCAATTCCTCTTACCGAAACTCTTTTGTTTCACTAAGAATATACTCCACCCCGACTTTCAACCACGCGCCTTGATTGCCAACTATATAAAACTTGGTTTACTTAAAGATGAAAAGTTGGTAGTCTTATCACCGCAACAAAAAATTGATCTCCAGAAAAAACCGTACGATACAATCGAACCTATTAAACCGGACAACCCCCTCGTACAAGATTGTCTGGCCTACTACCAGGGGGCCGATTATATCATAACCCAAAACCGAGACCCCAAAAGGCTTAATTAAAAAAATGTTAAAAAACCTCTACCAACAGTGGCTTAAGGCCGCTAAACCGCTACTCCTTTTTTACCTCCTCTTTCTGATTATTTCATTCGTCGGTCGCATCATCTTAATGGGCCAGCACTATGGCTCTTTAAAAGCCAGCGGCGTCAACTACTGGCTCGCCTTTATCGTCGGCCTGCGCATGGACACGATTGCGGTTTGTGCCATTCTGGCCCTGCCGACCCTGCTCATCTTTCTGACCCCGTCACGAATTTCATATTTTATTGAAAAAGTCTTGGGAGGCTATCTGCTGGCGACCCTGCTGCTGGCCGTCTATATGGAAATTGCAACCCCGCCTTTTGTCAACGAATTCGACGCCCGCCCCAACGAGCTTTTCGTCAACTACCTGCAATATCCGCGAGAAGTATTCAAAACTATCATCTCAACCCAGCTCACACCGCTGGTGATTGCGATTGTCAGTTTAAGCCTGATTGCCTGGTTCTACCGCCGCTGGTGGCGGCAAAGCTCTATTTTTACTGAATCTTTGCAGGTTAAATATGGCCTGCGCCTGCTCTTTTTTCTACCCTCGGCACTGATTATTGTCATGGGCATTCGCTCCTCCTTCGGCCATCGCCCGGCCAACCTCTCGGATGCCACCTACAGCAACTCCCATATCGCTAATGAGCTCGCTAAAAACACCCTGCACTCAGTCGGCTACTCAATCTATGCTAAAAAGAAATTCGACGTCAACGTTAAACTTTATGGCCGCATGGAGGCGTCTGAAGCACTCAGCCGAACCAAAAAAATACTCAACCTGAAAACTGAAGATCTTATTGACTCCAACTATCCTCTGTTGCGCCGGGAAAAAACCCATTTCCCCAATAATGGACGAGCCAAAAATCTGGTGGTTATCATTCAGGAGAGTCTCGGAGCTCAATTTGTCGAAGCCGCCGGCGGCCGCCCCGGCATCACCCCAAACCTCAACAAACTGTCTCAAGAAGGCATCCTTTTTACCCGGCTTTACGCCAGCGGGACCCGCAGTGTCCGGGGTATGGAGGCGATTGTCGGCGGTTTTCTGCCGATTCCTGGCACCAGCGTTCTCAAACGGAACCTTTCACAAAAGGAGTTTTTCTCGCTGGCCCGACTTTTAGGCCCTCGGGGCTATGACAGCAGCTTTCTCTACGGTGGTGAAAAGCGCTTTGACAATATGGGAAGCTGGTATTACGGTAATGGTTTCAAGCGGATTATTGATGAACCACTCTTTGTCAATCCGGTCTACCACGGTATCTGGGGGGTCTGCGATGAAGATCTGGTGGTTCGCGCCGATAAGGAGTTTGTTAAGCTTAAAGAGCAGAACCAACCTTTTGTCTCAGTCCTATTTACAACCACCAACCATACCCCCTTCGAGTTCCCTGAAGGACGCATCACCCCGGTTGCCGGGGTTGCCCTGGCGAGCGAGGAAAATGGTGTCAAATTTGCGGATTTTGCCTTGGGCAAATTTTTCTCACTCGCCAAAGAACATGACTATTACGATGACACCGTTTTTGTCGTCATCGCCGACCATAACGTCCGGGTCCGCTCAAGCCCCAATGGTGTTATGCCGATTGAAAACTATCGGATTTTCGGACTGATTCTGGGCGGCGGCATCGAACCATTACGTTATAATCGCGTTACCACCCAAATGGATGTAATGGCCACGGCAGTGGATCTTTTGGGTACGGATTTCAACCATCCGATCATCGGCCAATCGATCTTCAAACAGGCTAAGAACGACTTTGCTCTGATGAAATTCTATTCACTCTACGGTTTTATGCGGGATGGCAAACTCGCGGTGCTCGAACCCAAAACTAAGCCCCGAACCTTTCGAGTTTCCGGTGACGACCTGCTGCCTTTGCCCCACGACCAGGAGCTGGAAAGCGACGCCCTGGCTCTGCTGACGACTGCCTCCCATCTCTACCAGGAACAGTGCCACGACCTGCCTAACTCTTTAGCCGGAAACAGACAGTGAAAATTCTCCTGGTTGAAGATGATCCCCAGCTACTGTCTCAGATGCAGAACCTGCTTAACGAGCAGCGCTATCTGGTCGATACTGCAGTCGATGGCAACCGGGCCCTTGACAAAATTTTTGCCGAGATCTACGATCTGATTCTCTTAGACATCATGTTACCTCAAGTTGACGGGTTGACTGTTTTAAAAGAGATGCGCCAGGCCAATATTATTACACCGGTGCTCCTTTTAACCGCCAAAGGCTCGGTCGAAGATCGAGTCAAAGGACTCGATTACGGGGCCGACGACTATCTTGCTAAGCCTTTTTCTGTAGCTGAACTGCTGGCCCGCATCCGGGCTCTATTACGGCGGCCGGGCCGTGAATGTGATACTCTCCTGACGGTTGGTGATATCTCCCTCAACACAATCAGCCGCAAAGTCACAAAATCCGGGAAAGTCCTAGACCTGACCCCCAAAGAGTTTTCCCTGCTGGAATTCCTCCTCTACAACAAAAATCAACCAGCTTCCCGCATTACCCTGGCCGAACATGTCTGGGGAGATGATTTTGATCCTTTTACAATGTCCAACACCATCGATGTTCACATTAAAAACCTGCGCCGGAAAATCGATACTGAAACAGAAAATAGATCATTCATAAAAACCGTTCGCGGAATCGGCTTCGTCATCGAAGGGTAATTTTTTCATGAAAATTCGCACAAAAATCACCCTCTGGATTACCAGTGCAGGGGTCATTGTCAGCCTGTTTTTCTCCCTTATAGTCTTTTTTGAGATGGCTGAACAAACCTACGATCAACTCGATAACGAACTGACCGTAGCAGCACAAAACATTTTCAAGATAATCAGGAAAAGCGAAGCCGGTCTCATTGAGCAAACCTCCTTAGCAAGCGAGATTTTCCTCGACAACAATCGCCACTGGATTCGCGCCTGGCGTGATGACACCTTGGTCTACACCTCCCGCCTGGGACAAAGCATCAACCTGCCGCTTGATTCCGAAAAAAAAAGATTCACTGTCAGCATTAAAATTCCCCGCGAAGGTATAGATTCTGACAAGAAACCTTACAAGGAACTAACTTTCCGTGTACGCTCGGCCAAAATCTCCAGCCAGAAATATCCTCCGGGCTATCGCATTTATGTAGCCATACCTATGAAAAAATTCATGGAAGAGATGGTTGAGGTAATCCACTTCATCTTGTTGGGCCTCTCCTTTTCAACCATACTATTGATCCTAATCAGTTATTTCCTGGCTGGTCGCATCCTCAAACCAGTCCGAAAAATCACCAGTCTGGCTCGTGAGATTGATGAAAATGATTTGAGCCATCGCATCCCCTTAAACTCAAATCGTGATGAGCTCTACGAACTCTCGTCGGCCTTAAACCAGATGCTTGACCGCCTGCAGTACTCCTTCACCAAGCAGAAACAATTTCTCGCCGACGCCGCCCATGAGCTCAACACGCCAATGACCAGTGTCCAGATATTTATGGAACAAGGCCTCCTTAACCGGGAACTACCAGCCCCTTTCTATAAAGACCTGCAACAGCAACAACATGTCATGCTACGCATAAAACGTCTCCTGCAGGATCTCATGACTCTCTCATGGCTGGAACTTGGTCGCAAAATCAAGCCCGAAACCTTTGACCTTAAAACCGCAACCGCATCCATTATTGAAGATTTCAAACCCTTGATAGAGGTTAAAGAGATTACCCTGACCAGTTCCCTGCCGGAAACCCTGAACTATTTCGGTGACCCCGCTCAACTCAACCGGGTTCTGGTCAATATTATAGACAATGCTATCAAATATAATTCACAATCAGGAAAACTTATTATCAAACTGGAGAAGTTGCCAGAAACGGTTCGGCTTACGGTAACCAACACCGCATCACAAATTCCAGAGGATGATTTGGAACATGTTTTCGAACAGTTTTACCGAGTCGAAAAATCACGTTCTAAAGAGTTTGGCGGCTGCGGCCTGGGGCTGACGATTGTCAGAGAGATTGTTAGACTGCATGGCGGTCAGGTATCCATGAAAAATGAACCGCCGGACAAGATTAGCTTAAGTATCATACTTCCACAATCTTTCAAAAAACCAGCATAAACCAGATGATCAGCAGTCAGGGAATCATCAGGCACAGGACAACCTTTTATAAAATCATCTGCACAATCATTTCCATCGGTTCAGGCGCCTCTGTTGGCCGGGAAGGGCCTATTGTCCATATAGGATCTTCTGTGGGTTCATCCATCGCCCAGCTTATCAAGATGCCGGCAGAATGGCGACGTGTTTTTCTGGCATGCGGCGCCGCATCCGGAATTGCGGCTACCTTTAATGCCCCAATGGCCGGAATGCTGTTTGCGGTAGAGATCATCTTGGTTGACTTTGAAATCAGTTACTTAAGCCACATAGCAATTTCCGCTGTAACCGCAACCGTAATTTCCCACCATTTCTTTGGCAACCTGCCAGCTTTTGATGTGCCCCATTACGAACTGATCAGTTACTGGGAAATTTTACTCTACTGCCTGCTCGGCATCCTGGCAGGCTTTGTTTCCATTGCCTTCATCAAAGAAATCTCCTATACGGAAAAGGTGTTCGACCGATTTCACATCCCCGCCTATCTGTGTCCCGCCGTCGGAGGTTTGCTGATTGGATTAATTGCCTTTAACTGCCCGCATGTGCTCGGTGTGGGATACCAGTCAGTCAACCTTGTCCTGACCGCAGAAACCACTATAAACACCATGATCATAGTGATAATATTTAAGCTGCTTGCCACATCAATTTCTGTTGGAGCTGGTTTTTCCGGAGGTATTTTTGCGCCATCTCTTGTTTTAGGAACGATGCTGGGAGGCATTTTCGGATCCCTGGTCAATAATTTATTTCCCGAAATGACAGCCGCATTTCCGGCCTACGGGCTGGTCGGCATGGCCGCCGTGGTCAGCGGCGCTACCCTTGCGCCTATTACAGCGATTTTCACAATTTTTGAATTGACCTACAATCTTGAAATCATTCTTCCCCTGATGATAAGCTGCATAGCAAGCCTTGTTATCGTACAAAAATTTCACGGATATTCCATATATGAGACTACGTTGCTTAAAAGAGGGGTAAAAATTGTTCGGGGGCACGATGTAAATATATTACGATCAATACAGGTTGTTGACAATATGGAAAGGGAATATGAAAGCATCAGAGATAACACACCGTTACACTCATTAATTATCAAAACCCAAGAAAGCCATTATCCTCACTTTTTAGTATTCAACAACAAGGATGAGCTTGCAGGCATGCTGTCCATGAGGGATTTGAAAGACTGGCTGGCCCCGGATCATCGCTATTTCAAACTCAAAGGCGACGATGGGGCCGTTTACATCATCCGCCACGATGTGCTCCGGAACCAATGGCAGTTAACTCTTTAATCACTGGTTTATCCAGTGCATTATATGGTTATAAAACAGTCTGTTTTTCTTGAAAGCATTTTTCAGGGTTAAAAACCATCCAATGTGCTCTCCTTACCTACTCCGGCCAGATTAGTCCATCCATGAACCTATATTTCATCTTTACAGGGTAAAATTTATTTTCTGTTTTTTCAGAATACTGATCAACCAGTTCAAACACTCCATCGTTATTCTCATCCTCTATTCCGGCCACGCTGAAAGGAAGCACCATCAAGAACCAGTTGTCCCACCCGTTCTGCCATGCTACAATGCCAGTAGTAGAACCGTATGTCGACGAACGGTCATAGAGGGCTATAAAATAACTCTCTTTGCAGGATTTACATAACTTCACCTTTTTTACCTCGGAAATACCAGCATTTTCAATAGTGACAATGTGATATGCTTGTTCATCCGAATTTATCTCTACAACGGCAGACAAATCCTCTTGCTCCATTACTTTTAAGGAAAAACAATGGTTAAGCTGGAATATTTCTTCAGTTAGCTCTGTCGAATCGGCAGCTACCGCAATAAATAGTATAAATAAAATTATCATTATTCTTTTCATGTATTGCTCTCAATTTAATTATTTTTAATAGTCTAAAAAGTCCAATATAACCAAATATGGGTATTGGATTTGAAGATCCTATTCTCATGTAGCACCTGGATACATAACCTTTACATCACAGCTTTGCCTGCATTGACACAGGCCTCTATGGCTGATTGCAGACTTTGAGTATTTGCAGAAAAATGCAGAAAAAATGGGGTCTAACAGACCCCGGTTGTTCTTTAACCTCGTGCAGCCGATTTCTTCGCACGCTTTTCGCGCAACCGCTCGGCATCTTCCAAACTCAGTTCCGTAGGCTCACTTGGTGTTTGATATTCCGGAACAATCCGGTCCCTAGGAGGCAATAAGAACTGATCGGAAGACGCTCTGGGTAAATTTTTAAATTCATACAAATAGAAAGCTTCAACTTTCTCACGCGCCCAGTCCGTTTTTTTAAGAAACTTCACACTGGAATCAATGCTTGGATTGGTCTTAAAACAATTGATATTTAAATAGGCAAAAAGAAGCTCAAAACCGTAGTGATCTACTATTTCAATCAATATGTTTTTTAAACCAACACCATGCAGAGGGTTATTCTTGTAGCTGATTTCAGTACTCATGCTAATCTCCAGTCAAAGTGTTTAAATTGTGACATTATTAGCATGTTTGCTCTTGCTTGCACCCACGCTTTTTGCTGCCAGAATCTATTTAATTGCAATCAACAACAGAATTTTAATATTTCAAGGACGCCCCTGAGTAAACATCATATTATTTTCCTGCTAACGACCAACATCACCAGCTGCGCCGGGATGCTTAAATAAAATCGGGAGCGCGTTCGCAGTCTGCGTGAATGCGAGGTTATACCTTTTTGTCTTCAGCTTTTTTAACACGAATTTTGTTACTGGCAACTTTCTTATTATTCAAGCTTTTTATCGCAAATTCGGCTTCTTCTGGTTTTGGCATTTCAACAAAACCAAAACCCTTGGATCCACCGGTAGATTTATCTAACACCAAATCACAAGATTCTACGGAGCCATATTCTTCAAAGATAACTTTTAATTCTTCTTTAGTAGTACTACGAGCAAGATTAAGAATTATTAATTTCATAAGTTAATACCCTCCTTAAGTGTCTAGTGATTTCACTTAACAAAAAACCGAAAAACCGGAACAAAACCGGGGTCAGACCCCAATTACCCTATTTTACAACGGAGTGCTCGGTAGTGCTCGGCAGAGT
>CAYWGC010000032.1:0-42233 GCA_964457755.1 uncultured Thermodesulfobacteriota bacterium | reverse complement strand
GGAACTCTCTCTGAAAAGTTTACGAAAAGTAATTTATATAACGTCTATAAAAGATTACAATTAGATATTATTGTCCCGCAAAGTTCTGAGGAGCTCCTTAAAATTATTGTTAGTCTTAAGAAAGAGAGTGTTGTTTTCAGGAATGGGTGTGCCGACTTGATGAGTGCCCATAATAAATACTTGAGCTACTCAGTTACTGCAAAAGAAAAAAATTATAGTCTTCCTACCTATCTTTTGATGCTGGAAAGAGATCATGTGAATTGGCTCAAAGCACTTGAGGATGCGGTATTGATTGTCACACCGTTTGATGGAAATACTGATTATCGGAAAGGTAAGTTGGGGCGTTGGCTGAACACTTATAATGTTGACGATGATGGGTTGAATAAGCTGGTTAAGAAAATAAAAAAATACCATGAAAAATTGATGGCTTATGCTGTAAAGATTAACCAGAAGAGCGGGGCTGAATGGAAAGTTAAACAATTTAACCGCAGTGGTGGATCATCAGCCCGGATCGAGCAATATTTCGGAAAGATTCATAAATATGTGGCTCCGATTTACGAGGAACTTGATTCGAAAAAAGCGGCTAAACAGCGCAGTATGGCTCTCTCTGGAGTTGAAATTGATAAGAAGCTTGAGCTTCTGGTTAAGAATGCTGAAGCGGAGATGGCAAGTGCCTCAAAAGCCTGCGACACGGTCAAAAATAGAGGCACTGTTTTCCTTGTTGTTCTTACCCTTGCAGCGGTTTTGATCGCTGTAGCATTAGGAATCTATATCAGTCGCTATCTGACCAAAAACATCACCAAGTTGGCCGCAGTTACCAAGCTGGTTGCCCAGGGAGATCTGAACCATATTGTAGAGCTCTCTTCGCAGGATGAGCTGGGAGAGCTGGCGGCGGACACTAATGCCATGAGTGCTAATTTAAGAAAAATTATTGCGCGTATTAAAGAGTTTTCGGTCCAGTTGACCAACTCTTCTTCCGATTTAACCAATCTTGCCTCCTCTATGTCGGCTGGGGCTCAAACTGTGACGACAAAATCAGAGAGCGTGGCCACAGCAGCGGAAGAGATGAGTGCAAATATGAATTCTGTGGCAGCAACCTCTGAAGAGGCGGTCACCAACATTAATACGGTCTCTAATGCTACCGATGAGATAAACTCATCTATTAGTGAAATAGCTAGAAATGCTGCCACCGGCAACTCTATTACCCGGGATGCGGTAGAGAAGGCTGAAAGTGCGACCCAGAGGGTTAATGAGCTTGGGGTTGTAGCTCAAGAGATCAGCAAGGTTACTGAGGTTATTACGCAAATATCAGGACAGACCAACCTGTTGGCTTTGAATGCTACGATTGAAGCGGCTCGAGCTGGTGAAGCCGGGAAAGGCTTCGCTGTTGTGGCGTCAGAGATAAAACAGTTAGCTCTGCAGACCGCAGAGGCAACCAATGATATTAAGGAGCGTATTGATGGTATCCAGAGATCGACAGCAGACACGGTTCAGGAAATAGAAGGGGTGGCAAAAATTATAGGGGATATTGATGTTGTTGTTGGTACCATTGCTGCTGCCGTGGAGGAGCAGTCAGCTACGACACAAGAGATTGCTGGAAATATGGGGGAAGCGAACAAAGGGTTGCAGGAGGTGAGTGAGAATGTGGCTCAAAGTACAAATGTCGCCAGTGAGATTGCCAAAGATATAGGGGACGTAAATTCCAGCAGTAATAAAGTTTTGAAAAACAGTGACCTTGTCAGTGCCAGCAGCGGAGAACTGAAAAAATTGGCGGGTGATTTGCAGGATCTGGTAGGTCAGTTTAAAATTTAATCAGCCACTGTTGATGAATGAATAATAGAGCTGAAAGTAAAAAATAGAGCCCAACCCGCAGCCTTTTGGCCAAAATTTATCACTGTGAGTTGAACTTTTGATTTTGCGTTGGTTTTTTATGAAACATCACAGTTAAACCATAACAATATTATTTGAGGAGTACGTCATGTTAAAAAAAACTGCAACTCTATGTGTCGCTCTGGCTTTGGTGCTCGTTTTTGTCGGCAGTGGTTTGGCTGAGGAGCTCAGCCCCCAACTCTGTAAGGCGAAGGTTACTGCGGCTGCAAAACTTCTGGCCGCAGAGGGTGATGCCGCCTTTGCCAAGATCAAAGATCCCAAAGGTGAATTTCGCTTTGCCGATGGTAAAGGTTATGTCTGGATTCATGATCTTGAGGGTATTATGGTGATGCACCCGATCAAACCCTCCCTGGATGGTAAACCCTTACTCGATATGCGTGATGTCAATGGGGTCTATCTTTTTGTCGCTTTTAATGAGACGGTTGAAGCTCATGGTAAAGGCTGGATTCCCTATGCTTGGCCAAAACCTGGTCAGAAAGAGAGTTCACCAAAGATCTCCTATTGTATTCTGGTTAAGCATGGAGACAAAGATTATGTGGCCGGCTCTGGAATGTATGATGTTACGGCTGATGACATTAAAAAGCTTTTTCCGAAAGATGCTATTTATGAAGATTAAAATGCGGCTGGTATAAATGTAAAAAACAAGGGGGACGCCAACAGTGTCCCCCTTGTTTTTTGTAACCATGAGGGTCAACTGAATAGTCTCTGGTTAAGACCTTGACATTTTTTAGGAATAGGTGCTATGGCGGCCAGCAAAAACAAACACTATTTTACGATAATGAGTGGTCGTTGCAGGCTATATCCCCTGGGATCTTAAAGATATGATAAATTCGTTTTTTGCCGGTCTTAATAAAAATTTCCCCCGATTTTTCAGATGTACTGGGATTCGCTGTAAGTTGATCGCCATTTTTGTCTTGATTAAGGTGCTTCCGCTTATTCTTCTGGCCTGGTTTGCGGTCTCAGAGATCAGCGGCTTAGGTGTCAAAATTGATCAACGTTCAACTGAGATGTTGGCTGATACCCAGAGATTGGTGGGTCAGGTCAGTAATATTGCTGGTGAGAACTCAATTGCGGCACTTGATTTAAAGTCGCGTGAAAACATTGAACGATTAACTACGATTACGGCTCAGGCCGTGGCTGATTTTCTCTATCGAAGAGATTCGGACATTAAGCTGGCGGCACGGCTTGAGCCTGATTGTCAGAACTTTGCTGATTTTCTTGAGTTGCGTCTGCGTCCGGTGATCTATCATAAGCCCTGGCAATTGAACTCAGCCGGCGATGCCTGGGTGGCTTCTGCGGAGGAGTTTGAGTTGTCTCAAGTTTTTCCCAAAAACCGCGACAACCAAAACTCTTTCCACTATCGTAACCCGCAAAATGAGGAGCTGGTCGAGGATAGCCCTCTCTATCTTGAGATGACTTTTGTCGGCCTTGATGGGCAGGAAAAATGCAAAGTAACTACCACTGATCTTCTTTCGGAAGAGCTTTTTGATGTCTCTAAAAAAGAGAATACCTGGTGTCGGGCTGAGACCTACTTTGCTCAGTTGGCAAAACTTAGAGCTGGGGAGATTTATGTCTCTGAGGTTATCGGGGCTTACCTGCCATCGCCCTTGATCGGAGCCTATACGAAAACCAGATGTCTGGCAAAAGGTATCCCTTTTGCTCCTGAGGAGGCGGCTTATGCCGGTAAGGAGAATCCAGTCGGTAAACGTTTTCAGGGTCTGATCCGCTGGGCTACTCCCGTGGTCAAACAGGATAAGGTGATCGGCTATGTGACTTTAGCTCTGGATCATACTCATGTTATGGAGTTTACCGACCATCTCGTACCGACTGAAGAGCGGTTTTCGTCGATTTCCAATGCCGCTTCCGGTAACTACGCCTTTATGTGGGACTATCTCGGGCGTAATATTTCTCATCATCGAGATTACTTTATCGTTGGTTACGATCCTGATACCGGGCAACCGGCGACCCCCTGGCTCGATCAGGAGTTATATGATGAGTGGCAGAAGAGTGGTCTTAGTTTTGTTGAATATCAGAAAACTGCTCCGCTTTTTCATGAGCAGTCACTCAAAAAAAAGCCAGCACTGGCCCTGATCAAATCCGGTATGCTCGGTTTGGATGGTCGTTATCTCAATTTTGCTCCTCAATGCAGTGGTTGGCATAACTTGACCCAGCATGGAGGGTCGGGCTCTTTTGTTATCTTCTGGAGTAAACTTTGGAAATTGACGACGGCGGCAACCATCCCTTATTATACAGGGATTTATAAAGAGAGCCCCCGAGGGTTTGGTTATGTAACGATTGGGGCTAATGTACATGAATTTCATCGCTCGGCTACAGAAACTGCGGCTCAGCTTAAAGCTTTGGCGAATGATTATGAAGTCCGCCTCGAGGATAAAAACAGGGAGACTAAAAATTTTCTGGCGGTTTCGTTGCGAGATACGGTCAGTAACCTGACCCTCTCCACTTTTATCATGATATTTCTGGTGATTTTGATTGCGATCTGGATGGCTTCTATACTGACCGCAAAAATCACCACTCTGATCAGTGGTATTAAACGGTTTCAAGAGGGTGATCTCAAATATCGTCTCGAGGTCAAAGGTCATGACGAGATTGCAGGTTTGTCTCAGGCTTTCAATGATATGTCAGGGGCCTTGGGCGAATCGATCAAAGAGCTGCATCAAGCTCGTGAGCGGGCGGAGGATGCGGATCGAATTAAGGGGCTTTTTCTGGCCAATATGTCTCATGAAATTCGCACCCCGCTCAATGGAATTATGGGCTTAAGTGACCTGCTCTTGCAGACTAAACTTGATGAAATCCAGGAAAAACATCTGAAAACTTTGAAGGTCTCGGCTGACAGCCTGTTAGTGGTGATTGATGATATCCTCGATTTTTCGAAAATGGAAGCTGGCAAAATGGAGCTTATTCGGGTTCCTTTTAACCTGCAGGAGATTCTCGATAGTGTTCTGCAGATGTTTTTCTTGAAAGCCCGGGAGAAAGGTTTACTGCTTGATTGCAGCATCGGAATCGATGTCGTCAGAAAGTTGCTTGGCGATCCCAATCGCCTGCTGCAGATTATTGTTAATCTGGTCAATAATGCCCTTAAATTTACGGAAAAAGGGTCAGTTATGATAAAAGTCGAGGTCTCTGAAAAGATACCTGGCAGAGATGAGGTTGTCCTTATATTCTCAGTTATCGACAGTGGCATTGGTATCGAGTTGGAAAAACAAGTCTCTGTTTTTGATGCCTTTAAACAGGCCGATCTCTCCCACGCCAGGAGTTATGGTGGTAGCGGTTTAGGGTTGGCTATTGCCTCTGATCTGGTCAACCTGATGGGGGGTAAAATTGGTCTTAAGAGTAACTATGGAGAGGGCTCAACCTTTTGGTTTACGCTTCCTTTTGTGGTGCCCGTAAAAGATGATTTAGCTATTGCGCCGCAATTTGTGCAGGCCGGGTCTGAGCTGATTTTTAATAATATCAGGGTCTTACTGGCTGAGGATGAAGAGGTCAATGTGATTGTCACTAAAGCTATGCTGGAAAAATTCGGCATTGATGTGACGGTTGCTGGTGACGGATCCAAGGCCCTTGATTTATTTGCGAAAGGTAATTTCGATCTGGTCTTAATGGATGTCCAGATGCCGGGTATGGACGGTTTTATGGCAACGGCTGAGATCCGGAAAAGGGAGTTTTCCGGCCAGCATCTGCCGGTGGTGGCGATGACCGCTCATGCTATGACGGGATATCAGGAGAAGTGCTTGGCTGCGGGTATGGATGATTATCTAAGTAAACCTTTCAAAGAAGAACAACTTCTGACCGTACTTGAACGCTGGTTGGCACAAAGGGTTGTCACGGGGGCTGGTAGAAAAGCCGGGATCGACACCACAAAGCATGATGAATTACGGCAGTTGCAGGGTTCCGGTAAGCCCACTCTCCTGCTCAAAGTTATCCAGAAATTTTTAGATAGGCTGCCTCTGCATAGAGATAATATCAGGCAGGCTATAGCGGAGCAAGATGCTGAAAAAATAGGGTTTGTGGCCCACACCTTAAAATCGGGCAGTGCCCAGCTTGGTGCCTGTCGTCTGGCCGAACTTTGCGCTGAGCTTGAGAGCCTCGGGCGTGAAAAAAAGATGGCCGGGATCAGTGAATGCCAGATCGCGTTGGAGCAGGAATTGGAATTTGTGGCGGCAGAGTTTTCGCGGCTTGTTGAGTCTGAAAAAGAAAAGATGCAGTCGAGCGAAAGGAGATAGCTACGCTATAAATATTTCTTGTAACTGTTCAGCGTAATTTAAATTTAGCCACAGACCCACACAGACTCACACGGACAAAAACTTTTCGGGTCTGTGGCTGATAACACGCGCTAAATATTCATGTTCATCCGTTGATTTAAAGTATAATCTCAAAACACGCTGAATAGTTACTATTTTTTACAAAAACTGGTTGTAAAAAACTCTCTTAAGATTTACTTCCACTGCTCACTGACGACTGCCCACTGACGACTGATTAAACCCGGGCGGCAATCGGCATGCGGCGACCGGAGCCGAAGGCTTTGCTGGTTACCTTGAGTCCGGGGGGGGCCTGGCGGCGTTTGTATTCGTTTCGATTTACCGAAGTGATTATTTCGGAGACGGTTTCCAGGGGGAAGTTCTCCTGGGCCGCGATGGTTTTAGCATCGATTCCTTCATCGATATAGAGAGCCAGAACTCTGTCGAGCAGATCATAAGGGGGCAGGGAGTCCTGATCTTTTTGATCAGGACGGAGCTCAGCCGAAGGTTCTTTGCTTAGAGTTGCCAGAGGAATAATAACCTTTTCATGATTAAGGAAGTTAGAAAGCTGGTAGACCAGACCTTTGGGCAGGTCGGAGATCGGGGCCAAACCGCCGCTCATATCGCCATAGAGAGTACAGTAGCCGACCGCCATTTCACTTTTATTGCCGGTGGCCAGGAGCAGGCGGCCAAATTTGTTGGCAGTTGCCATTAAAAGGTTGCCGCGAATCCGGGCTTGAATATTTTCTTCGGCAAGATCCATGGGGCGCCCGGCAAAAAGAGGTTCCAGGGTGTCAAGGTAGTTTTGGTAGATGGAGCTGATCGCGATAATATCAAAACGGATACCCAGGTTTTCCGCCAAAATCTTTGAGTCCTCAATACTGCCGCCGGAAGAGTAGGGTGAGGGCATGGTAATTCCCCAGACATTGTCAGCCCCTAATGCTTTAACCGCTAAAGCACAGGTCAGGGCTGAATCGATACCACCGGAGAGGCCGATAACTGTCTGCGTAAAGCCGCATTTTTTAAAATAGTCTCTGATGCCGAGAACCAGGGCTTTTTCAAGCTGTTCCATAGGATTCGAACAAGGTCTCGCGGCTTGTTTATCCACTGCATCTTGATAGTCTCCCTCCACTTTCAGTTTTTCAGGTTTAAGCTTTTCAGATTCAACCAGGAGAATCTCCTCGTTGAACTGGGCCGCCTGATAAACTATCTCCCCCTGAAAATTTAGCGCCAGACTGCAACCGTCAAAGATCAATTCATCATTACCGCCAACCTGATTGACCATCAGCAGCGGCAGCTTCAGTTTTTTGCTCTGGGCTGCTAATATTTTCTGGCGCTGTTTCTCTTTCCCGAGATAATAAGGTGAAGCAGAAAGGTTGATAAGCAGGGTTGCGCCAGCTTTCTGGAGTTGTTCGAGGGGGTTTTGCGCATAGAGGTGGGGTAGCGGAGTGCCAGCCTCATTCCAGGCATCTTCGCAGATTGAGATGCCGAGAATCTCACCTTTGAAAGGGTAAGCTGAGATTTCGCGGGCGGGTTCAAAATAACGAGTCTCATCAAAGACGTCATAGTTTGGCAGCAGAGTCTTGGACTGCGTGCAAAGGACCTTGCCGTTTTCTATCAGAATAGCGCTGTTATTAAGTTTTTTACCGAACTCCAGTTGGCAGCGGGTTACCGTACCAACCAGGATGGTAGTTTCTGGATATAGGGTCGATATCTCAGTAAGTTTCTGGAGCGCTTTTTCACAGTTCTCGATAAAAGAGTTGCGGTCAAGCAGGTCTTTAGGCGGGTATCCGGTGAGAAAGAGCTCCGGCAGGATGAGGAGATCAGCTCCTTCCAGAGAGGCGTGAGCGAGTTTTAACTGTAACCTTTCCAGGTTTCCGTCAAGATCTCCCACTGTGGGATTAAGCTGAGCCAGAGCAATTTTCATGGTTTTCCTAAGGCCTGAAAGATAGGACTGTTTTTTCTGAGATCAAAGACCTTTGCCAACCCGGCTATAGCCAGAGCGTGACGCATTCTACCGGAACTAACCGCTTCTTTAACCTCTTCAATATTTGCGGTGATTACAGCGATATCCTCGCCATCATCGGGATTCAGATCGTGGGTTTGGATGACATCTTGAGCCAGCCAGTGGTGGCAGAGGTTGTTCAAGATGGCAGGGTTGGGTTCGGTCGCCCCCAGATAGGTCCATTTCTCAGTTGTAAAGCCGGTCTCTTCACGCAGTTCCCGTTTAGCGGCTTCGGCATGATTTTCGCCCATATCGATAACGCCACCGGGAATCTCTATTGTAACACTGGCACAGCCAAACCTGAACTGTTTAACCAGAATGGCTTCTTTATCAGGAGTCAGGGCCACTATGTTAACCCAATCTTTAGAATCAAGAATCAGACATTCAAGCTCTTTGCCGTTACGCGGGTTCAGGCGATATTCGAAACGGCTGGCAAAGACCTTAAGGCTGGGGCCGGTCTCATGCTTGATTAACTTCCAGGGTTTAGGGTCGCTGGCTCGATTGTTCATAACACCTTAGTAAGGAGATATCCTTTAGAATAGAGTTGGCTGACGAGGTTGGGCGCCTTCAATGCCGGGGAATGTGATTGGATATTTGCCGGTGAAACAGGCATCGCAGAAGCTGTGTTCGCAATTTACAACCTCGGTCAGGGAGGTGCTGTCGATATAACCCAGGGTGTCGGCCGTGATATAGCGGCGGATATCGTCAATCGTGTGGCTTGAAGCGATCAACTCTTTACGGGTCGGGGTGTCGATACCGTAATAGCAGGGGAAGTCGGTGGGTGGTGAGCTGATACGGACATGGATCTCTTTGGCTCCGGCGGCCCGGATCATCTTGATGATTTTGCGGGCTGTAGTACCGCGCACGATTGAATCATCGACGACGACCACCCTTTTGCCGGCAAACATACTCTTAATTGCATTAAGTTTGATCTTGACGCCAAAATGGCGGATCGATTGACTGGGCTCAATAAAAGTCCGGCCAACGTAGTGGTTGCGGATCAGGGCCAGTTCCCAGGGGATATTGAGCTCCTGGGCATAGCCGATGGCAGCCGGAATCCCGGAGTCCGGTACGGGAACGACCATGTCAGCTTCGACCGGATGTTCACGGGCCAGAAGGCGGCCCAGTTTTTTTCGAACATCGTAGACCGTGTCACCAAAGATCACGCTGTCGGGCCGGGCAAAATAGATATGTTCGAAGATGCAGTTGGCTGGTTTCTGAGGTGGAAAAGGGTTGTATGATTGGAGACCATCAGCATTTATGACGAGAATTTCGCCGGGATCGATCTCGCGGACAAATTCGGCTTCGATCAGGTCAAAGACGCAGGATTCGGACGCAACTATATAGGATTCGCCCAGTTTCCCCAGAACCAGCGGGCGGATGCCACGCGGGTCGCGGGCGACAATCATCTCTTTATCATTAATGAAAACCAGTGAATAGGCTCCGCTGACCCGTTTTAAGGCAGCGGCAATACTTTCAACCAGATCGGGTTCCTGGTAGCCGGCGATCAGATGCATGATCACTTCCGTATCCATTGACGACTGAAAGATCGAGCCCTTGATTACGAGGTCGCGTTTTATCTCTTCGGCATTAACGAGGTTGCCGTTATGGGCGATAGCCAGGGTGCCGTGGGCGTAGTTAATCATGAACGGTTGACTGTTGTTGAGCAGGCTGGCTCCGGTTGTCGAATAACGAACATGACCAATGGCCATCGAGCCCTTGAGGCTCTCGATTTTTTCTAAGGGGAAGATATCAGCCACCAGCCCCATGGCTTTGTGGGAATAGAAATCACCCCCGTCAGTCGAGATGATGCCGGCACTCTCCTGACCCCTATGCTGCATCGCATAGAGGCCAAGATAGGCCAGATTGCTGGCTTCAGGGTGATTATAAACGCCGATTATTCCGCACATGAATTAGTCGCCAGTCTGTAGAGGTTTTGCTTTAAGTTAAAGAGGATAGTGTTGAACTTTGCTTCGCCCACTTCGACGGGGTCGCAGCTTGATAAATAGCGGGTCTATATTGTGTTTTATAAGGATATCCCGGCCGCCATTTATAAAGCAACGACCCCACCCGAGACAGGGCGGATAGTGGTCCTAACCTTTTTCCAAACTTCCGAAAGCGGGGTCATTGCTGGTACAAGGTGCGTCAGCACCCCAGCTTTGACCCCGTTTATGAGGGCGAAGCAAAGTTTAACGCAATTAGATGTAACGTTATGGTGAACCGCTGAACAGTTACAAAAGTTATTGCGTGAAGTGTTTTTGATCAGATGACCCTCTTATTCCGCCGGATTCATGGTCCAGATGCCGCAGGGGCATACGGCTGCACAAAAGCCGCAGCCGATACATAAGTTTTTGTCAACGACATATTGATAACCGCCATCTTCAGTCTCCTGGCGGGTAATGGCCCCGCGAAAACAGGATTCTTCACAGGTACTACAGTCGCGGCAGGTGCCGCAGGAGAGACAGCGCAGGGCTTCAGTATCACCGTCTTCACCCGCTTTCTGGCGGTCGCGTTCGTAATACTCGCCTTTAATGCGATTGTAATCGACCATTGTCGTTGAACGGTCGGCCAGAGTCGTACCATCAAAATCAGCGATAATTGCTTGGGCCGCATGGCGGCCGGCACCCAATGCATGAGTGATCAGGCCCGGAGCCGTGACATCACCAACCGCATAGATTTTATCCTGGTTGGTGCGGCCCCACTCATCAATCGTCAAATAGCCGCGATCGCGATTAACCTCTTCTGGCAGATAGTCAAGTTCCGGGCTCTCACCAATTGAGATCATAACTGCATCGACATCAAGGAAACTGCCGTCTTTAAAATAAATTTTCTTCTCTTTTTTGACGTAACAGTCGGTAAATTTAGGGTAGAGGATCTGTGTGCCGCGGGCGGCCGCCATCTGCTGTTCCTTGCCGAAACTGGCCGGAGCCTGAATGTCGACAGCAATCACCGATGCTGCACCAAGGTTGTAGGCTTCGACGGCGATATCCATGCCAACATTACCGGCTCCGATAATTACGACGCGTTTGCCTTCCATACTCATCGGTTGGCGGTTGTTGACCGATTTTAAGAAAACTATGCCGGGGATCACATCTTCGTAACCGGGAAAGGGGATCGTGCGTGGAGCGTGGGCACCACTGGCTAAGACAACAGCATCATAATCTTTTTTAATTTGCTCAAAATTATCTGCAGAGATCATTTGCTCGGTTTTGATCTCAATCCCTAAGGAAGCGAAACGCTCGATCTCGCTCTTTAAGATATTACGGGGCAGGCGATCTTCCGGGATGCAGAGGTAGATTTTACCGCCGAGTTCAGCTTCACGTTCGAAAATTGTAACTTTTACTCCTTCTAAAGCAAGTTTCCAGGCCGCTGCCATACCCGCCGGGCCGCCGCCGATGACGGCAACTTTTTCAGGGCGTGCTGGCCCTTTTCCCGGGGCCGGAATATCGAGACTTAAACTTCCCAGAAAACCGATCTCGACCGGTTCATTGAGGAAAACTGCACGGCTGCAGGCATCCATACAGGGATTGGGACAGACTTCACCGCAGACAGTTGCCGGCAGAGGCGAGTATTCTAGGACCAGGCTAAGCATCTCCTCAAGATGGCCTTCACGAATCAGACGGGTTCTGAGTTGGGTTGGAATATCGGTCGGACAGTTGTAGGTGCAGGGTGCCATGTAGCGGTCATTGTCCCAGGTTGGATAGAAACGCCGGTCATCGCCAAAGGCGATATAGGGAATGATAGTCCGATTTTCAGCCGGCAGAAGTTCGCCGACGATGCCGCCTTTGCCGACCTCCTGATCCCAGGTTTCAAGGCGGAATCTGGCCATCGGTAAGGAGCCGCTCCCAAGATCGTCACGCTCCTCAGGGGTCAGGGCGACGATCTTGTGCCACTGACCACGATCCTTTGTCAATTCGTCAAGAAATGAGAGTCGGTCGATTGCTTCAAGGTAAGGTTGCATATTCTCAGTCAGCCAGGTCCAATCCAGATCATTCAGATTTTCAATGCGACTATCTTTGGCGCTGTGATCGGCCGCCTTTCCGCGAAAATAGATGGTGCCGCCAACCATACCGACACAGGGTCGATAACCTAAAACATTGTCTGGATGGCGGGGGTTAATGCCACAGACGACGGCGATGCCGCCAGCTTTGAATTCGGCAAAAGAGTCGCCGACATCCCGAAAATACCAGGATTGCAAGGGGGCGAAGCGGGGGTTGAATTTGGTCATCGTATCGCAACGGGCGCCACCGCCACCCTGGACATAGAGAATACCCTGGGCGCCGGCGTTATGGGCTCCGTTAGTGACATCTCCGAGAACCGTAATCTTAGCCCCGCAGTTGAGCCAGCCGACATCGTCCGAGCAGGAGCCGTTGACGATGATCTCAGTACCCATCATGCCCATACTGCCAAGGCGCTGGCCCGAAGTTCCATCGACAACTATTTTTTTATCTTCTGGAGTCGGCCAGAGGCGACCCCCGATACCATGTTGACCGTCGGCAAAGATCTTCAGTTCGCGTCTGCCGTTTTTGACGGCAGTTTGGATTCTCTTTTCGAGATCTTTGGAAGACATTCTTTGATTTAGGACAATTCCGTTAATTTCGTACATCGGTTTACCTTTGAGAAATATAAGTTGCTTTAAGTTAAAGCAGATGGTGGTGAACTTTGCTTCGCTCACTTCGATTGGGGTCATACCCCAAGGGCACTTCCTCGCTATCGCTTACTGCGAAGCTGGATAAATGGCTGGTTAAGGTTTTGGTTTATACGAACATTCCGGTCGCCATTAATCTAGCAATGACCCCAATCGAGACAGGGCGAACCCGGGTTTTACTGCCGACTGACCACTGATAACTGGAAGTCTTTAAACTTTGAACCCTGAACTTTGATATGTATCAACAGGCGTAGCTGATATCTAATTGTTCGGCAATAGCTTTATCACTGACACTCAAGCCGTCGGACATGCCGATTGGTAACTGCGTGCTGCGGCCCATCGGGGCAAAAATCTTCTTCATTTCAGAATCAGCCACTTTAAAGATGTCAACCACACGTTCGGCAACCTTGTCGGGATCGAGGCGGCGGTAGAGACGTGGGTCCTGAGAGGTGATGCCTTTAGGGCAGCGTCCAATATTACAGAGGTTACAGCGATTTCGTTCATCACCGAGACAGCCGGCGGCAGCCTGCATGATATATTTGCCGCAATCAACCCCGGAGGCTCCAAGCATAATCAGAGCGGCAGCATTGGCAGCCAGAGAGCCGGTTTTGCCAACCCCGCCGGCAGCAAAAAGTGGGAGTTCGTTCTGTCTGCCGATTTTGACAAGGTTAAGGTAGCATTCGCGCAAATTGGAGGCGATCGGGTGGCCGGTTTTTTCGAGTGAAACATTGTAGGCTGCCCCGGTACCGCCATCCTCACCATCTATGGTCAAGGCGGCCGCAAAAGGATTGCGAGCCAGGTTGTTTAAGACTGCAGTTGCGGTTTTTGTTCCCGAAATTTTAGGGTAGACCGGAACCCGGAAATCGAAGGCCATCGACATTGAGGTCATCATCTTGGCAACCGCTTCTTCAATCGAATATTTGGTCTGATGGGTTGGCGGTGACGCCAGATCGACTCGCATTGGGACTCCGCGAACTTTGGCGATTAGATCGAGCACCTTAAAGGCCATCAGGAGACCGCCGTCACCCGGTTTAGCTCCCTGGCCATATTTAATTTCGATGGCGGCCGGATCTTCCTGCATATGGGGAAGGGCGTGAATAATCTCATCCCAGCCAAAGTAGCCGGATGCGATCTGGAGGATGAAATATTTCAAAAATCGTGATTTTAAGAGGCGCGGCGGCATGCCGCCTTCACCGGTACACATGACGACCGGAATATTTTCGACCTCATTGAGGTAAGCGACGCCCATGGCCAGACCTTCCCACATATGGGGCGAGAGCGCGCCAAAGGACATGCCGCCAATGCGGATCGGAAAAATTTCTCGAACCGGAGGAATAAAAGCCGTCTCATCAAGCCCCAGCTCATTATCTTTAATGATCAGCGGCATATCTCCCGGCGCTAGGTTACGGCCCAACAGGGTGCGGATATGAAACTCGTGGCGCCCGGCATCTAGAGCCGGGTCGGTGAGCATCGAAATCCGGGTAAATTTGAGTTTGTCGAGGGTTGATACTTCAGTGCTGTTGCGCCGCCCACCCCGTTTATAGGGAGTGCCGCCCTGGTTTTTGTGGAAAGCAAACTTGTTACTCTCATTATACTCAGGAAAAATGGCGTCATTGGGGCAGACCTGAGAACAGATAGCACAGCCGACGCAGTAGCGTTCGATGTCGGTTACCTGCTTAATGCCCTGGCCCACCTGGCGCACAGCTTGAGGCAGGGGCAGGGGGCCTTCCGAAGTTACCAGGCGCTGGATTAAAATTGCTGGTTCAATTGCTTTCTGGGGACAGACTGAGGTGCACTGGCCGCAACGGGTACATTTATCGGAATCCCAATGAATTATATAAGGCAGCTCTTTTAAGGTCAGTTGACCGTTGACATCGAGCCGTGTTTTTGATTCCATATCTTGATCTCCTTAGCATCTTTTTCAATCATAGCCATATCGTATTTCATGGGGAAAACATCTTTACTGCGATCACGTTCGGGGACTACGGTATCAACCCCGCAGACCTCCGACATCAGGGCATATTTACCGGGAACGCCGCCGATTGCACCGGGTCGCAGTTTTTTAGAGTCTTGAGCCATAAAAACGGTGCCGTCAATATCGGTGCCGATGGTGCAGTTGGGGCCGTCGATGGTCAGCGGTCTTAAAACCCGTTTGATGAGCTCGATCGCAGCTTTGTCGGAACGTTTATCCATCTCCCGGTCAAAGAGCGGGGTAATGACGTCTTTGTAGTATTTTAAAGGAAATTTGAGTTCTTTGCGGATATAGTGGAGGATGTGGCAAAAGACCTCAGAATCACTGCGATAACCGACATAACCGGGAAAGCCGCGACTGCTGAGGAACTCACGGATCGGAACAAAAGCCGTATTTTCGCCGTTGGTCATGGTTGTGAAACCTTCGATAAAGAAAGGGTGACAGGCGTAGAGGTTGATGGCGTAGTTGGTGTTTTGGCGCCCTTGGGCAAAGATGTTTTTTGCGAGTAGGGGTTTTTTGTCGAGCCCGAAAAAAAGTCCGACATCTAAGGGATCGCCAACCTCTTTCAAGGTGATAAGGTCGGGCCAGAAAGAATAAATGATAATTGAATCATCGCCTTGATCTTGACCTTTGCCTAGATCTCTTAACTCTAAGCGGGTCTTAGTGAGAAGCTCGCTCTGGGTTTCAGGGCTGGCCTCCTCGGCCCACTCCGGGTATTCGTAGGACCGGGCAAAGTAGAAGCCCCGGGCTTTCATTTTACCACTGTAATTTTTGATGCGTGGGTTCCAGAGATGTTTGGTCTTAAAACCGAGTTTAACCATATACTCGTCCATGACCCTTAAACCCTCTTTGCTGCTGATGCCGGAGAGGATGGGGAACTCTTTTAACCCTTGAAACTCACCGCCAAGATCGCGCAGAACCAGCCCGAGACCGGAACCGTCATGCCCCTCTTTCATTGTTTCCAGGGCCATGATATTTTCCATTGGGGAAAAGTAACTATCTGAAATTATGGCACTTAGCCGACACATTATAGTATTCTCCTTAAGATCTTGGCAATAAATTCAAATAAAAGGGGCTAGGAGGCTGTCCGAGAATGCTCTTTTCCCCCATCTCAGCGTTATTTTTTGAAAATAATGCTCGGAATACTAAGTGTATGCCTGTGCTTATTCTCAAAAAATGCCTCGATCTGAGAAAAAATTTCTATTCTTGGACAGCCTCCTAGAATATCTGTTAGTTCAAAAGAGACCCCGACACGCCGAGAGGGGTTTCCCCTCGATTTGTGCTCCTTGAGTCATTTTGGTGTAATTGAAAATTTAACTTTTTGGTTTTTTTGGTTTGACCAGGTAATAACTGAAATGAAGGTCGAAGTTTGCCTGTAAGAAAAAGACTAAGCATCATAATAGTTGATTTTTTATATGTTGTCAATTTTTTAAGTATAAGTTAAGGCCCGGTTGTAGGTTATGGGGTCTTCAAAGCTATTGTTTTTCTTGGCTGTATTTTACGCATTTTTAAAAACAATGGGTTTTAGCCCAGGACTTTCGGTTTGTAGCAGTTGTGTATCTTTTGATATGTTGGTTGAGTTTTTGCAGGTAGTGTGCCAACTTTTTATTTTAGGCCTGGAAAAATATTTTTTACTTATTCTGGTTTATTAAAAACCAGAATAAGTAAAAGCAAAATGAGGTTGTTTTAGGGAGGGATTGACACGATATTGTACCTTATATTCTGGATGGGTCGATTTCAAAGTTGTTTGTGGGCGTTCTTTGAAGAAAGAAATATATAAAATTAGACTCTTACATGGATGGTACATTTTTGTTTATAGTAGGGCAGCGCTGATACATTTAGGAATCAAGCCTGTGCGCAATGTCACTTTTGCTTAATTTCTTCTGACCTTCAGTGTGGGGCATGACTTCGTTCAGTGGTGGTTGGTTTAGGTAATGTTTAGCGGGCTATTGCATAAAATTGTCAAGCAAACTGTGGGCGTAGATATTCTGCGGATCTTCTAGAGATAGTAAATCTGCCTCTTTTAGTTGTAGGGTGTTGGTGAGGGCGCGGTAACTTTCCGGTAAAAGCGAAAGCAGGGTATGCTGCTGACTGTTCAGAAGCTCGCCGATAAGATCAGCGGCACTTTTTTCATTTTGTAGATAGATGGTGTCGGCGGCGGCGAGGCCGACCCGGGCTGCTGCCGCATTAACGGCATCGGCCAGGGTGCCGAGATGATCGACCAGGCCCAACTCTTGGGCCCGGCGCCCACTCCAGACCCGGCCTTCGGCGACTTTTTCAACTTCGGCCAAACTTAAGCGACGGCCTCCGGCAACAATCTCAATAAAGCGTTGATAGCCCTGATTGACGCCAAGTTGTAAAGCCCGGGCTTGAGCTGGTAGCAACGGTCGGGTCAGGTTGCGGCTATTGGCCCAGAGGCTGGTGCCGGTACCATCACTATGAATGCCGATTGCATCAAGACTTTTTTCAAAGGTTGGCCAGGCTCCAAATACGCCGATAGATCCGGTCAGAGTAGTGGGCTCAGCCCAGATCTCATCGGCGTCAGCTGAGATCCAGTAGGCTCCAGAAGCGGCCAGGCGCCCCATCGAGACAATTACCGGTTTACCGCTTTCTTTGAGTTGCAAGATCTCCTGACGGATAATCTCTGAAGCCGTCATGCTGCCGCCGCCGCTATCAAGGCGGAGGACCACAGCTTTTATGCCTGCATCACAACGCGCCTCGCTTAAAAGTGAACTCAGGGTTTCGGCACCAATCCGATGATCCGGTTGGCGGCCCGGCATAATGTCGCCGCGAGCGACAATCAGGGCGATCTTCTCAAAGGTTCGGGTTTTCAAGTAAGATTTTTTAATTTGCTGACCGTAATCTTTCCAGCCGATCTGTTTGAAATTATTGGAATCTTTTTCTTCACAGCCAAACAGGCCCGCGAGATAGCGGCGCCATTGCGGTCGTGACAGCAATCTGTCAATGAGGCCTGCGGTCAGCGCAGTATTGGCGGCATTGCCCTGATGAGTGGCCAGATGTTGGTCGTAGTTGTTGATGTAGTCGTTGAGTTTTTCCGGCGACAAGTGGCGTTCGGTCAGTACCCGATCACTAGCACTCTCCCAGAGATCGTCAAGCCATGCTTGATTGGCTTCGCGTGCTGCATCCGACATATTATCACGAATGAAGGGTTCTAAAGCCGATTTATAGTTGCCGGCGCGAAAGAGGTTAAAGTTGATTTTGAGTTTTTCCAGAGCCTGACGCCCATAAAGACGGTTTCGGGCAAAACCTCTAAGCTCGACGCCGCCGATTGGATTGAGAATGATTTCATCGGCATGGCTGGCTAGGAGGTAGTGGCCTTGAGAGAAATGGTCACCGGTTGCAATAACCTTTTTACCGCTTGCTCGAAAGTTTCGTAGAGCATCGCCGATAGTCATGATCTGGCTCAGGCTGATCCGTTCGGTACGGCTTAAATCAAGGACCAGTGAGGAGATTCGAGGATCGTTAGTCGCGGTTTTGACGACATCAAGAATATCCTGTAGTGAACTCTCACGCAGCTCTTCAAGCTCTTCGCGCAGGATTTTTCGCCAGGGATCAGTTGCAGGAGCCGCTTCGGTAATTGTCCCCGTGGGTTTAAGCAGGAGAGCGGCCCGGTTGGGCAGAGCAACATCCTCGCGTGCCATCAAGCTTGTGACAATGATGGCGATCAGCAGGATAAAGAGTAGGTTGGCGACAACTACACGACTGAAGCTTAAGATTCTCCAGAAATATCGTAAAATGGTAAAGATAAAATTGAGCAATGAACGCATATTTTTGTCAGTGTGCAGTGGGCAGTAAAGTTTCAGTTATGGTGGGTTGGTCACCAATCAAATTAAAAGTTTATGTCCCTTAGGGTGTGTCCCCAAGAGTACTTCTTCGCTGATGCTCATGGTGTAAAATGGTCAAAATCGGAAGGTTTAATTTTGTGTGGGTAGTTTGTGGTGGTTGAGAGTGTGAAGTGGGAAGTGCTTTTTGCTGCCGAGTGACCACTGTTTACGTCCATACCTTTAACCTTGATGCGATGTCAAGCTGCAATGTGGAAAATGGGAGTTGCTTTTTACTGCTCACGGACCACTTTATCAAAGTAGAACGAAATCATTTATTCGACTCACTTAGTAATTGAAGAAAATGTTTTTTCGTGTTAATACGGCAAACCGTTGCCGAAAAACATGTTTAAGTATAAATAACTACAAACATCAGAAGGAGAACATCATGAAAAGCGTAAAAGAGTTCATGGCCGGAGTTATTCGCAAAAATCCTGGAGAATTAGAATTTCATCAGGCCGTTGAAGAGGTGGCTGAATCCATCGCCCCGTTTCTAGAAGAAAACCCCCACTATGAAGAAGCGAATATTATTGAAAGAATAATTGTTCCCGAAAGGGTTCTGATTTTCAGGGTGCCCTGGCTTGATGACAAAGGAAAGGTTCAAGTGAACGTAGGCTACCGGATCGAGATGAACAGCGCCATCGGACCCTATAAGGGCGGGCTCCGGTTTCACCCCAGTGTCAACCTTGGCATCCTTAAATTCCTGGCCTTTGAGCAAGTCTTCAAAAACAGCCTGACCACTTTGCCATTAGGCGGCGGCAAAGGTGGTTCTGATTTCGACCCCAAAGGGAAAACCGATATGGAAGTCATGAAATTCTGTCAGAGTTTTATGTCCGAACTTTTCAGGCATATCGGCGAAAACACCGATGTACCGGCCGGGGATATCGGTGTCGGATCACGGGAGATAGGCTATCTGTTCGGTCAGTACAAAAAGCTTAGTAATGAGTTTACCGGCGTTCTCACGGGCAAGGGTGTTAACTGGGGTGGCAGCCTGATCCGGCCTGAGGCCACCGGTTACGGTTGCGTTTATTTTGTTCAGGAAATGCTGAAAACCAAAGGGGAAATCCTTGAGGGGAAAACCTGTGTCGTCTCTGGTTCCGGTAATGTGGCTCAGTATACCGTCGAAAAACTTCTCGAACTTGGTGCCAAGGTGGTAACCCTGTCGGACTCCAACGGTTTTATTCATAAACCGGATGGCTTGACCAAAAAAGATCTCCAGTTTGTCATGGAGCTTAAAAATATCAAACGCGGTCGGATTAGTGAATGCGCCAAGGCTTTAGAGGGTTGTAAATACTTTGAAGGAAAAAGACCGTGGGGGGTTGCGTGTGATGTTGCCTTTCCCAGCGCTACCCAGAATGAAATTGATGAAAAAGATGCGGAAACGCTGGTCAAGAACGGTTGTTACTGTGTCGGTGAAGGTGCTAATATGCCGACCGTCCCGGATGGTGTTAAGGTGTTTCAAGAAGCTAAAATCCTTTACGCACCCGGCAAAGCTGCCAATGCCGGCGGCGTTTCAACCTCCGGGCTTGAGATGAGCCAGAATAGTATCAGGTCAGCTTGGACCCGCGAAGAGGTTGACCAGAAACTGCGTCAGATCAAAATAAACATCCATGAAAATTGTGTAAAGTACGGCACCCAAAAAGATGGCTACATCAATTATGTGACCGGTGCCAATATCGCAGGTTTTGTGAAGGTGGCGGACGCGATGTTGGATCAGGGGATCGTCTAAACTTTACTGACAGCTTCCTGATTTAAAACGATCACCCTGCCGCTTTTGTGGCAGGGGGATCGTTTTCGACAATGAGTGCATACTCCTGAAAAATATTTACAATAGTAATTTGGTAAAACCATGGCTACGGCAAAATTAAAACCATTATTCAGTTCCGGAATCGAGGCCCTTGACGAGATGTTGCAGGGGGTACTCGCCGGCGACAATGTTGTTTGGCAGGTTGATGACATTAATGATCAGATTCCATTCGTGTATGCGTTTTCTAGAAGGGCGCATCTCGACGGTAAAAAACTGGTATATTTCAGGTTCGCATCGCATGATTCGCTCGTCCCGGATGAATTTGATGCCGAAGTGCATACCTTAAATCCCAGGGCCGGATTCGAACAGTTTATCACTAAGATCATGGACGTAGTCAAGGAGAGCGGTAAAGATGGTGTATGCTACGTATTTGATTGTCTGTCCGGGCTGGCGGAGGACTGGTACAGTGACCGAGTGCTGGGCAATTTTTTCAAACTGGCCTGCCCCTACCTCTACTCATCGCACACGGTTGCATATTTTGCCCTGATACGAAATACACATTCGCCACTCTCAATCGATGCTATCCACTCCACGGCCCAGGTCGTGCTCGAGTTGTACAGAAGTAACAATAGAGATTACATCTTACCCTTGAAAGTTAAGGGGCGCCATACACCTACCATGTACATGCTTCATTCACTGGAAGAAAATAAACTCGAACCGGTGACCAGGAGTACCATTGTTTCTGAAATACTGTCCACTACCCCACAACCATGGATTGACGGCAACCTTACCCGCCACGACACCTGGGCAAAAATTCTGGGAGCGGCACAGGCTGCATGCTCGACACAAGGCAAACGGAGTTCGGCCAAAAAAATCAAGTCCCTTCGGCAACAGCTGATCAGGATGATTGTTACCCGCAACCAAACAGTTGCACAGTTGTGCGAAGAGTACTTTGAACTTTCCGAACTTGTCTCTATCGGTAAACGTATGATCGGTACGGGGCTCATCGGCGGGAAATCCACCGGAATGCTTCTGGCCCGGGCTATCCTTAAAAAAGCCGATCCCAAATGGGATGAACTGCTGGAGATTCATGACTCTTTTTTTATCGGTGCCGATGTCTTCTATTCCTTTGTGATCAATAACAAGTGCTGGTGGGAACGACACCAGATGAAAACCTCTGATAATCCCCATGTTGAAGCTGAAAAGGTTAGTGGAAAACTCCTGTATGGAGAATTCCCGCGGGATATAATATTTCAGTTCAAGGAAATACTAAGCTATTTTGGGCAATCACCGATAATCGTACGATCAAGTAGCCTGCTGGAGGATGCCTACGGTAATGCATTTTCCGGTAAGTATGAAAGCGTTTTCTTAGCGAACCAAGGAACGCCTAAAGAACGTTTAGACCAGTTCAAGGATGCCGTGCGTACGGTTTACGCAAGTTCTATGAGTCGGGATGTCCTGACGTACCGTTTGCATCGGGGATTATGGGATCGCAATGAGGAAATGGCCCTGCTGGTGCAGAGGGTCTCTGGTGACTTCTACGGGGATCTTTACCTGCCACAACTTGCTGGTGTGGGATACTCCTTCAATCCTTTTGTCTGGGATCCTGAGATTGATCCATCGGAAGGGCTTTTGCGACTTGTTTTTGGTCTGGGCACGCGGGCCGTGGATCGGCATGATGACGATTACACCCGGATTGTCGCGCTTAATGCTCCTTTAAAACGTCCGGAAGTCAGCACCGATGACGTCCACAGGTACAGCCAGCATGTCGTTGACGTTCTTGATCTAAAAAACAACACTCATGCGAGTACGGATTTTGAAACCGTTGTCAAAGCAACTCCTGAACTACCCCTTGAACTCTTTGCGGGGCGTGACCGGGAAATGGAAATGCGAGCCCGGAACCATGGTGTTAAAAATGTTTTTTCCTGGATCCTGACATTTGAAAATGTTTTTACCAAGACGACCTTGATTGATAATATGCGGGAGATGCTCAGTACCCTGGCCCAAGCTTATGATTATCCGGTTGATATAGAGTTTGCCGTAAATTTTTCCAATGACAATTCCTACCGGATCAACCTGCTTCAGTGTCGGCCATTTCAGGTCAATATCGAGACCAGCGGAGCCAAATTACCTGAAAATATTCAGCCAAAAGATACATATCTCAAAACTTCGGGTCCTATTATAGGGCAAGCTGTGGCCCAGAAAATTGACCGAATAATTTATATTATACCGTCAAGATACAGCGTCTTGAACACTTCGGAACGTTATTCGGTTGCCAGGTTGATAGGAGATTTAACCGATGATCTGGGTGAAGACAAAAACATTATGTTGGTCGGGCCGGGACGCTGGGGCAGTAAAATGCCGGAACTGGGCGTGCCGGTTACCTTTAGTGATATCAGGAATGCCTCGGTTCTTTGTGAACTCGTTACCATGCATGAAAAACTGACCCCAGATATTTCTTTGGGCACCCATTTTTTTAATGATCTTGTCGAGATGGGCATTGTCTATATGGGCATCTATCCGGGAGAGGATGGGTACACGCTGAATGAAAAACTGATTCTGCAGAAACCTAATGCCCTGTCTACAGTATACAAGAAAACAGATCGTATCGCTGAGGCAATCCATGTTGCAGATATAGATAATACAATTACAAGTCTGTTTTTTCACGCCAATACACTGAATCAGGAAGGTATTGTTTTCCAAGCAAAAATTTAAAACACCCTTTACTCAATAAGAGGTCTGAGTAACAAAAAAAGTGGGGAGCTATTCAAAACAATTAGCTCCCCGCTTTTTCTTTGTGTACAGGATCAAACTTTTACATAGAGAAGAGTTTTTTAACCCTTTAAAATACGTTTGGCGATATCATCGAGGACGTCGGTCATGAAGGGGACGCCGGTTACAGTTTCAGTCTCACGGTTACCGGAGAAAATCTCATTCCTGGTGATGCTGTTAATGTTGAATTTACGAGCTCCGGCAAGCAGCTGCTGGAGGCCCGCTGCCAGTTTGTCGGCCAGAGTATACATGGCGATAGCGCCGTAAGGGATATTTTTAATTTCATCGGCGCCGACCTTTTTCTCGACTTCGTGGTAGCCGGCAAAGATTTCATCGGCGTAACGTCCGTATTGGGCAACGTTTGGGGGTAGCGTTTCCCAATGGCCGCTCAAGTGCTGGCGTTGTTCCGGTTTGATAACCCCTTCAACGTTAGCGCCGAGGAAGCCGGGGATCATTACCGCCCGACCCATCAGGGCGAGTTTGGTGAACGGGGCTCCCAGGGCCAGCGCTTTAAAAATATGGTCTTCACGGGCCATACCGCCGCCGATACAGAGGTCGACGACCTTGTCCCCCTGATTGGCAAGAATACTGGCATACTCGTAGGCTTTAGAGTGCAGGTGGATCGAAGGTACACCCCAGGTCTCCATCATATTCCAAGGGCTCATGCCGGTGCCGCCACCGGAACCGTCAATGGTCAAAAGATCAAGTTTGGCTTCGGTCGCAAATTTGATTGCCATAGCCAGAGATTCCATGCCGTAAGAGCCGGTTTTTAAGGTGATTCGTTTGAAGCCCAGCTTGCGCAGATAATCAACCGAATTCATGAAATCAGCCTTGACCTCATCAACGTCGGAGAAGTTGGTGCCGCCTAAACGGCTGTGACGGGCAAAAGCGAGAATGGCCCGGTTTTTGAAAGCTTCCTGAACTTCCGGAAGCGTGGGATCGGGGTCGACAATGTAGCCTCGGCCCTTAAGAAACTTGGCGTATTCAATGCTAGTTACTTGGATTTCGCCGCCGATATCCTTGGCCCCCTGGCCCCATTTCAGTTCGATGATAACTTTTTCACCGCCGTATTTATTAATGATGTATTCGGCTACACCGGCACGGGTATCTTCGACATTCATCTGGACAATAATGGCGCCGTAGCCGTCGTAGTAGCGCAGAAAGGTGTCAATGCGGCGGTTAAGTTCGGGAGCATTAACAATCTTGCCATCTTTAAGGACTGATTCTTTATCAACCCCGACAACGTTCTCGCCAACGACGATTGGAAAACCGACTAAGGCCGCGCCGACGGCAAATGATTCCCAGTATTTGGTGGCGATGAAGGTTGAACCGAGGGCGCCGGAAAGCAGCGGCATCCGGCATTTAGTCTTCATCTCCTGACCAAATTCGGTCTCGATGTTAACATTCGTAAAGATACAGTCATCAGGGTCGTTGGAGAGTCCCTGGGCCAGGCCCTGGGCGCCGTAGCTGTAACCCTGGATACGTAGAGCATTGTAATTGACACCGACATGAGTGGTATTGGCACTGCCGGCGGTAATTGTGCCGAAGTCCCTGGGATAGAGCATCTTGCGGCCCCTGATGCTCGAGAGCCAAGTTTCACATTTTCCTTTACAGTCGGCCCGGCACAATGTGCACAAGCCGGATTCGCAAGGATTGCCCCGGTTAACGGTTCCTAACGCATCATTTGATTTCGGCCATTCAGTCATGGTCTTCTCCTTGTTCGTTTCTTGAAAGTTGTTTCGGCAATCGATTGCCGGGTAGAGTGTATCTATGCCTTTACCATCGTCTATTATTTGTTGTCAATAGCTAATATGGTCTTCTTGTAGAATGTGAGGGGAAAATTTTTTACTTGACTATTCGGCAAAATTGCCGAATATATCTCGGGGCAGGTGAAAAAGGAATAGCCTTTTACATGTTTTGATTCTTGACCTTTACGCTGTTTCCGACTTGCTGAATGAAGCTTAAGATATCCCGGGAGTACTTCTTCGCTATCGTTCAGAGCGTAAAATGGACAAAAGTTGTATTTTCTTAAATTAATGATATCTGTTTGTAGGTGTAAAGAGATAAAATTATAAAAATGGAGAGTGTATGAACCGCAAAGAGCAGGCTATTTTACGGATTCTTAAAGAGACCGATAAGCCGCTGAGTGGTCGTAAAATCATGATGGAGCTTCTGCAAACCGGCTACGAGATCAGTGAGCGGACGGTGCGACTCTATCTTCATAAAATGGACGAAGCCGGTCTGACCCAAAATTTTGGCAAGCGCGGACGCCAGATCAGTGAGCGTGGCATAGAGGAGCTGGAAGCAACCGGGATAATTGAAAAAGTCGGTTTTCTTTCGGCCAAAATTAATCAGATGACGTATCGTATGAGTTTTGATCTGGAGAGTGGAACGGGTACGGTTGTCGTTAACGTCTCGTTGGTTAAACCGGAAGATTTGCTAGTTTGTGCGGTTGAAATCGAGAGAGCTTTTGCAGAAGGGTTTGCTATGGGAGAGCTGTTGTCACTGCTCTATCCCGGTGAGCATATTGGCAAAGCCGTCATTCCTCTTGGTTATGTTGGCTTTGCCACCGTTTGCTCAATTACTTTGAACGGGGTTCTGTTGCAATATGGGATTCCTACAAATTCACGTTTTGGTGGTTTGCTTGAGTTACAGAGTAAGGAGGCGGTCCGCTTTGTCGAGATTATCAATTATGATGGTACCAGTCTCGATCCCCTTGAAGCTTTTATTCGGAGTGGTATGACTGATTATCGTGGAGCTATCGCTACTGGGGACGGCAAAATCGGGGCCAGCTTTCGTGAGTTTCCCGCTGACAGTCGTGGCTTGGTTGAGAATTTGGCTGAAAAGCTTGATGGTATAAGTATGGGCGGATTTATGACTCTGGGCTGGCCCGGCCAGTCGCTGCTCGATATTCCGGTCAATGAAGACAGTTTCGGGGCTGTGGTTGTCGGTGGTTTAAATCCGGCAGCTATCCTGGAAGAGAATGGTTTTCGAATTAAATTGCGCGCTCTGGCTGGCCTACTCGACTGCCAACGATTTTTTCATTATAGCGAGATGATAAAACGGCTTAAGCAGGGCAGTTGAAAAGGGATAGGTAACTATTCAGTGTGTTTGGGCTTTCAGACTGTCTCGATGCGGGGATACCCCAAGGGCACTTCCTCACTTCATTTGGGCGCAGCCTCCAGACCGGGCTTTAGCCCGTGGCGGGCTGAGCCGTGTCCCCCTCGAAGTGGGCGAAGCAAAGCTCGACGCCTTTTTTAGTAACTTTTAAGAGGGGGCTGAATAGTTACAGGATAGTTTAATAAAGAATGCCGTTTGTACCATACGACTTGACAAGCGTGTTCCGGTAAGCTTTAATGAAGGTCAAAGAAGGGTTTTACTGAAAACATTTATAGAAGGTTGTTCGAGGACGGCAATTTTTCTGAAATAGTGAAAAGTTGGGGAAAAATGATTTTCGAGCAGTCTTCCAGAGTTTACTCAAGGAGGTTGTTATGCTGATAAAGAAAGTTCTGGTTTTGACTGATGGTTCGCAAAATAGTCGCAGTGCTTTGCGTTATGCCGTTGAGATTTGTCGCAATTCTGAAGCCTCACTGCACTTGTTGTCGGTAATCGAAGATATGCCCGCTTATGCGACGTTAGAGGTTGGTAGTGAGTTTATCTCCAAAGTTCAGGAGACTATTAAAAATGAAGTCGTCAATTGCTCGGGTTATTGCGAAACGTCAGGGGTTACTTGCGAAGGTGAGATTCGTCATGGCGTACCTTACGAAGAGATTGTCAACTATGCCAAGGAAATTGATGCTGATCTGATCGTTATGGCGACCCATGGTCATACCGGGCTCTCCCATATCCTGCTTGGCAGCGTGGCTGAGAAGGTGATACGTCATGCTCACTGTCCGGTTTTGACGACCAGGATCGATAATAAGGATTGGGATATACCTGTTTGTAAACTGCCTGAAGAATAACTCGTCTGAACCGGAATCAAAAAGCTGGTTTGTTTTTTTACTACAGAAGTTGAGGAATAAGTTAACTAATTCAAAATCAGGCGTTGCGGGTCGCAACGCTGGCGCAGGATCTTAAGTTCAGCTTCGGTCGGTGGTGAGAACCTTTCGGCCCGCTCCAGATCAAGGGCAAAACCGGTATTCTGTTGAACCTCTGCGGGAGTGACTCCGGGGTAACAGGCGGCGAGATACATCTTTTTGCTCTCTGGGGCAAAACGTAAAATACCGAGATTGGTGATTACGGTCTCGGGGCCGCCCGGCCCCAGACCAACTCGTTCCCGGCCACCGGGTCCGTCGATCCAGCCGGGGCTGGTTAAATAATCAAGCTTTTTGACAAATTTGCGTTTTTCATGCTGCATAAAAATGATTGTCCGGCTGACAAAACTGGCGACATCGCAGGCCCCGCCGCTGCCTGCGAAACGGATGTCAGGTTGATGGTAGTCGCCGATCGCGGTTGAATTGAGGTTGCCGTAGATGTCGATCTGGGCGGCTCCCAGGATGCCGACCACCCGGCTCCCGGTAAAACGATTCTGCATAGTCGCAAAGGCGTCAGCCAGACCACCATTGACGGCGGTTAAATGCATAACTCTTGAATCTGCAACTGCCAGCGGTACCTCATCAAGTTGTGAGTCGATGGCTCCGGTTTCAAAAAAGATTGTACTTTGCGGGGCGCTGATATTCTTAGCTGCCATCGCCGCCAGCATCGATATTCCAGTTCCACAAAAGACGATTTCGCCGTCATTGATCTCGCGGGCGGCCGCAATCGTCATCATCTCCCGGCGGCTGTAGCCGTTCTCTATTTTCTTCATTGTCCTATATCCAGCAGAGTCGGAACTAAAATAGTTGCTCTTGTCTGTGTCTATTTGTGTTCATCTGTGGTTCCTTTTTTTAACCACAAATGAACACAAATGAACACAAATTTTAATTTATGTAAGTCGGGGTGGTTAGACAGAGACCGCTGTTTACTGATTTCGTTCAAGACCTACAGCGTAACCGGTTTCAGGATCAGCAAGTAAGGTTTGCAGATGTTCCTGGTCGCATAATGCGAGAAACTCCTGATGATCGCCAGGTTTCATAATCTTTTCAGTAAGGTAGGTCTGGTAGCTCTTCTCGTCTTCTGCCGCCCGGCGATAATTGTTCAGGTATTTAGGGTCGTAGTCGTAATGCTGGTAACAGGCCGTGGGGTAGGCTCCCCAGGCGATCGGGATGACGGCATCGACATGGATAAAAGGAATCTGATTTCGATCTGGATCACGCTTGAGGAAATCTTCCTCGACCAGTTTTTCGCAGGTGATTATCAGGTGACGGGCCGCTTTCGCCTGTTCAACGTCGGCAAAGGTTAAACCCTGGATCCGGGCATTACCGCGGCAGTCAGCCTGCTGGACATGGATAATTGTGATATCGGGGTTGATGGCCGGCACCAGAACCAGTTTCGGGGAGTCGCACCAGTCGCCAAAAGGGTTGTCGATAGTTATAATCTTTTGCCTCGGCAAAGTCTTATCACGGTTTCGCAGCTCTTGCGTAAAGCCCCAATGTTTGATGATGTCGGTTCCCAGTCCCGAGCGCGTTGGCAGAAAGGGTAAACCCATGGCCCCGGCCATGAAACGCAAGGTCATCTGGTAGTTGGAGTAGTCTTCGACGAGGAGTTCGCCTTTTTCTACGGCCCGGCGAAAACAAATGCAGGTCGGCGCGAAGCGACCGTTACCGGCGTAGGCAATCTCCAGTCGGGACACACAGCCGGCCCCAACCAGTTCATCGACTCCCTGGCCATTGGAGTGAGCATAGAGATGCAGCCCTTTTTTGCCTTGTCGGATAATTTCATAAACCGCTGCCATCGGGTTGCGGTTTATGGTAAAACCGCCGATACTCAAATGGCAATTATCTTTGACGAGTGAGTTGATAGCCCGGGCCAGGGTCGTGACTTTGTTTTGATTCTTAGGCATAGGTTCTAATGGTATGCGTTGATTATAATCTCTACGTTGTATCAGTGCAGCTTTACTTTTTTCCGGTAGACAGTGCCTTGGAAAATGGCCACCAGTTCGTCGCTTTCATCGCGGACTTCAACCTGATAGGTAGCTAGTTTGGGGTTTATGGCGACCTCTTGGGCCTCGGCGGTGAGAGTGCCTTGGCTTGTTGCTTTGAGATATGATATCGTGGCACTGACACCGACTGCAACCGTGCCATGAGAATTTGAGGCTACCGCAAAAGCTAGGTCGGCCAGAGTGAAGATGGCTCCGCCATGGGTAATGTCGACTCCGTTGAGGTGTTTGTCGCTGATGATAAGTTCGGCTTTAGCGTAGCCGGGATGGAGCTCAAGTAGAGTTATATCATTGTGGGCTGCAAAACGATCTTTTTTAAAAAACTTTCTTATCTGTTCCATGAATTACAGGCTCCGGCAGACTTTGTAATGATAATGAAGTTCCAGCAAGTGGGGGGTGGTTGCCCCAATTTTTAGATGAATATAGTGCGCTTTAGTGGTTGTGGCAAGCACAATGCGTCACCGTTGAGATTTCTACGCGATAATAGTTGACGACAGGGTCTGTTTCAGTGTATGAAAACTAGATTGATCAACTTTATTTAGTATTAGTAAGGGCAAGCTCAATTTTTAATTCATGATTTAAGGAGGTTGTAATGGCGACACTTAAAGGAAGTAAGACAGAAAAAAATATTCTCACCGCATTTGCCGGAGAGAGCCAGGCACGGAACCGCTACACCTATTTTGCCAGTAAGGCAAAAAAAGAGGGTTATGTGCAGATTTCCGAGATCTTTACGGAAACCGCCGATCAGGAAAAAGAGCACGCCAAGCGCCTCTTCAAACTGCTGGAAGGTGGTGAAGTAGAAATCAGTGGTTCTTTTCCGGCTGGAGTGGTGGGCTCGACTATCGATAATCTGAAAGAATCGGCCGCTGGTGAAAATCATGAGCATACTGAGATGTATCCGGAATTTGCGGTAACTGCGCGCGCAGAAGGCTTTACCGAGATCGCTGAGATTTTTATGGCAATTGCGGTGGCCGAGAAACAGCATGAGAAGCGTTATCTTGACCTTGCTGCCAATATCGAGGCGGAACGGGTATTTAAGCGTGATGGTGAGGTTGTCTGGCGTTGTCGTAACTGTGGTTATCTGCACAGCGGTAGCGAGGCTCCTGATGTTTGTGCTGCTTGTGCCCATGCTCAGGCGCATTTTGAGCTTTTGGGGGAGAACTACTAAACTTCAAGACCTTTCTCTTTTTGGCTGAGAAGGCGGGTCTTGAGGGTAAGGCAGTTGGGCAGTTGACTCTGTAGAGTTTTTTTGATTTCATTGGGGTTGAAATTAATACAACAAAGGCCATCTTCCGCTTAAGTGAAGATGGCCTTTGTTGTTTGTAAAGTTACAGGTTTTTCTTAATTTCTGGGGACTGCCAGCATTCTTTCAAGAGCTAAACGGGCTCGGTCAGCAGTCTCTTTGGGAACCGTGACAATTGGTTCCATGTTTTTCAGGGATTTATAGATATCCTCAAGAGAGATCATTTTCATGTCCGGGCAGATCATCGCATTTGGCTTATTTGGGGCGACAGGATAAAAAAAACGGTCGGGGTGTGCTTTTCTTAAGGGGTAGAGCATTCCCTCTTCCGTTGCGACGATAAACTCTTTGGCCTGTGATTGTATGACAAAGTCGCTCATACCACCGGTACTGCAAACGCCGTCGGCTAATTTTGTGATCTCGGGGCGGCATTCAGGATGGACCATGAGGAGAGCTTCGGGATGGGCGTTTTTGGCTTTATTGATGTCTGCTGCCCGAATTGCATCATGGATCGGGCAGGCGCCATCCCATAAAATCATCTTGCGGCCGGTTTTCTCCTCGACGTAGGCGCCAAGATTACGATCCGGAACAAAGAGGATTTCCCGGTTTTCAGGGATTGATTTGACGACATTGACGGCATTACCGGAGGTGCAGCAGATATCACTTTCAGCTTTGACTTCGGCGGAAGAGTTAACATAGGTGACGACCACGGCATCGGGTTTTTCACGGCGCATTTTTCTGAGCTCAACGGCCGTGGCCATGTCTGCCAGACCGCAGCCGCACTCTAGGCGTGGGAGGAGCACTTTTTTAGCAGGAGCCAGGATTGCCGCACTTTCGGCCATGAAGCGAACCCCGCAAAAAACGATTGCCGGGTTGTCAAGCCGGGCCGCATCGACACTTAAACCTAATGAATCACCGGTAATATCAGCAATATCCTGGATCTCTGGCGGTTCATAGTTGTGCGCTAGAATAACGGCTTGCCGTGCTTTTTTAAGCTGCTTAATTTTGCATATTAATTCTTGCATAGTATAGTCTTTTGCTGATTAACCTTGACCTGAAATAGTTAAAAATATTTTATACTTATCTGCTTTTTAATTTGTGTTTATTTGTGGTTGAAAAATTAGAACCACAGATGAACACAAATAAACACAAATGAGAGAAGCCTATTTGGTCCCGGATATGTTCGGGACAAGGGAATCCTTATCTCCCTAAATCCCGGGAACGCTGGCAGGCGCTTTTTAAAGCTTCGTTGAAAGCGTGGCGGAGGCCGTTTTTTTCGAGTTCGGCGAGGCCGGCAATCGTGGTGCCGCCAGGAGAGGTCACCATATCCTTTAACTCCATCGGATGTTTACCGCTTTCTTTGAGGAGCTCCGTTGAACCGAGAACAGTCTCAATCACCAGTTTTCTGGCTAGATCTCGAGCCATGCCGAGGCCGACTGCGGCATCAAGCAGGGCTTCAATGACGAGGAAAACATAGGCCGGACCACTGCCGGAGACGGCCGTTACCATATCCATAGCACTCTCTGGAACGAGGGCTGTTTCGCCTAAGCAGGCAAAGATGTTCTGGGTTATTTCAAGGTGTTTCTCCTGGGCCTGAGAACCGGCCGCAATCGCCGAGATGCCGCGATTAATCAGGGCCGGGGTGTTGGGCATGATACGCACTGTGGGAACCGGTTTAGGCAGCGCTTTTTCAAGGCGCTGGCAGGGTACTCCGGCGGCGATCGAAATAAGCAGTTTATCTGCAGTCAGGGTGTCTGCAATTTCAGCCATTACCGGATCGATAACCTGGGGTTTGACTGCGAGGATAATAATGTCGCTGTTTAAAACCAGCTCCTGGTTGTCTTTAGGAACCGTGACCCCGAACTCATCTTTGAGAAATTTTCGATTCTCGCTTAGTGCATCCCAGGCCCTAAGCGTCGGGCTCTGCTTGGCTGCCTGCAGGCCTTTAATGATGGCTTTGCCCATATTGCCGCTGCCGATAATGCCAATGCGGTAGTCTGATAGATCCATTGATTTCCTTTATTCCTCCAATCGAGCCAGTATTCCTGCAACCAGCAAAGGAAACATGATTTCATGGTGGCCGATTAACTGGTAGCCTTGTCCACTACCGAGGGTTGGACGTTTAACGACATTTTCAAAAGAGCGATAGTGACGCTTGAAATCCATATTGACAGTAGTCAGATTGTTAACTTGATGGCCCAGATTGCGAACCAGAGAGATCGCCTTGAGAAAAACTTCGGGCAGGACTACGGCTGAGCCCAGATTGATGTAGACACCATCTTCAAGTTGTGCAACCAGGCCACAGAATTTGTCGAAGTCTTTGAAACTGGTGCGGCCGATGGCGGCCCCGTCGGCGGCGGCATGCATATGGATAATGTCAGTGCCGATGGCGACATGAACCGTGACCGGTACCTGCATCCGGTAGCATTGACCCAGGAGGCTGCTCTCGCGATGCGGGAGTTTTTCTTCCCAGATCATCTTGCCGACGGCCGTGCCCAGGCCCAGGCCCTCGCGATCGCCTAGTAAAATGGCGCGGTTTAAAAGCTCACCGGTTTCCTGGGCCATGCCGAAATTACCCCCGGTAATTCCGTCAGTGACCTCTTCGGAGGTGTGGCCAGCGAAAGCCAGTTCAAAATCGTGAATAATTCCTGCCCCATTTAAGGCGATGCCGTTAAGGATTTTTTTTTCGAGCAGTTGCAGAATGAGAGGGGTCAGGCCGACCTTGATGACATGGGCTCCCATGCCGAGCAGGATCGGGTGCTGACTCTGGTGGGCTGTGATGACTGCGTTGATTACTTTTTTCAGGTCATCGGCCGCCAGAAAACCTGGTAATTTGTCGATGAGGCTGGCAGCGCTCTCTTTGCTGTTAAGCTTTCTCGCAAATCGGCTGATGCTGACTTTACTAGGGCGTGACGCCAGCGCGTAGGTCTTTAGTTTTCTTTTGTCAAGTTCGATGTTTTCCATGTTACAAAGCCATCTCCTTTTCTACCTGGCCGCAGAGCAGATGGCCAAGCAGCAGGTGGATTTCCTGGATACGGGCGGTGTTGGAGCTGGGTACGAGCAGGGTTATATCGCAGAGACTAAGACAGTCACCGCCATCCCGGCCAAGCAGGCCGATGGTTGTCATATTTAGTTCACGGGCTTTTTTTAAACCCTCAAAAATATTTGCCGAAGTGCCGCTTGTCGAGAGAGCTATAGCGATGTCGCCAGCCCTTCCCAGACCTTCGAGCTGGCGGGCGAAAAGTTCGCTAAAGGAGAAGTCGTTGCTGATGGAGGTGGTGACGGCGGAGTCTGAAGTTAAGGCCAGAGCCGCCAGGGGGCGCCGGTTAATTAAAAAACGGTTGATCAGTTCGGCGGCTAGGTGCTGGGCTTGAGTAGCGCTGCCGCCATTGCCGAAAAAGAGGATCTTGTTGCCGTTTTTTAAGGCTGCACAACAGCTTTTTATAGCTATATCCAAGTCTGAACCACAGTCCTGGCAAACGCTTGCCAATAACTCTTGTAGTTGGGTTGAGGCTTCGATTAATTGGGCTGCTGCGGGTTGTTTATCCATCTTTTCAATGTATCCTATTAAGGCTTCTAAAGCAAGTTGAAGTTGTCTGTTTGGGGTTGCTAGGAGTTGTCGGGTTGCGGAAAAAATGCCAGTGTGGGGATCTTGTCGATCAAGCCAAGATCGCTGGCGTATTGATAAAAGAGGTTAAGGCCGGCCAGGGCTTGTTGGTCAAGTTTGTATGAAATTGCTTTTTGCCAATAGGCGAGTAGCTGAGAAGCGTTGAGCGTAGATGTTATGTTCTTGTCTGCCAGTGCTAAAGCTGCCATCTCCGCAAGTTTTCCGGGAATTTCTGCAATGATTTCGGTCAGTCGCCGGTGCAGTTCGATGAGGGCCCGACTTTTTTCTTTGCGGGCTGTTTGGCGTCCAATCCAGAGGGCGTAGACAAAAGGCAGACCTGTGAACTGGTACCAGATTTGACCTAAATCGTAGATCCTGAAACCGGTTGGAGGGTTATGGAAGAACTTTAAGGCTTGATCGCCGATGATTAGAGAGGCATCTTCAGTTTGTTTGGGGGTGAACTCTTGGGTGGTGAAGATTATGTTTTCCGGATCAAGTTTTTGCAAATGGAAAAGGATGATCTTTAAAAGAAATATGGAGGTTAAAGAGTGGCTGGTCAGGGTTATACTGGACCCGTTGAGCTGTGCCAGCGGCCGGCGACTTAAGAGGATGACGCTGCGTACCTCACTGAGTGAAGTGATGGCAATGTCAGGCATTACAAAATAATCATTTATGGGACTTACCGCCGGCAGGATTGAGGATGATGGGCTGATGTCGATCTCGCCATTTTCAAGATCCTGATTAAGCTCGGCTGGATGTCCTGTTTTCAAGGTGAAGCTCTGAGAGATTGCGGGGTCCTGGAGTTGATGGTAGAGCGGCCAGCAGTTTAAATAGCTGATCTGGCCTAAGTTAAGTTGCGCTTGCATTATCTTTAGTCCTGAGTGGATTTAGAAAAAAGGCTGCCGTAGTCCAGTCCCTGGGCTCTGCTGTTACGCTTTATACGGTTAATTTGTTGAGTCCAGAAAGAGAAGTGCGAAGGTCGCGGTGTCTGCGTTTTTAAGATGACTGCATAGAAAAAGAGGGCCGCGAAAAAATTATCTTTTTTGAGTAGTTGATTGATGCGTTTGTCACCGCGGCCTAAGCGGTAGAGCAAAGTGAAGATCTCTTTAATGGTATGACGTTGAAAGCGGGGCAAACTGAAACGCTCATTTAAAGGTTTAAGGCTCTCCTCAACCTCTTCTTGCACTAAATTGAGGCGAATGCCGTCAGCTAGGGGATACTTTTTTAGGATGCCGGGTAGAATTAGGGCCATGAATATCATTTTTTCAAGCTCATTGCTGTTTTCAGAAAGTGGTAAAAAGTCTTCAATTTGCCGCAAAAAAGGGATAATTTGGGGTGTGGTGTCGGCGATGGGGGCCGGGAGCCAATGGTGGTTAATCTGGTAATGGTCGCCCAGAGAGAGGAGGGCGGCGGTTACTTTTTTAGTGTAGAGCCCCTTTAACTCTTCGCGTAAACGGCTGGCTGGTACGCTCGCCAAGGCGTGGGCTTCTGCTATAAGGCCTTTAGCAGTTTCATTTTCAATCGTAAAATTGAGGCGGCAGGCAAACTCAAGGGCTCGTAAAACCCGGACCGGGTCTTCGGCAAAACGTTGGTCGGGGTCGCCGATAATACGAATGATACGATCTTTGAGATCGTGGAGGCCGTTAACATGGTCAATGACGGAAAAATCGGCAATATTATAGAAGAGGGCATTGATGGTGAAATCCCGGCGCAGAGCATCTTCACCGGGAGAGCCGAAGAGGTTGTTAGCCAACTCCGGTTGCTCTTTGATGCGTTTATGGTCGTCATTGTCTGAGGTTGCCGGACGGCGAAAGGTTGCCGTCTCAAAAATCTGCGGGGTTGAACGGTTCTCACTGTGGAAGAAAATATGGACGAGCTGAAAGCGGCGCCCGATAATGCGTGAGTTTCGAAACAGCTTTTTAAGTTGTTTCGGGGTGGCATCGGTGACGATGTCGAAGTCGGCGGGAGTTTGTCCCAAAAGCATGTCTCTGACGGCGCCGCCGGCAAGATATGCGGTAAAACCCCGGTTTTTAAGTCGGTAAAGAATCTTGGTGGCATTGGCATCGATATTTTTTCGGGAAATCGGATGGGCCGAACGAGGGACGGTAACTGGTTCGGGTGCGCTGGTAAGGGGTTTGCTGGTTGAAATTTCGGGAAGCGTCATAGATGGTTTCTTATAAATTATTTGCCGGGCTGTTTTTACGGGTTGAGTTTTTGCTTTTCATACAGTATGTTAGGAGGGTGGTGGCTATAGCAGAGATAGTCTGTTTAGGCAATTTTTTTGTGGGGTTTATGAAAACTATGGCTGGGAAAAAGCTTGAACCAAGTCGGGCTCATCTAGAAAAAGAGCTCGATAAGGCGCGCGAAGAGAGTTTGATTTTAAAGGCTCAGTTAGATCGTATTCTCTCTGATCAGCGTGACCGCGGGGCGGCTGAGATCTTACGGGAAGCCGCCTTTCAACAGGCCATTTTAATCGCCGAATTGCGCGAAAAAGAGGAAATTTTAAGTAATCTGGTAATTACGGATGGACTGACTGGCCTCTATAACCATCGCCATTTTCAACAGCGCTTGCGGGAGGAGTTTGACCGCATTCAGCGTTACTTAGGGGCCCTCTCCCTGATTATGATCGATATCGATCATTTTAAGCATTACAATGACACCCACGGTCATCCGGCCGGTGATAAAGTACTTGTGAGTGTGGCTAATATTCTCCGGGATAATGCCCGACATAGTGACATTGTAGCACGCTATGGGGGCGAAGAGTTTGCGGTTATCTGTCATGGCGGACTTGAGGATACGGCCAGCGCGGCCGAGCGCTTTCGGCTTGAGATTGAGAAGGCCGAGATTGCCGGTCAGGAGCAACAGCCTTTATTGGCCGGTCAGACTGAAGGTTGCTTGACGATCTGTCTTGGGGTAGCGGTTTACGAGGCTTCGATGAGAGAACCCGGGGTCTTGGTTGAGCGCGCCGACAAGAAACTCTATCAAGCCAAAAAAGAGGGGAGGAACCGGGTTGTCTATTAATCTTCTCTCTCGCTTGAAGGCGACATTTTTTATCAAATTTATTATCGCTTTAAGTATGCTCGCGGGGTTGGGGCTGCTCGTTTTCCCGGGCGCAGCTTTATTAGCAAATTTATCCCTGGTTGTTCATCTTTTGGTGGCGCTGGCACTGGTCTGGTTTTTGCTGAAAGTTGTCTGGCCGGTTCGGGCTAAACTCGATGAACTGGTATTGGTTGTCGAAAAATATAAGGCTGAAACCGATGAAGTTGTAGCTCATGGTGAACCGGTAGATATGGGGAGCTACTTGCAAATCCTGGATGGTTCGATCGGGCTCTTAGTGAACCAATATGAAGAGCTGCTCTCCCGCAGTCGGCAGCTGGAAAATTTTTCCCGGGTTTTAGAAAAACAGAATAGCAAGATTAATGAAAGTCGAAAACGTTATCGTCGGACCCTGGATGCCCTTGAAAATGGCCTTTATCTAATTGATGACAACTATGTTATTCAGACTGTCAATCGGGCCGAGGCGGCTCATTTCAAGGCCACGCCGAAAGATCTTGTCGGCAAACATTGTTATCAGGTTTTCCGGCACCGTAATACTCCCTGTCCCGATTGTATGCCGCGCGAGTGTCTGGCTGATGGAAAAAACCGTAACCTGTTACGGGTCGAAGGACGTCGGGCTGGGCGTGAGTATGCTAATATTTTCTATTATCCAATTTTTCATGAGGGAGACAGCGGCAGCCGTGAGGTGGTAATCTATATCCAGGATACGAGTCCTCTGGTGATGATGGAAGATCAGGTTATTAGATCTGAAAAAATGGCCAGTGTCGGGCAGATGGCGGCCGGGATTGCGCATGATTTGAATAACTATCTGGCCGCAATTTATGGTGTTGTCCAGCTTTTGCAGATGCGTTTTGAAGCATCTTCTGAAGATCGTGAAAAAGATTTGAAGTTGCTTGGCAGGCTTCGCGGGCAGGTCGAAGCCTTAAATTTGATGGCCGGTAATTTGATGGTTTTTTCTCATCCTGAACGTAAAGAGATGTTCCCTCTTTCGTTGAATCAGGTGATTGAGGATGCCCTCTCTTTCAGTCGTTATGAACTGGAGCGCGAGCAGGTTGTTGTGGTCAAAGATTTTCAGGAAGAGCTGGCCTCTGTGAGGATGGAAAAAGGGCAGATTCAGCAGGTTATTTTAAACCTGACGCTGAATGCGGCCCAAGCCATCAGAGAGAGAAAAAATAAAAAGGAGAAGGGTTTTTGCGGGCAGATCGTCTTAACTACCGGTCAGGATGATGAAGATCATATTTTCTTTTCAGTCAGAGATAACGGTGCAGGTATCAGTGCAGAGTGTCAAAAACATCTCTTTGACCCCTTCTTTTCAACCAAAGAGGTTGCTGCAGAAGGTGGGGCGACGGGGCTGGGTCTCTTTACGGCGCAAACGATAGTTGCTCAGCATCAAGGTGAGATCAGTTTTACGAGTGAAAGTGCCAGTGGGAGCTCTTTTAAGGTTGTTCTTCCATTGCGGCAGGAAAAAAGTTCCTGTGTTTGAAAATTTAAATCAAAGCAGGTTGGGCTGATGAATATTGATATGATTAAAGAGTATAAGGAACTTTCCGTCTTTTTGTTGAAGACCCTGCAGGGGTCACTCTCTGCCGATCAGGGCTCGGGTAAGGTTTTAGGGTCGTTGTATGAATCCTTGCAGAGTGCGGCTAATGCCAGTCAGATAAAACGCATCCATAAACAGGTCAAAGAGCTGCTTATCAAGGAACAGCCGGTCGATGTCAAGCGTCTGCTGACGACTGTGCAAAGCTTGAAAAATGATCTTTTGACCCAGTCAAATATTGAAAATGATATGCGTAACCTGATCGCTGAGTTTAAATCATTGGTTAGTATGGCATTAAGTCAGATCGAAGGTGTCTCTTTTCAGAGTAAAGAGAGTAAGGAGCTTTTTCGGCAATGTCGGGAAGATCTTGAAGATGTTGTCACGCCTGAGGCGATGACTCTTTATGCTGTGAAGTTTAAACGTCTTTTTTCACACAATGTTTTTCTTGAAGATGAAACCAGTCGAGAGCGTGATGAACTGAAAAAGATTATAAGTATTCTGGCAGATTCGATCTCTGGTCTATTGCTCAGTAGCGGTGACTTTGACAGTGGTCTGGATGAGTGTGTTGAGCGTTTGCGGCAGGCTAAAAGCCTGGATGAAGTTCAGGAGATTCGTGAGTTATTGTTACAGCAGGCGCAGAGTTTGCAAACTCGCACCCGGCAGATGGTGGAAGATGTGCAGCAGGCCCGGGAGCAAGTCAGTGATGCTAATAAACAGGTTGAGACCCTGAAAAAACAGATGGAGAAGGTCAAGCAGGAGATAATCATTGACCCTTTGACCAGAATTTATAACCGCCGGGCTTACGATGAGAAGATAAAGCAAGAGATGATGGGATACCAGCGCTATGGGAGGCCGACGGCTTTGGCAATCGTCGATATTGATCATTTTAAGTCAGTAAATGACACTTATGGGCATCGCACCGGGGATGGGGTTTTACGAATTTTAAGTGAGGTTATGCAGAAAGAGATCCGTGAGATCGACGTTCTGGCACGCTATGGCGGTGAGGAATTTGCCCTGATTTTACCGCATACTCCATATCCGCAGGCCCTTGAAGTCGCAGAACGTATCCGACAAAAGGTCGAAGTTAGTCGTTTTACCTATAAGGGAAAACCATTTTCAGTAACGGTTAGTATCGGGGTTGGCACATTACAGGAAAATGATACCCTGGAGAGCTATGTTGAAAGGGTTGATCAAGCTCTCTATAGAGGTAAGAAAGGTGGACGTAACCGGGTGGTTGGTGAAGAGGATTAGTGCCTTACAGGTCATTATCTGTTTGGAAAAACAAGAAAATGTTCTGATAAGAGCACTTATTTGTGGGCCAAAAAGGCCACTTCGGGGTTGCGGGGCTTGTCCCCGCATTAGATCTTTAGCTCTTTAATCATGGCGATCTCATCACAGTCGGGAAATTTGACACATTTTAAGCAATCTCCCCAGACTTTACGGGGAAGCCGGCTTTTATCGATAGTCTGATAGCCGAGTCCGGCGAAGAAACTCTCTTGATAGGTCAGCGTGAAAAGTCTTTTTAAGCCCAGTTTAAGAGCCTCTTTTTCGCAGTCGGAGACCAGCTCTCGACCGATTCCCTGTTTTGTGTAGGGCGGTAGTACTGCCAGCGAACGAATTTCCCCCAAATCTTCCCAGCAGACATGCAGGGCGCTGACGCCAAAAGTCTCTCCGCTCTTTTCATAAACGATGAAATCCCTTAAGTTGTCATAGAGATCGCTAAGCGAACGGGGCAGTAGCAAGCCCTTTTTGGCGTAGTGTTCAAGTGTGTCCTGGATGGTTTTGACATCTTTTATGGTGGCTTGGCGAATCATTTAAATTTCCTTTTTCGATAAAAGCTGTGCGCCTTCAGCCTCTGTGCCTTTGGGCCTTGGGCTTAGCTTCTTGACGTAAGGCTTTAGCGTGTTCTTCAGCCTCTTTCGTGATCTCTTCACCACTGCCCATACGGGCCAGTTCATGAATCCGTTCGGCTTCCTGATTAGATCTGATTTCATTGAGTCGGATCGTGGTCTGCTCTTTTTCCGGACAAATTATCTTATCAATGACAAAGTGCTGATCCGCAAAAGCTGCAACCTGGGGCAGGTGGGTGACGGTGAGAACCTGGCAGTTTTTTGCGATATCGGTGATTTTGCGGCCGACGGCGGCCGCGGTGCCGCCGCCTAAGCCAGTATCAACCTCGTCAAAAATCATAGTTGGTAACTGAAAATGATCAGCTAGCGTAGTTTTCAGGGCCAGTAACAGTCTTGATAGTTCACCGCCTGAGGCGATATCCCCGATTGGTGCCGGTTCTTCACCGGGGTTGGCGCTAAAGTGGAAAGTGATGTGATCCTTACCCGATGCTGAACAGTTAACCTCTTCTCTGTTGATGATAAAGCGGGCTTTAGCCAAGTTAAGATCATGCAGGTGTTGAGTTACTGTTTGCGCCAGAATCTTTCCCTGTTTTTGCCGGTCTTGGCTGAGTTTTTCCGCCACCTTAAACATCTCTTCTCTTTTTTTTGTGAGTTTCTGGTTCAGGCGCTCTTTTTCTGCATCACGATTTTTCCAGCCCTGAACCTGCTCTTCAAGTTCTTTCTGGAGCTCAATCAAACCGTTAATGTCAGTGGCAAACTTTCTTTTGAGGCGTTCCAGGATGGCCAGGCGTTCTTCAGTCTCTTCGATCGTCTGGTCGTCAATCTCAAGGCGGGACATGTAGTCGCGATTTTCTTTGTAGATGTCTTGCAGGGTGTCAACGATTCCGGTTAAGGTCTCTTCGCTTTGGGGGGCTTCAGGGTCCCGGCGTGAAAGTTCGGTAGAGATTTTAAGCAGTTGATAACAGTTGTCAATAATTGAGCTGCTATTTGTGTAACAGAGCTCTTCAGCCTCACGGGTCAGCTCTCTAAGTTTGCCGATCTGCAGGTATTGTTGGCGTTGGGTGATCAGCTCTCCCTCTTCTTGAGGATCAAGGCGAGCCTCATTTAACTCTTTAAGTTGGTGGGTGTAATAGTCCATCTGGCGGGCTGCCACGCTGATTTTTTCCTGCCACTGGGCAAGTTGACGTTCACAGTTTTGATGCTCTGTGAACAGTTTTTTGTAATCTGCCAATAATGGCAAAAAACCGCCAAAGGCGTCGATTAGTCGGAGCGGTTCTTTGGGGTCGCGCAAGCTTTGCTGCTGGTGTTGGTCGACAAATTCAACCAGGTGACTGGCCAGAGCGGTGACGGTTTTGCCGGTGGTTGGTTGGTCGTTGAGATATACACGATTATTGATGCCGCCGTGGTTTTTCCGACTGATATGGCGGCGTAAAATGAGCTCATTCTGGTCGCTTGCGAAGCCGAGGTCGTTAAGTTGCGAATGGAGGGCAGGTTTTTTTGGTAATGCAAAAATAGCACTGATTATGACCGGGAGTTTCTCGTCATGGAAAATGTCACTGCCCGATTTGCTTTCCAGCAGGGTGATCAGGGCGCTTAGAATGATCGATTTGCCAGCCCCGGTTTCGCCGGTCAGAACGGTTAAACCGGAATTGAAATCACATTCAAGGTAGTCGATCAGTTTGAAGTTGCTGATGGTGAGATGTTTAAGCATAGGTCAATTACTGAAAACTATTTTGGTAACGTTCGCCCCATTTAAGTTTGTTGCGCAGAACT